>NZ_CP108093.1:5108333-5792500 GCF_036188265.1 Streptomyces sp. NBC_00247 | reverse complement strand
GCTTGTCCCAGAGTGAAGGGCAGATTGCCCACGTGTTACTCACCCGTTCGCCACTAATCCACCCCGAAAGGCTTCATCGTTCGACTTGCATGTGTTAAGCACGCCGCCAGCGTTCGTCCTGAGCCAGGATCAAACTCTCCGTGAATGTTTTCCCGTAATCGGGATCACAACACGAGAGCGGAACGACCAGGTCGGAATATGACCGGTCGTTCACAGCGTCCTCGCTGTTGTTGCCCACCGGACCGTTAAGCACCGGTAGGACTTTTCAAAGGAACCACCAACCTGCCGAAGCAGGCCGGGGTATCAACATATCTGGCGTTGACTTTTGGCACGCTGTTGAGTTCTCAAGGAACGGACGCTTCCTTCGGTCCCGTTTCACCGGGGCCCTCCGGGCGCTTCCCTTCGTTCTTGCGTTTCCGACTCTATCAGACTCTTATCGGTCCGATTCCCGGTCGAAGCGGGTCAAGCGATTTCCGCTTTCCAGTTCTTCGCTTTCGCGCTTCCCTTTCCGGCGAGTCCGACTCTATCAGAGTCTCTTTCGTTCCGTTTCCGGTCCGAATTTGATTCCGGTGGCCTGTCGGGGGCCTTTGCCTGTGGTCGCCTTTCGGCTTCCTTTCGGCGTGCCGCTACCGTAGTCCATTTCCTTGACGACTCATAATCGAGCGTTCGAAGCGAAATTCGGACATGCCGAATTCGCACCCGTCAGGGCGGATCGAAGGTAGTGGTTGGCCACATTGGGGCCGATCGGCATGGGCCCGAAGGACCGGTCCGACCACTGCACCCGTGTAAAGCGGCTCGGACCACATTAGGGGCTGCCCGAGGCCGCGTCAAGTCCGGCGCCGCCTCGGGGCGTGGGCGCGGTAGGGGCTCACGGTCGGATCGCCGTCGATCCAGAAGCGCCAGGGCTGATGGGCGCCGTCGCCCCCCACTCCGGTGCGCGGACCGTTCCGCACCTGCTCGCGGGGTGGTGGGGTGCCGTACAGGACGGACATCGGCTCCGGCGGGCCGGCGACGGCATCGGTTCCGTCGAGGCCCCGGTCGATCGAGAGGGCCGTCGCCAGACGCGCCGGTCCTTTGGCCAGTTCCCGGTCGTTGCGGGCCGAAAGCCGACGGGGGCGGGCCAGATCGGCGCCGGTGCGGATCTCGCCGGCCCGCAGCAGCACCCCGCTCGCCCACCCCTCCGGACCGCACACCAGGTTCAAGCAGTGCCACATTCCGTACGTGAAGTAGACGTAGGCGTGACCCGGCGGGCCGTACATCACGCCGTTGCGGGCCGTTCTGCCGCGGAAGGCGTGCGATCCGGGGTCGATCTCGCCCGCGTACGCCTCCACTTCGGTGAGGCGCAGTTCGATGGGCCCGTCGGCGGTGCGTCGTACCAGCGTGCGGCCGAGCAGGTCCGGGGCGACGTCCAGGACGTCGCGGTCGAAGAAGTCACGCGTCAGCGGCATACGGTCCTGGGCTGCGTCCATGGCGACCGAGGGTACCGGCGGAACCGTGGGGGGAACCGGCTACCGTCAGGGCGCGTATGTAGGGGTCAGACACCTATAAGGAGAAACCATGGGCTTCAAGCGGCTGCTCGCGAGCATCGGCGCCGGCGGCGCGTCGGTGGAGACGGAGCTCGTCGAGCTCAACGTCGTCCCCGGTGGCGTCGTCCAGGGCGAGGTGCGTGTCCAGGGCGGTTCCGTCGCCCAGCAGATCCAGGGGATCTCGGTCGGCCTGCAGGCGCGGGTCGAGGTGGAGGGGAACGACCAGGAGGTCAAGCAGGACATCGAGTTCACCAAGCTGCGGATCGGCGGTGCGTTCGAGGTGCAGGCCGGTGCCGTCCACGTGGTGCCGTTCGGGCTGGAAATCCCGTGGGAGACGCCCATCACCACGTTCGCGGGGCAGAACCTGCACGGCATGAACATCGGGGTGACGACGGAGCTGGACATCGCCCGCGCGCTGGACTCCGGTGACCTGGACCCGATCAACGTCCACCCGCTCCCCGCCCAGCAGGCGATCCTGGACGCGTTCGGACAGCTCGGCTTCCGCTTCCGCAGCGCCGACATGGAGCGCGGTCACATCCGGGGGACGCGCCAGCAGCTGCCGTTCTACCAGGAGATCGAGTTCGTACCGCCGCAGCAGTACCGCGGCCTGAACCAGGTCGAGCTGTCCTTCGTCGCCGACGACCGCGAGATGGACGTCATCCTGGAGATGGACAAGAAGGCGGGGCTGTTCAGCGAGGGCAGCGACTCGTACCGCTCCTTCCGGGTCGGTTTCGACGACTTCCACCAGACGGACTGGGCCGCCTACCTCAACCAGTGGCTCGCCCAGGTGGGCGGTCAGCGCAACTGGCTGTGAGCGGCGTCCGGCGGATCATGGCCGAATACCGACACTGACACCTCTCCCCCTGAGGCCGTCCGCCGGGTCGTGTGGGCGCCCCGGGGCGTGTCCGGCATGATCCGTCGGAGACGTCCCGGTCCCGGTGGGGAGTGCCCACCGGGACCGGCCCCCAGGAAAGGTGTTGCTGTGACCGAAGCGAAGAAGCCCCCGCTCCCCCACGACTTCCACCCCGAGGTGCCCGCGTTCCGCGTGGTGAGCGACGATCTCGCGCCCGGCGCCGTGCTCGCGGACGCGCAGGTGCACGCGGGGGGCAACACGTCCCCGCAGCTGCGCTGGGAGGGATTCCCGCCCGGGACGAAGAGTTTCGCCGTGACGTGCTTCGACCCGGACGCGCCCACCGGCAGCGGCTTCTGGCACTGGGTGCTGTTCGACATCCCGGCCTCGGTCACCGAGCTGCCGGCCGGCGCGGGCAGCGGTGCCTTCGCCGGGCTGCCCGAAGGAGCCGTGCAGGCACGCAACGACTACGGGTCGAAGGACTTCGGCGGTGCCGCCCCGCCGGCCGGCGAGAACCACCGCTACGTCTTCACGGTGTACGCCGTGGACACGGAGAAGCTCGGGACGGACAGCGACACTTCCCCCGCCGCGGTCGGATTCAATCTGCGTTTCCACACGCTGGGACGCGCGCAGTTGATCGGTGAGTACGCCTCTCCCGAAAGCTGAGCGTTCTTCTCCCGTTTGCCCTGCCCCGGTCTTGGAGAGATCTGGGCAGGGCACTTTTATTGCGTTGTCCCACACGGCCCGCCCAGCCAGAGTTGGTCCGGGCCCGCCGGGGGGCGGGCGGCACAAGGGAGGTGGGCAGGATGCGTGACACGCTGGTCCTCAACGCGAGCTTCGAGCCGCTGTCGACGGTGACCCTCAATCGTGCGGTGGTCCTCGTCCTGACGGACAAGGCGGTCGTCGAGCAGGCGGATCCCGGCCTGCGCATGCGTGGTGCCGCCGTCGACATCCCGGTGCCCCGCGTGATCAGGCTCTGCAGGTTCGTACGCGTGCCGTTCCGAAGACAGGCGCCGTGGTCGAGACGGGGGGTCCTCATACGTGACCAGCACCGTTGCGCGTACTGCGGGCGGCGGGCGTCCACCGTGGACCATGTCGTGCCGCGCGCCCAGGGCGGCCAGGACACCTGGCTGAACACCGTGGCCTCCTGCGCGGAGGACAACCACCGCAAAGCGGCCCGGACGCCGGAGCAGGCGGAGATGCCCCTGCTGCGCCAGCCGTTCGTCCCCTCTCCGGCCGAGGCGATGCTGCTGGCGATGGCGTCGGCCGACCGTTCCTCGCTGCCGGACTGGCTGGACCGTACCGCTGCCTGAGCCCGCCGCGCATGTCCTGAGTCAGCCGGTCGTGTCCGATCGGCATACGCCTGATGGCGTACCGGAAGCCCGTCTCCATGGGGGAGACGGGCTTCCGTGTGTCAGCGGAGCAGCAGCTGGACGAGGGCGCAGAGTCCGACCGCCACCACGAGGGAGCGCAGCACGGTGGGGCTGAGGCGGCGGCCGACCCGGGCGCCGATCTGGCCGCCGATGGTCGAGCCGACCGCGATGAGGAGGACCGCGGTCCAGTCGAAGTCGGCGACGAAGAGGAAGAAGAGCGCGGCGACGCTGTTGACGACGGCGGCCAGGACGTTCTTGACGGCGTTGAGGCGCTGGATGGTGTCGTCGATCAGCATGGTCATCAGGGAGAGGTAGATGATTCCCTGGGCGGCGGTGAAATAGCCGCCGTAGACGCTGGCGAGGACGAGGCCGACGGCGAGCAGGGGGCCGCCCTCGGGGTGGGCGGGGGTGCCGGAGCGTTCACGGCGGTGCTGCACGGCCTTGCTGATGCGTGGCTGGAGCACGATCAGTACGAGGGCGAGGGTGACCAGAACCGGGACGATCGTCTCGAAGGCGGTCGACGGCAGGGCCAGCAGGAGCGTGGCTCCGGCGAGTCCGCCGACCAGGCAGCTGATGCCCAGTCTGATGATGCGTGAGCGTTGGCCCTTGAGCTCCGCGCGGTACCCGATGGCCCCGCTGACTGAGCCGGGCACGAGGCCGAGGGCGTTGGAGACGGTGGCGGTGACCGGCGGCAGGCCGACGGCGAGCAGTACCGGGAAGGTGATCAACGTACCTGATCCGACAATGGTGTTGATCGTTCCCGCGGCGGTGCCGGCGGCGAGGACGGCGAGCATTTCCCAGAGGGACATGCCACTCCTTCGGTGATCGGTGACGCATCCCCGCCATGAAGGTCGGGGTGCCGCACCGATCATGCACGAAGCCCCGGGGCGGGCCGGACGCGGGCCCCGTGAAGGGGGTTCCGCCGTCCGGCCGCGCTCCCCGGCCGTGCACCCGGGGTGGCGGGTCAGTCGACCGGGGGCTCCTCGCGGCGCTCCTTGCCCGGGCCGCCGCCGGCCCCACCGGTGTTGAATCCGGGGGCTCCGCCACCGAGGTTGCCGAAGGCACCACTGAGGCCCTTGAGGGCGTCGCCGATCTCGCTGGGCACGATCCAGAGCTTGTTGGCGTCCCCCTCGGCGATCTTCGGAAGCATCTGGAGGTACTGGTACGAGAGGAGCTTCTGGTCCGGGTCCCCCGCGTGGATGGACTCGAAGACCGTCCGGATGGCCTGGGCCTCGCCCTCGGCGCGCAGGGCCGTGGCCTTGGCGTCACCTTCGGCGCGCAGGATCGAGGACTGCTTCTCGCCTTCGGCGGTGAGGATCTGGGACTGCCGGATGCCTTCGGCGGTGAGGATCGCGGCGCGCTTGTCCCGGTCGGCGCGCATCTGCTTCTCCATCGAGTCCTGGATGGAGGTGGGCGGCTCGATGGCCTTGAGTTCGACGCGGTTGACGCGGATGCCCCACTTGCCGGTGGCCTCGTCGAGCACGCCGCGCAGGGCCGCGTTGATCTCCTCGCGGGAGGTCAGGGTCCGCTCCAGGTCCATGCCGCCGATGATGTTGCGGAGGGTGGTGACGGTGAGCTGCTCGATCGCCTGGATGTAACTGGCGACTTCGTACGTCGCGGCGCGGGCGTCGGTCACCTGGTAGTAGATGACCGTGTCGATGTTGACGACCAGGTTGTCCTGGGTGATCACCGGCTGCGGCGGGAAGGGCACGACCTGCTCACGGAGGTCGATGCGGTTGCGGATGGAGTCGATGAACGGGACGACGATGTTCAGCCCCGCGTTCAGCGTGCGGGTGTAGCGCCCGAAACGCTCGACGATGGCGGCGCTGGCCTGCGGGATGATCTGGATCGTCTTGATCAGGGCGATGAAGACGAGCACCACCAAAATGATCAGGACGATGATGACCGGTTGCATCGTGTGCCTCAAGCCCTTCGATAGCCGACGGATCCTGGTGATCGGGTCGCACTCTCACTGCTTCGGACCGGGCGAGTCGACATGATCGACTTCGAGTGTCGCAGAACTCGCCCTGCCGCGTGGCCGGTTCGGTCACATGACGACGGCGGTGGCCCCGTCGATGTCGACGACGTCGACCTGTTGGCCAGGCTCGAAGCTCTGGGTCTCGTCGAGCGCGCGGGCCGACCAGACCTCGCCCGCCAGCTTGATGCGTCCGCCCCCGCCGTCGACGCGTTCGAGCACGACGGCCTGGCGGCCTTTCAACGCGTCGATTCCCGAGGAGAATTGAGGGCCGTCTCCCCGGTGGCGCGCGGCGACCACCCGCACCACGGCGACCAGCGCGACGGAGACGACGACGAAGACCAGCACCTGGGCCACGATCCCGCCGCCGAGGGCGGCGACGATCGCCCCCGCGCCCGCGCCCACCGCGAACATCCCGAACTCCGGCATGGCGGTGAGGACCAGGGGAATTCCCAGCCCCACCGCCGCGATCAGCCACCACACCCACGCGTCCATGTCGTCATGGTAGGACCGCATGTGCCCCAGGGACAGGGGCCCTGTGGGGCGGGATCCGGCCAGGGGTGTCCGGTCCCGATCAGCCGGAGACCGCCCGGGGCCTTTCGGACGGGAGGCCCTACGACAGGGGCAGTCCGCGCGCGGTGTAGCGGTCGCCCTGGTGCTCGACGACGAGCGGCAGGCCGAAGCAGCGGGAGAGGTTGCGCGAGGTGAGCTCGGTCTCCATGGGGCCGGCGGCGAGCACCTTGCCCTGCCGGATCATCAGGACGTGGGTGAATCCCGGCGCGATCTCCTCGACGTGGTGGGTCACCATGATCATGGAGGGGGCGTACGGGTCGCGGGCGAGGCGGCCGAGCCGGCGCACCAGGTCCTCGCGTCCGCCGAGGTCGAGTCCGGCGGCGGGCTCGTCGAGCAGGAGTAGTTCGGGGTCGGTCATCATCGCGCGGGCGATCAGGGTGCGCTTGCGCTCGCCCTCGGAGAGGGTCCCGAACTTGCGGTCGAGGTAGTCGTTCATGCCGAGGCGGTCGAGGAAGGCGCGGGCGCGCTGCTCGTCGACCTCCTCGTAGCTCTCGTTCCAGGTCGCCGTCATGCCGTACGCGGCGGTGAGGACCGCCTGCAGGACGGTGAGGCGCTTGGGGAGCTTGTCGGCCATCGCGACACCGGCGATGCCGATGCGCGGGCGGAGTTCGAAGACGTCGGTGCCGACCCCGCCGAGCTGCTCGCCGAGGACCCTGGCGGTTCCGGTGGACGGGAAGAGGTAGCTGGAGGCGATGTTGAGCAGCGTCGTCTTGCCGGCGCCGTTCGGGCCGAGGATGACCCAGCGCTCCCCCTCCTTGACCGACCAGGAGACGTCTTCCACCAGAGCGCGTCCGTCGCGGACCACGGATACGTCCACCAGCTCCAGTACATCGCTCATGAGCGCGTTGTCTCCCCATGCAGTGTCGAGATCGTCGCGTGCCGGAGGGCACAGCTCCCACGCAAAACTTACGCCACCCCGGGAGTGCTCCGGCCGCGAGGTCCGTTCCCGCCGGGGAGAGCGCGGCAGCTCTTAGGCTGTTCCCATGCTTTCGGAACCACGCTCAGGGCTTCTTGCCGCCTGGGGAAACGCGCTGCTCGCCGGACTCGTGTCACCGGACGACGCGGTGGACGCGATCGTCCAAGAGGACGCGGTGCACCGCGTCGAGGGACTGCCCGGTGAGGCGGGGCCCGTCGGGCTCACGCTGGCGCTGGGGCGGCTGCGGGGGCTGGGGGTGACGGGTTACCGGGTGGCGCTGCCGGCCCCGGGGCATCCGCTGGGGCTGAGCGGTCCGCCGGAGTTCAACGCGCGGGCGCTGGAGGCCGAGGAGGCGGTGGTCGCCTCCGGGGCCGCGTACGGGCTGGTGCCGGAGGTGAGCGAGGCGGGGCCGCCCGGCGATCTGCACGTCGAGGTGGTGTGGCGGGTGACACCCGTGCGGGAGGCCCCGCCGGCGGACGTGCCGTCGCTCGGTGAGGCGGAGCGGGAGCTCGCGGAGGCGCTGCGGGACGCGACGGCGCTGCTGTCGCGGCTGGACGTGGCGGGTTCCGGGCCGGTGGCCGAGGCGGCCCTCGACGCCTACCGGGCCCGGGCGGAGCGCGGGCGCGAGGTGCTGGCGCCGGGGTACCCGCCCCGGGCGGTGCGCGTACTGGAGCTGGCCCAGCGGGTGGGTCTGCTGATCACGCTGGCGCACGAGAACGGGCACGGCGGTGCGGTGAGCGCCTCCGAGATCGCGGCCCGGGGCGAGGCGCTGCGCCCGGTGGAGCGGGTGGCGCGCAGGGCGCAGGTGGCCGCGTACAACGCGTACGTGGAGGAGGGTGAGCGGGGGCGGCGGTAACCGCCTCCGGGCCGGGGCGGCCTTCCTCGCCGCCCAGGCTGCCCGGGTCGCGCCGACGCTCTCCGTCGGGCCGGCGTTCTCCGTCGCGCCGGGTCCGCCGGGTGCCGGTGGGCCGCCCCGGGTCAGCCCGCCATTCCGTGGCGTACGGCCCAGAGGGCGGCCTGGGTGCGGTCGGCCAGGTCCAGCTTCATCAGGATGTTCGAGACGTGGGTCTTGACGGTCTTCTCGGAGAGCACCAGCGCGCGGGCGATCTCGCGGTTGGACCGGCCGTCCGCGATGAGGCCGAGCACTTCGCGCTCACGCTCGGTGAGGGTGGTGCCCCGGCCCGTACCGCCGCCGCTGTCCTCCTGGGCGAGGAGCGCCCCCGCCACCTCGGGCTGGAGCAGGACGTGGCCCGCGTGGACGGAGCGGATGGCGCCTGCCAGGGCGTCGGGGTCGACGTCCTTGTAGACGTAGCCGGAGGCTCCGGCGCGCAGCGCGGGGACGACGGTCCGCTGCTCGGTGAAGCTGGTGACGACGAGGACCCGCGCCGGGTTGGCCAGCTCGCGGAGCTTGCGCAGCGCCTCTATGCCGTCCATGCCGGGCATCTTGATGTCCATCAGCACCACGTCGGGGCGGAGCTCCTCGGCCTGGGCGACGCCCTCGGCGCCGTCGGCGGCCTCTCCGACGACCTCTATGTCGTCCTGCACCTCCAGGAACGTGCGCAGTCCGCGCCGTACCACCTGGTGGTCGTCGACCAGCAGCACGCGGATGGTCTTGTCAGCCACCGGGGATCTCCATCTCGATCGTGGCGCCCTTGCCGGGCGCCGATTCCACGTTGAGGGTGCCGCCGACGCTGTGCGCGCGGTGGCTCATCGAGACGAGGCCGAGGTGCCGGCCGGCTTCCCGGACCGCCGTGGGGTCGAAGCCCTGGCCGTCGTCGGTGATCCGCAGCACGGTGGCCGCGCCGCGCCGGGTCAGGGCGACGGTGACGCGGGCGCCGCCGGAGTGGCGCAGCGCGTTGTGCAGGGCCTCCTGCGCGACCCGGAGCAGCGCCTCCTCCTGGGCGGCGGGCAGTGCGCGTACTCCGTCGCTCCCGAAGGTGACCCGTGCGCTCTGGGCCCGGTCGAGGACCTGGACCTGGGTACGGAGGGTGGCCACGAGGCCGTCTTCGTCGAGCGCGGCGGGGCGGAGTTCCACGACGGCGGCGCGGAGTTCGTCCACGGCCTCGGCGGCGAGGGCGGCGACCTGCTGGAGCTCGCCCTTGGCGCGTGCGGGGTCGCGGTCCACCAGGGCGGCGGCGGCCTGGGCGGTGAGGCGCAGGGAGAAGAGTTTCTGGCTGACGGCGTCGTGCAGTTCGTGAGCGAGGCGGGAGCGCTCCTCGGCGATGGTGAGCTCGCGGCTGCGTTCGTAGAGGCGGGCGTTGGTGAGGGCGATGGCCGCGTGCTGGGCGAGGATCGAGAGGAGTTCCTCGTCCTCGGCGGTGAAGCCGCAGCTTCCCTCGGGTTTGGGGCACTTCTTGTTGGCGAGGTAGAGGGCGCCGATGGTCTCGTCGCCGTCCTGGATGGGCAGGCCGAGGAAGTCCGACATGTCGGGGTGGGCGTCGGGCCAGCCGCCGAAGCGGGGGTCCTCGCGGACGTCGCTGAGCCGCTCGGGCTTCGCCTCGTGGAGCATCGCGGCGAGGATGCCGTGCTGCCGGGGCAGCGGGCCGATCGCCTTCCACTGTTCGTCGCTGACGCCGTCGACGACGAACTGGGCGAAGCCCCCGTGGTCGTCGGGGACGCCCAGGGCCGCGTATTCGGCGTCGAGCAGCTCGCGGGCGGAGGCGACGATCGTCTTGAGGACGTCGCGCACGTCCAGTTGCCGGCTCATCGCGAGCAGCGCGGCGCTCACGGCGGCGAGACCCGACGGTCGGAGGTGGCTCATACGCCTCACGGTACCGGCGGCGCGCGAGGCCGGTATCGGCCTGTGGACGGCGTCGGCCGGGGTCTTCGGGCGTAGGTCCGTGGGCCCGGGCCCCGGGCGCACCCGGGGCGTGCGCCCGGCGCCGTCCGTCGTCGGGACCTTCCTCCGCGCCGCCGGGACAACCCCTGACAGTGTGAGTTGCTCTTGCAACGCACAGTCAGATCGATGGTCCGGCCATGTGAGCCCACGCATAGGACTCACGTCACGTACGAAGCCTGTTAGTGGATGAATAGAGGCGATTTAGCCGGTCATGACGGGCTTCCACGAAACGGACATAAGACTCTGATCCACTACTTGGCTTCGTACGTCACACCTTTGCCAGGGCATTTTGCGGTCGCTAAGAATTGCACTTGTCCACCTGACAGAGAGGCGCACCGCCACTCTCCGTCTCCGTGTCCCGCGAGGGGCACCCACGACTCGAAGAGGTACGTCTGTGATGTCCGCGTCCCGCATATTCGACCGAACCCGTCGTCTGAACAAGACGCAGAAGCTCTCCGCCGCCGGCGTCTCCGCGCTGGGTGTCGCCGCCCTGACGTTCTCGTTGGTTCCGAGCAACGCGCAGGCCGAGAGCACCAACGCCTCCGTGGCGGCGTCCCCGGTCGTCTTCGCGTCGGGAGCCGACTCGGCCCGGGCCAAGGCTGTGCAGGACAGCGTGATCGAGCAGAACACCACCGCCGCCAAGCTGGTCAAGGCCGCCGACGCCGCCAGGGCGAAGGACGAGGCCGCCCGGAAGAAGGCCGTGGCCGACGCCAAGGCCCTGACCGACGCGAAGGCCGCGGAGCGTGCCGAGGCCGAGGCGAAGGTCAAGGCCGCGGACCGGGCGAAGGCCGACGCCGCGAAGCGCTCGTCCGGCGAGACCACGAGCCGTTCCGCCGAGCGGAAGCCGGTCTACGCCGACAACCTGAACGGCTGGATCCAGGAATCCCTCGCGATCATGAAGGCGAAGGGCATCCCCGGTACGTACGAGGGGCTGCACCGCAACATCATCCGCGAGTCCAGCGGTAACCCGCAGGCCATCAACGACTGGGACATCAACGCCCGGAACGGCGTCCCGTCGATCGGTCTGCTCCAGATCATCAAGCCGACCTTCGACTACTACCACGTCGCCGGCACGGTCCACAGCCAGTACGACCCGGTCGCCAACATCACCGCCTCGGCCAACTACGCGGCCGACAAGTACGGCTCGATCGACAACGTCGACAGCGCGTACTGACCGGCTCCTCGCGGTACGACCGCGGGCCCAGGGCCTGAGCACGGCTGAAACGCCGCAGGGCGGCACCCCACTCGGGGTGCCGCCCTGCGGCGCGTTCGCGTACCGGGTCACGGCCCGGGAACGCGAGGGTGTCCGCTACTTGCGCATGACCTCGGGCTCGTGGCGGCGCAGCAGCCGGGCGACCGCGAAGCCGCAGACGACACCGAGCGCCAGCAGCACCACGAGGTCGGTGGCCCACATGCCCGCCGAGTGCTCCCAGAGCGGGTCCAGAACGGTGGGGTGCTCGGGGTCCCACGGCGGCATGAGGCGGGAGAGGTCGAGCGTGGTGCCCGCCGCGGCCACGCCCCAGCGGGACGGTGCCAGCCAGGCGAGCTGCTCCAGGCCGGGAGAGTCGAAGATCTGGAAGAGCACCCCGGTGAAGACGACCTGCACGATCGCGAACATGACGAGCAGAGGCATGGTCTTCTCGGCGGTCTTCACCAGCGAGGAGATCACGAGGCCGACCATCATCGAGGTGAAGCCGAGCGCCGTGATCGAGACACAGACCTCGACGGCCGGCGGCATGACGAGCCCTTCCTCCGGCAGCTGTCGGCCGGAGAGACCGATGGCGCAGATGATGACGCCCTGCAGCACCGTGATCACGCCGAGGACGATGACCTTGGACATCAGGTACGCGGACCGGGAGAGGCCGGTGGCCCGTTCCCGTTCGTAGATGACGCGTTCCTTGATCAGCTCTCTTACGGAGTTCGCCGCACCGGCGAGGCTGATGCCGACCGCGAGGACCATCACGATCGGACCGGCCTTGCCGTTGAACTTCTGGGGGTCGGCAGGGGCGGCCAGGCCGAGCTTGGCCGGGATGACCACGCTGAGGGCACCCAGGACCACGGGCAGCACGACCATCAGGCCCAGGAAGAACTTGTCGGACACGATGACCGAGACGTACCGGCGGATCAGGGTCCACAGCTGCGTCGGCCAGCTCTGCGGCTTGGGCGGGCGCAGCTGCTGCGGCGGTGCCATGGTGACGGGCTGCGCGGCGACGGCGTCGATGTCGGCGGCATACAGCTGGTAGTGCTGCGAGCCGCGCCAGCGGCCGGCCCAGTCGTAGTCCCGGTAGTTCTCGAACGCGGAGAAGACGTCGGCCCAGGTGTCGTAGCCGAAGAAGTTGAGCGCCTCCTCCGGCGGACCGAAGTACGCCACCGCACCGCCGGGCGCCATGACGAGCAGCTTGTCGCAGATCGCCAGCTCGGCCACGGAGTGGGTGACGACGAGAACCGTACGGCCGTCGTCGGCGAGGCCGCGCAGCAGCTGCATCACGTCGCGGTCCATGCCCGGGTCGAGGCCCGAGGTCGGCTCGTCCAGGAACAGCAACGACGGCTTGGTCAGCAGCTCCAGGGCGACCGAAACCCGCTTGCGCTGGCCGCCGGAGAGGGACGTGACCATCTTGTCCTTGTGAATGTCGAGCTTCAGCTCGACGAGGACCTCGTGGATGCGGGCCTGACGCTCGGCCGCCGTGGTGTCGGCGGGGAAGCGGAGCTTGGCCGCGTACTTCAGCGCCTTGGTGACCGTGAGCTCCTTGTGCAGGATGTCGTCCTGCGGCACGAGCCCGATGCGCTGGCGCAGCTCGGCGAACTGCTTGTAGAGGTCACGGTTGTCGTAGAGGACGTCGCCCTGGTCGGCGGGCCGGTAGCCGGTGAGCGCCTTGAGCAGGGTGGACTTGCCGGAGCCGGACGGGCCGATGACCGCGACCAGCGACTTCTCGGGGATGCCGAAGGAGACGTCCTTGAGGATCTGCTTGCCGCCGTCGACCGTCACGGTGAGGTGGCGGGCGGAGAAGGAGACCTCGCCGGTGTCGACGAACTCCTCCAGCCGGTCGCCGACCAGCCGGAAGGTGGAGTGGCCGACGGCGACGATGTCGTTCGGCCCGAGGAGCGCGGAGCCGGACTTCTGGAGCTGCTGGCCGTTGACGTAGGTGCCGTTGTGCGAGCCGAGGTCGCGGATCTCGAAGCGGCCGTCGGGGGTCGCGTGGAACTCGGCGTGGTGGCGTGAGACCTGGAGGTCGGAGACGACCAGTTCGTTCTCCAGGGCACGGCCGATGCGCATGACCCGGCCCAGCGCCAGCTGGTGGAAGGTGGTGGGGCTGCGGTCGCTGTGCACCGGCCCACCGGCGTCCGCCGCGTGGCCCTGCTGGCGAGGGACGCTCGCCCCCGGGTCATGCGCCCCCCGGTCCTGCGGCTGCCGCTGCCAGGATTGCTGCGGCACGGGCGCGACGGGAGGCTGGTACGGGGCGGCCGGCGGCTGGTACGGGGCGGCCGGCTGGTACGGAGCCTGCTGGGCCTGCGGTGCGGGTGGCTGGTACGCCGGCGCCTGCTGGGCCTGTCCGGCCTGGGCCCGCTGCGGGGCCGGGGCGGCGGCGCCGACGCCGATCCTCGGCCCGTCCTGGGCGTTGCCGAGGCGTACCTCGGTGCCGGGCCCGATCTCCGTCCGCTGCACCCGGGTGCCGTGCACATAGGTGCCGTTGGTGCTGCCGTGGTCTTCGACGACCCAGTCGCGCCCGCTCCAGCTGATCGTGGCGTGCCGCCACGAGACCCGGGCGTCTTCGAACGTCAGGTCCCCCTGTGGATCACGTCCGAGCGTGTACGACCTGGACGGATCGAGCGTCCAGGTTCTGCCATTCAATTCCAGTACGAGTTCCGGCACTCCGCGCCCCACTTGTCGTCCCCCGATTCGCCCCCGTTGCGGGAAGCCCAGGGATGCTGAACATCGGGGGGCACTATTCCAGGGACACTCCCCGATCCGAAAGCCGGACCACCCGGCCCGCGTTGGCGCGGCGGACACGGCGGGGGTCCGGCCGGCGGACACGGCGGGGCCGGCGGCAGGTCGGGCGACGGCCGGGAGGCGGGTACGGCGAGGGGCTCGACGCAGGTCCGGCGGGGGGTGGGGCGGGCGCGGCGTACGGAGGGCTCGCGGAAGCCGCCCCGGCAGGCGGCGCCGGACGGTACCCCGCGAAGGCCCCGGACGGTTGTCGGAGGGGTCTGGCCCGGGTGTCCGCCACTCGGGACGGCCTGCCGGGGCTCCGACGGCGACCGATACGGTGGAACCACCATGAGCGCATCTCAGCCACCTCAGTCTCCCTCGTCCTCCGAGCTTCCTGGGTCCCGTCCGGGCAGCGACTCCCCCACTCTTCTCGTGAAGATCTTCGGGAAGGACCGTCCCGGCATCACCGCCGGACTCTTCGACACGCTCGCCGCCTACGCGGTGGACGTCGTGGACATCGAGCAGGTCGTCACCCGTGGCCGGATCGTGCTGTGCGTGCTGGTGACGGCCCCGACCGCCGGCGGCACCACCGAGGGCGATCTGCGGGCGACCGTGCACAGCTGGGCCGAGTCCATCAAGCTCCAGGCCGAGATCATCTCGGGTACGGGCGACAACCGCCCGCGCGGCGACGGCCGTTCCCACGTGACCGTGCTGGGCAACCCGCTGACCGCGGAGTCGACCGCCGCCATAGCGGCCAGGATCACCTCGACCGGCGCCAACATCGACCGGATCTTTCGGCTCGCGAAGTACCCGGTGACCGCCGTCGAGTTCGCGGTCTCCGGAGCGGGCACCGAGGAGCTGCGGACCGCGCTGGCGGTCGGGGCGGCGCAGATCGGTGTGGACGTGGCGGTGATGTCGGCCGGTCTGAGCCGTCGGGCCCAGCGCCTGGTGGTGATGGACGTGGACTCCACGCTGATCCAGGACGAGGTGATCGAGCTCTTCGCCGCGCACGCGGGCTGCGAGAAGGAGGTCGCCGCGGTGACCGAGCAGGCGATGCGCGGGGAGCTGGACTTCGAGCAGTCCCTGCACGCCCGGGTCGCCCTGCTGGCCGGACTCGACGAGTCCGTGGTGGAGAAGGTGCGCGCCGAGGTGCGGCTGACCCCCGGGGCCCGCACCCTCATCCGTACCCTGAAGCGGCTCGGCTACCAGGTCGGCGTCGTGTCGGGCGGGTTCACGCAGGTCACGGATGACCTCAAGGAGCGGCTGGGGCTGGACTTCGCCTCCGCCAACACCTTGGAGATCATCGACGGGAAGCTCACCGGACGCGTGGTGGGCGACATCGTGGACCGGGCGGGCAAGGCCCGTCTGTTGCGCAGCTTCGCCGCGCAGGCGGGCGTTCCGCTGGCGCAGACGGTGGCGATCGGGGACGGCGCCAACGATCTGGACATGCTGAACACCGCCGGTCTCGGGGTGGCGTTCAACGCCAAGCCGGTCGTCCGTCAGGCGGCGCACACCGCGGTGAACGTGCCGTTCCTGGACACCGTGCTCTACCTGCTGGGCATCACCCGCGAAGAGGTCGAGGCGGCGGACGCGCCGGACGCCTGAGAGCGGTCCGGTACGCGCCGCGGGACGCGGCGACGGACGGGGCCCCGGCACGCCTGCGCAGTGCCGGGGCCCGGTCGTCGGGAGGTGAAACCGGCCGGGGCCGGTCAGTCGATGGGCGTCCAGTAGTCGGTGAGCCGGCCGGCTCCGAGTTCGACGCTCTTCCACGTCCCGGGGAACTCCAGGACGGCGAAGGCGGCGGTCGGGAACCCGTCCCTGGTCATCCGGGTGAGCGCGTCGCCTTCGGCCGAGCCCGCGAGGGCGTCCGCCGCACCGTGCATCCCGGGGTTGTGGCCGATGACGAGCAGGTTGCGCACCTCGTCGGGGGTCTCGTTGAAGAGGGCGACGAGTTCGCCGAGTGAGGCTTCGTACAGCCGCTCCTCGTACACGGTCCTGGGGCGCTGCCCGAACTCGTGGACCGCCAGCTTCCAGGTCTCCCGCGTCCTGACGGCGGTCGAGCACAGGGCGAGGTCGAAGTCGATGCCGGAGCCGGCGAGCTTGCGCCCGGCCACCGGCGCGTCCTTGCGTCCGCGCTCGGCCAGTGGTCGCTCGTGGTCGGACGCTTGCGACCATTCCGCCTTCGCGTGCCGGAGAAGAACGATCCTGCGAGGTGTGTCGACGCTCATGTCGTTCAGCTTCGCACGAATCGCGGCCCTGGGCGCAGGGTGTTGACGGGCTCGACCGCCAGGGGTGACAGCGAGGGCCCGGGAGTGGCCGGGCCGACCGTTCAGTAGGACAACTGATCGAGCGCACGCTCGACGAACCGGCCGAAACCGGGGTCGGTGGACACGGCGTGCGCCTGCTCCGGGTCGGCCATCACGAGCAGCAGCGCGGCGAACGCGAGCACCGGGAGCACCACGGCCCACCAGGGCAGCCGCACCGGTGACCCGGCGGCCGGCCCGCGCGCGGGCCGGGGGTTCGTAGGGGCCGGCATGTCCGCCTCCGGGGGTCGTGGGTTCCTTTACTCAGAACCTACGGAAGAGCGGACGGGCCGCCCATCCGGTGACCCACCCACTCGACCCTGAACCTGGCCCCCTAGGGGATGGTGGGGTTGTCCCCACCCTCGCCGCGAGCCGCGTCCCGGTCGTCCCGATGGTCCCGGTCCGTGCGCCCGGCCGCCGGTGCCGGAAGGAGAGGGCCGTCGGAAGGAGAAGACCGTCGGAGGGAGAAGACCGTCGGAGGGAGAAGACCGTCGGGGGAGAAGAACGTCAGGGGGAGAAGACCGAGGCGATGACTCCGATGATCACAGTGATGAGAAGCATGGCCCCGAGGACGAGGAGAAGCTTCTTCTGGCCGTTCTGGGGATTCGGATCGAGCACTGGCATGGGGCAAGTCTCGCATCTCACCCCCGGCCGTCGATCGTCCGGTCCCGTCCGGCGAGTACACCCGCCACGATCTGCGGAACCATCAGCGCCGCCATGAAGGCGATGGGCAGCCCCCAGCCGCCGCTGTGCTCGTTGAGCACACCGACCAGCAACGGGCCCGGGATCGAGATCAGGTAACCGGTGGACTGGGCGAACACCGAGAGCCGGGCGACGCCCGTGCCGGTACGGGCCCGCAGGCCGATCATGGTGAGGGCGAGCGGGAAGGCGCAGTTGGAGACGCCCAGCAGCACCGCCCAGGCCCAGGCGCCGCCCGCCGGAGCGAGGTAGAGACCCGCGTATCCGGCCAGGCCGCAGATCCCGAGGAAGAGGACGATGGGTCCCTGCGTACGCATCCCCGCGGCGACCCGGGGGATGACGAAGGCGAGCGGCACGCCCATGACCATGGTGACCGCGAGCAAGACGCCTGCCGTGCTCGCCGAGATGCCCGCGTCCCGGAAGATCTGGGGCATCCAGCCCATGGTGATGTACGCGGCGGTGGACTGGAGCCCGAAGAAGCAGGCGAGGGCCCAGGCGGTCGAGCTGCGGCCGATCCGGAAACCGGCGGGGAGCGGCTGCGGGCCGGCCGGGACGGCACCGGCTCCCGCGCTCTCCGGGGCGATTCCGTTGCCCCTGCGCACCAACGGGATCCAGACCAGCACGGCGAGGACGCCGAGCGCGGCCCAGACGGCGAGGCCGGTCCGCCAGCTGCCGCCGAGCGCGTCGGTCACCGGGACGGTGGCCGCCGCCGCCAGGGCGGTGCCCAGCGAGAGGGCCATCGAGTACAGGCCGGTCATCGGTCCGACGCGGTCGGGGAACCAGCGCTTGACGATGACCGGCATCAGGACGTTGCCGACGGCGATGCCCATCAGCGCGAGCGTGCTGGCGAGCAGGAATCCGGCGGTGGAGCCGGCGAAGGGGCGGATCAGCAGGCCCGCGGTGATCGCGACCATACCCGCGAGGACGACCGCCGGAGGGCCGAACTTCCGGGCGAGGCGGGGGGCGGTGATCCCGAACACCGCGAAGCAGAGCTGCGGCACCGAGGTGAGGGCACCGGCGACTCCGCCGCTCATGTGGAGCCCGTCGCGCACCTCTTCGAGGAGGGAGCCCAGGCTGGTGATGGCCGGGCGGAGGTTGAGCGCGGCCAGGACGAGACCGGCGGCGAGCAGGCGCGGCAGCCACGGGGAGATTCCCGCGGCGGGGCCCCCGTCGGGGCTCTCGGGCTTCGGGGCGGTCGGCCCGGTCGCCCGTGCCTGGGTCGTGGCCGTCGGGCCGGGGGTCTCGGTAACGTCTTCCACCATGGCGCCATCATAGAATCATGGGATGATTGGTTGTCCACCCCGGCGACGGGCTCCCGGGGGGTCGGGCACCCCGGCGACGGGCTCCCGGGGGTCGGACGCCCCCGGCTCTGCTGACAGAATCCGGTCCACGCCTCGCCGCACCCGGCCACCGGGAGGTTCACGGCCCACCGAGGGCCCGGAACGTTGCGGAGCACTGCGGAACGCGGAACAAGGAGTCTCATGGCGCTGACCTCCCCCCGGCGCTCGGCACTCGCCGACCAGGTGATTGCCCAGCTGAGGAACCAGATCACCTCGGGCGAGTGGCCCGTCGGCTCGCGCATCCCCACCGAACCGGAGCTGGTCGAGCAGCTCGGGGTGGCCCGGAACACGGTCCGCGAGGCGGTGCGCGCCCTCGCCCACAACGGCCTGCTGGACATCCGCCAGGGCTCGGGGACGTACGTGGTGGCCACCAGCGAGCTGGCCGGGGTGATGCAGCGGCGCTTCGCGACCGCCGACCCGCGCCACGTGGCCGAACTCCGGTCCGTGCTGGAGTCGTCGGCGGCACGGCTGGCGGCCGCGCGGCGCACCGACCGGGACCTCAAGCAGATGGACGCCCTGATGGCGCGGCGCGAGGAGAGCTGGGCGGCCAGGGACGCGGAGGCCTTCGTCGCGGCGGACGCCACCCTGCACCTGGCGATCGTCGCCGCCGCGCACAACGACGTGCTGACCGAGATCTACGCGGACCTGAGCGACGTCCTGCGCGACTACCTGCGCGGGGACGTGGGCCCCGAGCTGCGGCCCGAGGACCTCATGGACCACGGCCGCATGGTGGAGGCGATCCGCGAGGGCGACGCGCGGACGGCGGCCGAGGAAGCGGGGGGCCACGCGCTGCACTGCCCGCCGGAGCGGGGCTGAGGGGCGCCCCCGCCGGGCGACGGGATCAGCCCGTGTCCGCGTCCCGGCCGTCGTTCGCGCTGTGGGTGACCCAGGCCGTGGCCACCTCTTTCCAGCAGCGGTCCTGCAGCCGGACCGTTCGCCCCGGCTCGACGGCCACCGCCGCGCCGTCGCCGTCCACGTCCCACCACCGGGCGCACTCCGTGTGCAGCCGGACGACGTCGAGGGAGGGGTACGGATTGTGGCAGTAGGAGATCACCAGGGAGCCCTCGACCGTGGTGCGGCACTCGGACCCGGCGGGCTCCGGGGACGGCGCGCGCGGCGCGCGGGTGCCGGAATCAGCGACTCCGCCCGATCCGGCGGCGTAGATCCCGGCGGGGACCATGAGCGCGACGACGGCTGCCGCGGAGACGAGCAGTACCCAGGTGCGGCGACGCGTGGGACGCACGGCAATCTCCTCCCCGCAGCCTGACCAGAGTCCGGTTCCTCCACATTCTGCGGTGGATCGCCGGTCTTTACGACCCGGGGCGGCACGGGCCGGCCGTCGGCGGGGTCCCGGACGCCCGGCGGGCTCTCCCCCTCCGGGCCCGGCCCGCCGGGGCCGGGACGCACGTCGGCCGCGCACCCCGCCGGAGGAGATCCGGTGCGGGTGCGCGGCCGGCAGAGGGGCCGTACGGGTCAGGCGCCGATCATGTGCACGCCACCGTCGACGTGGATGATCTCTCCCGTGGTCTTCGGGAAGAAGTCGGAGAGGAGCGCGACCACGCCACGGCCGGCCGGCTCCGGGTCGTTCATGTCCCAGGCCAGCGGGGAGCGGGTGTCCCAGACCTTCGCGAGGTCGCCGAAGCCGGGGATGGACTTCGCGGCCATCGAGCCGAGGGGACCGGCGGAGATCAGGTTGCAGCGGATGTTGTCCGCGCCGAGGTCGCGGGCGAGGTAGCGGGAGGTGGCCTCCAGAGCCGCCTTCGCCGGGCCCATCCAGTCGTACTGCGGCCATGCGAACTGCGCGTCGAAGGTGAGACCGACGATCGAGCCGCCCTCCCCCATCAGCGGC
The DNA here is from genome assembly GCF_036188265.1 of Streptomyces sp. NBC_00247. Lineage (NCBI taxonomy): Bacteria > Bacillati > Actinomycetota > Actinomycetes > Kitasatosporales > Streptomycetaceae > Streptomyces > Streptomyces sp. NBC_00247. The sequence continues at coordinate 5,772,329 of NZ_CP108093.1, read as the reverse complement.
TTGCAGGCCATCGCGAGCGACTTCAGCGAGAACGCCGAGACGTGCATCGCGGTGGCGACCGACTCGAACGGGGTGTTCAGGAAGTTGCCGCCGAGGGCGTCCTGCGGCGCGAAGCCGATGGAGTGGACGACGCCGTCCAGCGTGCCGAGTTCGTCGCGGACCAGCCCGGCGAGGCGGTCGAGGTGCTCGGCGTTGGTGACGTCGAGCTCCAGGACCTTCGCGGGCTTGGGGAGCTTCTTGGCGATGCGCTCGGTCAGGGTGGGGCGGGGGAAGGCGGTGAGGATGATCTCCGCGCCCTGCTCCTGGGCCACCTTCGCGGTGTGGAACGCGATGGACGACTCCATCAGCACCCCGGTGATGAGGATGCGCTTGCCGTCGAGAATTCCGCTCATGGTGATCAGTGACCCATGCCCAATCCGCCGTCAACGGGGATGACGGCTCCAGTGATGTACGACGCGTCGTCGGAGGCGAGGAAGCGGACCGCCGAGGCGACCTCCTCGGGCCGCGCGTAGCGGCCGAGCGGCACCTGGGCGACGATGCCCGCGCGCTGCTCCTCGGTGAGCACCTGTGTCATGTCGGTGTCGACGAAGCCGGGTGCGACGACGTTGAAAGTGATGTTCCGCGAGCCGAGCTCACGGGCCAGTGACCGGGCGAACCCGACCAGTCCCGCCTTGGAAGCGGCGTAGTTGGCCTGTCCCGCCGAGCCGAGGAGGCCCACGACGGAGGAGATGAGGACCACGCGGCCCTTCTTCGCGCGCAGCATGGCGCGGTTGGCGCGCTTGACCACCCGGAAGGTGCCGGTGAGGTTGGTGTCGACGACGGACGTGAAGTCCTCCTCCGACATCCGCATGAGGAGCTGGTCCTTGGTGATGCCGGCGTTGGCCACCAGCACCTCGACGGGACCCTGCTTCTCCTCGATCTCCTTGTAGGCCTGCTCCACCTGCTCGGCGTCGGTGATGTCGCAGCGGACCGCGAGCACACCCGCCTCGGTGAGCTCGGCCGGCGGCTCGCCGGAGCGGTACGTGATCGCCACCTTGTCGCCGTTGTCGACGAAGGCGCGGGCGATGGCGAGGCCGATGCCCCGGTTTCCTCCGGTGACGAGAACCGAGCGGCTCAACGGATCACCCTTTCCTTGACGGTCTGGTACGCCGAAAACCTATCGTTACGGTGCGGTGTACGGAGAATCGGGCCCTGACAGTGGCTCGTGCGAGGTGCTGTGGGGTTTCTACAGTCGGCTCCGGTCGCGGGGGCGTGCCGGGCGGACCGCGACGGGTGCCGGACGCCGCCCCGGCGCCCTCGGCGTGCGATGACCGTAACCGTCCATCACGCCCCCGCCGCACCGTGATTGACTTCCACCCCGGGCACGATTCCACAGCGCAAGGGAGGCCGTCCGTGGCCCATGACATCGACCCGTCGTTTCTCTCCCTGCCCCTTGGGGCCCTCGCCGACGCGGCCCTCGCACGGGCCCGCGCGCTCGGCTCCACGCACGCGGACTTCCGCTTCGAGCGGGTGCGGAGCGCGACGCTGCGGCTGCGCGACGCCCGCCCCTCCGGTTCCTCGGACACCACCGACCTGGGGTACGCGGTGCGGGTCGTGCACGGCGGGGCGTGGGGGTTCGCGTCCGGCGTCGGTCTGACGATGGACGCGGCGGCGAAGGTGGCCTCGCAGGCCGTCGCCATGGCGAAACTGTCGGCGAAGGTGATCGCGGCGGCGGGCAGCGACGAGCGGGTGGAGCTGGCGGACGAGCCGGTGCACGGGGAGCGGACCTGGGTGTCCCGTTACGAGATCGACCCGTTCTCCGTACCCGTCGGGGAGAAGACCGGGCTGCTCGCCGAGTGGAGCGGGCGGCTGCTCGGAGCGGCCGGGGTCGCGCACGTGGACGCCTCGCTGACGACCGTCCACGAGAACAAGTTCTACGCGGACACGGCCGGCACGGTCACCACCCAGCAGCGGGTACGGCTGCATCCGCAGTTGACGGCCGTGGCGGTGGACTCCGCGACGGGCGACTTCGACTCGATGCGGACGATCGCGCCGCCGGTGGGCCGCGGCTGGGAGTACCTGACCGGCACCGGCTGGGACTGGAACGACGAGCTGGAGCGCATTCCGGAGCTGCTGGCCGAGAAGATGCGGGCGCCGGGCGTGGAGGCGGGGACGTACGACCTGGTCGTCGACCCGTCGAACCTCTGGCTGACCATCCACGAGTCGATCGGCCACGCCACCGAGCTGGACCGGGCACTGGGGTACGAGGCGGCGTACGCCGGCACCTCGTTCGCCACCTTCGACCAGCTGGGGAAGCTGACGTACGGTTCCCCCGCGATGAACGTGACGGGCGACCGGACGGCCGAGCACGGGCTGGCGACGATCGGGTACGACGACGAGGGCGTCGAGGCGCAGTCCTGGGACCTGGTCAGGGACGGCACCCTTGTCGGCTACCAACTCGACCGCAGGACGGCAAAGTTGACGGGCCTGGGCCGGTCCAACGGCTGCGCGTACGCCGATTCGCCGGGCCATGTGCCGGTGCAGCGGATGGCCAACGTCTCGCTGCGGCCGGACCCGGGCGGGCTCTCCACCGAGGATCTGATCGGCGGGGTCGAGCGCGGGATCTACGTGGTCGGTGACCGCTCCTGGTCGATCGACATGCAGCGCTACAACTTCCAGTTCACCGGGCAGCGCTTCTTCCGCATCGAGAACGGCCGGCTCGCCGGTCAGCTGCGGGACGTCGCGTACCAGGCGACCACCACGGACTTCTGGGGCTCGATGGAGAAGGTCGGCGGCCCGCAGACGTACGTGCTGGGCGGCGCCTTCAACTGCGGCAAGGCCCAGCCGGGCCAGGTCGCGGCCGTCTCGCACGGCTGCCCCTCCGCTCTCTTCCGAGGCGTGAACATCCTCAACACGACGCAGGAGGCGGGCCGATGAGCCGCGTGAGCAAGCCGTACGAGATCGTCGAGCGCGCCCTCGGACTGTCCACGTCCGACGGCCTGGTGGTCATCGCCGACGAGACCTCCTCGACGAATCTGCGGTGGGCTGGCAACGCCCTCACCACCAACGGTGTGACCCGGGGCCGGACGCTGACGGTCGTCGCCACCGTGGACGGCGCCGAGGGAACCGCCTCCGGTGTCGTCTCGCGCACCGGGGTCACCGCCGACGACCTGGAGCCGCTGGTACGGGCGGCCGAGGCGGCGGCCCGCGCGGCGGGCCCGGCCGAGGACGCGCAGCCGCCGGTGACCGGCGTACCGGTCCACGCGGACTTCACCGACGCCCCCGCCGAGACCGGCCCGGACGTCTTCGCCGACTTCGCCCCGGCGCTCGGCGAGGCCTTCGCCCGGGCCCGCGAGGGCGGCCGGGAGCTGTACGGCTTCGCACACCACGAGATGACCTCGACCTACCTGGGCACCTCCGCGGGGCTGCGGCTGCGGCACGACCAGCCGAACGGCACGCTGGAACTGAACGCCAAGTCGCCGGACCGCTCCCGGTCCGCGTGGGCGGGGCGGGCCACCCGGGACTTCAAGGACGTCGACCCGGCGGCCCTCGACGACGAGCTGGCCCAGCGCCTCGGCTGGGCGCGGCGGCGGATCGAGCTGCCGGCCGGCCGGTACCAGACGCTGCTGCCGCCGACCGCCGTGGCGGACCTGCTGATCTACCAGATCTGGTCCTCGACGGCCCGGGACGCCATCGAGGGCCGGACGGTGTTCTCCCGGCCGGGGGGCGGGACGCGGCTGGGCGAAAAGCTCGCGCGGCTGCCGCTGACCCTGCGCAGCGACCCGCACGCGCCGGGGCTGGAGTCGGCCCCGTTCGTGATCGCGCACTCCTCGGGGGACGGGGCGTCGGTCTTCGACAACGGGCTGCCGCTGGAGCCGACCGACTGGATCGGCGGCGGCCGGCTGGAGCGGCTGACCACCACCCGGCACACGGCGGCCCTGACCGGGCTCCCGGTGGCTCCGGCCATCGACAACCTGCTGCTGGAGGGCGGCGGCGAGCGGACGCTGGACGAGATGGTCGCGGCCACCACCGGCCGGGCACTCCTGCTGACCTGCCTCTGGTACATCCGCGAGGTCGATCCGGCGACGCTGCTGCTGACCGGGCTGACCCGGGACGGGGTCTACCTGGTGGAGGACGGCAAGGTGGTCGGCGAGGTGAACAACTTCCGGTTCAACGAGTCGCCCGTCGACCTGCTCTCCCGCGCTTCGGAGGCCGGTCGCACCGAGCGGACGCTGCCGCGCGAGTGGGGCGACTGGTTCACCCGCGCCGCGATGCCCGCACTGCGCGTCCCGGACTTCCACATGAGCTCGGTCAGCCAGGGGGTCTGAGCCGGGCCCGGCCCGTAAACCCATCGGGGGCGGCCCGGGACACCGCTTAGACTGGCCGGGCGTGGGCCCACCAGGCACGGAGGCCCACTGTTCACACGCTGAAGGAGACACGGAACCGTGACGGACATCGTCGACGAGCTCAAGTGGCGCGGGCTGTTCGCCCAGTCCACTGACGAGGACGCCCTGCGCAAGGCTCTTGGCGACGGTCCGGTCACCTTCTATTGCGGCTACGACCCGACCGCGTCCAGCCTGCACGTCGGCCACCTGGTCCAGGTGCTCACGATGCGCCGGCTCCAGCGGGCGGGCCACCGGCCGCTGGCGCTGGTGGGCGGGGCGACCGGTCAGATCGGCGACCCCCGTCCCACCGCCGAGCGCACGCTGAACGACCCGGAGACCATCGCCGCCTGGGTGACCCGGCTGCGCTCGCAGATCGAGCCGTTCCTGTCCTTCGAGGGCGAGAACGCGGCGGTCATGGTGAACAACCTGGACTGGACCGCGGGCATGTCCGCGATCCAGTTCCTGCGGGACATCGGCAAGCACTTCCGGGTCAACAAGATGCTGGCCAAGGACTCGGTGGCCCGCCGCCTGGAGTCACAGGAGGGCATCAGCTACACCGAGTTCAGCTACCAGCTGCTCCAGTCCATGGACTTCCTGGAGCTGTACCGGCGCCACGGCTGCGTCCTCCAGCAGGGCGGCAGCGACCAGTGGGGCAACCTCACGGCCGGCATCGACCTGATCCACCGGGTGGAGCCCGCGGCGACGGTGCACGCGCTGGCGACCCCGCTGATGGTCAAGGCGGACGGCACGAAGTTCGGCAAGACCGAGGGCGGCGCCGTCTGGCTGGACCCGGAGATGACGACCCCGTACGCCTTCTACCAGTTCTGGCTGAACGTCGACGACCGCGACATCTCCCCGTACATGCGCATCCTGAGCTTCAAGCCGCAGGCGGAGCTGGAGGAGCTGGAGAAGGTCACCGAGGAGCGTCCGCAGGCTCGTACGGCGCAGCGCGCGCTGGCCGAGGAGCTGACCACCCTGGTGCACGGCGCCGACCAGTGCGCGGCCGTCATCGCCGCGTCGAAGGCGCTGTTCGGCCAGGGCGAGCTGGGTGAGCTGGACGAGGCGACGCTGGGCGCGGCGCTCTCCGAGCTGCCGCACGCGAAGCTCTCCGAGCCGGCGCCGCTGGTGGACCTGCTGGTCGAGGCCGGTCTCGCGCCGAGCAAGTCGGGTGCCCGTCGCACGGTGAACGAGGGCGGCGCCTACCTGAACAACGCCAAGATCACCGACGGTGACGCCCTGCCCGCCGCCGAGGACCTGTTGTACGGGCGGTGGCTGGTGCTGCGCCGGGGCAAGAAGAACCTCGCGGTGATCGAGATCGCCGCGGGCTGACGCCTTCCGCACACGGCGAAGGCCGGGCACGCGACGTCGCGTGCCCGGCCTTCGCCGTGTGCGGGGTCAGGTCCTCTGTTTGCCGTGGCCTCGGATCGACTGCCAGACGACGTCACCGACACCGACCACCGCCACCGCGCCGATCAACTGGAGCACGTGCCGGATCCAGTCGATGCCTTTGGTGTCCTCGACGCCGATCCACGCCGCGACGGCGTTACCGAGGATGCTGCCGATGATGCCGAACACGGTCGTCAGCCACAGAGGGATGTCCTGCTTGCCGGGCAGGATCGCCTTCGCGATCAGCCCCAGCACCAGGCCCACGATGATCGCCCACAACCAGCTCATACCGCCTCCTCGAACTGCGCGTCATGCGGGTACGCGCCCAAGTCTCGTGTGCGGGGACCCGTGGCGCACGCCGGGCGCTTCCGTACGGGCGGAACCCGCGGCCGGAAGGTGTGCGGCCGGCCCACCCGGTCTCGTTCGCGGAGCGTGCCGGGCGTACCTTGGGAGCGGTCCGGTCCGAGGCGTCCGGCACAGCGAGCAGGCGGTGGGAACATGAGGGGCAAGCGGGACGACGCGGAGGTCTTCCGGATCACGGGGGCCCGGCAGGGACTGGCCGACGACGTGCGCGGCCGGCAGCGACGGTACGTGATCTCGATGTCCGTGCGGACGGTGTCGGTGATCCTCGCGGCCGTCCTCTGGAACGTCGAGCGGCACATCTCGATGGTGGCGCTGGCCCTGGGCCTGCTGCTGCCGTACGTGGCAGTGGTCGTCGCCAACGCGGGCCGGGAGAACGCCCCTTCACTGCCGTCCACCTTCGTGCCCGCACCCGTGCGGCCTGCTCTGGAGCCGGGGTCCGGGGTGGCAGCCGGCGCCTCGGCCGACCCGGGAACGGGGGCCGGGAACCACGCCGGAACGGGCGCGGACAGCGCCTTCGGCGCGGACGGTCGCCCCCGGTATCCGCACGAGCACGGATGAGGTTCACCGTCCGCGGAGCTCAGGAAAACCTCAGTTCAATCATGGAGTTCGGGTGCACCGCGACAGGGTGTGCGTGACATACTCCTTCGTACGCTCCGCATCCCCCGTCGGAGCGAGAGACCGACGCCGAGCAGCTCCCCCCGTGGCTGCTCGGCGTCGTTTTTTCTCGCCCTCCGGACGCGCGAGGAGAGCGCCGCACCGGCTGTCTTAGGGTGGAGGCCGTGAACTTCCCCCTGACTTCCGCCGAGAGCGACACCGGTGCGCCCGTCTGTTCCGCCAAGGGCTGCCGCGCGGACGCGGTATGGGTGCTCGCCTGGAACAACCCCAAGCTGCACACCCCGGAGCGCCGCAAGACCTGGCTGGCCTGCGAGGAGCACCGTGAGCACCTGTCGCAGTTCCTGGGCGTACGCGGTTTCCTCAAGGACGTCGTGCCGCTGGCCGACTGGGAGGCCCCGGCGGAGGGCTGAACGCCCGCAGGGCCGTGGGCCCGTGTCCGGTACGCCGGCCGGCCGTCGGCCGGCGGCATCGGCCGGTCAGCCGCCGATCGACGACATCGGCCGGTCGGGCTGGAGGAACGACGGGTCGTCCAGGCCCGAGCCCGCCTTCTTGCCCCACATGGCGACGCGCCAGAGCCGGGCGATCTCCTCGTCCGCCGCGCCGGAGCGCAGCGCGGTCCGCAGGTCGGTCTCCTCGCGGGCGAAGAGGCAGGTGCGGACCTGTCCGTCGGCGGTGAGCCGGGTGCGGTCGCAGGCCCGGCAGAACGGACGGGTCACCGAGGCGATGACCCCGACGCGGTGCGGGCCGCCGTCCACGGTCCAGCGTTCCGCGGGGGCGGAGCCGCGTGCCCCGTCGTCCTCGGCGGTGAGCGTGAAGCGGGTGCGCAGCGAGGCGAGGATGTCACCGGCGGTGATCATTCCGTCGCGCTTCCAGCCGTGCTGGGCGTCCAGTGGCATCTGCTCGATGAAGCGGAGTTCGTAGCCGTGCTCGACGGCCCAGGCGAGGAGTTCGGGGGCCTCGTCATCGTTGAGTCCGGGCATCAGCACGGAGTTGACCTTGACGGGGGCGAGGCCCGCCTCGTGCGCGGCGGCGAGTCCGTCCAGCACGTCCCGGTGGCGGTCGCGGCGGGTCAGCGTCTTGAAGACGTCCGGCCGCAGGGTGTCCAGGGAGACGTTGACCCGGTCGAGCCCGGCGGCCCTGAGGGCGGCGGCGGTGCGCCCCAGCCCGATGCCGTTGGTGGTGAGGGACATCCTGGGGCGGGGCGTCAGAGCGGCGCACTGCTCGACGATGCCCACCAGGCCGGGGCGGAGCAGGGGCTCGCCACCGGTGAACCGCACCTCGGTGATGCCGAGCAGCTCGACGCTGATCCGGACGAGCCGGACGATCTCCTCGTCGCTGAGCAGCTCGCTCTTGCCGAGCCACTGGAGTCCCTCTTCGGGCATGCAGTAGGTGCAGCGGAGATTGCATTTGTCGGTCAGGGAGACACGAAGGTCGGTGGCGACCCGGTCGTAGGTGTCGATGAGCATGTGCACCCTCCCCCGATGACTTTCACGGAAATCCGTGATGCGGTCCTGGCTCTTCTCTCTTCCGAGAGTACGCGAGCCGGGCGGTCGGGCCCCGCGCACGGTGGCCGCACGACCGCGCCGGTCACGTCATGAGGACTTTACGACGCGACCGGCGCGGGAGGGCGTGCCGAATCCGCACGCTTGTGTGAACTTTCCTGGCTCAGTGCGCGGCGACACCGGTGAGGGACTTGACCTCCAGCTCGGCGTACTTGCCCTTGTCGGGCTCCTCCTTGGAGAGCAGGGAGCCGACCAGGCCGAGCAGGAAGCCCAGCGGGATGGAGATCAGGCCGGGGTTCTCCAGGGGGAACCAGGCGAAGTCGACGTCCGGGAACATCGAGGACGGCTTGGAGGAGACGACCGGCGAGAAGAGCACCAGCAGGACGGAGGAGGCGAGCCCGCCGTAGATGGACCAGAGAGCGCCCTGGGTGGTGAACCGCTTCCAGAAGAGGCTGTAGAGGATCGTCGGCAGGTTGGCGGAGGCGGCGACGGCGAAGGCCAGGGCGACCAGTCCGGCCACGTTGAGGTCGCGGGCCATGGCGCCGAGGCCGATGGAGACGATGCCGATGGCGACGGTGGCCCACTTGGCGGCGCGGACCTCCTCCTTCTCCGTCGCCTTCCCCTTGCGGATGACGTTGGCGTAGATGTCGTGGGCGAAGGACGACGAGGACGCCAGGGTGAGCCCGGCGACCACGGCGAGGATGGTGGCGAAGGCGACGGCGGAGATCACCGCGAGCAGTACGGCGCCGCCGGTGGATCCGGCGCCGCCGCCGATCTCCAGGGCTGCCAGCGGGGCCGCGGTGTTGCCCGCCTTGTTCGAGGCGACGATGTCGTCCGGCTTGAGCAGCGCGGCGGCACCGAAGCCGAGCACGATCGTCATCAGGTAGAAGGCGCCGATGATGCCGATGGCCCAGTTGACGGACTTACGGGCGGCCTTGGCGGTGGGCACGGTGTAGAAGCGGATCAGGATGTGCGGGAGTCCGGCGGTGCCGAGGACCAGGGCGATGCCGAGGGAGAGGAAGTCCAGCTTCGAGGTCCCGGTGGCACCGTACTTCAGGCCGGGTTCCAGGAAGGCGTGGCCCTTGCCGCTGTTGGTGGCGGCGGTGCCCAGCAGGTCCGAGATGTTGAAGTGGAACTTCAGCAGGATCAGGAAGGTGATGAGCAGGGTGCCCGCGATGAGCAGGACGGCCTTGACCATCTGCACCCAGGTGGTGCCCTTCATGCCGCCGATGGTGACGTAGACGATCATGAGCAGGCCGACCAGGGCGACGATGGCGATCTTCCCGCCGTCGCTGGTGATGCCGAGCAGCAGCGAGACGAGCACACCGGCGCCGGCCATCTGGGCGAGCAGGTAGAAGATCGAGACGACGATGGTGGAGGCGCCGGCGGCGGTTCGTACGGGGCGCTGGCGCATGCGGTAGGCGAGGACGTCGCCCATCGTGTAGCGGCCGGAGTTGCGCAGGGGTTCGGCGACCAGGAGCAGGGCGACGAGCCAGGCGACCAGGAAGCCGATGGAGTAGAGGAAGCCGTCGTAGCCGAAGAGCGCGATGGCTCCGGCGATGCCGAGGAAGGACGCGGCGGACATGTAGTCGCCGGAGACGGCGAGTCCGTTCTGGAAGCCGGTGAACTGGCGTCCGCCCGCGTAGAAGTCGGCGGCGCTCTTGGTCTGGCGCCCGGCCCACACGGTGATGAAGAGGGTCGCGACGACGAAGACCGCGAAGAGGGTGATGATCAGCGTCCGGTGGTCGCTCGCGCCTTCGGCGGCGAGCTGGACGACGGGGTGCGCGACCTGGGCGGCGCTCATGCGTCGGCCTCCATACGGGACTTGATGGCCGCCGCCTTCGGGTCGAGCTTGGTGGCGGCGTGGCGGGAGTAGAGCCACGCGATGAGGAAGGTCGTGGCGAACTGGGCGAGTCCGAGGACGAGCGCGACGTTGATGTTGCCGACGATCCTGGTGCCCATGAAGTCGCCCGCGTAGTTGCAGAGCAGGACGTAGAGCAGGTACCAGGTGACGAAGGCGACGGTCAGCGGGAAGGCGAACGACCGGTGCGAGTGGCGCAGTTCGGCGAACTCCGCGCTCTCCTGCACCTCGAGGTAGGCCTCGGTGGTGGGCTGGGCCGGACTGGTGTCCGTACCGCCCTCTGGCGGCGGTGCATCGGTAGCCACGGAATCTCCTCGCGACGCGGGGGCGGTGATGGGGGACGTGATCGGTCTCATGGGGAACCTCACTGGATCGGTCGTGCGACTCCCCTGACAACGGCACGTGCGGCGCGACGAAGCGGTTCACCCCCTCTTCGGCCGCCGGGATGACGGGAAAGCGCCCCGAACGGCCCTCGGAGATCACCCTTCGAACTCGTTTGCCTCAATTCATTGATGCGCGGCGATGATCGACGCTAATTTCACTGGTCATGTACCCGACCAGACACGCAAGGTGTCCGGCCGGCTGATACGGATGATGTGGAGAACCCATGGCTCATCTGGCATCCAGGCGCGTGACGGCACTCGCGCTGCCCCTAGGACTCGCGCTCACCGCTTCCCTCGGCGTCCTGCCGGCCACCGCCGCCTCGGCCGCCCCGGCCCCGGCCGTGTCGCTGGACGGCCCGGAGCTCAGTTACGTCGTGAACACCGAAGGCAGTCGCAAGACCGTCGAGCAGGTCGAGAAGGCCGTCGCGAAGGCCGGCGGCACGATCGTCGTCGCGTACGACCAGATCGGCGTCCTCGTCGTCCACTCGCAGAACCCCGCGTTCGCCCAGACCGTCCGCCGGGTGCGCGGCGTCGAATCGGCCGGTGCCACGCGCACCAACCCGATCGTCCCGCAGGCGACCACCGACGTCGGCGCGGCGGCGCAGCCGCTCACGGCGGCGGAGGCGGCCGGTGCGGCGGCGACCGCGACCGCGTCCCAGGACCCGCTGGAGCCCTTGCAGTGGGACCTGCCCGCCATCAAGGCGGACAAGGCCCAGCAGATCAATCCGGGCAGCAGGAACGTCACGGCCGCGGTGATCGACACGGGCGTCGACGACACCCACCCGGACCTCGCCCCCAACTTCGACGCGGCGGCCTCCGCCAACTGCGTCTCCGGCGCCCCCGACACGACGCCGGGGTCCTGGCGCCCCGCCGCGGGCGAGAGCGACCACGGCACCCACGTCGCCGGAACCATCGCCGCCGCGAAGAACGGCATCGGCGTCACGGGCGTGGCCCCGGGCGTGAAGGTCGCCGGGATCAAGGTCGCGACCACGGACGGGTTCTTCTACACGGAGGCCGTCGTCTGCGGCTTCGTCTGGGCCGCCGAGCACGGCGTCGACGTGACGAACAACAGCTACTACACCGACCCGTGGCTCTACAACTGCAAGAACGACCCCGACCAGGGTGCCCTGGTCGAGTCGCTCGGCCGGGCCACCCGGTACGCGGAGCGCAAGGGTGTCGTGAACGTCGCGGCGGCCGGCAACTCCGCCCACGACCTGGCCGCCGACTCCATCGAGGACTCCACGAGCCCCAATGACACCGTCACCGAGGACCGCGTCATCGACCCGCGCACCTGCCTCGACATTCCGTCGATGCTGCCGGGCGTGGTGACCGTCTCCGCGACGGGGGCCAAGGGCCTCAAGTCGTCGTACTCGAACTACGGTTACGGCGTGATCGACGTGGCCGCCCCCGGTGGTGACTCGACGGTCTACCAGCGGCCCGACGCCCCGGCGACCAGTGGCCTCATCCTCTCCACGGGGGTCGGCGGCGGCTACAACTACAAGGCCGGTACGTCGATGGCGACCCCGCACGTCGTCGGCGTCGTTGCCCTGATCAAGTCGCGGCACCCGCACGCCTCGGCCGCCGCGGTGAAGGCGCTGCTGGCCCTGGAGGCCGACGCCACCGCGTGCGGAGCACCGTACGACATCGACAGCGACGGCACCGTCGACGCGGTCTGCGAGGGCGGCAAGGCGTACAACGGCTTCTACGGAGCCGGGAACGTGGACGCGCTGGACGCGGTCCGCTTCTGACCGGCGCGGCGTGACACGGGGAGGGGCCGGGCGAACGCGTCCCGGTCCCTCCCCCGCGTGTCCCTACGGCTTGACGAGGACCTTCAGCGCGGTGCGCTCGTCCATCGCCCGGTATCCGGCGGGCACCTCGTCCAGACCCACCGCCAGGTCGAAGACGGGCGACGGGTCGATGGTGCCGTCCAGCACGTCGGGGAGCAGCTCGGGGATGTAGGCGCGGACCGGGGCGACCCCGCCGCGCAGGGCGACGTTGCGGTTGAACATGTCGCCGAGGTCCAGGCCGGTGCCGCTGCCGTGCGGGACGCCGACGTAGCCGACCGCCCCGCCGTCGCGGGCGATCCCGAAGGCGGTCCGCATGGACTGCTCGGTGCCGACGGCCTCGATGACGCTGTGGGCGCCGGCGCCGCCGGTCAGCTCACGCACGGCGGCCACGGCCTCCTCGCCCCGCGCCGCGACGACGTCGGTGGCGCCGAAGGCGCGGGCGATGTCGGTACGGGCGGTGTGGCGGCCGAGCGCGATGATCCGGTCGGCGCCGAGGCGTTTGGCGGCCATGACGCCGCAGAGGCCGACCGCGCCGTCACCGACGACCGCGACGGTGGAACCGGGCTTCACCCCGGCGCCCACGGCGGCGTGGTGGCCGGTGCCCAGGACGTCGGAGAGGGCCAGCAGCGCGGTGAGCAGCCGGTCGTCCGAGGCGGCCTCGGCGGGGAGCTTGACGAGGGTGCCGTCGGCGAAGGGGACGCGGACGGCCTCGCCCTGGCCGCCGTCGGAGCCCTCGGAACCCCAGAACCCGCCCTGCGGGCAGGAGGTGTGGAGGCCGTCGGCGCAGTAGGCGCAGGTGCCGTCCGACCAGACGAAGGGGGCGACGACGAGGTCGCCGGCCCGGAACCCGGTGACGTCGGAGCCGGCCTGCTCGACGATGCCGAGGAACTCGTGGCCTATGCGCTGGCCGGGCTTGCGGGCGGACTCGCCGCGGTAGGCCCACAGGTCGCTGCCGCAGATGCAGGCGCGCAGCACCCGTACCACCGCGTCGGTGGGCTGCTGGACGACCGGGTCGGGCACGTCCTCCACCCGGATGTCGTGCGGGGCGTGGATGACGGTGGCGCGCATGTGGGGGTCCTCGCTGGTTTCAGACGGTTTCAACCTTTCCACGGTACGCCCCCGCCGCCCTGGGCCCCCGTACGCCCCCGACCGCTCCGGTGGTGAGCAGGAGCTGGGCGGCGATGTAGGTGAGCATGACGAGGAAGTCGTGGGCGGGCGGCTGCGGCCAGTCGGCGACCCCGGTGGCGATCAGCGAGTCGGAGAGCAGGAAGAGCGCCCCGCCTGCGGCGGCGTACCGGCCGAGGGCGCCGGAGCGCCAGGCCATGGTGGCGAGCAGCAGGCTGTACCCGGTCATCGGCAGGCGCATCCCGGCCGGCAGGTCGCCCCACATCGCCACCAGGACGGCGGCGAGCAGGGCCGCGTAGACGCAGCCCGCCGTCCGTGAGGCCCGCGCGCGGCCGAAAAGCCGGAGGTAGCAGAGGTGTCCGGCGGCGAAGGAGCCCATGCCGAGGAGGAAGGCGGTGTCGTGGTCCACCATCAGGGCCACGTCGCCGCCCCATCCGAAGAGCAGCGCGGCGATCAGCCACCGGGGCCCGCCCCGGACGGCGGCGTACGCGGCGAGCACCGGCATCAGCAGCGGTTTGGCGAGAAGGTGGGCGGTGTCCGCCCCGGCCAGCAGCCCGCCCAGGTCGGCTGCGGACAGCACCAGGTACCCGGCGAGCAGCAGGGGCGCGGCCCGGGCCGCCCGCGCGGCGCGCGTCCCGCCCGTGGGCGCTGCCCCGGCGCGGCCGGTCATCCGGCGGTCCCGGTGACCGGGGGGTGTCGCGGGGCCGGGGCGGTGGTGGCGGCGGTTGCGGTCGCGGTGGCGGGCTGCCAGCCGGGGCCCCGGAAGATCCGTCCGGCGCGCTCGCTCCAGCTCGTCGCCGCCCGGACGTCGCGGGCGATGGCCGCGTACTCGTGGGTGGCGACGCGCAGCGGGTTGTGGGTGGCGATGTTCTTGGTGAGGCCGTAGACGGGCCGTTCCCCCTCCTCGGTGAACGACCCGAAGAGCCGGTCCCAGAGGATCAGGATGCCCCCGAAGTTCCGGTCCAGGTAGCCGCCCTGGGAGGCATGGTGCACCCGGTGGTGCGAGGGCGTGTTGAGGACGTACTCGAAGGGGCGGGGCAGCTTCCCGACGCGTTCGGTGTGCACCCAGAACTGGTAGACGAGGTTGGCGGACTGGCAGAAGGCGAGCGCGGCGGGGTGCACCCCGCAGGCGACCATCGGCAGGTAGAACGGCCAGACGGTCGCGGAGGTCCAGGGCTGGCGCAGTGCGGTGGTGAGGTTGAACTTCCGGCTGGAGTGGTGGACCACGTGGCAGGCCCAGAGCAGGCGGACGACGTGGTGGCCGCGGTGGGACCAGTAGTAGAGGAGGTCCTGGGCGAGCAGCATGAGCAGGACCGTCCACCACAGGACGGGGACCCGCAGCGGGGTGAGTTCGTACACCGCCGTGTAGATCGCGAGGATCGGTATCTTCCACAGCAGGTCGAAGCCGAGCGAGCCGAGCCCCATGGTGACGCTGGTGGCCGCGTCCCTGGTGTCGTAGCCGGCGGCGTCCTCGTCCGGGTGGAAGCGGTAGCTGATCATCTCGACGAGGGCGAGCAGGACGAAGGCCGGCAGGGACCACAGCACGACATCGGGCAGGTTCGGCTCCATGCGATGAACCGTAGGGCTGCCACGGGGTGGCGGAACAGACGTGGTTACCACCAAGTAAGCGGGAGGAACCACCCCTGTTGTTTGGTGAGTTCCACCAACAGGGACCGCTGCGGGTTCACACCCCGGCCATCCCCAGCAGCGTCCCCGCCGCGTAGGTGACGCCCATCGCCACCGCTCCCCCGCCCGCGTTGCGCAGCACCGCCGGAGCCACCGGAGCGTTGCCGAGGCGGGCGCTCCACCAGCCGGTCGCCGTGAGGGCGACGAGCACCGAGGCCACGGTCACCGGCAGCCGGTACGAAGACGGGGGCAGCACGATCGCGAGCAGCGGCAGCAGCGCGCCCGCCGTGAACGCGAGGAAGCTGGCGCCCGCCGCGTGCCAGGGGTTGGTGAGCTCGTCGGGGTCGATGCCGAGCTCCACCTCCGCGTGGGCGCGCAGCGCGTCGCGTGCGGTGAGCTGGAGGGCTGCCTCGCGGGCGACCTCGTGGCTGAGGCCCTTGCCCTCCAGGAGGTCGGTCAGCTCGACCAGTTCCGCCTCGGGTTCGTCGCGGAGCTCGCGGCGCTCGGTGGCGAGGGCGGCCTTCTCGGAGTCGCGCTGGGTGGAGACGGAGACGTACTCCCCGGCGGCCATGGACATCGACCCCGCCAGCAGTCCGGCGAGCCCCGCCGTGAGCAGCGTGCTCCGGTCGCCCGTGGCGCCCGCCACACCGACGACGAGGCCGGCCGTGGAGACCACGCCGTCGTTGGCTCCGAGGACGGCGGCCCGCAGCCAGTTCAACCGGGTTCCGAGGGCCCCGTCGTGGGGCTCGTCGTGCTGCGGGGCGCCTTGGGTGTCCGTCACCCGCGGATCGTCTCACCGCCCGGGGAACCAGCGGGAGCACCCGTACCGCATCGGCGTCCGGAAGGCGGCCGAATAGGGGACTGTCGGTCTCGGCCCGTATTCTCTGTGACCATGCTCGACGACCGTCAGACCGCAGCGCCGTGGCCGGCCGCGTATCCCCAGGGGTACGCGGTCGTCGACGTGGAGACCACCGGACTCGCCCGCGACGACCGGATAGTGTCCGCCGCCGTCTACCGCCTGGACTCCCGGGGCGAGATCGAGGACCACTGGTACACGCTGGTGAATCCGGAGCGCGACCCGGGACCGGTGTGGATCCACGGCCTGACCACCGAGGTGCTCGAAGGCGCCCCGCTCTTCGCGGAGATCGCCGGGCAGCTCTCGGAGTACCTCACCGGCCGGGTGCTGGTCGCCCACAACGCCGCGTTCGACTGGTCGATGATCGCCCGTGAGTACGCGCGCGCCTCCGTGGTCGCCCCGGTCGAACAGCGGCTCTGCACCATCGCTCTGGCCAAGGAGCTGCGGCTGCCGCTGCCCAACCACAAGTTGTCCTCCCTGGCTTCGCACTTCGGGGTCGTCCAGGAGCAGGCGCACCACGCGCTGGACGACGCCCGGGTGCTGGCCGAGGCGTTCCGGCCGAGCCTGCGGGCGGCGGCGCGGGACGGGGTGCGGCTGCCGCTGCTGGAGTGCCGGCCGCTGACGGAGTGGTCGGACTCGCCGGTGCGGCCGAAGATCGGCCACCAGCCTTCGTACGGGCAGAACAGCTGGCGCCCCTCGCGGAAGCGGGCCGCCTGCCCGTACCCCAATCCGGGGCGGTACAGCGCGGACCAGCCGTTGAAGCAGGGCATGCGGGTGGCGTTCTCCGGGGACACCTCGGTCGACCGCGAGCTGCTGGAGGACCGCGCGGTGGAGGCCGGGCTGCACATCGCGACGAGTGTGTCGCGTCTCACCAGCCTGCTGGTGACCAACGACCCGGACTCCGCGACCTCGAAGACGGTCAAGGCGAAGTCGTTCGGTACGCCGGTGGTGGACGAGGCGGCCTTCACCCATCTGCTGCGGGACGTGGCACCGGCCGCACCACAGGCATAGGAGTGAACCGGCGGCGACTCGCCCGGCCGCCGCTCGCCCGCCGCTCGCCCGCGTCCCACCCTGTGGCGCATGGCACGTTGTGAGGTTTGCGGAAACGACTACGGGATGTCCTTCGAGGTGCACGCGCAGGGCGCGGTGCACGTCTTCGACTGCTTCGCCTGCGCCATCCACCGCATGGCGCCGATCTGTGAGCACTGCCGTGTGCAGGTGATCGGGCAGGGCGTCGAGGTGGACGGGCACTGGTTCTGCGGCGGTCACTGCGCCCGCGCCGAGGGAAAGGCGGGCATCGTGGACAAAGTGTGACGGGCCCGACGGACCACCCCACCGTGACGCACCCCATGACCCCGGTTGTACGGTCATGGGGTGTACCGCTTCCTGTTGACCCGGCAGTGGGTGCTCGTCACCCTCCTCGTCCTCGTCCTGATCCCGACCATGGTCGAGCTGGGCTTCTGGCAGCTGCACCGCCACCAGCACAAGGTCGCGCAGAACGCCCTGATCGCGCGGAACCTCTCCGCCGATCCGGAGCCCGTCCAACGGCTCACTTCGCCCGGTCACACCGTGCCCCGCGCGGACTACTGGCGCACGGTCACCGCCCGGGGCACCTTCGACACCGCCCACGAGGTCGTGGTGCGCCGCCGTACCTCCGACGACGGCCGCATCGGGGTGCACGTCCTCACCCCGATGAACCTCGACGGCGGCGGCACCGTCATGGTGAACCGCGGCTGGGTCGAGTCCGCCGCCGACCAGTCGGCCTTCCCCGACGTACCGGCCGCCCCGAAGGGCGACGTCACCGTCACCGGTCGGCTGATGGCGGACGAGACGACGGACACCAGCGGCATCAAGGACCTCAAGGGACTGCCGGACCGCCAGGTCATGCTGATCAACAGCGCCCAGCAGTCGGCGCTGCTCTCCCGTCCGGTCCTCGGCGGCTACATCGAGATGACCGCGCCCGCGGCAGCGGGGAACTCGCCCGAGCAGATCGCCACCCCCGACCACGATTCGATCGGCCCTCACATGGCGTACGCCGTGCAGTGGTGGCTGTTCGCGGCCGGTGTGCCGGTCGGCTGGACGGTGCTGGTACGCCGGGAGAAGCGCGACCGTGCGGAGGCGGCGGCACAGGCCGCCGCGGAGGGGGCCGGGGAGCCGGAGCCCGCCCGCGTGTAGGGAAACCTCGGGCACGCGGTCACGCGTCCACCCGGACGGCCCCGCCCCGCCGGCATCCCGCCTGCTTAGCAACGGCCCCATTCGGGAAAACGCAACTGCGTGACTCAACGTATCGAGGACTACGCCCTCATCGGCGATCTCCAGACGGCCGCACTCGTCGGCAGAAACGGTTCCGTCGACTGGCTCTGCCTGCCGCGCTTCGACTCGGGCGCCTGCTTCGCGGCGCTGCTGGGCGACGAGGACAACGGACACTGGCGGATCGCGCCCGAGGGCACCGCCGCGTCCGACACCTGCACCCGTCGCGGCTACGCCGACGAATCCCTCGTCCTGGAGACGTACTGGGAGACCCCCACCGGGACGGTGAAGGTCTCCGACTTCATGCCGCAGCGCGACAAGTCGCCGGACCTGATGCGGATCGTCGAGGGGATCAGCGGGAGCGTCGAGATGAGCTCGGTGCTGCGGCTGCGCTTCGACTTCGGCTCCATCGTGCCCTGGATGCGCCGCTCGCACGGCCACCGGGTGGCGGTCGCCGGGCCGGACTCGGTCTGGCTGCGCAGCGACCCGCCGGTCAAGACGTGGGGGCAGCAGTTCAGCACCTGCTCCTCCTTCACGGTCGCCGAGGGCGAGCAGGTGGCGTTCGTCCTGACCTGGCACCCCTCGCACTCGCCGCGCCCGAAGCTGATCGACCCGTACAAAGCGCTGAAGCACACCTTGAAGGACTGGGCGAAGTGGTCGGCGACCTGCACCTATCAGGGGAAGTACCGGGACGCGGTGCTCAGGTCGCTGATCACGCTGAAGGCGCTGACGTACCGGCCGACCGGCGGGATCGTGGCGGCCCCGACCACCTCGCTCCCCGAGGAGATCGGGGGAGTACGGAACTGGGACTACCGCTACTGCTGGCTGCGGGACGCCACTCTGACCCTCGGCGCACTGCTCGCCGCCGGCTACCTGGACGAGGCGGCGGCCTGGCGGGACTGGCTGCTGCGCGCCGTCGCAGGCGACCCGGCCGACCTCCAGATCATGTACGGGCTGGCCGGTGAGCGCCGGCTGCCCGAGACGGAGCTGCCCTGGCTGTCCGGGTACGAGGGCTCCCGGCCGGTCCGCACCGGCAACGCGGCGGTCCGTCAGCTCCAGCTCGACGTGTACGGCGAGGTCATCGACGCACTCCGCCTCGCCCGGGACGCGGGCCTGAGCGACAAGCCGCACGCCTGGAACCTCCAGCTCAGCCTGCTCGGCTTCCTGGAGTCCACCTGGCGCGAGCCCGACGAGGGCCTGTGGGAGATCCGGGGCGAGCGGCAGCACTTCGTCCACTCGAAGGTGATGGCCTGGGTCGCGGCGGACCGCGCGGTCGCCTCCCTGGAGTCCGACCCCTCCCTGCCGGGCGACCCGGACCGCTGGCGCGCGATGCGCGACGCGGTGCACGCCGAGGTGTGCGCGAAGGGGTACGACCCCGTGCGGAACACCTTCACCCAGTCGTACGGCTCGAAGGCGCTGGACGCGGCGACGCTCCTCATGGTCCGTACGGGTTTCCTGCCGCCGGACGACCCGCGGATCGTCGGCACGGTCGACGCCATCCGCGCGGAGCTGGGCAGCGACGGCCTGGTCCGCCGCTACAGCACCGAGGGGGCGTCGGTGGACGGGCTGCCGGGCGAGGAGGGGGCCTTCATCGTCTGCACGTTCTGGCTCGCGGACGCGCTGCTGCGGACCGGGCGCCCCACCGAGGCGGAGGAGCTCTTCGAGCGGCTGCTGGAGCTGCGCAACGACGTGGGCCTGCTGGCCGAGGAGTACGACACGGTGACGGGCCGCCAGCTGGGGAACTACCCGCAGGCGTTCAGCCACATCGGGCTGGTGAACACGGCGGTGGCCCTCGCCGGGGACGAGGCGGCAGGATAGGGCCATGGATCTTGGACTGAAGGACCGCGTCTACGTCGTCACCGGGGCCAGCCGAGGGCTCGGCAACGCCGCGGCGACCGCTCTGGCGGCGGACGGCGCGAAGGTGCTCATCACCGGACGGGACGAGAAGAGCATCACGGCCGCCGCCGCCGCGCTCGGCCCCGACGCTCTCGGCGTCGCGGCCGACAACGGCGACCCGACCGCCGCCCGGACGCTGCTGAACGCGGCGAGGGAACGGTTCGGCCGGCTCGACGGCGTACTGATCAGCGTCGGCGGGCCGCCGCCGGGTTCCGCCGCCGACAACACCGACGAGCAGTGGCAGTCGGCCTTCGAGTCGGTCTTCCTCGGTGCGGTGCGCCTGGCCCGCGCGGCGGCGGCCGAACTCGGCGAAGGCGGGGTCATCGGCTTCGTGCTCTCCGGGTCGGTCCACGAGCCGATCCCCGGCCTGACCGTCTCCAACGGGCTGCGCCCCGGGCTGGCCGGTTTCGCCAAGTCCCTGGCGAACGACCTCGGGCCGCGCGGCATCCGGGTGATCGGCCTGCTGCCCTCCCGCATCGACACCGACCGGGTGCGCGAGCTCGACGCGCTCTCCGGCGACGCGGACGCGGCTCGCACCGCGAGCGAGGCCCGCATCCCGCTGCGCCGGTACGGCACGCCCGAGGAGTTCGGGAAGACCGCGGCCTTCCTGCTCTCCCCCGCCGCGTCCTACCTCACCGGCATCATGCTGCCGGTGGACGGCGGTGCCCGGCACGGGTTCTGAGCCCAAGCCGGCGTACGGCTCCGTCAGGTGACGCGTTCCGCGCGGTGCTTGACGGCCTTCAGCAGCACCTCGGCCGGCAGCTCGTCCAGCCCGGCCGAGGCGCGGGCGTGGGCCAGCGCCTCGTCGGAGAAGCCGCGGAGCGCCTCCGCCGGGACGGCGTGCGGTTCCAGCTGCATGCGAACGCGGGCCTGCGGGGCGGTGCGGCGGCCGGTCAGCGCGGCCTGGGCCCGGGCGACTCCGTCGAGGCCGCCCGCCTCCGCGGCGAGCACGCCCTCCAGGGCCCGGCCCCGCAGCAGCGCCCCCTCGCCGTCGCCGCTGTCGACCAGTACCGTGGCGAGCCGGGCCCGCCGCAGCTGGGCGAGCAGCCACCACAGGGCGAGCACGACGAGCACGGCGAGGATGGCGATGACGGTCGGCCACCACCAGCTCTCGTCGCGCCAGCGGCCCCGGTCCGCGTCGCTGAGCAGCACGTCGGACTTCCCGTTCCAAGGGAACCAGGACGGCACCGCGGCACCGAGGCCGGTGGCGAGCACGGTGCCGCCGACGGCTACGAGGATCAGTCCGGCGAGGGCGAGCAGGACCCGGTTGACCGTGCGGAGCATGGCGCTCATCCCTTCTTGGCGGCCCGGTGGACGCGCACGGAAAGCTTCGGCGGCTTGGCGAGGCCGAGTTCGGCGATGGCGGTGGTGAGCGCGGACTCCAGGTCGGCCCGTACCTCGCCGAGTTCGCGGAAGTGCGAGACGGCCCGTACGGCGGCCTTGCGGCGTCCCGACCTGACGCGTACGGACTGCACGCCGGACACCTCCTGGGCCCGGTCGCGCAGGACCAGGGCCGCCGCGGTGCGGTCGAGGGCCGCGTGCACCCCGTGGTGCCTGCGGCTCATCGTCAGCAGGGAGCGCAGCCCCGGGGTGAGGGCGATCAGGAGCAGCCACAGTCCGAGCGCGGCGGCGATCCCGGCGCCGGTGAGCACCCAGACGTCGTCGAGGGAGCGTTCGGCGAGGCCGTCGGCGAGTGAGCGCCGCCACTGCATCGCCGGGTGGTCGGCGCGCACGGCCGCCACGTCGTAGAGGAAGAGCCCCGAGGCGCCGAGCACCACGAGCGCGAGGAGTGCGGCGGGGACGCGGCGGGCCGACCAGAAGCGCCCGGCCCGTCCGCGGACCGGTTCCTCCGCCGCGGGGCCGGACCGGTACGTGGACGAGGAGGCGTTCCGTTCGGGGCCGAGCGGCTCCGGCACGACGACGGGGAGCCGCTGCGTGCTGTGCTGGGGGCCGTCCGGGCCGCCTGGGCCGTCCGAGTACGAGGGCTCGCTCACCGGATCCTCCCCTGTCCCGAGGAACCCGTCGCCGCCGAGTGCAGGCGTTCGATCCGTACGGCCACCTCGGGCACCTCCATTCCCGCCAGCGTCCTGACCCGCTCGGCCACCTGCCGGCGCACGGCCCCGCACTGGCGGCCGATGTCGCTGGGGTAACCGAGTTCCAGGCTGACGTGTACCCGCGCGGAGTCCCGGTGAACGGTGACCGAGGCATTGGGCGGTGAGCCGTCCTCGGGGACCTCGTCGATCGCCTCCCGGGCGGCCTGTGCCGCGATCTTCGCGACGACCCGGTCGGCGATCCGGGTCTCGCCGCGCTCCGCCGCGGGAACCGGGCCGGTCACCGGGGTCACCGTTGCCGGTCGCCGCGCTCGCGACTCCGGAAGAAGTCGCCGGGTTCCCAGTCGCCGTCCAGGAAGCGGCCGGCGATGAAGCCGACCGCGCCCAGTGCGGCGACCAGCAGGAAGGCACCGAATCCGCCGAAGTACCCGGCGAACCCGAGCGCCATGCCGGCCACCATGCCGACCACGGCCATGCTCATGCTGACTCCTCAACTCCCTTGTCGGACAGGGGTAAACGGGCCCGGCAAACCGGCGGTGGGCCGGGCCGACGGGCATGACGGGCGGCCGGGTGCACGGTGGTCGCCCGGACTACTGGACCCGGGAGGAGGACCCGTCGTCCTCGTCGTCCTCCTCGTCGGGCAGCTTCACGTCGCTGACCGCGATGTTGACCTCGACCACTTCGAGCCCGGTCATCCGCTCCACTGCGGCGACGACGTTCTCGCGGACGTCACGGGCCACCTCGTGGATGGCCACGCCGTAGTCGACGACGATCTCCAGGTCGAGCGCGGCCTGCGACTCGCCGACCTCGGCCTTCACCCCGCGGGCGGGCGACTTGCCACCCCCGCCGGGCACCCGGTCGCGCATGGCGCCGAAGCTGCGGGAGAGCCCGCCGCCCATGGCGTGCACACCGTCGACGTCGCGGGCCGCCAGTCCGGCGATCTTCTCGACGACCCCGTCCGCGATCGTGGTGCGCCCGCGGGCACCGGCGTCGCCGCCGCCGCGCTTGGTCAGGCTTCGGCCCCGGTCGTCGCCGGAGGCGTCCGGGCCGGGGCGCTGCGTGGTGGTCTCACTCATGGCCGCTCATCCCTTCGATGGGGCAGGGGTGTACTCCCTTGCCCACATTAGGTGCGCTTGTCCGGGTTCGCGCTGCGGATACGGCAGGCTGGGGCGATGACAACGGCGGACGGCCCCCGGCGGGCGGATGGATGGGCGGCCTCGGTGCGCGAACGGCTCGGGCTGGGCCGGTTGCTCCCTCTGGGCGGTCCGGGGGACGGAGCATGGATCGCCGAGCGGGCCGCCGCGTCCGTGCTGCGGGACTCGACGGCGGGGCCCGGCGCGGTGCTCGGGCGGCTGCGCATCGGCGCGGCGACGGCGGGCACCGCGCCGGGTGCGCCGGGGGAAGGCCCGGGACGAGGGACCGGGGCGGGTCCGGCAGAGCGGTACGGCGAAGGGCTGAGAAAGGAGCGCCACGAGGGGCGGGCCCCGGGGCCGCCCGCGCCGCCGAGCGCGCTGCCGCCGGGTCCGCTGCGGATCGAGGCGGAGTTCACCGCCGTCGCCGACCGGCCGCTGCCCACGTCCGCCGCGCTGCTCAGGGAAGCCCTGATGGAGGCCGCGTCGCGGCGGCTGGGGCTGGACGTGGCGGAGGTGGACCTGCGGGTGACGGGTCTGCTGCACGCGGGGACGCCTCCCGTGGGGACGTCGGCGGACGGCACGGCTCCGGCCGGCACGTCGGCGGCCGGGGAGCGGACGGCCTTCCCCCGGCCGGAGGTGCGAGCCGGGCGGGACGACGGGGCCGCGGGGCTGGCAGCCGCCGCGGTCCCCGGCGTGGTCTCGCTGACCCGGGTGCTGGGCGCTCCGGTGACCACCTCGGCCGATCACGTACGGGTCGAGGTGGCGACGGCCGGCGGACACCGCGCGCTCGACGTGGCCCGCGCGGTGCGCACGGCCGTGACGGGCGCACTGGAGGACGGGCCGCCGGTCTCGGTTCTGGTCACCGCCGTGGTGCAGGCCCCCGAGCCCGGCTGAGGGCCTGCCGGAACGGCCGGGTCCGTCGGGCGCGTCAGTCGGTGATGCCCGCCAGGTCGCGCAGTCGGCGGCCCTGGGCGGCTCGCTCGGCGGCGCGCTGCTCCTCGTACGTGCGTGAGATCGCGCCGCGCAGCAGCGCCTTGGTCTCGGTCACGGCGTCACGCGGCGCGGCCAGCAGGGCGGCGGCCAGGTCCTGGGTCGCGGCGTCGAGCTGGCCGGCGGGGACGACGAGGTTGGCGAGGCCCGTACGCTCGGCTTCCGGGGCCGACACGAAGCGGCCGGTGGCACACATCTCCAGCGCGCGGGCGTACCCCACGAGGTGCACCAGGGGGTGGGTGCCCGTGAGGTCGGGGACGAGCCCGAGGCTGGTCTCCCGCATGGCGAACTGCACGTCGTCGGCGACGATCCGCAGATCGCAGGCGAGGGCGAGCTGGAAGCCCGCCCCGATGGCGTGGCCCTGGACGGCCGCGATCGACACGATGTCGTTCCGCCGCCACCAGGTGAACGCCTCCTGGTACTCGGCGATGGTCGCGTCGAGCCCGGACTCGGGTCCGCGCGCCATGTCGAGAAAGGAGGGCTCACCGTCGAAGCCCTCGGGAGCGAACGCCTGCCGGTCGAGGCCCGCGGAGAAGGACTTGCCTTCGCCGCGGAGCACCACGACCCGCACGGTACCGGGGACTGCCCGCCCGGCCTCCGTCAACGCCCGCCACAGAGCGGGAGACTGAGCGTTGCGCTTGGCCGGATTGGTCAGGGTCACCGTGGCGACCGCGTCATCGACGGTGAGTCGTACGCCGTCCTTGTCGAGCAGCGGGTCGAGCGAGGTCATCGTGCGCCTCCGGATCGGGGTGCTGTCAGCACTTCACCAGCTAAGTGACTGAACAGTAACCATCCGGTCGACCGTGTGGCCGACCGGGTGGTCCCTTCCGATTCGGTGGACCCGCTGCCCACGCCCGAGACCCGCCGCCGACCGTCAGGCCGATGCGGCCTTCTTGCCGCGTGTCGCTCCGCCGCGTCCCCGCAGGGTCACGCCGGACTCACTGAGCATCCGGTGGACGAATCCGTAGGAGCGGCCGGTTTCCTCGGCCAACGCCCGGATGCTCGCACCGGAGTCGTACTTCTTCTTCAGGTCTGCCGCGAGCTTGTCGCGCGCGACGCCGGTAACCCGGCTGCCCTTCTTCAGAGTCTCGGCCACCCGTGCCTCCTCATGGGAAGTGCGCTCTTGTTTCTCATGATCACCCCTACCGTGCGCCCTGACCACCCATTCGGCAAGGTACGTACAACCCGATTCCGCGCCAGGGAAGGGCTCCACAGAAGCGGAATGAAGCATTCTGAGGGGCTCAAGAGGCAGCTGGGGAGAGCACGAAAGAGAAAGTCCAGGTCAGGGCCGTCCGGGGCGGGGGCGCCAAAACGGCTGCGCCCGGCAGGTATCTGCCGGGCGCCGCGCCGAGGGATGAGACCGTCTCGCACAGATGAGGGATCACGCGTAGGCCGAATGATCCATTCGGCGTGGATCATTCGATCGGGGCGGCCTCGGACGTGCCGGGCCGGGCCCGTCCGTCCGCACCGCCCGCCCGGTCAGGCCAGGGCGACCAGGTCGCGGTAGTCGGCGCCCCAGAGGTCCTCGACGCCGTCGGGGAGCAGGATGATGCGCTCGGGCTGGAGCGCCTCCACCGCGCCCTCGTCGTGCGTGACGAGGACGACCGCGCCCTTGTAGGTCCGCAGCGCGCCGAGGATCTCCTCGCGGCTGGCCGGGTCGAGGTTGTTGGTGGGCTCGTCGAGAAGCAGGACGTTGGCCGAGGAGACGACCAGCGTGGCCAGGGCCAGCCGGGTCTTCTCGCCGCCGGACAGGACGCCCGCGGGCTTGTCCACGTCGTCGCCGGAGAAGAGGAACGAGCCGAGGGTCTTGCGGACCTCCACGAGGTCGAGGTCCGGGGCCGCGGAGCGCATGTTCTCCAGGACCGTGCGCTCCGGGTCGAGGGTCTCGTGTTCCTGGGCGTAGTAACCGAGCTTGAGGCCGTGGCCCTTGATGATCTCGCCGGTGTCGGGCTTCTCGGCCTCGCCGAGGAGCCGCAGCAGCGTGGTCTTCCCGGCGCCGTTGAGGCCCAGGATGACGACGCGGGAGCCCTTGTCGATCGCGAGGTCGACGTCGGTGAAGATCTCCAGCGAGCCGTACGACTTGGACAGGCCCTCCGCCATGAGCGGGGTCTTGCCGCAGGGCGAGGGCTCCGGGAAGCGCAGCTTGGCGACCTTGTCGGAGACGCGGACGGCCTCCAGCCCGGCGAGCAGCCGGTCGGCGCGCTTGGCCATGTTCTGGGCCGCGACGGTCTTGGTGGCCTTGGCGCGCATCTTGTCGGCCTGCGAGTTGAGGGCGGCGGCCTTCTTCTCGGCGTTCTGGCGCTCACGCTTGCGGCGCTTCTCGTCGGCCTCGCGCTGCTGCTGGTAGAGCTTCCAGCCCATGTTGTAGACGTCGATCTGGGACCGGTTGGCGTCGAGGTAGAAGACCTTGTTGACGACCGTCTCCACGAGGTCGACGTCGTGGGAGATCACGATGAAGCCGCCCCGGTACGACTTGAGGTAGTCGCGCAGCCAGACGATGGAGTCGGCGTCCAGGTGGTTGGTGGGCTCGTCGAGGAGCAGGGTGTCGGCGTCCGAGAAGAGGATGCGGGCGAGCTCGACACGGCGGCGCTGACCACCGGAGAGGGTGTGCAACGGCTGGCCCAGCACGCGGTCCGGAAGGCTGAGGGCCGCGGCGATGGTGGCGGCCTCGGCTTCGGCGGCGTACCCGCCCTTGGTGAGGAACTCCGTCTCCAGGCGCTCGTACTTCTTCATCGCCTTCTCGCGGGTGGCGCCCTTGCCGTTCGCCATCCGCTCCTCGTTCTCGCGCATCCGGCGCAGGATCTCGTCCAGGCCGCGGGCGGAGAGGATGCGGTCCCGGGCGAGGACGTCGAGGTCTCCGGTGCGCGGGTCCTGCGGGAGGTAGCCGACCTCACCGGAGGAGGTGATCGTCCCGCCGGCGGGGGTGCCCTCCCCGGCGAGGCATTTGGTGAGGGTGGTCTTACCGGCGCCGTTGCGGCCGACGAGGCCGATGCGGTCGCCCTTGGCGATGCGGAAGGACGCGTTTTCGATGAGGACGCGGGCGCCGGCGCGCAGCTCGATGCCGGAAGCGGTGATCACGGTAAGACTCCAGGGCGGTATGGACGGCGGAAGGACGAGGGCGGAGGTCTCTCGACGCCGCTAATGCACAAGGAGAATTGCCATGGGCCCATTCTACGGGCGGTGCGCAACTCCTCCGCCGTGCACGGGCCCGGACCGCCGGGCGGTGCCAGAATGAGACGGGGATCACAGCGCGCGGAGAGTGGCGGAAGGTGACGATCCATGACGGACACGGCACACGGCGCACCCACGGTCTTCCCGACGGTCCTGTACGAGGACGCGAAGGCGGCGATCAGGACGCTGACCGAGGTGCTGGGGTTCACCGCGGAAGCGGTGTACGAGGACGGCGGCGGCGCCGTGGTCCACGCGGAGCTGTCCCTGGGCAACGGCAGGGTGATGCTCGGGTCCCGGGGGCGGGACGGCGTCTTCGCGCGGGCCATGGCGGGCGGCGGACCGGTCGGGATCTACGTGGTCCTCGGCTCGGCCGAGGACCTGGACCGACACCACGCCCGCGCCGCGGCCCGCGGGATGGAGATCCTGATGCCGCCGACCGGCCAGGACTACGGCTCGCGGGACTACATGGCCCGTGACGCCGAGGGCAACGTGTGGAGCTTCGGTACGTACGCCCCGGGCGCCGCCTGAGCCAGGGCCGGGTCGCACCATTCGCACCGCCCGCCCGACGGATGTGGTCCGGCACGCCCCGGGCCGGCGGGCCCGGGGGACGTGGCGGGTCAGGCGCGGCCGCCGCCGGTGTGCACCTGGAACGCGGCCCGTCGCATCGCCTTGGCGAGCGCCGGGTCCGGGTGGGCCGCGGCAAGCGCCACCAGGACCTGGACCGTACGCGGGTGGCCGACCGCCCGGACCTCTTCGAGCAGCGCCGGGACGGTGCCCTGGACGGCTGAGTCCAGGTGCCGCACGAGCAGCCCGGTCTCGCCGTGGTCGGCGACGGCCGCGGCGGTGTCCACCCAGAGCCAGGTGGCCTCCTCGCGGCTGAGGACCTCCTGGGCGTCGTCCGGGTCTGCGCCCTCGTACTCGGCGAGCCAGAGCAGGGCGTACGGACGGAGCGAGGGGTGCGCGACGACCGCGCGGACCTCGGGCTCGGCCGGGGCACCGACGACGCGCAGCGCCTCGAAGGCCAGTCCGCGCAGCAGCGCGTCCTCGCCGCGGGCGACGCCGAGGAGTTCGGCGACGGCGCTGGGGACCGTACGGGCGGCGAGCCAGGCGCGGTACTCGGCGCGGGCCGGTCCCGGGGTGAGCGAGGCGCAGCCGAGGAGCATGCCGGCGGCAGGCTGTTCGATGTTCCCGGCCGGGCTCTGCGCGGCGACGCAGATCTGCTCCAGCTTGACCCAGACCGCCCAGTTGCCGAGCGGGGTGAGGGTGGCGTGTCCCGGTTCGAGGGTGAGCGCGCCGACGGCGGCGAGGCCTTCGAGGGCCCAGTCGAGCAGCAGGGCGTTCAGCTCGTCGGAAGGCGCGGCGGCGGGGGCCACGGGCTGCGTACCCGCCGGTGCGCCCTCGGCGCCGGGGGCGTACGGCACCTCGCAGCGTTCCTCGTGGAGTTCGGCGACGCGCTGGCCGAGGAGGTCCAGGAGGACGGGTACGGGCACGGGCCCGGCGGAGAGCTGGAGGAGCGACAGGACCTGGGGAACCGCCTCGATCGCTTCGGCGACGGCCGTCGCCTCGATGCCTTCGGGCGAGACGTGCACGAGCGACCACGCGTCGAAGAGCGCGACCCAGCCGCGGAGCACCGCCGAGTCGTCGCGGTCCCAGGCGCGCAGGCGCCAGCCGGGGCGCACGGTGTCGCCGTGCAGCTCGACGAGACCGGCCAGCCGGGCCCGGTCCCAGCCGGCCAGCACCCGGTCGGGGGTGAGCCGCAGTTCGGCGGCGGCACGGTCCAGATCGGCTGCGGAGAGCGGCGCCGTGCCGGGGCCGGCGCCGTCGGCGGCGGCCCAGTGGGCGACCCGCACGTCCGCGGCGAGCACCTCCCTGGCCTGGCGGGCCAGTTCGGTGCGTGGCGGAGTGCCCTCGGGTGGGCGGGGGGCGGGCCTGGTGCGGCGGGTGGTCACGGCCTTGCGCGCCGTGGCGAGGGGTCGCGGGCGGACAAGTCGCAGCCTGGAGTCGCGCGGGTTACGGGACGTCACGGGGAGCAGTCTTGCCTCTGACAGGCCGAAAGCCCAAACGGAAGCCGCGCCGCCCCGTCCGAGCGGCCCCGCCCGGCGGTCATCAACCGGGCGGTTTGCCCCCAACTCTCACATCAGGGGCGTGAGAAAGCGGCGGAGGGTTTCCTCGTAGGCGGCCGGGCCCAGGTTCCACATCGACGCGTGGGGGGCGTCGGGGACGGTGTGCAGGGCGACGAGGTCGGGGCGGAGCGCGGCGAGTTCCCGCGAGGGTCCCCAGGGGGCCAGGGTGTCGCCGGGGCCGTGGAAGATCAGCGTCGGAACGCGCAGCACGGTCGGCAGCCTGCCGTGCAGGAGCGGAGTGCCCCGCAGGCCGGTCCGCCCCTGGGCGGCGCGGACGGCGAGCGGCATCAGCGCGGTCGGGACGCCCCGCGCCGCGGCGAGGGCCCGCAGGGTGGTCTCCCAGTCCATGACGGGGGAGTCCAGCACGAGGCCGGCGACGCTGTCGCGGAGCGCGGAGTCGACGCAGGCGTGCAGGGCCATGGTGGCGCCGGTGGACCAGCCGAGCAGGACGACCTTCTCGGCGCCGTAGCGGAGGGCGTAGCGGATCGCGGCGTCGAGATCGCGCCATTCCGAAGCGCCGAGGTGGTCGAGTCCGTCCGGAGAGCGCGGGGCTCCCGCGTCGCCCCGGTGGGCGAGGGCGAGCACCGGGAGGCGGAGGTCGTTCAGGAACCCCATCACGTTGAGGGTGTGTTCCCGCGTGGTGCCGATGCCGTGCAGGGCGATGACCCAGGTGGAGCGGTCGGCGGGGACGTACCAGGCGGGCAGTGCGCCGAGTTCGCCGGGGATCTCCACCTCGTGGTGGACGAGCCCGAGGGCGGTGCCGGGGTCGCCGCGGTGCACCTCGGGGGTGGCCCGGACGCGAGTGCCCGGCTCCAGGGAGCCCTGGGTGACGCGTACGAGCCGGCGGACGACGGTGTCGGCGGAGAACGCGGGCTCGTCGGCCACCGGGCCGACCACGGCGTGGACGTCCGGTCCGGCGAGACCCCAGAGTCCGGGGCGCAGCGAGGCGAAGGAGCGGGTCAGGGTCACCTGCCCGGGCGCCGTCGCGTGGACGGTCAGGCCGCGGTCGGCGGGGAGGGGGCGGCCGGCGGGGACCGTGAGAGCGGTACCGCCGGCGTATCTGCCGACGGCGACCGCTGCCGCGCCGGCGCCGAGGATCGTGGAGACGGCCGCTGCCGTCGCTGTTGCCGGGCGCACGGCTTCAGTCTCGCGGCAAGACGGTGCGGGGGGCCAGTGGGATGGGCCGTCCGGTGGGCACGGCGTGTCGTGGGACGTGTCGCGCTTGGGTGGGGGCGGGGCGCGTGCCGGGGCTCGCGGTGGTGGGTCGTGGGGCGTGCCGGGGCGGGTCTCAGCCGCGCTGGCCGTAGCCCCGGAGCGCCTCGGCGACTTCGTCCAGCTGGTCCGGGGAGAGCAGGGAGGGTGCGCGGCCGGGGACGGAGCTCGCGGCGAGCCAGACCCGGCAGAGCCATTCCAGCTGGGCGGTGCGGTCGTACGCCTCGTCCAGGCTCGATCCGTGGGTGACCGTGCCGTGGTTGCGGAGCAGGCAGCCGGTGCGGTCGCGGAGGGCGGCGAGCATGTTCGCCGCCAGCTCGGGGGTGCCGTAGCGGGCGTATCCGGCGGTGCGGACCGGGCCGCCGAGCATCGCGGCGGCGTAGTGGACGGGCGGGATCTCGTCGACGAGCGTGGAGACGGCGGTGGCGTGCACGGCGTGCGTGTGCACCACGGCGCGCGCGCCGGTGGAGCGGTAGACCGCGAGATGGAGCGGGAGCTCGCTGGTGGGGGTGAGGGTGCCGAGGGTGCGGTGACCCGCGAGGTCGACGCCGAGCAGGTCCTTCGGGCCCAGCCGGTCGTACGGGACGCCGCTGGGGGTGACCAGCACCGTGTCGCCGACGCGTACCGAGACGTTGCCGGAGGTGCCGACGACGAGTCCGTCGGCCGCCGTCCTGCGGGCGGTACGGACGAGGTCGTCCCAAGCGGTGGCGAGCGTGCCGGGGCGGGGCTCCCGCCGTTCTGCCGCGTACTCCTCAGCCATGGACGGGATCATAGGGACCGTCGGCACGGCCTTCCTGTGAATAGGCAGCTAACCGGCCGGCCCGCGCGGACGTGACCGGAACGACATTCGGGGGCCGGTCCGGGTGTGCCCCGCTTCCTCGCGGGAGAGGCAAAAGCTGGTCGAGGGCAGTTCCCGCACCGCTCCCGAAGCCGGGAGGGTTCCCTCTCGGGCACAAGCGGAATGATCTGCGCGCCCACAGTGGCACCACAATGCCCCGCCCAGTTCATCTTCCGTTCACTCAGGTTGCTTACGTTCCACGTGCCAATGACGTCGAACGATTGCCTGGGTAAATGGAACACATCACGCTGCTGCTCGCGATCGTCGTCGCGACAGCTCTCGTGTTCGATTTCACGAACGGTTTCCACGACACCGCCAACGCGATGGCCACCACCATCTCGACCGGCGCCCTGAAGCCCAAGACAGCGGTGGCGATGTCAGCCACCCTCAATCTGGTCGGCGCGTTCCTGTCGGTGGAGGTCGCGAAAACGATCTCCGGCGGGATCGTCGACGAGGACGGTCTGAGAACCGAGGTCATCTTCGCGGCGCTCGTCGGCGCCATCCTGTGGAATCTGGTGACCTGGCTGGTCGGCCTGCCGTCCAGTTCGTCCCACGCCCTGTTCGGCGGGCTCATCGGTGCCGCCGTGATGTCCGCGGGCTGGTCCTCGGTCGACGGCGGCACCGTCGTCACCAAGATCCTGCTGCCCGCCGTCGCCGCTCCGCTGGTGGCCGGTGCCGCTTCGATGCTGGCGACGAGGCTGTCGTACCGCGTCAACCGGAACGTCACCGACGAGGCGCAGCTGAAGTCGACGGCCAAGGGCTACCGGGCCGGGCAGATCGCGTCGGCCGGTCTCGTCTCGCTGGCCCACGGCACCAACGACGCGCAGAAGACGATGGGCATCATCACCCTGGCGCTCGTCACCGGCGGTGTCCTCTCCCCCGGCTCGAACCCGCCGGTCTGGGTGATCTTCTCGGCCGGTCTGGCCATCGCCCTGGGGACCTACTTCGGCGGCTGGCGCATCATCCGCACCATGGGCAGCGGGCTCACCGACCTCCAGCCGCAGCAGGGCTTCGCCGCCCAGACCAGCGCGGCGACCGTCATCCTGGCCTCCTCGCACCTCGGCTTCTCGCTCTCCACCACGCAGTCCTGCTCCGGCGCGGTGATGGGTGCCGGGCTCGGCCGCAAGGGCGGCACGGTCAAGTGGTCCACCGCGACCCGGATGTTCGTGGCCTGGGGCCTCACGCTTCCGGCGGCGGGTCTGGTCGGCGCGGGCGCCGAGTTCCTGACCCGGCAGGGCACCTGGGGCATCGTGCTGGTCGCGGCGCTGCTCGTCGCGGGCTCCGGCGCCATCTGGATGCTGTCGCGGCGCAAGCCGGTCGACCACACCGACATCGCGGAGACGGGCGCGGACGCGCCCGCCGACATCGTCACCGCGGCCGTCGCCGCCGTCTCCCCGCCGCCCGCCGGAGTGCCGGCCGCCGGACTCCCGGTCACCGGCCTCACAGCCACCATCCCGGCCCCCCTCCCCGCCACGCCCGCCGCGGCGACGACGACCGAACCGGCCCGTCCGCCGGCCGCGGTGTAAGGACTCGACCCATGAAAATCGACTGGGCAGCTCTCGCGACCGTCTTCGGTGTCAGCCTCGTGGTCACCGTGGCGCTCGTCGGCTTCTTCAGCCTCGGCGTCGTCGGTCTCGCCAAGCGGGCCGGTACCGCCGTGCGCGGCGGACCGGGTTCGTCCGCCGTACTGGCGCGCACCGGCGCGTACGCCTGCTTCGCGCTGTGCGCGGCGGCGGTCGCGTACGGCATCTACCTGATCGTCGCCTGACGCCGCACCCCCGTATTTCTCCGCCCCGGCGGGCCGGACACCCCGTGTGTCCGGCCCGCCGTGCGTACGGCTGGGGGACGTCGTACGTGCGGCTGGGCGTTTCGCTGTGGGCCCGGGCACACTTCGGCCCCGCAGGTCAACGGCGAGTTGACGGGCCTTCGCGCTGCGTGGTGGACTGCCGGAGCCATTCACGGCGACAGCAGAGGAAGCCGGTGCGAATCCGGCGCGGTCCCGCCACTGTCACCGGGGAGCGGCGCCCCGACGTGCGTACGACGGACGACCGGGGTGGCCGCCGACCCGGGAGCCAGGACACTCTCGTCGCCGTCTCGTCGAACCAGGGCGCGGACCCTGAGTGAGGACATACGCCATGCCCGGCCGCCGTGCGCCCGATCCCCTGTCAGCCTTCTCCGCCGGCCCGGGACCGCTCCGCCGTACGG
The DNA here is from genome assembly GCF_036188265.1 of Streptomyces sp. NBC_00247. Taxonomy (NCBI): domain Bacteria; kingdom Bacillati; phylum Actinomycetota; class Actinomycetes; order Kitasatosporales; family Streptomycetaceae; genus Streptomyces; species Streptomyces sp. NBC_00247. The sequence goes on along the minus strand of NZ_CP108093.1, from coordinate 5,738,592 downwards.
CGGGCTGAGCCGTGCGTGGAGAACACGTATTCGCCTGCGGCGCCGCCGCCGGGCTGATCGCCGACCGGCTGCTCGGCGATCCTCGCCGGGGCCATCCGGTCGCCGGGTTCGGCCGGGCCGCCGCCGCCGTGGAGAAGCGCCTGTGGCGGGACCACCGGGGCCGGGGAGCGCTGCACACCCTGGTGTGCGCCGGAGGCGCCGTGGGAGCCGCCGCGCTCGCCTCCCGTGCCGTACGCCGCCGTCCCACCGCCGCCGTCGCGCTGACGGCGGCCGTCACCTGGTCCGTCGTCGGGGGCACGTCGCTGGGCCGCGAGGCCAGGGCCATCGGCGCGGCGCTGGACGCCGGGGACGTCGAGGCGGCCCGGGAGCGGCTGCCACATCTGTGCGGGCGCGACCCGCAGGCGCTCGACGCACCGGGGATCGCCCGTGCCGTCGTGGAGTCCGTCGCCGAGAACACCTCGGACGCCGTCGTCGGCGCCCTGGTGTGGGGCGCGCTGGGCGGGGTCCCGGGGCTCGTCGGTTTCCGAGCCGTGAACACGCTGGACGCGATGGTCGGCCACCGTTCGCCGCGCCACCGCCGCTTCGGGTGGGCCTCGGCCCGGCTGGACGACGTCGTGGGCTGGCCCGGTGCCCGGCTCACCGCCGCCCTCGCCGCCGTCGCCGGGGGAAACCCGGGGCAGGCCGTCCGGGCCTGGCGCGCGGACGCGGGCCGGCATCCGAGCCCGAACGCGGGTCCGGTGGAGGCCGCGTTCGCGGGGGCGCTCGGCGTACGGCTGGGCGGGACCCTCGCTTACGGCGGGCGGGTCGAGCACCGGCCGGTGCTGAACGGCGCCGAGGGGCGGGCCGTGGCCGTGGAGAGCGGAGACATCGAACGCGCGGTGCGGCTGTCACGCCGGGTGAGCGTGCTGGCCCTGGCCGTCTGCGTCGCCGGCCGGCTGGCGGCGGGGCGGCCGGCGGCACGGACGAGTACGGAACGAGGACGGGCATGAGCAGCAGCGGGAACACGAAGAAGGGCGGCGGGCTGCTCGTCGCCGGGACCACCTCGGACGCGGGCAAGAGCGTCGTCACGGCGGGGATCTGCCGGTGGCTGGTGCGGCAGGGGGTGAAGGTCGCCCCGTTCAAGGCGCAGAACATGTCGCTGAACTCCTTCGTGACGAGGGAGGGCGCCGAGATCGGGCGGGCGCAGGCCATGCAGGCGCAGGCCGCCCGGGTCGAGCCGTCGGCGCTGATGAACCCGGTGCTGCTCAAGCCCGGCGGCGACCGGTCCAGCCAGGTCGTGCTGATGGGCAAGCCGGTGGGCGAGATGAGCGCGCGCGGCTACCACGGCGGCCGTCAGGAGTCGCTGTTCGGGACGGTCGTGGACTGTCTGGAGCAGCTGAGGGGCAGGTATGACGCCGTGATCTGCGAGGGGGCGGGCAGTCCGGCCGAGATCAATCTGCGGCGCACCGACATCGTGAACATGGGCGTGGCGAGGGCCGCGCGGTTTCCGGTGCTCGTCGTCGGCGACATCGACCGGGGCGGCGTGTTCGCCTCGTTCTTCGGTACGACGGCGCTGCTGAGCCCCGAGGACCAGGAGCTGGTCGCCGGCTATCTGGTCAACAAGTTCCGCGGGGACGTGTCGTTGCTGGAGCCCGGCCTGGACATGCTGCTGGGGCTGACCGGGCGGCGGACCTACGGGGTGCTGCCGTTCACGCACGGTCTCGGCATCGACGAGGAGGACGGGCTGCGGGTGTCGCTGCGCGGAACGGTCCGGGAGTCGGTCGTGGCGCCGCCGCACGGCGAGGACGTGCTGCGGATCGCGGTGTGCGCGGTGCCGCTGATGTCGAACTTCACCGATGTGGACGCGCTGGCCGCCGAACCGGGCGTGATCGTGCGGTTCGTGGACCGGCCGGAGGAGCTGGCCGACGCGGACCTGGTCGTGGTGCCCGGTACCCGGGGCACGGTGAAGGCGCTGGAGTGGCTGCGTGCCCGGGGGCTCGCGGACGCCTTGGTCCGGCGGGCGGCCGAGGGCCGTCCGGTGCTGGGGATCTGCGGCGGTTTCCAGGTGCTCGGCGAGCGGATCGAGGACGAGGTCGAGTCGCGGGCGGGCGTGGTCGAGGGGCTGGGCCTGCTGCCGGTGGGCATTCGGTTCGCACGGGAGAAGACCCTGGCCCGGCCGGTGGGCACGGCGCTCGGCGAGCCGGTGGGGGGGTACGAGATCCACCACGGCGTCGCCGACGTGCGGGGCGGCGAACCGTTCCTGGACGGATGCAGGGTGGGCCAGGTGTGGGGGACGCACTGGCACGGTTCGCTGGAGAGCGACGCGTTCCGGCGGGCCTTCCTGACGGAGGTCGCGCGGGCCTCGGGGCGGCGGTTCACGGTCGCCCCGGACACGAGCTTCGCGGCGCTGCGCGAGGAGCAGCTCGATCTGCTGGGCGACCTGATCGAGGAGCACGCGGACACCGGCGCCCTGTGGCGGCTGATCGAGGAGGGCGCCCCGAAGGGGCTGCCGTTCGTCGGCCCGGGCGCGCCGGTGCTGCCGGGGGCGGGCGCCGACGTGGGGGCCGTCCCGGCACCCGTACCGACTGCCGCGACGCACACGAACGTTTCCGACACCATCCAGGAGGCCCTGTGAGCACGCCGTATCCGTTCACCGCGATCGTCGGCCAGGACGACTTGAGGCTCGGGCTGCTGCTGAACGCCGTGTCACCGGCGGTCGGCGGGGTGCTGGTGCGCGGTGAGAAGGGCACAGCCAAGTCGACCGCCGTACGGGCGCTCGCGGCTCTGATGCCGGAGGTCGCGGTCGTGCCGGGCTGCCGGTTCTCCTGCGATCCGGCCTCCCCCGACCCCGCGTGCCCGGACGGTCCGCACGCGGCGGCGCCCGGCGCTTCGCGGGCGGCGCGGACGGTGGAGCTGCCGGTCGGCGCCTCCGAGGACCGGCTGGTCGGCGCGCTCGACATCGAACGGGCGCTCGCCGAGGGCGTGAAGGCCTTCGAGCCGGGTCTGCTGGCGGACGCGCACCGGGGAATCCTCTACGTGGACGAGGTGAACCTCCTCCACGACCATCTGGTGGACCTGCTGCTGGACGCGGCGGCGATGGGCGCCTCGTACGTGGAGCGCGAGGGCGTCTCCGTACGGCACGCGGCGCGGTTCCTGCTGGTCGGCACGATGAACCCGGAAGAGGGCGAGCTGCGGCCGCAGTTGCTGGACCGGTTCGGGCTGACCGTGGAGGTGGCCGCGTCCCGGGACACCGATCTGCGGGTGGAGGTCGTGCGGCGGCGCCTCGCGTACGACGACGATCCGGCGGCCTTCGCGGCGGCGTGGGCCGACGAGGAGAACGCGCTGCGCGGGCGGATCGCCGCGGCGCGCGCCCTGCTCCCCCGGGTCGTGCTCGGGGACGGGGCGCTGCGGCGGATCGCCGCGACCTGCGCGGCGTTCGAGGTCGACGGGATGCGCGCGGACATCGTGATGGCCCGGACGGCGACCGCGCTGGCCGCTTGGGCGGGCCGCGACGAGGTGACGGCCGACGACGTGCGGCAGGCCGCCCTGCTGGCGCTGCCGCACCGCCGGCGGCGCAATCCCTTCGACGCCCCGGGGATCGACGAGGAGAAGCTCGACGACACCCTCCGGGAGGCCGCCGAGGAGGAAAGCCGGCGGGACGAGCGGGACAACACCCCCGACGGTGACCCCGACCCCGATCACGACCCCGATCCGGACGGGCCGGGCGGCGGGGGCGGCCCCGGCGGCGGGGTGCCTCCGCAGGGGGGCGGCCCCGAGGAAGCGCCTTCGGGCGCGGACGCCCCGGCGGGCGGGCAGGGTGAACCGGGTGAATCTGGCGGGCCGGGTGAACCGGGCGGGCAGGGCTCTCCGGCGGGCGGCGAGCAGCGGCCGGTCGCGGCGGCCGAGCCGTTCCGTACGAAGACGCTGAGCGTCCCGGGCCTCGGCGAGGGCGCGGCGGGACGCCGGTCACGGGCCCGCACCGAGCACGGCCGGACGACCGGCGCGCGGCGGCCGGAGGGTGCGCTGACCAAGCTGCACCTGGCCGCGACCGTCCAGGCGGCCGCCCCGCACCAGCGGGCGCGCGGCCGGTCGGGGCGGGGGCTCGTGGTGCGCCGGGACGATCTGCGGCAGGCGACGCGGGAGGGGCGTGAGGGGAACCTCGTGCTCTTCGTGGTGGACGCCTCCGGGTCGATGGCGGCCCGCCGGAGGATGAGCGCGGTGAAGGGCGCGGTGCTCTCGCTGCTGCTCGACGCGTACCAGCGGCGGGACAAGGTGGGCCTGGTGACGTTCCGTGGGCGGGACGCCGAGCTGGTGCTGCCGCCGACCTCGTCGGTGGACGCGGCGGCGGTCCGGCTGGAGACCCTGCCGACCGGCGGGCGTACCCCGCTCGCGGCGGGTCTGCTGAAGGCGCACGACGTGCTGCGGGTGGAGCGGATGCGCGACCCCTCGCGGCGTCCGCTGCTCGTGGTGGTGACGGACGGTCGGGCGACCGGCGGTCCGGAGCCGTTGGCGCTGGCCGCGCGGGCGGGGCGGCTGCACGCCGCCGAGGGCACCGCGTCCGTGGTGGTGGACTGCGAGTCGGGGTTCGTACGCCTCGGGCTCGCCGCACGGCTCGCCCGCGATCTGGGAGGCACCGCCGTCACGCTCGACGAGCTGCGCGCCGACTCGATCGCCGGGCTGGTCAAGGATGTTCGAGCAGCCGGGAGGGCCGCGTAATGCCGCAGGGACAGCCGACTTCGGTACCGGACGACGGGCTCACCACCCGTCAGCGCCGCAACCGTCCGCTCCTCCTGGTCCACACCGGGATCGGCAAGGGGAAGTCGACCGCCGCCTTCGGGCTGGCGCTCCGCGCCTGGAACCAGGGGTGGCCGATCGGGGTGTTCCAGTTCGTCAAGTCGGCGAAGTGGAAGGTCGGCGAGGAGAACGCGCTGAAGGTCCTCGGGGCCAGCGGCGAGGGCGGCACGGTCGCCTGGCACAAGATGGGCGAGGGCTGGTCGTGGGTCCAGCGCGGGCCCTCGGGCGAGAACGACAACACGGCGAACGAGGAGAAGGCCCGCGAGGGCTGGGCGCAGGTCAAGCGCGACCTCGCCGCCGAGACGTACAAGCTGTACGTGCTGGACGAGTTCGCGTATCCGCTGCACTGGGGGTGGATCGACACCGAGGACGTGGTCGAGACGCTGGCGAACCGTCCGGGCACCCAGCACGTGGTGATCACCGGCCGCAACGCCCCGCAGGCGCTGCTGGACGCAGCGGACCTGGTGACCGACATGTCGAAGGTGAAGCACCCGATGGACGCGGGTCAAAAGGGCCAGCGAGGCATCGAGTGGTGAGTGTCTCCAGCGGCTCTTCCGGCGGCGTCCCCCGTCTGGTGATCGCCGCCCCGGCCTCCGGCAGCGGCAAGACCACCGTCGCCACCGGGCTGATGGCCGCCTTCGCCGCGCGCGGGCTCGGCGTCTCCCCGCACAAGGTGGGCCCCGACTACATCGACCCCGGCTACCACGCGCTGGCGACCGGGCGGCCGGGCCGCAATCTCGACGCCTACATGTGCGGGACCGGTCTGATCGGGCCGCTCTTCGCGCACGGGGCGGCGGGGTGCGACCTGGCGGTCGTCGAGGGCGTGATGGGGCTCTTCGACGGGGCCTCGGGGCAGGGCGAGCTGGCGTCGACGGCGCAGGTGGCGAAGTTGCTGCGGGCGCCGGTGGTGCTGGTGGTCGACGCCTCCTCGCAGTCGCGTTCGGTGGCGGCCCTGGTACACGGCTTCGCGGCCTGGGACCCCGGGGTGCGGATCGGCGGGGTGATCCTCAACAAGGTGGCCTCCGACCGTCACGAGGCGCTGCTGCGCGACGCCCTGGAGGAGTCCGGGCTGCCCGTCCTCGGGGTGCTGCGGCGGGCCCCGCAGGTGGAGACCCCGTCCCGCCATCTGGGGCTGGTGCCCGTGGCCGAGCGGCGCACGGACGCCGTGGACGCGGTGGCGGCGATGGGCGAACGCGTCCGGGCCGGCTGCGACCTGGAAGCGCTGCTGGCGCTGGCCCGTACCGCTCCCCCGCTGGCCGTGAACGCCTGGGAGCCGGAGCGGTACGAGCTCTCCGGGAAGCGGCCGGTGGTCGCCGTGGCGGGCGGCGCGGCGTTCACGTTCGCGTACGCCGAACACGCCGAACTGCTCACGGCGGCGGGCGCGGAGGTCGTCCCCTTCGACCCGCTGCACGACGAGAGGCTCCCCGACGGCACGGCCGGACTGGTCATAGGGGGCGGCTTCCCGGAGGTGTACGCCCCCGAACTGTCGGCCAACGAACCGCTGCGCCGCGCGGTCACCGCGCTCGCGGAGAGCGGGGCGCCGGTGGCGGCGGAGTGCGCGGGGCTGCTCTACCTGGCGCGCGAGCTGGACGGCAGGCCGATGTGCGGAGTGCTCGACGCGAGCGCCCGGATGTCGGGGCGCCTGACGCTCGGTTACCGGGAGGCGGTGGCGGTCGCGGACAGCTCGCTCGCGGCGGCCGGGACCCGGGTGCGCGGTCACGAGTTCCACCGCACGGTGCTGGAGCCGGGCTCCGGACCCGTGCCGGCCTGGGGGATGCACCTGCCGGAACGCCGGGTGGAGGGCTTCGTCGCGGGCGGGGTGCACGCGAGCTATCTGCACACCCACTGGGCGGCGGCGCCGCGGATGGCCCGGCGGTTCGTGGAGCGGTGCGGCGGGGTCACGGACGGCTGAGGGCACGGACGGCTGAACGTCACGGACGGCTGAACGTCACGGGCGGCTGAACGTCACGGACGGTTGAGCTTCACGGGCGGGGGCGTACGGGTGGGGGCGGCTCAGTCCGCGATGCCGACGACCAGCCAGATGAAGCCGACCCCGCCGATCGTGCAGAGCACGGTGGAACGCGCCGGGTGGTCGTGGTGGGCCTCGGGCAGGATCTCGGCGGCGGCGAGGTAGAGCAGCGCGCCGCTGAAGAATCCGAGATATCCCCCGAGCAGTTCCTCCGGAAGAGTGAACACCAGGGTGGTCGCCGCGCCCACGATCGGGGCGATCGCGTCCGCGAAGAGCATGAAGAACGCCTTGCGGCGATTGTTCCCGTAGAGACTGGTAAGGGTGTAGGTGTTGAATCCGTCGGCGAAGTCGTGGGTGATGACGGCCAGCGCGACGGCGGCCCCCATGCCGGCGCCGACTTGGAAGGCGGCACCGAGCGCCACCCCGTCCATCAGGCTGTGGCCCACCATCGCGGCCGCCGCCGTCAGCCCCACCTGGGGAACCCGTTCCTCGCCCGCGCCGTGTGCCGCCTGGCGTACCGCGAGCAGACGCTCCACCAGATGGGCCACCAGAAAACCCCCCACGAACAACAGCAGGGCGGCGGGCACCCCCGCCACGGGCCGCCCCGCCGCATCGATCGCCTCCGGCAGGAGATCGAGACCGACCACGCCGAGCATCAGCCCCCCGGCGAAGCCGAGCACCAGGTGGCGGCGGTCCGTGACGCGTTGCGCGACCCAGCCGCCGGCCAGAGTCATCAGGAACGCGCCGAGCGCGACGAACACCGCCATGGGCCCTTGCTAGCCGATCGCCCCCCTTGCCCGCATCTCCGCAAGAAGGCCGTACGCCCCGCCGTCGTCCCCAGGGACCCGGCGCGGGCGGCCCGTACGAAAGGACTTCCCGTGACCGTTGGCGCAGGGTCCGCAGACCACTCCCCCGTACCCGCCGCGGGGACCGCACTCGTCGTCGGCGTCGGCGCCCGCCGGGGCGTCCCGGAGGAAGAGGTGTCCGCGCTGATCGATCAGGTGCTGCGGACGGCGGGGCTGGCCGTCTCCGACGTGGTCGAACTGGCCACCGTCGAGGCGAAGACCGCGGAGCCGGGCATCGTGGCGGCGGCGGCCCGTCTGGGGGTTCCGCTGCGCGGCCGGTCGGCGGCGGAGCTGACCCGGGTGCCGGTGCCCGGGGCGTCCGAGGAGGTCGGCGCGCTGGTCGGTACGCCTTCGGTCGCGGAGGCCGCGGCGCTCTGTGATGCGGCCGAACTGGTGGTGCCGAAGACGAAGTCGGCGCGGGCGACCTGTGCGGTGGCCCGCCGCGGCGGACCGCGCGCGGTTCCCCCGGAAGCGGAATCTTCCGTCGCCCCGGTGACGGAAGGCGCCGCGCCCCTCACCATGGCTGCCATGACTCCCCCCACGCGGTACATCGAGAGCGGCGGCCCCGACCTGCGTCACCACGGCGACGCGGAGGTACGCGGCCGGCAGCTGACCGATCTCGCCGTGAACGTCCGGACGAACACCCCGCCGCACTGGCTGCGGGAACGCATAGCGGCCTCCCTCGGCGGACTCGCCGCCTACCCCGACGGCCGGGCGGCGCGGGCCGCCGTCGCCGCCCGGCACGGGCTCCCGGTGAACCGGGTGCTGCTCACCGCCGGGGCGGCCGAGGCGTTCGTCCTGATCGCCCGGGCGCTGCCTGCCAGGCGGCCGGTGGTGGTGCACCCGCAGTTCACGGAGCCGGAGGCGGCGCTGCGCGCGGCCGGGCACGAGGTGGGGCGGGTGATCCTGCGGGCGGAGGACGGTTTCCGGCTGGACCCGGCAGCGGTGCCGGAGGACGCCGATCTGGTGGTCGTCGGCAATCCGACCAACCCGACGTCGGTGCTGCACCCCGCCGGTGTGCTGGAGGCGCTGGCGAGACCGGGCCGGACCCTGGTGGTCGACGAGGCGTTCATGGACGCGGTGCCCGGGGAGCGCGAGGCGCTCTGCGGGCGCACGGACATCCCCGGCCTCGTGGTGCTGCGCAGCCTGACCAAGACGTGGGGGCTGGCCGGGCTGCGGATCGGCTACGTGCTGGCCGAACCGGCGGTGATCGCCCTGCTGGAGGAGGCGCAGCCGCTCTGGCCGGTGTCGTCACCGGCGTTGGCGGCGGCCGAGGCGTGCATGGAGCCCCGGGCCCTGGCGGAGGCGGCCGGCGCGGCGGACCGGATCACGGTGGACCGGGCCCATCTGCTGGCGGGTATCGCGGAGTTCGGCGAGATCGAGGTGGTGGAGCCGGCCCGGGGGCCGTTCGTGCTGATCCGTCTGGAGGGTGCGGCCGAGCTGCGGGAGGGGCTGCGTTCGCTGGGGTTCGCGGCCCGGCGCGGGGACACCTTCCCGGGGCTGGGACCGGACTGGCTGCGGCTCGCGGTCCGGGACCGGGTGACGACGAACCGCTTTCTCCAGGCGCTGGACCTGGCGCTCCAGGCGCTGCCGGTGGGGGCCGGGAGACCGGCGGGGTGACGCGACGGGCGGGCCTGCGGGGAATCGGGGGCTCCCCGCGGAACCGGGGCGTACGCGGATCGGGGGCGTACGGCCGGACCCGTCACGGTCCTCGCACGCCCCCGGCGCCCGGGTACCGCGGCCGGGCCGCGCGCCCGCCTGAGTGCGCGGTCCGGCCGGTGCCCGCCTGCTGCCCGGTGGCGGGCCGGGTCAGTCCTGGGCGCGCCTGCGGGCGAGGACGGTCGCTCCGGCGCCGAGCGCCAGCAGCAGGGCCGCGCCGCCGGCGATGAGCGGGGTGCTGGAGCTGCTGCCGGTCTCCGCGAGGTCGTCCCCGGAGACGGTGGCCGGGGTGTCGTCGGAGCCGGTCTGCGTCGTCACGTCGCCGCCGGAGCCGCCTGAGCTGCCGCTGCCGCCCGAGCTGTCGCTGCTGCCGTCCGTCGAGCCGGTGTCGCCCGAGGTGTCGCCGGTGGTGCCGGTGTCGCCCGTGGCGCCCTCGTCGGTCGTGCCGCCGTCCGTGGAACCGGTGTCGCCGGAGCCGCCCGAGGTGTCCCCCGCGCCGCCGTCGCCGGTCGTACCGCTGTCCGTGGCGCCGCCGTCGTCGGAGCCGCCGTCACCGTAGCCTCCGTCGTCCGAACCACCGTCGTCCGAACCGCCGTCGTTCGAACCGCCGTTGCCCGAACCACCGTGCCCGGAGCCTCCGTTGCCCGAACCACCGTGCCCCGAGCCTCCGTGGCCGGAGCCCGGCGTGCTGCACTTGGCCTCCGCGAGGGTGAGCTCGCCCTTCACCTCGGCGACGTTGAGCGCGGCCGGGTTGAGGGAGATCCGCAGCTGAAGGGCCGCCGCGGCCGCGGTCTTCGAGGTGGTGCTGGTCTTCGACAGGTCCAGGGTCACGTTGCCGACGCCGGGCACGTCCACCTCCGTGCGGCCACCCGCCGTGAGCGTGATCCGCTTGCCGAGGACCGTCACACGGCCGAGGACGTTCGAGGACGCGACCGGCTTCCTGCCGGCCTCACAGACGGCCTTGGAGGTGACTTCCTCGACCTCGACGAGCGAGAGGAGCGGCAGACCGGGAACCTGCACCCGGGCCTTGACCAGATTGCTGTGCCCTTCCGCACGGCGCTCGTCGACCGTGGCACCCGAGGTCGCGACGTCGGCCCGCAGCACCTGGACCGGGCCCCTGTCCACGCCGTCCAGCCGCACGGAGAGCGCGGTCTTCTCGGCGCTCCTGGGGGCCTGGACCTCGTTGAGCGTGGCCTTGAGCGGCACGTCGACGGTCTTGTTCAGGAGCGAGACGTCGAGCGCCGTCCGGAGCACGACCGCGCTCGCACTGCCCTCGCCCGCGCCCGTCGTCGCCGGGGCTGCGGCCTGCGCGGGGAACGCGGCGAACAGGGCGACGGGAGCGGCGGCGACCGCCAGGGCAGCGAGACGGAAGGTGTTGCTGTTCAAGATGGTGGAACCCCCACAAGAGACATGGAGCCAACGGCGCCGTCCAATGGGGGACATCGCGTGCGCCGGTGGCCTCGACTCCGTGAATCTTTACGCACAGAGGGTGAACTGGCGGACACCTGAAGCCAGTTCACCCCAAAGGGTGGTTTTGGTGTACGTATTCGAATCTCGCGGCACGTACGTTCCTCGGACTCACCCGTTTCACCGAACAGCGGTTGCCGACAGTGGCCTTGAGGGGCGGCATGGAGCAACTCCAACGAGCGGACGGCCGGATCGTCACCGCCTGTCAACACAGCGCTTCCGGCACGTTCCCGGGGACCGCACGCGGCGCGGGGGATGTCGGCAGGCGAGCCGGTCCGAACATCGCCGCAATCCTGACTAGCGCGCGGGCCCTGCCACCGACAGGCTTCGGCCATGATCGAGGCCCCAGCCGTGACCTACCGCCCCGCCCACCACCGCGCCCTGCTCCTCGGCGGTCTGACCGCCATCGCGCTCGCCACCCTCGCGATCGCGGGAGTGGGGGCCGGGGCGGCCCACGGGACCGGGTGGCGGATGTCCGGCCCCGCGGCCGGGGCGGCAACCGTCACGGCGGCCCTGCTCGCGGTGGCGGGTCTCCTGGCCCTGTGCGCCGCGGCACCGGCGGTGCGCGCCGATGCCCACGGGCTGTGCCACCGGCAGCTGTTGAGGAACCGGAGTGTGCCGTGGCCGGAGGTCGCGGTACTGCGCGTCCACCGGCCGTACCCGCACTCCCGGCACCCGGGACACAGCCGCCTGAGCGTGGTGCTCCGCGACGGGGGAGAACACTTCCTGCCCCTCCCTCCGCCGTCGTGGCGCGGGGTGACGCCCGCGAACGATCCGTCCGGAGAGGGGGAATTCGAGGCGCGGGTGGGCGCGTTGCGGGCGCTGCACCGCCGGTACGGCTCCCCCGACCCGGACCTCCCGTCCCTCGTCGTCCCGGAGACGGTGCCGTACAGCACGGTGCCCTTCTTCTCCGCTCTGGTCGGCTGCCTGCTGCTCGTTCTCGGCCTGGGGACGGCCGTACTCGGGATTCCGCAGGCCCTGGCGTACGAGCGTGCGTGGAATCCACCCGTCCTCTGCGCCGCGGGGACGCCCGTCGAGAACCGGCTCGACTGCCGGCCGTACCCGCTCGGCTCCCCGACGACGGTCGCCTGGGCGATTGCGGGGACGGTGGTGACCACGGGGCTCCTCGTCCTGGCCTTCCGCGCCACTCGCCCCGTGCCGCCCACCGGCACCGCGGAGCGGCACCGGGCCGATGCCGATGCCGGGGCCGACGCAGGGGACGGGAACGGCGTTGCCGTCGAGGACGGCCGGGAGGACGTCTTCCTGCCCGCCTACTTCGTGGATTCCGTCGATTTCGACCCGTACCACTCCACCACCCACCTCGTCCTCGGCCCGGACGGCTCGCTCGCGGTCTCGCCGCACCCCGGCCCGGGAAGGTTCGGGGTGCGGCGGATTCCCACGGAGCGGCTCACCGTCCTGCGGGTACGCCGTGTCCAGGCCGGCGAGGCCAAGCGAGGGTTCCCCATCAGCTGGCAGGTCGCCGACCTCGATTACCAGGGTGAGCTGGTGCGCCTCAGAGCGTCGAGGACCACCCTGGACCGCGTGCTGCGGCCCCTGCGCCACACCTCCGCGACCTTCGCGGCGGCCCCCGGTGCCCCTGCCCGTACGCCACCCCCGTCCTGACCACCGGACGGCCGGGCGCCAAGGTGCCCGCGGGCGATGTCGGCAAGGTCGCGCCCCCGGACTCTGCCGTACCCGCGACACGAGCGCCCGCCTGGCCGGTGACATGCTGTGTGCATGACCCCCGAACCTCGGCTGATCTTCCGTCCCGCGCTCGCGGGGGTACTGTCGCGCGTCGGGCTCGGGAGCGTCGTCGCCGAGGTGCACGCCGATGCCGACGGGGTGCGTTACCGGTCTCCGCGGCGGCGGGGGGACATCCCGTGGCATGACGTCAGGGCGCTGCGCGTCCATGTGAGGCCCATGAGGAGCGAGGAACGCAGACGCGTCAGCCTGCTGCTGCGTGACGGGCGCGTCCGCTTCCTGCCCCAGCCTCGGAGCTACCTGACGACGGACCCGGAGTTCGACGCCGGGGTGGAGGCGCTGCGGGCGCTGCACCGCCGTCACGGAACGCCCGACGAGCCGGACCACCTCCACGTCATCGACCCGCGCACGGGAGGGCACGGCCTCTTCAAGCCGCTCGCGCTGTGCGCGCTGCTGCTCGTGGTGGGCGCGGTGGTGGCGGCAGTCGCCGTGCCGAACACGCTCTCCTACCAACGTGCCTGGCGGTCCGCCGTCCCCTGTGCGGCGGGGACACCCGCCTACGATCGGGCCGAGTGCCTGACCACCGTCCCGGGGGTGATCTCCCGCACCGTCGCCGACCACCAGGGCAAGACCGACGACAGCCGGCTGTACTTCTCCGGGAGCCGGCCACGCGAACGGATCCAGGTGCCCTACGACACGGCCGTCGCGTTCGCGCCGGGCGACCGGGTCGAGGTGACCTTCTGGCGCGGAACCCCGAGAGCGGTCGTCGGCGCCCACGCGGCGTGGCAGGACCGCCCGGTCCCCGCCGGTCAGGTCCTGGCCTTCGCGGTGGGGTTGGTGCTCGCCGCCGGCTACCCCGCGGCCCTCGTCGTGGTGCGCGTGCGCGGACGCCGGCGTCCCGACGACGAGGTCCTGCCCTCGGCCCTCCCCTTCCTCGCCGTGCTGGTCGTGACGGCCCTGTGGCTGTTGCCGCTCTGCGTCCTGCACCCTGTGGACCTGGTCGGGTCGCCCCTGACGATCGGGTGGGCGGGGGCGGGTACGGCGGTGTCGCTGGTGCTCCTCGTACCGGCCTTCCGCGCCACCCGCGTACGGACTCCCGAGGACGTCGTACCGGCCGGCGCCGCGGATGGCACGGACGGCGCCGACGGGGAGGAGGTGTTCCTGTCCGGCCGCTTCCTGGAGGCCACCGACTACAACCCGTACCACTTCGGCACCCACCTCGTACTGGGCGGCGGCGACGCGCTCGCGGTCTCGCCGCACTCCGGTCCCGGCCGGTTCGCGGTGAAGCGGGTGCCGGTGGAGCGGATCGCCGTCCTGCGGGTGCGGCGGGTCCGGGGCGAGGACGGCGACGACGTCCCCGGTGACTGGCACGTGGCCGAGCTGGACGACGCGGGCACCCCCGTCCGCCTCGGGGCGGCGCCGGGGGACCTGGCCCGAGTCCTGCGCGCCCTGGGGCACGTGCCGTCCGCACCGGCCTCCGGAGTCCCGGTGCGCTGAGGGTGGGCGCGTTCAGGATGGGCGCGCGAGGTCAGCCGGCCACCACCCGGCCGTTCAGCACCACGTGCCGGGGGGCCGCAAGCACGGTCACGTCCGCGCGCGGGTCCTCGGCGAGGACGACCAGGTCGGCCGGGGCGCCCTCCTCCAGGGCGGGGCGGCCCAGCCAGCGCCTCGCGCCCCAGGTGGTGGCGGAGAGCGCGTCCAGGGGCGGGATACCGGCCCGGACCAGTTCGGCGACCTCGGCGGCGACCAGGCCGTGGGGCAGCGAGCCCCCCGCGTCCGTACCGACGAAGACCGGGATGCCGGCGTCGTACGCCGCGCGCACGGTGTCGTACCTGCGCGCGTGCAGTCGGCGCAGATGCGCCGACCAGCGCGGGAACTTGGCCTCGCCGCCGTCCGCCAGGTGCGGGAAGGTCGCGATGTTGACGAGGGTCGGCACGATCGCCACCCCGCGTTCGGCGAAGAGCGGAACGGTGTCCTCGGTGAGGCCCGTGGCGTGCTCGACGCAGTCGATGCCGGCCTCCACCAGATCGCGCAGCGAGTCCTCGGCGAAGCAGTGCGCGGTGACCCGGGCGCCGAGCCGGTGGGCCTCGGCGATCGCTGCCTCCACCTCGCCGCGCGGCCAGCAGGGGGTGAGGTCGCCCACCTCGCGGTCGATCCAGTCTCCGACCAGCTTCACCCAGCCGTCGCCCCTGCGGGCCTCGCGGGCGACGTACGCGACGAGGTCGCCGGGCTCGATCTCGTGGGCGTAGTTGCGGATGTAGCGACGGGTCCTGGCGATGTGGCGGCCGGCCCTGATGATCTTCGGGAGGTCCTCCCGGTCGTCGGTCCACCGGGTGTCCGAGGGCGATCCGGCGTCGCGGAGCAGCAGGGCGCCCGCCTCCCGGTCGGTGAGTGCCTGCTTCTCGCTGGTGGCGGCGTCGACCGGGCCGTGGCGGTCGAGACCGACGTGGCAGTGCGCGTCCACCAGTCCGGGCAGTACCCAGCCCTCGACGGTGTCCGCCCGGTCCGCGCCCGGGGGGCGCTCGTAGGTGATCCGGCCGTCCACGGACCAGAGTTCGTCGCGCACCTCGTCCGGGCCGACGAGCACCCGTCCCCTCACCCGCAGCACGCGCCGGTCCCGGTCGCGGTGTCCGCGCTGGTCGCTGTGATCGCTCATGTGCGGCACTGTACGAGGCGGTCGGTACTCTCGGACCGGGCGCTGTTCGCACACAGGCCCGCAGAATGACTGACCGAACCGGAGAGAGCACCACCGTGACGCATCCCTTCCTCGACCTCGCCCCGCTCACCCCCGCGCACTTCGCGGCCATCGAGAAGCGGGTGGCCGGTCTCCTCGCCACCGAGCAGGACGTGGTGATCATGCAGGGCGAGGCGCTGCTGCCCCTGGAGGGCTGCATCCGGGGCGCCGCCCGGCCCGGGACGACCGCGCTCAACGTCGTCACCGGTCCGTACGGCCAGACCTTCGGGAACTGGTTGCGCGACTGCGGGGCGAAGGTCGTGGACCTGGCGGTGCCGTTCCACACCGCCGTCACCGCCGAGCAGGTCGCCGAGGCCCTGGCCGAGCACCCGGAGATCGACTTCGTCTCCCTGGTGCACGCCGAGGCGGCGACCGGGAACACCAACCCGGTCGCGGAGATCGGTGAGGTCGTCCGGGCGCACGGTGCCCTCTTCATGCTGGACGCGGTGGCCTCGGTGGGTGCCGAGCCGCTGCTGCCGGACGCCTGGGGCGTGGACCTGTGCGTGATCGGCGCGCAGAAGGCGATGGGCGGCCCGGCGGGCGTCTCGGCCGTCTCGGTGAGCGCACGCGCCTGGGAGCGGATCGCCGCCAACCCGCAGGCGCCGCGCCACTCCTACCTCTCCCTGCTGGACTGGAAGCAGCGCTGGATCGACGGTGGCCGCAAGGCGCTGCTGCACGCCCCGGCACAGCTGGAGATGCTGGCGCTGGAGGCGTGTGCCGAGCGGATCGAGGCGGAGGGCCTGGAGGCCCTCATGGCCCGTCACTCCGCCGCCGCCGCTGCCACCCGGGCAGGTGCGCTCGCGCTCGGCGGTGGGCTGACTCCGTACGTCCACGAGGCGCGGGACGCCGCTCCGGTCGCCACGACGCTGCGCGTGCCGGACGGGGTGGACGCCTCCGAGCTGGTGGCGCGGGCGCTTCTCGCGGAGCCCTCGCTGCCGCTGATCGCGGGCGGCGGGGCGCTCTCCAAGGAGATGGTCCGGGTCAATCACTACGGGGTGGACGCCACGCGTGGAGCGGTCCTCGCCTCTCTCGCGGCACTGGGTTCGGCGCTGGCCGACGCGGGCCTGCGGGTCGATCTGGAAGCTGCCCGCAAGGCGGTCCGGGAAACCTGGCCGAGCGAATGAGACGCCGGGCACGGATCATTTCCGTCGCCCGATGACGGAGTAATTCAAAGAATGCGGGGAGCTGCTTATGGATAAGCAGCTCCCCGCATTCTTGTGCCCTGGCTCCTCATGGGTAAACGCGCGAATCCGAAGGGCGTGCGGATGAGTGGCACGAGGGCGGGCCTCGGGGGTTCGAGGGTCTGTGACGGACCCCACACGCGGGCGCTTTGCCGGATATATCCATCATGAATCACCACGAAACGCACGCCCGACCGGTCGGGCTCGCA
This sequence comes from Streptomyces sp. NBC_00247, assembly GCF_036188265.1. Classification (NCBI taxonomy): domain Bacteria; kingdom Bacillati; phylum Actinomycetota; class Actinomycetes; order Kitasatosporales; family Streptomycetaceae; genus Streptomyces; species Streptomyces sp. NBC_00247. The sequence continues at coordinate 5,722,054 of NZ_CP108093.1, read as the reverse complement.
CTCGCGTGATAACACGCGTGCTCCCGCCACCCAAGCCTTTTCGCTGGTGCAATTCTGAAATTTGCTGGGTAAATTCCCTGGCATGAGCGCCGCACCAGCAGACCTTGCCCGTGCCCGAATCGATTCCCCCCGCTCCGACGCACCGCAGGCGCCGAGCGCATTCCTCACCGTGGACGCGCCACGCGTGGAGGACGGGGCCTCGCTGTGGCGCATCGCCCGCGACTCCGAGGTCCTCGACCTCAACTCCTCGTACAGCTACCTGCTCTGGTGCCGTGACTTCGCGGCGACCTCCGCGGTCGCCCGGGACGAGCACGGCGAGCCGGTCGCCTTCGTGACCGGCTACGTCCGGCCGGACCGTCCGCAGACGCTCGTCGTCTGGCAAGTGGCGGTGGACGACGCCTACCGGGGCCGGGGACTGGCTGCGGACCTGTTGGACGCGCTGACCGAACGGGTCTCCGCGGAAGGGGGGTTGATCGCGGTCGAGACGACCGTCACGCCCGACAACACCGCGTCGAACCGGCTCTTCACGTCGTACGCCGAACGCCACGACGTGGGACTGGAGCGCGAGGTCCTCTTCGGCGGGGAGATGTTCCCCGAGGGCGCGCATCAGCCCGAAGTCCTGTACCGCATAGGGCCGTTCGGAAGCTGACGGCAGCAGTCGCGGCCCGCCCGGCCGAATCCGCCGCGCCACCGCCCGCACACCCACAACCCCTCAGGAGACCGACGTGACCATCACCCCGCCCGCCCTGAGCGTCTTCGAGACCCTGGAGTCCGAGGTCCGGAGCTACTGCCGGAGCTGGCCCGCCGTGTTCGACCACGCGCGGGGCGCCCGGCTGACCGACGAGGACGGCCACACTTACCTCGACTTCTTCGCCGGTGCGGGATCGCTCAACTACGGCCACAACAACCCCGTACTGAAACGGGCGTTGCTCGACTACATCGAGCGTGACGGCATCACCCACGGGCTGGACATGGCGACGACGGCGAAGCGCGCCTTCCTGGAGACGTTCCAGAACGTGATCCTGCGCCCGCGCGATCTGCCGTACAAGGTGATGTTCCCGGGCCCGACCGGCACCAACGCGGTCGAGGCCGCATTGAAGTTGGCGCGCAAGGTGAAGGGGCGTGAGTCCGTGGTCTCCTTCACCAACGCCTTCCACGGAATGTCGCTCGGCTCACTCGCCGTGACCGGCAACGCGTTCAAGCGGGCCGGTGCGGGCATCCCGCTGGTGCACGGCACGCCGATGCCGTTCGACAACTACTTCGACGGCCAGGTCCCCGACTTCCTCTGGTTCGAGCGGCTGTTGGAGGACCAGGGCTCCGGGCTGAACAAGCCGGCCGCCGTGATCGTGGAGACCGTCCAGGGCGAGGGCGGCATCAACGTCGCCCGCGCCGAGTGGCTGCGCGCGCTCCAGGAGCTGTGCCACCGGCAGGACATGCTGCTGATCGTCGACGACATCCAGATGGGCTGCGGGCGTACCGGTGGTTTCTTCTCCTTCGAGGAGGCGGGCATCGTCCCGGACATCGTCACCCTGTCGAAGTCCATCAGCGGCTACGGACTGCCCATGTCGCTGTGCCTGTTCACCCCGGAGCTGGACGTCTGGGAGCCGGGCGAGCACAACGGCACCTTCCGCGGCAACAACCCCGCCTTCGTCACGGCCGCCGCCGCGCTCGACGCCTACTGGGCGGACGGCCACATGGAGCAGCAGACGAAGGACCGCGGCGAACAGGTGGAGCAGGCCCTGCTCTCCATCTGCGCCGAGGACACCACCGCTTCCTTCCGGGGCCGGGGCCTCGTGTGGGGAATCGAGTTCGCCGACCCGGCACGCGCCTCGGCGGTCACCTCGCGCGCCTTCGAGCTCGGGCTGCTGCTGGAGACCTCGGGTCCGCGGAGCGAGGTCGTCAAGCTGCTGCCGCCGCTGACCGTCACCCCCGAAGAGCTGGACGAGGGGCTGCGCACGCTGGCCCGGTCCGTCCACGAAACAGCCGCCTGAGCGGCGCGTTTCCCCTGAACTCCGTCCGCCCCGGCAGCTTTCGGGGCAGACGGGAGCCGACAGTCACCGCAGAGAGAAAGGCACCACACCACCGTGATCGTCCGTTCGTTCCGCGACATCGAGAACACCGACCGGCACGTGAAGTCCGCCTCCGGCACCTGGGAGAGCAAGCGCATCGTGCTCGCCAAGGAGAAGGTCGGCTTCTCGCTCCACGAGACCATCCTGTACGCGGGCACGGAGACGTCGATGTGGTACGCGAACCACATCGAGGCCGTCCTGTGCACCCAGGGGGAGGCCGAACTCACCAACGACGACACCGGTGAGAAGCACTGGATCACCCCCGGCACCATGTACCTGCTCAACGGCCACGAGCACCACACGCTCCGCCCGAAGACCGACTTCCACTGCGTCTGCGTCTTCAACCCGCCCGTCACCGGACGGGAGGACCACGACGAGAACGGCGTCTACCCGCTGCTGACCGAGGAGGCCTGAGCCATGACCACGTACGCGCGCACCGAACCGCACCCTCCGCGCACCGACCTCTATCCCTCGCGCGGCGCCGCCGAGACGATCACTCCCCGCCGGGACCCGGTCGTCTGGTCCGCTCCGGGCGCCCCGGGGCCCGTACCCGTGCAGAGCCTCCTGACATTCGAGCGAGACGGTTTCCTCGCCGTCGACCAGCTGCTCACCCCGGACGAAGTGGGTTCCTACCAGGCCGAGATGGAACGGCTGATCGCCGATCCGGCCGTCCGCGCGGACGAACGGTCCATCGTGGAGCCGCAGTCGGGGAAGGTGCGTTCCGTCTTCGAGGTGCACCGGATCAGCGAGGTGTTCGCCCGACTGGTCTCCGACGAGCGGCTGGTGGGCGCGGCCCGGCAGATCCTCGGCTCGGACGTGTACGTGCACCAGTCCCGGATCAACGTGAAGCCGGGCTTCGGGGCTTCGGGCTTCTACTGGCACTCGGACTTCGAGACCTGGCACGCGGAGGACGGACTGCCGACCATGCGGACCGTCTCCGTATCGGTCGCGCTGACCGAGAACCACGACACCAACGGCGGGCTGATGATCATGCCCGGTTCGCACCGGTCGTTCCTCGGCTGCGCGGGCGAGACGCCGAAGGACAACTACAAGAAGTCGCTCCAGATGCAGGACGCGGGCATCCCGTCCGACGAGGCGCTGACGGAGCTGGCCGGTGAGCACGGCATCAAGCTCTTCACCGGCAGGGCGGGTTCGGCGACCTGGTTCGACTGCAACGCCATGCACGGTTCGGGTGACAACATCACCCCGTTCCCGCGCAGCAACGTCTTCATCGTCTTCAACAGCGTGGAGAACGCGGCCGAGGAGCCCTTCGCGGCTCCGGTGCGGCGCCCGGAGTTCATCGGGGCCCGCGACTTCACACCGGTGCGGTAGGCGCGGAGCGCACACGGACGGGGGCGGGGCGGGACGGTCGCGGCCGTCCCGCCCCGCCCCCCTCGCGTGCGGTGGGACGGTTCTGGCCGCCCCGCGCTCCTAGGCCGTGTCTGACAATTCCCGCCGGGCGGGCGGTGTCCGGCACGGCACCTCGCGGCGTTGTCGGACCGCCCGAGTACATCCAGTACACGGGCGATCCTCCGCCTTGCGATGCACCGCACCGGACACCGCCCGCCGAACCGACGCGAATTATCAGACACGGCCTAGGTGCAATACCGGTGACTTTGGTGGTTTCTGGTCGTTGGGTGGGTTGTGCCAAGGCCGGGTCAGGTGAAGTCGTCAGGTGTTGATCGGTTTTCGGACCGGATCGCGTTGGGGGTGCTGACGCGGGCGTTTCCGCCGGAGCTGGTCGATGAGGTGGTCGCCGAGTGCGGCAGGGTGGAGCAGCGGACGCGTCTGCTGCCGGCGCGGGTGGTGGTCTATTTCGTTCTGGCGATGTGTCTGTTCTTCGGGCAGGGCTATGAAGAGGTGGCTCGGCTTCTGGTTCAGGGGCTGGAGCGGGAGGGCCGGTGGGCGGCGGTCTGGCGGGTGCCCACGACGGCGGCGATCGGTCGGGCCCGGTTGCGGCTGGGGCCGGAGCCGTTGCGGGTCCTGTTCGCCCGGGTGTGCCGGCCGGTGGCGGTCGCGCGGACGCAGGGTGCCTGGTACCGGCAGTGGCGGCTGGTCGCGGTGGACGGCACCGTTTTCGATGTTCCGGACACCGCGGCGAACGCCCAGTTCTTCGGGCGTCCCGGTACCAGTCGCGGGCAGGGCCGCAGTGCGTATCCGCAGGCGAGGGTGGCGGCGCTGGCCGAGTGCGGGACCCATGCCGTGTTCGCGGCCGAGGTCGGACCGCTCACGGTCCACGAGACAGGGATGGCCCGGCAGTTGTTCCCCGCGCTGACGAAGGGGATGCTCCTGCTCGCCGACCGGGGCTTTTGCGGCCTCGACCTGTGGCGGGCTGCGAAGGCGGGCGGTGCGGACCTGCTGTGGCGGGTCCGCAGCGTCGTGGTGCTGCCGGTCCTGGAAACCCTCGCCGACGGCTCCTACGTGTCGGAGATCGTCGCCGCGCGGGACAATTATCGGCGCGCGGACCCCGAGCGGGTGCGGGTGATCGAGTACGTCCTCGGCCCACGCGACGGCGGCACCGTCTACCGGCTGATCACCACCCTCCTCGACCCCGACCAGGCACCGGCCGAGGAACTCGCCGCCGTCTATGCCCAGCGGTGGGAGATCGAGAACACCCTGGACGAGATCAAGAACCACCAAGGCGTCCCAGGGCTGGTGCTGCGTTCCCGCTACCCACGCGGCGTCGAACAGGAGATCTTCGCGTTCCTGCTGGTCCACCACGCGCTGCGGGACCTGATGCACCAGGCCGCCCTCAAAACCGGCCATGATCCCGACCGGATCTCCTTCACCCGCACCCTGCGCGTCGTCCGCCGCCACGTCACCGGGCAGGCGGCGCTTTCCCCCCTCACGACTGACCCGGTCCCTCACCCAGAGCCTGCGTGAGATCACCGAACGACCGCTGCCCGCACGGCGGTTACGCTCCAACCCCCGCGTGATCAAACGCAAGATGTCCAACTGGGCCCTCAAACGAACCGAGCACCACAGCCCACCACTGCCAGACATCCCGACGGTCCGGCTGGTCAGGCCAACCAGAGCCACCCCAACCAGCCGGAAACCAACCTAAATCACCGGTATTGGGCCTAGGTGCGCCGGTACGTCAGCGGGCGGGGCCGGTCTCCACCGGACGGGCCTCGTCGCGGCCGTACGCGGACCAGCCGCCGACGTAGAGCCTGCCGCTGCCCAGCCCGGCGTGCTCCAGGGTCAGGAGGTTGTGGCAGGCGGTCACGCCCGAGCCGCAGTAGGAGGCCACCTTCGACACGTTGCCCGGCACCACTCCCCCGGCGGCGAAGTTGTCCCGGATCGCCTGGAGGGGCAGCAGCCGCCCGAGCCCGTCCAGGTTCTCCCGGCAGGGGACGTTGGCCGCACCGGGTACGTGGCCCGGGCGGGGGTCCACGGGGTCCTGGGCTCCGGCGAAGCGGTCCCGGTTGCGGGCGTCGACCGGGAGGACGTCCGGCTCCGCGAGGTCGTCCGCCTCGACCAGGGCATCGGCCGGCCAGGGGCGCACGGAGAAGTCGCCTTCGCGGGCGGGCAGGGGTTCGTCCGCCGTCAGGGAGCCGGGGTGCGCCTCGGTCCAGGCGTCCAGCCCGCCGTCGAGTACGGCCGCGCGGCGCCCGGTGACCCGGAGCATCCACACCAGCCGTGCCGCGATCACACCGCCCTGGTCGTCGTAGGCGACCACGATGTCGTCGTCGTCGATCCCCAGGGTCCGCATGCCTTCGGCGAACAGTTCGGGGGCCGGCAGCGGGTTCCGGCCGCCGGTCGGCGTCGGGGGGCCGGTCAGCCAGCGGTCGAGGTCCGCGAACACCGCGCCGGGCAGGTGTCCCCCCTCGTACGCGGCACGCCCGGACCGCCCGTCCAGATACCACCGCACGTCGGCCGGGACCACGGGGCCCGGCAGTGCTTCCAGCTCCTCGACCCGCACGAACGCCGGGACTTGTACGCATCGCTCCATGGTCCGGACGCTAGCCAACTGTCCACCATTCGAGCAAAATCGTTTCGTATGCCAAGACGGCATCGGCTCCAGGACTGCCGGCGGCCCTCCCTCACCGAAGGGCTGGTGCGGGGTCCGGCAGCTCGCGGAGGTCGGCCATCAGGTCCGGCGACGGCGAGCCGTCCGCCCCGGCGAAGGAGCCGAAGGGCCAAAAGCCGTTCTTCTCGTAGTACCGGACGGCGCGGGCGTTGTCCGCGAGGACGCCCGCGCCACTGGCTGTACTCGGGCGGTCCGACAACGCCGCGAGGTGCCGTGCCGGGCGCCGCCCGCCCGGCGGGAACGGTCGGACACGGCCTAACGGGACGCCGCGCGTGCGGTGACGCGGAGGAACAGCAGGGCCGCGAGTGCCAGTACCGCCCCGAGACCGTAGACGGCCGTCGCTCCGTGCGGGAGGGCGATGCCGCCGAGCACGGTGCCCAGACCGATGCCCAGGTAGATGCCGGAGGAGTTCAGGGAGACCACCAGCGGGGCCTCCTGCGGGGCGACTTCGATGAGGCGGTGCTGTTGCGCGGGGGTCTGGCACCAGCTGCTCGCGCCCCAGAGGAGGACCAGTACGCCGACCACGGGCATCAGCGGGACGCCGGTGGCCGCGATCCGGGCCAGCAGGGCGAGTGCGAGCACCATCCCGGTGTACCCCGTGGTCAGGACCCGGACGGAGCCCCAGCGGTCGGTGGCGTAACCGGATGCGAGGTTGCCGAGTACGGCACCCAGCCCGTACAGGAAGAGCATCCACAGGTCCGTGCCGTCGGGGACCCGTACCGCCCGCAAGACCGGAACGCTGTAGGCGTACGCGGTGTAGGCGGCACCCATGCCGAGGACCGTGAGCGGCAGCACGGCCAGGACGGCCGGTCTGCGCAGCACGGCGAGCCGGGTGCGCAGTGGCACGCGCGGGTTGCCCGGCAGGGGCGGCATGATCAGGCGCACTCCGGCGGCGATGACGACGCAGAGCCCGGCCACGACGGCCAAGGCGCTGCGCCAGCCCAGCCAGTGGCCGGCGAGGGTGCCGAGCGGCACCCCCAGCGCGGTCGCGACGGTCAGGCCGCCGATCACCACGGCCAGTGCCCGCGCCCGGAATTCGGGGCGCACGAGCGCGGCGCTCACCGCGCCGGCGCTCGGTGTGTAAGCCGCCGCGCCCGCCGCCGCGATCACGCGGCTGATGATCAGCACGGCCAGGTTCGGCGCCAGTGCCGAGCACAGGTTGGCCAGACCGAGGGTGATCAGGGCGCCGACCAGCAGTGCCCGGCGCGGCAGTCGCGCGGTCGCCGTGGCGAGTACGGGCGAGAGTAAGGCGTAGGCGGCCGCGAACACCGTGACGGACTGGCCGGCGGCCGCCGCCGAGACGTGCAGGTCCTCGGCCATGGAGGGCAGGAACCCCGCCACGACGAAGGCGTCCGTGCCGACGGCGAAGGTGCCCAGGGCCAACACCAGGGTCGACGACAGGCCGCCCTGCCCGGGCAGGGCCTGGCCGTCGGCCTTTGGCCGGTCGGACGTTATCGAGACATTGGACATCCAGGTTCTCCTCGCTCGTCCGCACTCGTCCACGAGTGCGGTGCGGTCAGCGGCCGATGCGCTCGTAGTGGCGCCGTGCCCGCTCCGCGGCGGAGGGCGGCGCGGAGGCCATGAGATCCGCCAGCGTCTGCGCGGCGAGTTCCCTGCGCCACGCCAGCTCGGCCCTGCGCATCGCGCCGGCGATGCCGCAGGGCTGCTGGAACTCGTGGGCCGGTGCGCCGGCCCCCGCTCCCCGCTGTCTGATCTCGGTGCACTGGAAGACCTCGTCCGGACCGTCGACGGCGGCGACGACGTCCATCAGCGTGACCTGTTCGGGCCTCCTGGCCAGCCTGAAGCCGCCCCTGGCTCCCGGGGTGGACGTCAGGATGCCCGCCCGGTCCAACGCTTGCAGCTGCTTGTTCAGGTAGGCGGGCGGCAGGTCGAACCAGGCCGCGAGCCTGGCCGACGACACCGCCTCCGCGTCCCCGAGCCACGCCAGCGTCAGGCAGCAGTGCAGCCCCCACTCGACTCCCGCACTCATTCGCATGACCTGGACACTACACATCCAGGTTCCACTTCGCGACGGTTCTGCGGAACGGGCCGCACGCTCACCGGATCGGCGGGGCACGGATGTTGACGGTGCGCCACCCCGCCCCGGGGAAGGTGTGTGCCCCGCCCGGCAGTGCGCGGCCCCCACGACGAGCCCCGCACCGCCCGGCGGTGCGCGGCCCCCACGACGAGCCCCGCCGCCCCTCCGGGACCGGAGGGACGGCGGGGCTTCGCCGGGTGCGGGACGGCCTACCGGTGCGAGAACCAGCTCGCCGCGGGAAGCAGCCTGTCGTTGTAGTCGAAGAGCGCCTGGTTCTCCCAGGCGTTGCCCGAGGACGCGTCGGCCGGGTCCCATCCGCTGCCGGTGACGGCGGTCCAGCCGGGCTCCCAGTAGACGGCGCCGAGGCCGCGGCCGTTCGGGACCGCTTCGACGACGTTCAGCACGTCGCGGAAGTTGGCGGCCTGGCCCGCGGGGGTCGCGGGGTAGCCGGCGACGAGCTGGGAGGCGGTGGCGATGTTGTTCTCCAGGCCGTCGTCGTCGGCGAGGGTGTCCGCGTAGGCGGTCTCGGCGATCAGGACGGGCTTGCCGTAGCGGGAGGCGGCGTCGTCGAGGTTGGTCTGGAGGTCCGAGAGGGGGCCGTGCCAGTAGCCGTAGTACGAGAGGGCGATGACGTCGAACGGCACGCCGTGGGCGACGGCGTTGTCGAACCACCAGCGGGTGCCCGCGTTGTCGCCGCCCTTGGCGAGGTGCAGGGCGACCTTCGTGGAGGAGGAGACGGCCTTGGCGGCGTTGGCGCCGGAGGTGAGGAGTCCGGCGAGCTGGGACCAGTTGTCGGTGGAGCCCTCGGGCCAGAGCATTCCGGCGTTGATCTCGTTGCCGATCTGGACCATGTCGGCGGTGGTGCCCTGCGCCTTGAGGGCGCCCAGCACGTCGTAGGTGTGGTTGTAGACGTCGGTCTTCAGCTGGGTGTAGCTGTGACCGGCCCAGGCGGCGGGCTTGTTCTGCTTGCCGGGGTCGGCCCAGGCGTCGGAGTAGTGGAAGTCGACCAGGACCTTCATGCCGAGTGCCTTCGCGCGCTTGGCCATCGCGAGGACGTGGGCCTTGTCGTTGTAGCCGTCGGCGGGGTTCACCCACACCTTGAGGCGTACGTAGTTCATTCCGGCGGAGTTCAGCAGGGCGAGGGCGTCGCCCGCGGTGCCGCTCGCGTTGCGGTAGACGGCGCCGTGGGCCTCGTTCTTCGGGAGGGTGGAGAGGTCGCCGCCCTTGACGCTGAGGCCGGTGGTGCCGGAGGCGAAGGTGATGTCGTCGAAGTTGGCCCACTCCCCCGCGTGCGCGTCGGAGTTGAGACTGATGGTGCAGGCGCCCCCGGTGACCTTGACGGAGGTCACCAGGCGTATCCAGGCGCCGTTGGCGGTGGGCGGCAGGTCGGTGCGCTGTTCGGCGGAACCGCAGTTGCGCAGGGCGATGTAGGCGGAGTTCTGGCCGCCGCCGGAGCGGACCCAGGCGCTGAGGGTGTACGTGCCGTCGGTCAGCCCGGAGAGGTACTGGTACGTCTCCACCTTGTAGGCGGAGGCCGACCAGTGGCTGAGCCGGGTGGAGCCCGCGTGGCCGCCGGCCTCGGTGAAGGAGGCGGCACTCTGGCCGCCGGCGGAGTACGTGGTCCAGCCGGTGGCGCCCGATTCGAAGCCGGCGTTGGTGACGGTGGTCGCCGCGTGGGCCGCCTGGGCGGGGAGCCCGGCGAGCATCAGCCCGCCGAGCGCGGTCAGTGCGGCGGCGGCCCGGCGTGCGCCGCGCGGGGTGCGGCGGGCCGCTCCTGGTAGCGCTCTGGTGCCGTACAGCGCTCTGGCGAGCAGCTTCTTTCCGTACATCGTCGATGTCCCTTCGACCGTTGCGCGGGATACGGGGGTGGTTCCTGGTGCTGGTGAGACGGGTGGTGAGGGTGGTGCTTCCTCAGGCGTCGAGCCGTACGACGCGGACCGCGCCCGCCGGGACGGCGAGGTGTCCGGCGGCGGGCTCGCCGGTGAGGAGTTCGGTGCCGGGGGTCTCCAGCGGAACCTTGGTGTCGCCCTCGGTGTGGTTGATGACGAAGAGGTGGCTGCCGGTCTCCCCGGTGCGGCGGACCACCTCCACGTCGTGCGGGAGCGCGGTGCGCGGGGCGATCCGGGCGTCCTCGCAGGCGCGGTCCAGCACGGCGTCGAGGTCGGGTCCGGAGAGCCGGGTGGAGACGTACCAGGCGGTGCCGTCGCCGAGGCGGTTGCGGGTGACGGCGGGGCGTCCGGCGGCGACCCCGTCGGTGTAGGACCACACGGTCTCGGCACCGCACGGAATGACCACGTCCGACCAGAGGTCGCCGGTGAGCGCGGGGCCCTCGGGGGCACCCTCCGGGGTGACGAGGCGGACGGTGTCGCCCTCGCCGAGCGGGGAGAACTCCTCGACGGTCAGGCCGAGGACGTCCCGCAGTACACCGGGGTAGGCACCGGGGTGGACGTTGTCGTCGGCGTCCACGATGCCGGAGAAGTACGAGACGACGAGGGTGCCGCCGCCTTCGACGTAGCGGCGCAGGTTCTCGCCCGCCTGTTCGGTGGCGAGGTAGAGGGCGGGTACGACGACCAGCGGGTAGGCCGAGAGGTCGGCCTCGGGGTGGGCGAAGTCCACGGTGAGGTGGCGGTCGTAGAGCGAGAGGTAGTACGCGTCGGCGCGCTCGCGGGCGTCGTGGTCCTGGCTCGGACGCCACTCCAGGGACTGGGCCCACCAGGACTGCCAGTCCCAGACCATCGCGGCGTCGGCGACCGTGCGGCTGCCCCGGATTCCGTCGAGGAGGCCGAGGTCGGCACCGAGGCGGCTGACCTCGCGCCAGATCCGGGTGTCGGTGCCGCCGTGCGGCAGCATCGCGGAGTGGAACTTCTCGGCACCGCCGCGGGACTGCCGCCACTGGAAGAACATCGCGCCGTCCGAGCCGCGGGCCACGTGCGCGAGACTGTTGCGGGCCATCTCGCCGGGGCTCTTCGCGGGGTTGCGGGGCTGCCAGTTGACGCCGCTGGTGGAGTGTTCGAGGAGGAGCCAGGGGGCGCCGCCCGCGACGGAGCGGGTGAGGTCGGCGGCCATCGCGAGGTTGACGTGGGTGCGGCGGCCGTCGGTGATCAGGTAGTGGTCGTTGGTGACGAGGTCGACCTCGCGGCCCCAGGCCCAGTAGTCGATGGAGTCGCACTGGCTGAGCGCGGTCATGAAGTTGGTGGTGACGGGGATGCCCGGGGCGAGCCGGTGCAGGATGTCGCGTTCGGCGGTGAAGTTCTCCCGCAGGGTGGCGTCGGCGAAGCGGCGGTAGTCCAGCTGCTGGGAGGGGTTGCCGACGGTGGGGGTGGTGCGCGGCGGGTCGATCTCGTCGAGGGTGCGGTAGCGCTGCCCCCAGAAGGCGGTGCCCCAGGCCTTGTTGACGGCGTCGACCGATCCGTGGCGGGCGGTGAGCCAACGCCGGAAGTGGGCGGCGCAGTTGTCGCAGTAGCAGGCCGAGACGGGGACGCCGTACTCGTTGTGGACGTGCCAGAGGGCGAGGGCGGGGTGGCCGGCGTAACGGCGGCCGAGCTCCTCGGTGATACGGGCGGCGGCGGCGCGGTAGTCGGGGTTGCTGTGGCAGATGGCGCCGCGTGAGCCGAAGGCGTACCTGACCCCGTCGCGGTTCACCGGGAGCGCCTCGGGGTGGGCGCGGTAGAACCAGGCGGGCGGGGCGACGGTCGGAGTGCCGAGGTCGACGCGGACGCCGCCCTCGTGGAGCAGGTCGATCACGCGGTCGAGCCAGCCGAAGTCGTAGACGCCGGGCTCGGGTTCGAGCAGCGCCCAGGAGAAGATCCCGATGCTGACCATGGTCACGCCGGCCTCACGCATGAGCCGCACGTCCTCGGGCCAGATCTCCTCGGGCCACTGCTCCGGGTTGTAGTCGCCGCCGAAGGCGAGCCGGTCCAGACCTCGGGGAGTGGTGTGGGGCATGGGGGTCTCCTGGCGTTCTCGGCGGTGACGACGGTCGCCCGTCGCCGGGGCACGGCGGCGGCCCGTCACCGGGCGGTACGGATACACCTCGACCGGACGGTCTTGCAGGGCGTGTTCCGCGCTGGGCGCCGCCGCCCTGCGACGACGCCCTTCTGGGCCCTTCTGTGCACGACTCTGGGAACGTGCACACAACCGGTCTGTGGTGTGGAGCCAAGATAACCGCACAGTTACAACCATTGACAAGTGTCGGTTCCGTTTCTCTACTGTGAACGCTCACAGCGCAGTTCCCGCGCTGCACCCTCGGTTCTCGTCAGGGGAAATCCATGAAGCACCGCAACGTCGCGTTGTCCACGGCCGTCGTCCTCGCCGCCTCCGCCCTCCTCTCCGGCTGCGGCTCGTCGGACGACGGGAAGGGGGACGCGCCCGCCGCCGCGGGTCCCGCCCAGCTCACGTACTGGTCCTGGGCGCCCGGCCTCGACAAGGTCGCGGACATCTGGAACAAGGGCGAGGGCAAGAAGGAGGGCATCACGGTCACGGTGAAGAAGCAGGCGTCGGGCGACGACCTGGTCACCAAGATCATCACCGCGGCCAAGGCGCACAAGGCCCCCGACCTGGTGCAGGCGGAGTACCAGGCACTGCCCACGCTGGTCTCCAACGACGTCCTCGCGGACATCTCGAAGGAGGCGGGCGACGCCGAGAGCGCGTTCGCGGACGGGATATGGCAGCAGGCGACGCTGGGGACGGACGCCCTGTACGCGCTGCCGCAGGACTCCGGCCCGCTGATGTTCTACTACCGCGAGGACCTGTTCAAGAAGTACGGGCTGACGGTCCCGACCACCTGGGACGAGTTCGCCGAGACGGCCCGCGCGCTGAAGAAGAAGTCGCCGGACACCGACCTGACGACGTTCTCCTCGAACGACTCCGGGCTCTTCGCGGGCCTCGCCCAGCAGGCGGGCGCCCAGTGGTGGACCACCGGTGACGACACCTGGAAGGTCGCCATCGACGACCCGGCCACGCAGAAGGTCGCCGACTTCTGGGGCGGCCTGGTGAAGGAGGGGGCGATCGACAACCAGCCGATGTACACCCCCGCCTGGAACAAGGCGCTCGACACCGGCAAGCAGATCGCCTGGGTCAGCGCGGTCTGGGCCCCGGGCACCCTGACCACGGCGGCCCCCGACACGGCGGGCAAGTGGGCCATGGCCCCGCTCCCCCAGTGGACCGCCGGCGAGAACGTCACCGGCAGCTGGGGCGGTTCCTCCACCGCCGTCACCAACGACTCGAAGAACAAGGGCGCGGCGGCGAAGTTCGCCAAGTGGCTCAACACCGACCCCACCGCGCTCGCCGCGCTGGTGAAGGAGTCCGGCATCTACCCCGCCGCGACCGCCGCGCAGACCGGGGGCGCGCTCGCCGAGGCCCCGGCGTACTTCTCCAACCAGCCGGACTTCTACACCACGGCGGCCGAGATCGCGAAGGGCACCGCGCCCGCCGCCTGGGGCCCCAACGTCAACGTCGCGTACACCGCCTTCAAGGACGGTTTCGCCAAGGCCGCCAAGGACAAGTCCGACTTCGGCGCGGCGCTGACCGCGATGCAGGACGCCACGGTCGCCGACCTGAAGAAGCAGGGCTTCGGAGTCTCCGAGTGACACGCGCACGCAGCGGGGGGTCGTACAGGGTCAAGAGCGCCCCGTACGGCTTCCTGGTCCCCGCCTCCCTGCTCTTCCTCCTCTTCTTCGCCCTGCCCATCGGCTACGCGCTCTACCTCAGCTTCCGCCGGACCGAGGTCAAGGGTCTCGGCCTCGGCAAGGGCGCCCGCGACGAGGTCTGGGCCGGCCTCGCCAACTACACCGACGCCCTCTCCGACTCCGAGCTGCTGCACGGCGCGCTGCGCATCCTGGGCTACGGCCTGATCGTGGTGCCCGTGATGCTCGGCCTCGCGCTGCTGTTCGCGCTGCTGCTGGACACCGAGCGGGTCCGGCTGCGCGGCTTCACCCGGCTGGCGATCTTCCTGCCGTACGCCATCCCGGGTGTGGTGGCCGCGATGATGTGGGGGTTCCTCTACCTGCCCGACGTCAGCCCGTTCTTCTGGGTGCTGGACCGGCTCGGGCTGCCGCAGCCGGACCTGATGGACGGGGGGCCGCTCTACGGCGCCCTCGCCAACATCGCGGTCTGGGGCGGCACCGGCTTCAACATGATCGTCATCTACACCTCGCTCCGGGCGATCCCCGCCGAGGTCTTCGAGGCGGCCCGGCTGGACGGCTGCTCGCAGTGGCAGACCGCCCTGCGGATCAAGATCCCGATGGTGGCGCCCTCGCTGGTGCTGACGTTCTTCTTCTCCATCATCGCCACGCTCCAGGTGTTCAGCGAGCCCAGCACCCTCAAGCCGCTCACCAACTCGCTCTCCACCACGTGGAGTCCGCTGATGAAGGTCTATCAGGACGCCTTCGTCAACAACGACATCTACGCGGCGGCGGCCCAGGCGGTCATCATCGCCGTCGTCACTCTCGCCCTGTCCTTCGGCTTTCTCAGGATGGCCCACTCCCGTAGCAAGCAGGGTGATGCCCGATGAGCACGCAGACCCTCCCGGTCTCCGCCCCGACGTCCCGGGCTTCCCGGGCCGCCCGTGCACCGCGGCGCTTCGCCGCGGTCCCGACCGCGGCGCTGGTGCTGGGCGCCGTCTACTGCCTGCTGCCGGTGCTCTGGGTGGTCGTGGCGTCGACCAAGTCCGGCAGCGAGCTCTTCTCCACCTTCACCTTCCTGCCCGGTTCCGGGTTCAGCGACAACGTCGCCGACCTCTCGGCGTACCGCGACGGCGTCTACTGGAAGTGGATGGGCAACTCGGCCCTGTACGCCGGGGTGGGCGCCCTGCTCTCCACGTCGGTGTCGGCCGTCTCGGGGTACGCCCTGGCGGTGTACCGCTTCCGGGGCCGGGAGACGATCTTCAACATCCTGCTGGCGGGGGTGCTGATGCCGCCGGTGATCCTGGCGGTCCCGCAGTACCTGCTGCTCGCGAAGGCCGACCTCACGGACTCGTACCTGTCGGTACTGCTGCCCGTGATCCTCTCGCCGTACGGCGTCTACCTCGCCCGGATCTACGCGACGGCCGCCGTGCCGCCGGACGTGATCGAGGCGGGGCGGATGGACGGCGGTGGCGAATGGCGGATCTTCCGCACGATCGCGCTGCCGATGATGCTGCCGGGACTGGTGACGGTGTTCCTGTTCCAGTTCGTCGCGATCTGGAACAACTTCCTGCTCCCGTACATCATGCTCAGCGACGACGAGAAGTTCCCGGTCACCCTCGGGCTCTTCACGCTGCTCCAGCAGGGAGCGAACGCTCCGGCCCTCTATACGCTGGTGATCACCGGTGCGCTGCTGGCGATCATCCCGCTGATCGCGCTCTTCCTGGTCGTCCAGCGGTTCTGGAGTCTCGACCTCCTCTCCGGCGCCGTAAAGTCCTGACCATGCCCTCCGGGGCCACCGGACCCGCCCCTTCGCCCGGGGCCCCGAAAACGAAAGAACACGCGCCATGAGCCGCACTGAACCTCCCCCGCTCTCCGGGCAGCCCGGAAGGGGACGCCGCCGGCCGCCGACGATCCACGACGTGGCCCGCGAGGCGGGGGTGTCGCGCGGGACCGTCTCCCGGGTGCTGAACGGCGGCCACAACGTCAGCCCGTCCGCCCTCGAAGCGGTCAACTCGGCCATTCGCAAGACCGGTTACACGGTCAACCGGCACGCCCGGTCGCTGATCACCGGCCGCTCCGACTCGGTGGCGTTCCTGCTGACGGAGCCCCAGGAACGCTTCTTCGAGGACCCCAACTTCAACGTCCTGCTGCGGGGGTGCACCAGTGCGCTGGCCGCGCACGACGTCCCGCTGCTGCTGATGATCGCGGGTACGGAGGCCGAGCGGCGCCGGAACATGCGCTACATCGCCGGCCACGTGGACGGCGTCCTGCTGGTCTCCAGCCACTCCGGCGACCCGGTGGTCGCCCAGCTCCACGAGGCCGGGGTGCCCGTGGTGACCTGCGGAAAGCCGCTCGGACAGGGCTCGAAGGTCAGCTATGTGGCCGCCGACGACCGGGACGGCGCCCGCGACATGGTGCGCTACCTGTACGAGTCGGGGCGCCGCAGGATCGGTACGGTCAGCGGCCCGCTCGACACCCCGGGCGGTGTGGAGCGGCTGGCCGGGTACCGCGAGATGCTGGCCGAGTGCGGGCTGCCGGTCGACGACGACCTGGTCGTCCCGGGCGACTACAGCCGGGCCGGCGGCGAGGCCGCGGGGACACTGCTGCTGGAGCGCGCCCCGGACCTCGACGCGGTCTTCGTCGCCTCCGACCTGATGGCGCAGGGCGTACTGACCTCGCTGGAGCGGGCCGGGCGGCGGGTGCCGGAGGACATCGCGGTGGGCGGTTTCGACGACTCCCCGGCCGCCCTCGACTCCCGCCCGGCGCTGACCACGATCCGGCAGCCCTGGGACCGCATCAGCGCCGAGATGGTCCGGGTGCTGCTGGCCCAGATCGGCGGCGAGGACCCGGCGGCGGTGATCCTCCCCACCGAACTGGTGCGGCGGGACTCTGCGTAGGGTCCCGCCGCGCACCCTCGTCGTGGGACTCAGCCGAGCACGTCGAGCGCCCGGTCCACGTCGGCCTCGGTGTTGTAGAGGTGGAAGGCGGCCCGCAGATTGCCCGCACGGTCGGACACGATGATGCCGGCCGCGCTCAACTCCGCCTGGCGCTTGCCGAGTCCGGGGGCGGCGACGATCGCCGACTCCGCCGGTACGACCTGGTGGCCCAGGCGCGCCAGCCCTTCGCGGAAGCGGGCGGCGAGCCCGGTGGCGTGCGCGTACAGGGCGTCGGTGCCGATCTCCGCCAGCAGGGCGAGCGAGCGTTCCGCCCCGTAGTAGGAGAGGAAGGCCGGCGCCGAGTCGAACCGCCGCGCGGTGAGCGCGAGTCGGTCGATCGGGCCGTAGGTGCTGTTCTCCGTGTCCTCGGCCGCGACCCATCCCACGTAGATCGGCTTCAGGGACTCCTGCGCCTGTTCGGTCACCGTGAGGAACGAGGCGCCGCGCGGGCAGAGCAGGAACTTGAACCCGCCGGTCACCGTGTAGTCGAAGTCCCCGGCGTCCACCGCGAGCCAGCCCGCCGACTGCGTCGTGTCGAGCAGCACCCGGGCCCCGTGCGCGGTGGCGGCGGCCCGGACTGCGGCAAGATCGGCGACCCGCCCGTCCGAGGACTGCACGGCGGAGAGGGCCACCAGCGCGGTGGTGGGCCGTACCGCCTCGGCCAGCTCCGCGAGCGGGGCGTACGACACCCGCAGGTCCCTCCGGTGTGCGAAGGGGGCGACCACCGAGCTGAACTCACCCTCCGGACAGAGCACTTCGGCGTAGGCGGGCAGTGAGGCCGCGATCAGCCCGACGTGCACCGCGACCGAGGTCCCGACGGCGACCCGGTCGGTCCCGACACCGGCCAGCCGGGCGAACCGGGCGCGTGCGGCGTCCACCACCTCGAAGTCCCCGGTGCCGACGGGCCCGCCCTCGGCGTTGGCCCGGGCCAGCCCGGCGACCGCCTCGACGGTCCGGCGGGGCAGCAGACCCGCGAAGGCGGTGTTGAGGTAGGTGGTGGCCGGCGCGAACTCCTCGGCGGCGGCACGGCTCAGCGGGGTGGTCTCGACCGGCTCGGTCGTCCGGCTCAGCGGGGTGGTCTCCATGCGCTCCAGCCTGAGCCGACTTCCACGTACCGTCAATGAGGCGGGGGCACGGCTCGCCGGGGTCGACGGGCCGTGCGCGCGACGGACGGGGCGTGACCAACCGCGCGCGGCGGAGGGCCGGAGGGCGGAAGGTCAGGTCATGCCGTGCAGTCGTACTGTTCGGTGAGGCTTCCCACGCCCTCCATGACGATGGTGCGGCTCTTGGCGACGAGGACCGCCGCGTCCCGGTCCTCCCTGGCCACGACGCCCGGATCGACCTTGAGGGTCACCTTGACGTGGGGAGCGGCCGTGCGCATCGGACCGGCGCGGGAATCGGGGAGCTGGACTTCGCTCTGGCGCGGCCCGATCCAGCCGGAGAGACCGCCCCCCCGACCGGGACGGCGTCCTCGGCGGGACCGGCCGGACCGGTGGGGGTGTCACCCTTGCCGGGCCGCGCTCAGGCGGTGGCGGCGCCCGGCTGCGGGACCTCGCAGGCGCCCTCGGCGTCGCAGGCCGCCGCGTCGTCGCCGAGCGGGGTGAGGGCGGTCACCTCGCGGTCCTTCCACGCCTGCTCCAAGGCCTGGGCGAAGACCTCGGAGGGCTGGCCGCCTGAGATGCCGTACCGCCGGTCGAGGACGAAGAACGGGACGGCGTTGGCGCCGAGTTCGGACGCCTCACGCTCGTCGGCGCGTACGTCGTCGGCGTACGCGCTCGGGTCCGCGAGCACCGCGCGGGCCTCGGTCTCGTCGAGGCCCGCCTCGACGGCGAGGTCGACCAGCACCGCGTCGTCGTAGACGGAGCGCTCCTCGGCGAAGTTGGCCCGGTAGGCGAGGGTCAGCAGCTCGTCCTGGAGCCCGCGCGCCTTGGCGAGGTGGAGCAGCCGGTGGATGTCGAAGGTGCTGCCGTGGTCGCGGCCCTCGCTGCGATACCCGAGCCCTTCGGCCTGCGCGTTCGCGGCGACGGTGCCCTCCATCGCGACGACCTCCTCGCGGGAGCGGCCGTACTTCTGCGCGAGCATGTCGACGACCAGGGCGATGTCAGCCTTGGCGCGTCCCGGGTCCAGCTCGAAGGAGCGGTGCACCACCTCGACCTGGTCACGGTGGGCGAAGCCCGCCAGCCCCTTCTCGAAGCGGGCCTTCCCGATGTAGCACCAGGGGCAGGCGATGTCCGACCAGATCTCGACGCGCATGTCGTTCTTCTCTCCAGCTCTTCCCGCGACGGGGGCTCTTCCCGTGACGGGCTCGGTGACGCGCGCGGAGAGCCCTCCGCACGAGGGGGAGAACACGGAAACACCTGTGCGGATTCCCGTCGAGCGTCGTCCCCGGGCCTGCCGGCGGACCGGCGCTCCGCGCGGCCTGCGTGTGATCCGGGCCACTCGCAGGGGGTTCTCGCCCCGGCATCCACGATCATGACCGGCATGGACGCCTCTTTCCTCGGTATCGATGATCTGGCCAAGACCCCTTCGGTGGCCGTCGTGGTCGACGTGATGCGCGCCTTCACGGTGGCTGCCTGGGCCTTCGCCCAGGGGGCGGAGAAGATCGTGCTCTCCGGGTCGCTGGACGAGTCGCTGGCCCTCAAGGCACGGAACCCGGAGTGGGTGACTCTGAAGGACGGCCCGCCCGCACCCGGGTTCGACGCCGTCAACTCGCCCGCTCTGCTGCGCTCCGTGGACCTCCGCGGGCGGACCGTGGTGCAGAAGACCACGGCGGGCACGGTCGGCGCCCTCGCGGTGAAGGACGCGCCGCTGGTGCTGTGCGCGAGCTTCGTCGTGGCGGAGGCGACGGCCGAGGTCCTGAGGGCCGACGGGAGCGACAGTGTGACGTTCGTGGTCACCGGCGAGGACGGAAAGGCCGAGGAGGATCTGGCGTGCGCGCAGTACATCGCGCGGCGCGCCACCGGAGCCGGGGCGGACGCCGCCGGATTCCTCCGCCGGGCGGCCGAGTCGCGGGCCGCCTTTGAACTGGCGGAGGGGGTGCGCCAGGGTGCCCACCCCGAGGATGTCGCCCTCTGCCTGGAACTCGACCGGTTCGCCTTCGCCATGGTGGCGACGCCGGAGGACTCTCTCATGGTCCTGCGTCCTCACACCGCCCCCTCGTCGGCCGGGCACGGCCCGGCCTGACCCGCGTACACGTGTCCGCCGCGCCTCCGCGGCCCCCGCGCCCGCCCTCAGGCCCTCAGCCCTCACCGTCAGCCGTCAGCCGTCAGCCGTCAGAGGACGAGGCGCAGCACCAGGTGGGTGCCGTGGCGCGGGGTGTCCGGGTCGGCGGTCCAGCCGTGGTGGGCGTAGAAGGACCGGGCGCGGGTGTTGGGGGCGAACACCTCCAGCCGCGCGGTACGGGCGCCGGTCCGTCGCCAGGCATCGGTGCAGGCGGTGTGCAGTGCGGTGCCCACGCCGGTGCGCCACCGCGCGGGAGCGACGTGCAACTGCGTGAGGGTGGTCGCGCCGTGCTCCGCGCGGAAGGCGGCGACGCCCACCAGGACGCCGTCGCGCTCCGCGCAGAGGACGGTCGCGTGCTCGGCGGCCACGGCCCGGGTCCAGCCCGTGGCGGACCGGCCGACCTCTTCGGGGCCCGCGTAGGCGTCGGGGGCGAGGTGCCCGCGGTAGTAGGTGGCGCGCGCCTCGGTGTGCAGGCGGACTATCGCGTCCAGGTCGGCGGGCGTGGCGGTGCGGATCGTGAGCGACATGGGGAGGGGGACGCGGGGGCGCGCAGGGCCGGTTCCGCGCGGGCGCGCACCGGCGTGGGCCACGGCGTGCGGGACACCGTGTACCACCGTGTGTCCGGGGTCCGCCGCGCGTAGAGTCCGGTGGATGCGCACCGGTACCACCCAGACCCGTCTCGTCGTGCTGCGCGGCAATTCCGCCTCCGGGAAGTCGGCCGTCGCGGCCGGGGTACGGGAGCGGTTCGGCCGGGGGGTGGCCCTGGTGGGGCAGGACAACCTGCGGCGGACCGTGCTGCGGGAGCGTGACCGGCCCGGGGCGGCGAACATCGGTCTGATCGGCACCGTCGCCCGGTACGCACTCGACGCCGGGTTCCACGTCGTCCTCGAAGGCATCCTGTACGCGGATCACTACGGCGACATGCTGGCCCGGCTGCGCGCGGACCACCGCGGTCCGACGCACGGCTTCTACCTGGACGTGCCGTTCGAGGAGACGCTGCTGCGGCACGCCACCAAGCCGATCGCCGAGGTGGTCGGGGCGGACGACCTGCGCTCCTGGTACCGCCCTCTCGACCTGCTGCCCGGGGGCGCGGAGACCGTGATCGGCGCTTCGAGCGCCCTCGCGGACACGGTCGGGCGGGTGCTCCGGGAGACGGGCCTGGACCGGCTGCCGGCCGTGGACCGCTGAGCCGGAAGGCGTCGTACGGCTCCGAGGCGCGTCCGGCGACGTGGCGGGCGGCGGGTCAGGTACCGCCCGGGATCACTGGCCCACCCGCCCGTCGACGCACTCGCGCAGCAGGTCGGCGTGGCCGCAGTGGCGGGCGTACTCCTCGATCCGGTGGACCAGCAGTTCCCGGACCGCGATGCCGTCCTCGCCGAGGCGCTCCCCGAGGTCGGGGTGGGCGTACAACGCGGCGTCGGTGGCGGCCTGTTCGCGGGCGAGGTCCGCGTACGCGCCGTCCACCAGCGACTGTTCGGCCACGGCTCCGTCGAAGTCGCCGTCGCGCGCTCCGTACAGCTTCGGCAGCGGGTCTGCGTCGGTGATCCAGTTGCGCCAGTCACGCTCCACCTCGGCGAGGTGCCGCACCAGGCCGAGCAGGGACATCGTGGACGGCGGGACACTGCGGCGGGCCAGCTGCTCGGGGCTGAGCCCTTCGCACTTCATCAGAAGGGTCAGGCGGTAGTCCTTGAGGTAGTCCTGAAGAGTGGGCAGCTCCCCTTCGGGGCTGTCTTCTCCTTTGTCCCGGGGATCGTCGCCCGGATCGGCCCACATGTCGGGGTATACGGTGGCCTGGGTCCATCGTTCGGGCTGCTCGCTCATGAGCGGCATGATCGCCCATCCGGGCCGGACCGGCCATCGCTTTTCGCCGGGCGGGTGCACGCGCCCGGGACGTGCTGACGGCCCGTCGAGAGGGCGTGCGGCAGCACACGCCGGCTCGCGGTGGCAGCCGGGAACCCGGGCGCTCGCCCCTTCAAGATCATGGACTCCTTCGTGTGCGGTGAGCCGCCCGATCCCGTGCGGTCGACTTTGCACGATCGGCCGGAGTTCGTTGCCCGGTCGTCGGCCAAAGGTGCCCCGGAGCACCTGGATTCGCGGCGGCGGGCGACGTAGAACGGGCAGATTGCTCCATTTCCCGGGTCAATTCCCTGGCCACTTCCTGATCGCTTCCTGATCACTTCCCTGAGGAGAAGAACTTGGCTTCCGCCGTGGACAGAGAGAAGGGACGCGAAGCGGGAGGCACGGCCGCTCCCAAGCGTCGCCCCGATGTTCTTGCGAGCCCGTCCGCCCCAGGTCTTCTCGGGCTGCAGACGGCGGTGGGGAACGCCGCGGTCGTTCAGCTGCTCCGACGGAGCGGACACGCGTGGGCCCAGGAAGGTCATGAACACGGGGCCGGCTGCGGTGACGGTGCCGAACAGCACGCGGTGCAGCGCTCCTCCGTGCACCGCGTGCTGCAAGGGTCGGGGCAGCCGTTGGAATCCGGACTGCGCACCGAGATGGAGGCGCGGCTCGGCGCGGACTTCTCCAACGTCCGCATCCATGCGGACTCCGCCGCCCAGCAGTCCGCGGCGGAACTGGGCGCCCGCGCCTACACCTCGGGCAGCCATGTGGTCGTCGGCCGAGGCGGCGGCGACAAGCACACCCTCGCCCACGAGTTGACGCACGTCATCCAGCAGCGCCAGGGCCAGGTCTCCGGAGCGGACAACGGCAACGGCCTGCGGGTGAGCGACCCCTCCGACCGCTTCGAGCGCGAGGCCGAAGCCAACGCGCACCGGGTGATGGGCGGCGCGCCTCCCACCTGGGCCCGGGAAACCGGTGGCGCCCCCGCCGCTGCGGACGACGCGGCCCCGACGGTCTCCAGGGCGATTCAGCGCGCGTACGGGGGCCGTCACCAGGTGCGGTACGGCAACACCGTCAACGACGTGGGCACCTACATGCAGGCCGAGCTGCACCCCAACTCCATCACCAAGGGCAAGCGGCCGAGCGTCAAGCCCTCGTGGTGGCCCTCGTCGAGCACCCCCACCGGAGCCTGGTTCGCGCTGAACATGGTGCAGGGCCACCTGCTGAACGACAACCTGGGCGGCCCCGGCAACACTCTGACCAACCTCACGCCGCTGACCAAGACGGGCAACTCCAACCACCTGCACTACGCGGAGGCGAACGTGAAGGAGGAGATCAAGGCCGGCAACGTGGTGGAGTACGAAGTCGTCGCCCACTTCGACGGGGTGACGGGAGCGAGCCTGGGCGCGAGCGGTGCGGTGGCGGCCGACATCGACACGAACTACGCGCACGCCATTCCCTCGCACCTCGAATGCAACGTACAGGTGTACGACAGTACGGGGCAGAACCTGTACGGCGAGAGCTGGTACGTGCGCAACACCAAGTGACGCACGCGCGCCGGGTGACGCACGCGCCATGAGGTGACCGGGGGCCGGAGCCCTCGGCGCCCCGGTGGCCGCGGCGGTCATCACGGCGGCGCGCGGGGCGACTTCCTCCGGCGCCGCCCACAGCGCGACCAGGTCCACGTCCGCGCCCTGCTCTTCGACCAGCGCCGACTCCTCGACCAGCGCCTTCGCCGCCCGTGCGAGCGTCCGCGACGTCTTCTCCAGCTGCGGCAGCGTCGACAGCCGTTCCTTCGCCGTCTTCCGTTTCGTCGTGTTCGACAGACGCGAGGCCATCAGGCCCTGGAACAGGTCCGGGGCTTCGTCGATCGCCTCCGCCTCCGGGTGCCGCCTTGGGCGGCCACGATCACCGACTTGGCGTCAGCCGCTGTACCGATGTTGCCCGAGGTCGGCCAACTGCCGCCTCAGCGGCACCGGTTCATGTGGCAGTGGTACGGGTCCGGCCCCTGCCCGCCGGACGGAGGCGGCGGGCAGGGGCCGGGGTACGAGCGGCGGGCGAGCGCGCTCAGCTGCCGTCGCGCAGGTCGGCGACACCCTCCTGGCGGAAGGAGATCCGGTCGAAGGTGGACTCGGAGCCGTCGCCCACGGGCGCCTGGACGAGGAAGCCGACCGAGGCAAAGGCCGTGGCCTGCGGGTCGCCGAGGGCGAAGAGGCGGACGAAGGTCCAGGTGACGCCGTCCGGCGAGGCGTGGAAGGCGAAGGCGCCGCCGTTGCGGCTGAGCCGCAGCCAGAAGGTGTCGCCGTCCACGGTGAAGGAGTTGACGTCGTCGGAGACGCCCCGGGTGACCACCGTGCAGATGGTGGGCACGGCGGGCGAGAGCTCCAGGCAGATCTTCGCCCAGTCGCGCTCCCCGACGTGGAGGTAGAGGACTCCGGCGTCGTAGGCGCCCGCGAACGAGGTCTTCACCCGGGCGACGAGTTGGAAGTCGCCGGGCGGCGGGGTGCCGAGCAGACGCGGCGCGTCGCTCGTCGGTTCGAGGGAGTCGCCGCCGGGCGGGACGAAGCGGTCCTGCTGGGCGCCCGCGGTGCCGGTCAGCGCACCGTCCTCGTAGGTCCACTTGCCCTCGGGTCCGAACGGCTCCAGCTCGAAGGGGAGTTCGGGAATGCGCACGGTCATGGTCGTCATCCGTTCACCCGGCGGGGCAGGCCCAGCGGGTTGTCGTCGTGGAGCTCGGGCGGGAGGAGGCCTTCGGGGGTCGACTGGTACGTCACCGGGCGCAGCCACCGCTCGATGGCGGTCGCGCCGACCGAGGTCGAGGTGGACGTGGTCGACGGGTAGGGGCCGCCGTGGTGCTGGGCGGGTGCGACGGCGACGCCGGTGGGCCAGCCGTTGACGAGTACCCGCCCGGCGAGCGGGGTGAGGGCGGCGAGGAGCGGGGCGGCGCCGCCCGCCTCCTCCTCGCCGGAGATGTGCAGGGTGGCGGTGAGGTTGCCGGGGAGACGGCCGAGTACGGCGGCGATCTCGTCCTCGGAGCCGTACCGGGCGACGACGGTGACCGGGCCGAAGCACTCCTCCAGGAGCGCCTCGTGCGGGCCGTCCTCGGCGAGGCGGGAGGCCGGGACGGTGAGGAAGCCGGAGGCGACCGCGTGTGCGCCGCCGTCGCCCGGGGTGACGGGTGCTTCCACGTCGGGGAGGGCGGCCCGTTCGCGCACTCCGGCGATGAAGGCGTCCCGCATCCGGTGGTCGAGCATGACGGCGGGGGCGGTGTCGCCGACGGTCGCGGTGAGGGTCTTCACCAGCGCGTCACCGTTCTCGCCCGCCGGGACCAGGACCAGTCCGGGCTTGGTGCAGAACTGTCCGGCGCCCATCGTCATGGAGCCGCCGAGACCGGCGCCGATCTGCTCGCCGCGCTCGGCCGCGGCGGCTTCGGTGACGACGACGGGGTTGAGGGAGCCGAGTTCGCCGTGGAAGGGGATGGGGGCGGGACGGGCCGCCGCCGCGTCGAAGAGGGCGCGTCCGCCGCGGATCGAGCCGGTGAAGCCTGCGGCGGAGATCAGCGGGTGGCGGACCAGTTCGACGCCGGCCTCGAAGCCGTGCACCAGCCCGACGATCTCCTCGGGCAGCCCGTGCGTGGCGGCGGCGCGGCGGAGCAGGGAGGCGGTCAGCTCGGAGGTGGCCGGGTGGTCGGGGTGCGACTTGACGACGACCGGGCAGCCCGCGGCCAGCGCGCTCGCGGTGTCGCCGCCGGGGACGGAGAAGGCGAGCGGGAAGTTGCTGGCCGCGTAGACGGCGACGACACCGAGCGGGATCTTCCAGCGGCGCAGGTCGGGCCAGGGCGGGGTGCGGCCGGCGTCTTCGTGGTCGATGTGGATGTCGAGGAAGGCACCCTCCTCGACGACCTCGGCGAAGGCCCGCAACTGGGCTGCCGTGCGGGCGAGTTCGCCGGTCAGCCGGGTCGCGCCGAGCGCGGTCTCGGCGTCGGCGGTCGCCACGACGGCCTCCTTGGCCCCGGCGAGCAGGTCGGCCGCGGTGCGCAGGAAGGCGGCGCGGACGGTGCGGTCGGCGAGGGCGTCGCGGACGGCGTGCGCCGCCCGCACCACGCGGTCGACCTCCTCCGCTGTAGCCTCCACCGCAACCTGCTCGCGCGGGTTCCCGGTGCGGGGGTCGACGCTCCAGACTGGTGCTGCTGCCACCGTTTTCCCTTCCGTACTCTCTGCCACACGCCAGGAAGTTGTTCGGTATTCTGAACAGCGTTCCTCATCGTGAATGTCCTGGAACTCTATTTCCGGGCGTTCCGCGTTGGCAAGAAGTCACAGGCAAGAAGTCACGGCGTAGTCACGGGATTTCGAAGAAGTTGGGAAGGGGCGAGGGCGATGTCGACTGCCGAGTCTGGTGGGGCGCAGGTCAAGTCCGCGGTACGGACGGTGGAGCTCCTCGAATACTTCGCGGGGCGCCCCGGGATGCACTCCCTCGCCGCCGTGCAGGAGGCGGTGGGCTATCCCAAGTCCAGCCTCTACATGCTGCTGCGCACCCTGGTCGAGCTCGGCTGGGTGGAGACCGACGCCACCGGCACCCGGTACGGCATCGGGGTGCGGGCCCTGCTGGTCGGCACCTCGTACATCGACGGCGACGAGGTGGTGGCCGCCGCCCGCCCCACGCTCGACCGGCTCTCCGACGACACCACGGAGACCATCCACCTGGCCCGGCTCGACGGCACCAACGTGGTCTACCTCGCGACCCGCCAGTCCCAGCACTACCTCCGCCCGTTCACCCGCGTCGGACGCCGGCTGCCCGCGCACTCCACCTCGCTGGGCAAGGCGCTGCTGGCCACCTACAGCGACGAGCAGGTGCGCAAGATGCTGCCCGAGACGCTCCCGGCGCTGACCGAGCACACCCTGACCGACCGCGAGCGGCTCATCGAGGAGCTGCACACCATCCGCGAGCAGGGGTACTCGGTGGACCGCGAGGAGAACACGCTGGGGCTGCGGTGCTTCGGTGTGGCGATCCCGTACCGGACGCCCTCGCGCGACGCCATCAGCTGCTCGGTACCGGTCGCCCGGCTCACCCCCGCCCACGAGCAGACGGTGAAGGACGCCCTCTTCGACGCCCGCGACCGCCTGACGCTGGCGACCCGCCGCCTCTGAGCCCCGCGCGGCGAGGTCCCGCGCGGCGGACGGGGCGCCTGAGAAATCGGTGAGAAGCGGCACGAGCGGGAACATCCGCCGCTCCCCCGTTCGTCCCCCGGGGGGATGAACAAGACGATCAGGCGAACCTCGGTCTTCTGCCTGCTCCTGGTCCTCGCGCTGCTGGTGCGGGCGAGCTGGGTGCAGGTGTACGACGCGAAGGCGCTCGCGGACAACGACAACAACCGGCGGAACACCATCGCGCAGTACGCGCGGCCGCTCGGTGACATCATCGTGGCCGGCTCCCCGGTCACCGGATCGCAGAGGACGGAGAGCGGAGATCTCGCGTACAAGCGCACCTACACGGACGGAGAGCTGTACGCCGCCGTCACCGGTTACGGCTCGCAGGCGTACGGCTCCACCCAGCTGGAGGGCATCTACGGCCCGGTGCTCGACGGCACGGACGACCGGCTGAAGAACGCCTCCGACGTGATCACCGGTGAGGCGGCCGCCCCCGGCGACGTGCTGACGACGATCGATCCGGACGTGCAGAAGGCCGCGTACGGGGCGCTCGGCGACGACAAGGGCGCGGCGGTCGCGATGGACCCGAAGACCGGCCGCATCCTCGGCATGGTCTCCACCCCCTCGTACGACCCGTCGACGATCAGCGGGACCACGGACCAGGACGCCTGGCAGAAGCTGCTGGCCGACCCCGACAAGTCGCTGGTCAACCGCGCCCTGCGGCAGCCGCTGGCGCCCGGGTCGACGTTCAAGCTGGTGGTGGCGTCGGCCGCGCTGGAGAACGGCCTGTACGACTCGGTGGACCAGGCCACCGACAGCCCCGACCCCTACACCCTGCCCGGCACCACGACCGTGCTGAGCAACGAGAGCGCCTCCGCCCCCTGCGAGAACGCCACCCTGCGCACGGCGCTCCAGTACTCCTGCAACAACGTCTTCGCCAAGGTGGCGGCCGACCTCGGACAGGAGAAGCTGCGGGCGATGGCGGAGAAGTTCGGGTTCGACACCGAGAAGCTCGACGTGCCGGTGCGCGCCTCGGCGAGCGTGTACCCGAAGGAGATGGACAGCGCGCAGACCGCGCTCACCGGCATCGGCCAGTTCGAGGTGACGGCCACACCGATGCAGATGGCGATGGTCTCCGCGGCACTCGCCGACGGCGGTGAGCTGGCGGCCCCGCACATGGTCTCCTCGGTGACGGACGCCAAGGGGGCGACGCTCCAGGAGTACCCGGACGGCGACACCGAGCGGGTGGTGTCGGAGTCGACCGCCGCACAGTTGCGCAGCGCGATGGTGACGGTGGTCGAGGACGGTACGGGCACCAACGCGCGGATCGACGGCGCCGAGGTGGGCGGCAAGACGGGTACGGCCCAGAACGGCGTGGGCAACGAGAACACCCCGTACGCCTGGTTCACCTCGTACGCCAAGGACGACGCCTCCGGCAAGGAGGTGGCGGTCGCCGTGGTCGTGGAGGACTCGGGGGCCGCCCGTTCCGAGGTCAGCGGCAACGGCCTGGCGGCGCCGGTCGCCCGGAAGATGATGGAGGCGGCGCTCGCGGGGTGATCCCGCCGGAGCGGGCCGGCCCCCGGAGAGGGCGGGCCGGCCCGTTCACCGGGCCACCCGGGCCACGTGGGTCAGCCGACGAGGGCGACCGGGGCGTCCCAGGCGTCGCGGTCCACGGTGAGGGTGTAACCGCCGCGCTTCTCCTTGCTGTTGACCAGGTACTGATGGCCGCGGCTGTGGTCGGTGTACAGCGTCTTGGCCCACGGCCAGTCGGTCGTGGTGGTGGACTTGCCGTCCCAGAGCGCGTACCAGAGGTTGCCCGGCAGGTCGGTCCTGTTCGGCGCCGTGGCGATGGCCTTGGCGCTGGAGCTGCTGAAGCCGTAGAACCCGGCCCGGTAGGTCTTGGCGCGCAGCGTCCTGGTGAACGAGCGTACGTAGCTCAGCACCGCGTCGTTGCAGGCCTTGTCCGTGATCGTGTACGGCTCGATGTCGAGGTACACCGGGCTGCCGGCCTTCATGCCGAGCGCCGCGGCCTTGGCGACCGCGTCGTTGCCGTCCTTGACGCCGAGGGAGACCGCCGTGGCGGCGGTCAGCTTCTCCGGGTTCGCGCTCTTCTGGCAGGGCGGCTGGGCGCCCACGTAGAGCGGGATGAGCTTCCAGCCGGTGGAGCTGACCGACTTCACCCAGGACGAGGTCAGGTTGGGCTGGGCGCAGCCCCGGTTCTTGCCGCCGATGTAGACGGCGGCGGCGCCGTAGAACTTGTCGGCCTTCCACGCCTTCATCGCGGCGAGCGACGGCGCGGTGCAGGTGTCGAAGGCCTGGCCCGTGTAGGTCTTCTGGGCGGGCCAGGCGGTGGCCGCCATCGAGGTCTGGGCCACGATCCCGGACCCCACGACGGCCACGGCCGCCGCCGTCCCCCAGGCGATGTAGCGGCTCTTCCTGGACAACCGGTGTTTGGACAATCCCCCACCCCATTCGGATTCGTGCCTCCGGCCGCGGCCCGCGCCGGGCGCGGTCGGAACGCGGCAGCACGGAAGGCGGCGCCCGTGGACGGGCGTTCGGAGCGGGTACCCTATCCGATTTCACCGGCCCGACCGGGGGCGGGGCGGGTGTCCGGGGCCGGGGGCGCGCCCCGGACACCCGCCCCGGTTCAGGCGGTCGTGCGCCCGGGGCTCACTTGACGCCGAGCAGCTGCTCGATCGGGTCGATCGCGAAGTACACCAGGAACAGGGCCGAGGTGGCCCAGAGCAGCCAGTGCACCTCCCGCGCCTTGCCGAGGGCGGCCTTGATCACGACGTAGGCGAGGAAGCCCGCGCCGATACCGTTGGTGATCGAGTACGTGAACGGCATGACGGCGATCGTCAGGAACGCCGGGACGGCGATCTCGTAGCTCTCCCACTCGATGTGGCGGACCTGGGCCATCAGCAGGAAGCCGACCGCGATGAGCGCGGGCGCGGCGGCCTGGGCCGGGACGACGGTGGCCAGCGGGGTGAGGAAGAGCGCGACGGCGAAGAGGGCGCCGGTGACCAGGGAGGCGAAGCCGGTACGGGCGCCCTCGCCGACGCCCGCCGCGGACTCGATGTAGGCGGTGTTGGAGGAGGCGGAGGCGGCTCCGCCCACGGCTGCGGCGGCCCCGTCGATCAGGAGGACGCGGCCGATGTTCGGGACGTCGCCCTTCTCGTCGAGCAGTCCGGCCTCCTGGGAGACGCCGACGACCGTGCCCATGGTGTCGAAGAAGTCGCTGAGGATCAGGGTGAAGATCAGCAGGACGATGGTCACCACGCCGACCTGCTGGAAGGCGCCGAAGAGGCTGAAGGAGCCGACGAGCCCGAAGTCGGGGGCGGCGACGAGGTCGTCGGGGACCGTGGGGACGGTCAGGCCCCAGGCGGCCGGCGCGATGTCGGCGATCTCGTTGACCACGATCGCCAGCACGGTGCTGACCACGATGCTGATGAGGATCGCGCCCTTCACCTTGCGGACCATCAGGGCGACGGTGAGCAGCACGCCGACGCAGAAGACCAGCACCGGCCAGCCGGTGAGGTGCCCGGCCGAGCCGAGCTGCACGGGGGTCGAGCCGGTCTCGCCGGGGATGCGGGTGACGAAGCCGGCGTCGACGAAGCCGATGAACGCGATGAAGAGCCCGATGCCGACGCTGATGGCCTGCTTGAGGGCGGGCGGGATCGCGCGCATCACGGCCTCGCGCAGCCCGGTGACGACCAGGACGCAGATGATGAGCCCTTCGAGGACGACCAGGCCCATCGCGTCGGGCCAGCTCATCAGCGGGGCGATCTGGAACGCGACGACCGCGTTGAGGCCGAGGCCGGCGGCGATGGCGAGCGGGAGGTTGCCGCCGAGTCCCATGATCGCGGTCATCACGGCGGCCACCAGTGCGGTGACGGTGACGAGTTGGGGCGTGGAGAGGTGGGCGCCGAACTTGTCCTCGGCCGATCCGAGGATGATCGGGTTGAGGACCAGGATGTACGCCATGGTGAAGAAGGTCGCGAAGCCGCCGCGTATCTCGCGGCCGAGGCTCGATCCGCGCGCGGTGATCGCGAACCAGCGGTCCAGCGCGTTCCCGGGAGCGGCGGGCGCCCCCGCGGGTACCGGGTCCGGTGCGGCTTTCGCCGTCCGGGGTGTCTCCGGGACTTCCTGCGCCTGTGGCGTGTCCGGCATGGCTCTCCTTCATGAGATGGCGGGGCTGCGGGGCGAGTGACTGAATGTTCCCTCGCGGAAAGGGGGTTCAGGTTTTCGCCGTGTTACGCCTTACTTGGAGCGACACCCGGTTCGCAGCGCGTCCGAGGCGCGCTGGTACGCTCTCGCACCGCTCGCACCCCTGGGTGCCGCTGAGGGAACGTACACAGCCACCGCGGTTCGCGTACAGGGATTCGAGAGCAGGGAGAGGTACCCGTGGGCACTGTGGTCGACGCTGCCGCTGCCGCCGAGTTCCATCAGTTCTTCGAGGCGCACTACGCTGAACTGGCTCGTCTCGCCCACCTGTTGACGGGCGAGGCGGATGCGGCCGATGATCTGGCCGCTGACGCCCTGATGGCCCTCTGGCATCGCTGGGACCGGATGAGGGAGGCCGAACACCCCGTCGCGTACGCGCGCGGGGTCGTCGCCAACCTGGCGCGCACCCGCATCCGCAGCGCGGTGCGCGAGCGCCGCAGGATCGCCTTGTTCTGGGCGCCGCGTTCCGGTGGCGGCGACGGGTTCACCGTCGACGACCCCGACGTGGCCACCGTGGTGGACGTCCAGGAGGCGCTGCGTAGGCTGCCGTTCAGGAAACGCGCCTGCGTCGTGCTGCGGCACGCGTTCGACCTGTCCGAACGGGACACGTCGTTGGTCCTCGGGATATCGGTCGGTACGGTCAAGAGCCAGACGTCCCGGGGCTTGGCGGAGTTGCAGCGGCTGCTGGGCCCCGGGGCGGGCCCGGCTCCGGCACGGGTGGCCGTGGCGGGGCAGCCCGGCGGAGGAGGGCATTGATGGACGAGGAGCTGCGGGAACGCCTGCGCGGTGCGGCGCTGGAACACCGCCCGGACCGCGAGCGGATGTGGGCGCGGGTCGAGCGCGGGATGGCGCAGGACCCGCCCGGACGGGTGGCACGCCCGCCTCGCGCGCCGATGCCCAGGCTGCGGATCGCGGCGGCGACGGTGGCGGTCTGCGGGGTGCTCGTGGCGGTCTCGCTCGCCGTCGCGTGGACGGGCCGCGACGGCAGGTCCGCGCAGCCCGTTGCGGCCGCACCGGACCGTACGGAGACCACGCCCGAGCCCTCCGGGGAACGCGGCGGCCAACTCCCCCCGGCCAACGGCCCGGTGTCCACGCACGGCACGGTGAACGCCGGAAGCAACGCGTACTGGGCGCAGAGCGACGTCGTGGTGACCGCGGCGCGGCCGCTCACCTCCCTCACGGTCGAGCTGCGCGTCGCGCTGACCGACGGGGTGACCACGACGGGTTCGTGGACGTCCGGCCACACGGACGACTACACGACCTCCGTGGGCGAGGAGGGCGGCTTCCTCGTGTTCCGCTGGACCCTGCGGCCGGGCAGGACCACCCCGGCGGCCACCCTCACCTTCGCGGGGCAGTACAACCACGCGGAGGGCGAACGGGACCCGAGCAAAGACGATTTCACCGTGCGCAGCGCCTTCGACACGGGCGTTACCGCGAGCGGCGGGGTCTTCTCCGCCGGCTGAACGGGCACGCACCGGGGCGCGGCCGGACGGAGGCGCGGCCGGGCGGGGGCTGAATACGGGGGCGGGAGAGGGCGCGGACCCGCACAGTCCGCACGCTCTCCCGCCGGTGGAGGTCCGCCCGGGGCAGGCCGGGGCAGGCCCGGGGCGGACGGGGTCAGCAGTGGCCGCCGGCTCCGGCCTCGCGGTCCACGAGCGCCGGGACGGCGCGCGGCGAGTCGACCTTGGTCC
This sequence comes from Streptomyces sp. NBC_00247, assembly GCF_036188265.1. Classification (NCBI taxonomy): domain Bacteria; kingdom Bacillati; phylum Actinomycetota; class Actinomycetes; order Kitasatosporales; family Streptomycetaceae; genus Streptomyces; species Streptomyces sp. NBC_00247. Next base: position 5,689,234 of record NZ_CP108093.1, on the reverse strand, counting down.
GCAGGACCGGGGTCCAGCCGGCGCCCGAGGCGAGCTGCTCCGCGGGGACGCCCGCGTTGTGGACGGCGATCAGGTCGGTCTTCTTCCCGTTGACGTAGTTGTCGCCGGCCGTCAGCGGGGACTCCTTCCACTTCTTCAGGATGAGCGCCGGGTCGTGGTCCGCGGAGAGCGTGAACGCGTTGTGCTCGGCGACGAGCTGGGACTCGATGCCGATGCCGTAGGAGTAGCCGTACGCGTGCCCGGTCTGGGCCACGAAGTGGTTGTTGTACGAGTCGACCTGGCCGAAGCGGACGCGCGGGGCGCGCTCCTTCAGGTTCTGGAACAGGTTGTGGTGCAGGGTCACCCGGAGCTTGCCCCGGTCGGTCGCGCCCGCGCTGTCGCTGTTACCGATGAGCATCGTCTTGTCGTGGTCCTTGAGGACGTTCCACGAGACGGTGACCAGGTCGGCGCCGCGCACGATGTCGAAGAGGCCGTCGTGCTGCTGGTAGACCGTGCCGAAGTAGTACGGCTGGGCCGAGTCGGGGCGGTCGCCGTCGCTGAAGGTGTTGTGGTCGACCCAGACGTGGGTGGAGTTGGTGACGACCAGGTTGTCGTACTCCGAGTTCCAGGCCCCGGTCTCGGTGTCGGTCGGGTCCCACTGCGGGAAGCAGTCGTAGGTGTCCTCGAAGCTCAGGTTGCGGACGATGACGTTGGAGACGTCCTTGATCTGGAGGCTGGCCCCGATGACGGTGGCGTCGTCGCCGACGCCGATCAGGGTGGTGTTCGAGGGGACGGGCACGTTGACGGCCGCCGCCTGGAGCGCGGCGGAGGCGGCGCGGGCGTCCTCCAGCGGGCCGCTGGGAACGGCGTCGGTGCCCCAGACCGCCGGGTCGTAGGCGGCGAGGTACTTCTCCAGGGTGTAGCCGCCGGTGTAGTAGTCCTCGCAGCCGATGGGGGTGCCGTTCACGTCGGAGTTGCCGTGGACGGTCCCGGCGATCTTGACGATCTTGGGGGCGTCGCCGGCGTCCTCGAACGCGGCGATCAGCTCGGCGCGGTTGGTGACCGTGTACACGTGGTCGCGGGTGGCCGCCGACCCGCCGGTGGTCGAGCCGTCCGCGGAGGCCCAGCCGTCGTGGGCGGGCAGCACGGCGCGCTCCACCGGCTTCGAGTGCGGCCGGGAGGCGGCCTGGGCCGGCAGCGACACGGCGAGGGCGAGGGAGGCGCAGCCCATCACCACGGTGATGGCACGGAGGTGGCGCATGCGTGCGGGCATCGGATTCCTTCGGTTCGTGGGAGAGGTTCGTCGGGGGGATTCGTGGGCTGGGTTCGTCGGAGGGGTTCGTCGGAGGGGTTCGTCGGAGAGGGAAGGGAGGCGGGACGACGGAGCGCCGGAGGGGGCGGGCCTTCCTTCGAGTGGTGCGACGGTGCTGTTCCGGTGGGGCGGAAGTCAGGGTTGCGGCGGCGGCCAGGTGATCCACCGGGCCGGGACGGGGGCTCCGAGCCGGCGCACGTCGCCGGGGCCGAGCACCCGGGCGTCCAGCAGGGCGCGGGCGGTGGTCCGGGCCACGTCGACGGCGCCGCGCGGCTGGAGATGCGTGTTGTCCTGCACGCCGTCCGGATAGTTCGGCGACACGCCGGGCGCCAGCCAGTTGAAGTAGTCCTGGGTGGCCTCGGGCCCCAGCTCCTGCCAACGGGCGAGGGTGAGCGCCTGGGTGTCGATCAGCGGGACCCGCTCTTCGGCGGCCAGGGCGCGCATCGCCGCCGGGTACTCCCCGTGGCTGGGCTTGGCGGTGCCGTCCTCGGCGAAGCGGCGACGCTCCACCGGGGTGAGCAGGACGGGCCGGGCGTGCCGGGCGCGGGCCTCCGCGACGTAGAGGCGCAGGTGGTCCTGGTAGGTCGTCCAGGGGTCGGTGCCGCGGAGCGGGTCGGTGGTCTTCTCGTCGTTGTGCCCGAACTGGACGAACAGGAAGTCACCGGGGCGCACGTCGGGCAGCAGCGCGGCGAGCAGGCCCTCGTCGACGAAACTCTTGGAACTGCGGCCGTTCATCGCATGGTTGGCGACGCGCAGTCCCTGGCCGAGGAAGAAGGGCAAGGCCATGCCCCAGCCGGTCTCGGGCGCGGCGTCGGAGTACTTCTGCGCGGCCGTCGAGTCGCCGGCGATGTGCACGGTACGGGGACGGGGACGTGGTTCCCGGCCCCGCGCCTCGGCCGGCAAGGCGGCGAGGGCGAGGGGCAGGGCCGCTAGTGCGGCCGCCGTCCGTCTGCGGGTGAGTGACACGCGGTTCCTGCCTCTCGGGGCGTGCGGAGGTGGAGGGGGGCCGGCGGCGGGTGCGTTCCGGGCCGCCGCCGGCTCCCGTTCATCGGGATGGGTCGTGGTGCGTGCGGAGGGCGGGTGTCCGGCCGGTCAGCCGTTGCCCAGTTCCTTCCACTCCTTCTGGGCCGCGTTCAGCTCGCCGGCGATCTTGTCCAGGAAGTCCTTCGCGGAGATCTTGCCGAGCAGCAGCTTCTGGAACTCGGGCTCGTTGTCGGCCTTGGAGATGTTGTTCCAGTCGGGCAGGTAGTACGGCAGGTTCACGATCTTGGTGCTGCCGTCGGTGAGTGCCCCGGCCGCGAGCGCGGTCGGCTCGGAGGCGGTGATCCAGGAGTCCTGGGCAGCCTCGGTGTTGGCGGGGATGGCGCCGGCCGACTCGTTCCACTTGCTGTTGGAGGCGTGCGAGGCGGCGAACTCGATGAACTTCCAGGCCGCGGTCTTGTTCTTGCTGCTGCGGAAGAGTCCGAGTCCGTCGACGGGGTTGGAGACCTGGACGCGGGTGCCGCCGTCACCGATCGGGTTCGGGATACCGGCGAACTTGTCGTCGCCGAGCGCCTTCACGTGGTCCTGGTAGGAGCCGAGGTTGTGGCTCAGCATCCCGATGGTGCCGGTGTCCCACTGCGCGACCATCTTGGTGAAGTCGTTGTTGACGTCGGCGGACGGCGTCGCCTTCTTGAAGAGGCCGACGTACTTCTCCAGCGCCGCGACGTTCTTGGGGTCGTTGACGGTGGTGGTGTCGCCGTTCCAGAAGTCCGTGATGCCGGACTGGCCGTAGGAGGCGTCCAGAGCCTGGGCGATGGAGCCCGCCCCGCCTCTGATGGTGTAGCCGAACTTGTTGTTCTTGGTGTCGGTCAGCTTGTCGGCCGCCTCGTAGAACTTCGCCCAGGTGGAGGGCGCGTCCAGACCGGCCGCCTGGAAGAGGTCGGTCCGGTACCAGAGGGTTCCGTTGTTCGCGGAGGTCGGCACGGAGTACATGTCGTCGCCCCGGCCGCCCGCGTCCTTGACGCTCGCGACCATGCCCTCGACGAGCTTGCCCTTCAGCGAGGACTTCTCGATCCGGTCCTGGACCGGCTCCAGCGCCTCCTGCGAGACGATGTTGGCGAGATAGGCCGTACCGACACCGCCGACGTCCGGCAGGCCGCCGCCCGCGATGGCGGTGTCGTACTTGGACTGCACGTCGGCGATCGGGATCGGGACGTACTTGACCTTGATGTCCGGGTTCTCCTTCTCGAAATCCTTGATGATCTCGGTCCAGATCTCGGTGCGCGGGCCACCGTTGTTGTCCCAGAAGGTGATCTCGCCCTTGCCGCTGCCCTCGGTGCCGGAGCTGCTGCCGTCGTCACCGCACGCGGTGGCCGTCAGGGCGAGCATCGCGGTCAGCGAGACCGCTGCCGCGGCGCGCCCCCGGGACTTCTTGGAAATGGTCATGGTTCGGCTCTTCTCTGTGGGTGGGTACGGGTGTGCCGTGTACGCCGTGCAGGTGGGGGGCGTCAGCGCCGGCGGTGCGGTGCCCAGCCGTCCTCGCCCGCGAGGTAGTCGCCCACCTCGTGGAGCGCGGCGTCGGCCGGGGACATCTGGGGGCGGTCCGGGGTGGCGGCGGCGCCGGGACCGTAGGTCCGGTACTCGCTGAACCGGGCTTCCCGCCAGGGGAAGCCGCTCATGTCGGACCAGGGGGTCGCCTTGACGGCGGCGGGCAGCGACGTCTCGCGGATCAGCACCTGGCCGATCGCGTCCGGGTTGCCGCTCGGGTGCCAGGGGCGGCCGAGGTGGAAGGAGTCCGCGGGAGCGTCGCTGATGACCCGGCTGCGGGTGATCAGGATGCCGTACGGGTTCTCCTTCCAGGTCGAAGCGGCCGTGATGTAGCCGTTGTTCGTGTCCGAGCCACGGCTGAGCGCCTTGATCACGGACTTCTCGACGACGGTGGTGGCACGGCCGTAGAGGAAGTCGACGTCGCCTTCGACGTACGAGCCGGTGATGTAGACGCGGGCCTTCTGGGTGAGAGCCGGGGTATCGGTCATCAGGGTGTCCTGGTTGCCGAGGAACCCGGTGTTCTCGAAGGTCAGCCGGTCGCCGGTGGTCTTCACCGCGAGCGCCTGCTCGCCGCTGATCTCCACGGCGGCCTCGTCGAAGTCGTTGGAGAAGGTGAGGTTCTCGGCCGTGAAGTCGTGGCCCTCCACCAGGACGGTGGCGCTGCCGGTGGACCCCTGGGTGGTGCCGTCCGGCTTGAGTTCGCCCTGCGGGGTGTCGAAGACGATCAACGTGTCCGAGCGCCGCTCGCCGGTGCCGACGAGGGAGACGTACGGCTGGTTCTTGCCGATCCGGACGTGCTCCCGGTACGTGCCGGGCGCCAGGCGCACGGTGATCCGGCCGTCGTTGCCCTGCGGCACGGCGTCGACCGCCGCCTGCACGGTGGGGTAGTCGGCCGGCACGCGCAGCACGGTGTCGGTACCGATGTCCTTCTGCGGGCCGGAGTCGCGGGTGACGATTCCCGGCACGTCGGCGGCGCGGTCGAGCCGGTACGGGTAGAAGGCGTGCGGGTCGAAGGCCGCGCCCCGGGTGTCGGTGCGGCCCGTGGTGTTCTTCAGGATCGAGCCGCGCTGGACGAGTTGGGCGGTGGCGTCCGCCTGGTAGGGGTGCTGGACGTCCCGGTAGTAGCTGTTCTCGATGACCATCTTGGTGGCGCCGCGTGCCCAGTTGCCGTACGTCCACACCGGGTCGCCGTCCGCGACCTGCGCGGAGACGTAGTTGTTGTAGAGGTGGGCGTAGGCGCAGTTGTCGGCGGAGGGGTTGCGCTGCTTGGTTCCGGTGAACCAGTTGTGGTCGATGGTGATCTCGGTGCTCACGTTCGTCGTCCAGCCGATACCGAACGCCTTGTTGTGCTGGGTGAACTGGTTGTACGAGACGGTGATGTACCGGCTGTCCTTACGGATGTCGAGCAGGCCGTCGCCCATGTGCGTGAAGCGGTTGTGGTCGATCCAGACGTGGTCGGCGGTGTCCATCTGGATGGCGTCGAAGTCCGTGGTCTTCCCGTCCCAGTCGCCCTCGACGTAGCTGTCGCGGATGGTCAGGTTGCGGATGATCACGTTGTGGGTGCCGGGGCCGAGGTGGAGTTCGCCGTGCACGATCTCGGCGGTGTCCCCGACGCCGGTGATGGTCTTGTCGGAGGTGACGTCGACGTCGTGGCCGAAGGGCTCCACGGCCAGCGAGCCCGCGACCCGGATGACGTAGCGCCCTTCGGCGCCCGCGTACCTCGCCAGCTCGGCCTGGGTGGTGACGGTGACGACCGGTCCGCCCGCGCCTCCGGTCGTTCCGCCGGCCAGCGAGGCGAAGCCGTGCGGGGTGTCGGACCAGGAGCCGCGGGCACCGGACGGTCCCGCGGTGTCCTGCGCGGGGGCCGACGCCAGGGCGGCCGGGCTCGCGGGCAGGAGGAAGGCTCCGGCGAGGGCGAGCGCCGCTGCGAGCGTGCTTGCCCTGGTGCGCGTGGTACGGAGGTGCGTCATTGCGGCTCCCATACGTGCGGTACAGATGTGTCCGTGCTGCGGTGCGACGTGCCGTGCTGCGGTGCGAAGTGCCGTGCTGCGGTGCGAAGTGCCGTGCTGCGGTGCGAAGTGCCGTGCTGCGGTGCGAAGTGCCGTGCGGGCGGTACGGGTGGGACCGTGCGGGCGGTGCGAGGTGCCGGTGCGAAGGTGCGTGACGTGCGGTGGTGCGGGGCGACCGGTGTGCGGTGGTCCCCGTACGGGCGGCGGTGCGCGTACGGGCGGTGGTACGGGTCCTGCGGGGTGGGACGGGGCGGTGGTGCGGGGTGGGACGGCTACCGTGGCCCGGCCGGGTCGGCCGGGTTGCCGAAGGCGGTGAACTCGGCGGTCCCCGCGGGCCCGGTCCCGGTGGGCGCGGTGGCGAAGAGGCCCAGCAGCGCGCCGACCCAGCGCCAGGGTTCGGCGGCGAAGACCTGGCCGGAGGGGCGGAAGCCGTCCCCGGTGTCGGCGTGGAAGCGGCAGCGCGCGCCGGCACTCACCTCGACGCGGAGCCGTACCCGCCCTTCGGGCGCCGGCCGGGCCGGTGCGGCGTCCCTTTCGTGTTCGGCGACGCTCTCCGCGTACCGGTGGACGAGCGACACCGAGCCGTCCTCGCCCCGTTCGAGGCCGATCCAGCTGAACGCGTCACCGAGCACGGCGAAGCCCGCCTTGGCGCCGGGCACGTCGCTGCCGAGGGCGAGCGACACCTCCGCGGTGAACTCCTCGGCGGGCAGCCGCTGGACGAGGACGTTCGCCAGGGTCCGCAGGTCGTGCGCGTGCGGGGTGCGCACGCAGGCGAGCCGCAGCCCGTCCCCGGCGTGCTCGACGGTCCAGCCGGCCCGCGGGTTGGCGGTCCACTGCCACTGCCGTCCGTGCCGTCCACCGGGGAAGCCGTCCGCGAACGCCGGTGCCTCCACCGGCTGCTGGGGCGCGATGGGCTTGGCGTGCACGAGGAAGGGTTCGCCGTCGTCGCCGAGGACCGGCCACCCCGTCTCGTCCCAGCGCATCGGCTGGAGGTGGACGACCCGTCCGTACGCGCCCCGCTCCTGGAAGTGCAGGAACCAGTCCTCGCCGGCCGGGGTGCGGACCCAGCCGCCCTGGTGGGGGCCGTTGACCTCGGTCCGCCCCTGGGCCAGGACGACGCGCTCCTCGTACGGCCCGAAGAAGTCCTTCGACCGGAACGCGCCCTGCCAGCCCGTGGTCACCCCGCCCGCCGGGGCGAAGATCCAGAACTCGCCGTCGTGCCGGTAGACCTTGGGCCCTTCGAGGGTGAACCAGCCGGGGATCAGGTCCCCGTCGATCAACGTCGCTCCCTCGTCGAGCAGTTCGCGGCCGTCGGCGCTCATCCGGTGGCCGGTCAGCCGGTTCTTGATCCCGGAGCGCGACTTGGCCCAGGCGTGCACGAGGTAGGCCTCGCCGGTCTCCTCGTCCCAGAGCGGACAGGCGTCGATCAGCCCCTTGCCCGCCTTCACCAGATGCGGCTCGCTCCAGGGCCCGCGCACGTCCTCGGCGTTGATCTGCCGGATGCCGTGGTCGGGATCGCCCCAGAAGATCCAGAACCGGCCCGCGTGGTGGCGGATCGAGGGTGCCCAGACGCCCCGGTCGTGGCGTGGAGCTGCGAAGTCGGCGGCCGGTTCGAGGGTGTCGAGGGCGTGTCCGATCAGGGACCAGTTGACCAGGTCCCGGGAGTGCAGCAGCGGCAGTCCGGGGGCGCGGCCGAAGCTGGACGCGGTGAGGTAGTAGTCGTCGCCGACCCGCACGACGTCCGGGTCGGACCAGTCGGCGTTGAGCACCGGGTTGCGGTAGGTGCCGTCGCCGCGGTCCGCGGTCCAGGGTCTGCTCACGCCGTCACCACCTTGCGGACGAGGGCAGCCGCCTCGTCGCGGCCGAGCCGTCCGTCCGCCACGACGGTGACGACCCGCCGCACGACGGTCTCGCCGGGCTCCACCGGCAGCCGGTCCTCGGCCGCGAGGGAGGAGCCGACGCCCGGGTACTCCGCGGTGCGGACGAACCACGGGTCGTGCCGGGTGTCCCCGGTCGCCCCGGCGAAGACGAGGGTCCACCCGTCGCCGGCCAGCGCGAGCCAGTCGGCCCGGCGGCCGTGCACCGCCTCCTCACCGTCGTCGGTGGCGCTGAACACCTCGGGTGCCCGGTCCTCCTTGGGCGCCCGCCAGAAGAACCCGCCGTAACCGGCGCCGGGGCGGCCGTTGGTGGCGGGGCTGCCGATGGAGAGGGCGGCCCGGCCGCGGTTGGTGAGCGAGAAGGAGAAGTCCAGCGCCCAGGCGGTGCCGGTCAGCGGGACGACGGCCACCGTGCGGTGCTCGCGGAGCAGTTCGGTGCCGTCGGCCACCCAGCCGAGCTCCTCGACGAAGCCGTCCGGATCGCGGAGTTTCCAGCCCAGGTGGCGCTGGACGCCGTGGTTGTCGAGCGCGGTGGGTCCCTGGTCGCGGACGAAGGTGCGCCCGCCCCAGAAGTTGTACCCGGCGACGTCGGGCACGGCGACGGAGGCGCCCAGGTGGTGCCGGTGGTCGGCGGGGCGTTCCTCGGTGACGGGGATGCCCGCGAGGGTGGTGACGGGGTGCAGGTAGGGGCGTCCGTCGTGGTCCCCGGGGAGGTAGCTGTAGCGGCCCACGGGGCGGCCCGCGCAGCTGAGGCGGAGGGTGTTCACGAGGCGCTCACCTCGCGGGAGCGGGCCCAGGGGGCGCCGAGTTCGGAGAACAGGGCGAGGGAGTCGGCGCCCGCGTCGACCACGGCGTCGATGCCCTTGACCACGCGCCGGGGCCCCTGGGTGGCGGGCTCGCTGTACCAGGCGTCGGCGGGCAGGGCGGCGGGCTCGGCTCCGGTGCGTACCGCCTCGACCACGCGCATGAAGGCGCCGGTGCGGTGCGGGGGCACCAGGAGGGGGGTGTCGTCCGCGAGGTGGGCGGCGAGGTTCTCCAGCAGGTCGGTGCGGCCGTGCACGGTCTCCTCCGGGCCGTGTCCGGCGCGCTGGAGGAGGACCCGGTCCTGTTTGTACCAGAAGGTGATCCGGCCCCGGTCGCCGTGGACGACGACGTACGGCTCGGCGGCGCGTTCGGCGCAGAGTGTGACGCAGACCGTGACGGCCAGGCCGTCGGTGGTGGTCACGCGGAGGCTGCTGGTGTCGTCCGCCTCGATGTCGTGGGCCCGGAAGAGCTCGGTCTCGATGTCGGCGACGTCCTCGGCGGCGCCCTTCCCCGCGAGTTCGAGGGAGGTGGCGACGGCGTGGGCGAGCGGGTTGGTGAGGACCCCGTCGACCACGTCGGTGGAGCCGAGCCGACGGCGCCCGGCCCAGGGCGCGCGCCGGAAGTAGGCCTCCTCGCGCACCCAGGCGCCGGCCGCGCCGATGCCCCGGAGGGACCCGATCGCACCGTCGGCGACGAGCTCGCGGATGACGGGCACCGCGTGCGAGCCGAAGGACTGGAAGCCGATCTGGCAGGCGGTTCCCGCTTCCCGTACGCCGTCGCTCATCCGGGTGAAGTCGGCGAAGGTGGCCGCCGGGGGCTTCTCCAGGAGGAGGTGGACGCCGCGCCGGGCGGCGGTCAGCGCGAGGTCCGTGTGGGTCGGGATCGGCGTGCAGACGACGGCCGCACGGGCGCCGGTGGCGTCGAGCAGTGCGCCGAAGTCGGAGGACTGCCGGGGGGGTTCGGCGGTGAACACTCCGAGTTCGGCCTCGGTCAGGGGGGTCAGCTCGCAGATTCCGGCGAGCCGGACGACGCCCTGGCGCTGGAGGCGCTCGATGTTGGCGAGGTGCCAGCGGCCGTGGCCCCTGGCGCCGGCCAGGACGATCGGGAGGGGGGTGGTCATCGCGGGTCAGCCCTTCACCGCACCGGCGCTGAAGCCGGTGATCAGCCACTTCTGGATGAAGGCGAAGATGATCACCACGGGGACCGCGGCGATGACTCCGCCCGCGGCCAGCGCGCCCAGATCGACGCTGTCCGCGCCGATGAGGGTGTTCAGGCCGACCGGGATCGTCTGCTTGTCCTGCTCACTGAGGAACATCAGGGCGAACAGGAAGTGGTTCCAGCTGTGCACGAAGGCGAAGGAGCCGACGGCGATCAACCCGGGCCGCAGCAGCGGGAGTACGACGGCGCAGAAGGCGCGGAAGCGTGAACATCCGTCCACCCAGGCGGCCTCCTCCAGCGTGACGGGCACGTTCTTGATGAACCCGCTGATGAGGATGATCGACAGGGGGAGCTGGAAGACCGTCTCCGCGATGACCACGCTGCCCAGCGAGTTGATCATCTGGAGGTTCTTGAAGATCTCGAAGAGCGGTACGAGCATCAGCGCGCCCGGGATGAACTGCGAGCAGAGCAGCGCCAGCATGAAGGCGCCCTTGATCTTGAAGTCGAAGCGGGCCAGGGCGTATCCGCCCGCCAGCGCGACCAGGGTGGTGGCGATCAGGGTGGCTATCCCGACGATCATGCTGTTCTGGAAGAAGACGGCGAAGCTGCGTTCCGTCCAGACCTTCTCGAAGTGCTCGCCGGTCATCGGCCAGGGCGCCAGTGAGGTGGAGCCGGCCGGGCGGACGGCGAAGAGGAACATCCAGTAGAACGGGATGAGCGTGAAGAGCAGGTAGACGCCGAGGGGGACGTAGATCTGCCAGCGCGGTACGTCGTCGTACGAACGCTCCCGTCCGCGGCGGCGGTTGCCGGCCGGTGGGGTCACCTCGGCGGCCGGAGGCGGGGTGGCGGGGGTCTTCTCGGCGAGTGCGGCAGTCACTTGTGGTCGCCTCCGAACTTGCTCAGGCGCAGATAGACGATCGAGCAGAAGAGCAGGATCACGAAGGCGACGGTGGTGAGCGCGGACGCGTAGCCGAAGTCGTGTCCTTCGATACCGGTGTTGGCCACGTAGAGCGGGAGTGTGGTGGTCACGCCCGCGGGCCCGCCGCCCGTGAGGGTGTACAGCAGGTCCACGTTGTTGAACTCCCAGACCGCGCGCAGCAGTGTCGAGAGGATGATCGCGTCCCGCAGGTGGGGCAGGGTGATGTGGACGAACTGCCTGATCCGGCCCGCGCCGTCCACCGAGGCCGCCTCGTAGAGCTCCTTGGAGACGGACTGGAGGTCGGCGAGGATGAGGATGGCGAAGAAGGGGACACCGCGCCAGAGTTCGGAGACGGTGGCGGCCCAGAACACGGTTCCGGTGTCGGAGAGGACCGAGGTGCCGTAGTCGCCGATCCCGGCGTCCGCGAGGTAACGGCTGAACCCTGTCGAGGAGTTGTAGAGCAGGATCCAGATGGTGCTGGTCAGCACGCCGGAGACGGCCCAGGGCGAGAAGACCATCGCGCGGGAGATGCCGCGGCCGACGAAGGACTGGTTGACGATCAGCGCCAGGGCGAGACCCAGCACGAGCTGGAGGCTGACCTGGGTGACGACCCACTGGGCGCTGAAGCCGAGGGTGGACCAGAACTGGTCGTCGTCGGTGAAGATCTTGGTGTAGTTGTCGAAGCCGGCGAACCCGTTCCGCCAGGGCTTGGTGACGTTGTAGTTCTGCAGGCTGTAGTAGAAGACGCTGAGGACCGGATAAGCGATGAACCCCACCATCAGCAGACCGGCGGGCGCGATCAGGAGATAGGGCAGCTTGCGGGGGTTCGCCGAACGGCGCCTGGGCACCTTGGGCGGTTTGGCCACGGCGGCGGCTTGTGCCATGACACCTCTCCGTTCTCTCGTGTTTCCGGTCGTGTTGCGGTCCTGCAAGCGCTTTCTCCTTGCCGTGCGAGGCCCCGGAGGGTTTCTCGGACGGCGGGGTGCGCCGGAGTGCTGCGGCGGCGGTGTCAGCCGGCGTACGGATCGGGTACGTCGCCCTCGCGGGCCAGGAAGGCGAAGTCGCATCCGGTGTCGGCCTGGGTGATCTGGTCCTGGTAGAGCGCGCCGTAGCCGCGGCCGTACCGGGCGGGGGGCGGGGTCCAGGCGGCCCGGCGCCGTTCCAGTTCCTCTTCGTCGATGTCGAGGCTGAGGCGGCGGGCCGCCACGTCCAGGGTGATGGGGTCACCGGTGCGGACCAGGGCGAGCGGGCCGCCGACGAACGACTCGGGCGCGATGTGCAGCACGCACGCCCCGTAACTGGTGCCGCTCATACGGGCGTCGGAGATCCGCACCATGTCGCGTACGCCCTGCTTCAGCAGGTAGTCCGGGATCGGCAGCATGCCGTACTCGGGCATCCCCGGGCCGCCCTTGGGGCCGGCGTTGCGGAGCACCAGCACGTGGTCCGGGGTGATGGCGAGGGCCGGGTCGTTGATGGTCCGCTGCATCTCCCGGTAGTCGTCGAAGACCACCGCGGGGCCGGTGTGGCGCAGCAGTTCCGGTTCGGCCGCGATGTGCTTGATGACCGCTCCGTCGGGGCAGAGGTTGCCGCGCAGCACCGCGACGCCGCCCTCGTCGGCGAGCGGCTCCTCCCGCTTGCGGATGACGTCGTCGTTGTGGACGAGGGCCCCGTCGAGCTGTTCGCGCAGGGTGTCGTGGGTGACGGTGGGCCGGTCCAGGTGGAGGACGTCGGTGAGCCGGGAGAGGAAGCCGGGGAGTCCGCCCGCGAAGTGGAAGTCCTCCATGAGGTACTTGCCGCCGGGGCGGAGGTTGGCGAGCACCGGCACGGTGCGGGCGATCCGGTCGAAGTCGTCGAGGGTGAGCTTGATGCCGGAGCGGCCGGCCATCGCGATGAGGTGGATGACGGCGTTGGTGGAGCCGCCGAGCGCGAGGACCGTGGCGACGGCGTCCTCGAACGCGTCCGGGGTGAGGATCTGCGACAACGTTCGCTGCTGCCACACCAGTTCGACGATACGGAGGCCGGACTGCGCGGCCATCCGGTCGTGACCGGAGTCGACGGCCGGGATCGAGGAGGCGCCCGGGACGGTGACGCCCAGCGCCTCGGCGGCGGCCGTCAGGGTGGATGCGGTGCCCATCGTCATGCAGTGGCCCGGGGAGCGGGCGAGCCCGTTCTCCAGTTCGGCCATCTCGCAGTCGCCGATGAGTCCGGCCCTCTTGTCGTCCCAGTACTTCCACATGTCGGTTCCGGAGCCCAGGACCTCGTTGCGCCAGTGGCCCGGCAGCATCGGTCCGGCGGGCACGAAGACGGCCGGCAGATCGACGGAGGCGGCACCCATCAGCAGCGCGGGCGTCGACTTGTCGCAGCCGCCCATCAGCACGGCTCCGTCGACCGGGTAGGAGCGCAGCAGCTCCTCGGTCTCCATGGCGAGCATGTTGCGGTAGAGCATCGGGGTCGGCTTCTGGAACGTCTCCGACAGGGTGGAGACGGGGAATTCGAGCGGGAAGCCGCCGGCCTGCCACACCCCGCGCTTGACGGCCTGCGCCCGGTCGCGGAGGTGGACGTGGCAGGGGTTGATGTCGGACCAGGTGTTGAGGATCGCGATCACCGGCTTGCCGAGGTGCTCCTCGGGGAGGTAACCCAGCTGCCGGGTACGCGCCTTGTGGCTGAACGAGCGGAGTCCGTCGGTTCCGTACCACTGGTGGCTGCGGAGCTCCTCGGGGGCGATGCGGGTGCTCACACCGACCACCCGGCTATCTCGTCGGCGACCTCGGCGCGCTGCGCCTCGGGCAGGACCCGGCTGGGGGCGCGGACGTCGCGGCGGCAGAGGCCGAGGACCGCGAGCGCCTCCTTGACCACGGTGACGTTGTTGGCGGACTGCCGGTCCGCGCGCAGTTCCTCGAAGCGGCGGATGCGCTCCCAGACCTTCATCGCGGCGATGTAGTCCCCGGCCCGCAGCGCCTCCAGCATGCCGAGCGACACGGCGGGGGCGACGTTGACGAGGCCGGAGGTGAACCCGGTGGCTCCGGTGGCGAAGTACGAGGGCGCGTACAGCTCGGCGAGGCCGGCGATCCACACGAACCGGTCCAGTCCCGCGTCCCGGGCGAAGGCGCCGAAGCGGGCGGCGTCCGGGACGGCGTACTTGACGCCGATCACGTTGGGACAGTGGTCGGCGAGTTCGGTGAGCTTCTCACCGGCGAGCAGCGGGTTGCGGATGTACGGGACGACGCCCAGCTCCGGTACGGCCTCGGCGATGGCCCGGTGGTAGTCGACCCAGCCGTCCTGGGAGACGTACGGGTGGACCGGCTGGTGCACCATCACCAGTTCGGCGCCGGAGTCCCGGGCGTGCTCGGCGGCGGCGACGGCGGTCGGCATGTCGTGCCCGACCCCCACCAGGACGGTGGCCCGGCCTCTCACCTCGTCGACGGTCAGCTCGGTGACGGCGCGCCGCTCCTTCGGGGTGAGCGCGTAGAACTCCCCGGTGTTGCCGTTGGGGGTGACGATGCGGACGCCGCCGTCCAGGAGCCGCCGCAGCAGCGCCCGGTGGGTGTCCTCGTCGATCGTCCCGTCCTCGGCGAACGGGGTCACGGGGATCGCCACGACGTCGGCGAGGGCCGCCTTGAGCGGGATGAGGTCCATGCCAACTGGCCTTTCGTCGATGTGGTTCACGCCTGGCCGCCCTCGGTGGCGTCGGCGGTGCCGGCTGAGCCGTCGAGGCCGTCGGGGAACGCGCGGCGCACGAACGACGCGATGTGCTCGTGGAGAGCCGCCGCCGCACCCGCCGCGTCCGCACCGAGCGCGAGCCGCAGGATCTCCCGGTGTTCGGCCGCCTCGCGCTCCCACGACGGATCCGCCGCCCAGGCGACGGTGGAGACCAGCGCGGCCTGGTCGCGGACCTCGTCGAGCATCCGGCCCAGCAGCGGGTTGCCGCACGGCAGGTAGAGGGCCCGGTGGAAGTCCCGGTTGGCGAGCGACCGGTCGGCCTTGTCGGGTGCCGAGTCGGCCCGCTCCAGGGCCTCCTGGGCCGCGTCCAGCGACGCCCCGCAGGTGATCGTGCGGCGCAGCGCCTCCGGTTCGAGGAGCAGGCGCACGTCGTAGACCTCGCGGGCCATCTCCGCGTCGACGAGCCTGACGGTGGCGCCCTTGTACTGGCTCATGACCACCAGACCGGTCCCGGCGAGCGTCTTCAGGGCCTCGCGCACCGGTGTCTTCGACACCCCGAACCGCGCGGCGAGTTCGGTCTCCACGAGTGCCTGCCCCGGCTGCAACTGGGCCGTCAGGATCGCGTGCTTGATCGCCTCCAGCACGAACTGCGTCCTGGACGGGATCGGGGTGGGAGCAAAAGTCATGAAGGGCTCTCGCATCTCGCGTATCGCGTCTCATATATGACGTACGAAGTACGACGCGATGAAGCTAGAGCGGGCGCGAATGTTTCGTCAACGCTTCGGACAGAAGAAGTTCGGCCGACTTTCCCGGTGTCATGCCGTGTGCCGACGCGGGAGGTCGGCCGCGAGCCGGTCCTGCGGCCGCTGCGGCGCAGGTCGCGGCGGTGGTCCGACGGCGGGTCCTCGGCCGCCGGGGTACGGGCGCGGGGCGCGGGAATCGTCCGGGCGGCGGGCGGAGCACGATCGCGGCCGGACGCGGCACCGGGCGGCCCTCCCGGGGGCATGGCGACGACCGGCGGGAGGTCAGGGCTCCCGCCGGTCGTCGTGGACCGGCCGCCGTCGCCGGTGTCGCCCGTACCGGATTCCGGTACGGGCCGTCTCATGCGTTGATACGTCTGCGGCTACGCCTCGCCCCGTCCGGCGATACGGCCCAGCGCGCCGGAGACGGCCGCGAGGTCGGCGTCGGAGGCGAGTCCCGCGTGGTAGAGCCGGAGTTCGGTGGCGCCCAGGGACGCGGCGTGGGCGGCGTCCCGTTCCAGCGTGGCGGGGCTGCCGCCCATGCCGGAGACCACGCCGAAGTTGGCGGCGAGGACGCCCCGGTGGTCCGCGAACGGCCCGAGGACCGCCTCACGGGCGGCGTCGCCTCCGGTGCACGGCAGCACCACGCCGTCGGCGACGGAGAGGATGTGGCCGGGATCGACCCCGACGTTGGCGCCGGTGCGGTGGAACGCCGGGTCCGCGTGCAGCAGGACCTGGAAGCCCGCCCCGGACGCGGCCGCCGCTTCCCGCACGGCGGAGACAGCGGCTTCCTGAAGGCCGTGAGCGGCCTCGCGACGCCATCCGAGGGTGGCCGCCGCCCGTTCGGCACCGAGCAGCTCCTCCACGCCCGCCCAGCCCGGGGCGGGTTCGGCACCCGTCCACACGGGCTCCAGCGCGCGGCGCACCGCGATGCCCAGTCCGTCCGGGTCGAGCCCGTGCCGGGCGTATCCGGCGGCGCACTCCGAGCAGAAGCAGAGCGACATCAGGTACTGGGCGGCCTCACCGAGCGCCACTCCCTGGACCTTGTCGTGCCCGTGCAGGTGCGCGAAGCCGTACCAGCCGCACGACTCCAGTTCGGTGCCGCGCGCGCCGGGCCGGGTGGCCGCCTCGGCTGCCAGGTCCACGAGATGGGCGCGGACCTCGGGCCGGGCGACGCAGGGGGCCCACGGGTAGCGGTCGCCGTAGGCGTTGACCACGGACCTCCCGGGGAACTCCTCGCCGAGGCGGGAGTCGTGCGCGAGCACGACCCAACTGTGCACCTCCAGACCGGCGTCCACCAGGGCTTCGGCGGCGGCGGCCCAAGGGTCCTCGCCCGGGGTCCAGTTCTGCCGTCGGGGCGCGGGCTCCCGCCCGGCCCAGCGCTTCTCGTCCGGCGGGTAGAGCACCGCGGCGTACGGAGCGGTGACGATCCGGGTCGTGGGATGGCGGGGGGTGAGGGCCCGGGTGGAGTGGTACGCCGAGGCGAGGGTCACCTGCTGGACACCGAGTCCCGCGATGCGGGCGGCGGCGTCCGGGTCACCGACGACGTCCCAGGGGTAGAGGAAGGCCGAGGTCTTCACGCCCCGCCCTCCACGGCGCGCTCCGCCAGCAGGGCCCTGCCGTCGTCGATGATCTGCGCGAGTTCCTTGACGTGCGCGGCGGGCGGTTCGGTGAGCGGGGTGCGCACCTCGCCGACGTCGAGCCCTTGGAGCCGTACGGCGGCCTTGACCAGGGAGACGGCGTAGCCGCGCCCTTTGGCGCGCAGTTCGACCAGCGGCCGGTAGAAGCGGTCCAGCAGGGCGTCGGCCAGCTCGTCGTCGCCCGACGCGAGCGCGCGGTAGAAGGCGAGCGCGATGTCGGGGGCGAAGGCGAAGACAGCGGAGGAGTAGAGCGTGACGCCGATGCCCCGGTAGGCGAGCCCGGTGAGTTCGGCGGTGGGCAGCCCGTTGAAGTACAGGAAGTCGCCGCCGGGCAGCGCGGTGCGCACGGCGCTGACGATGCGCTGCATCAGGTCCAGGTCGCCGACCCCGTCCTTGAGGCCGATGATGCCGGGCGTGCGGGCCAGGGCGACGACGGTCTCGGGGGTGAAGACGGCGTTGTCGCGCTGGTAGACGATCGTCTCCAGGCGGGTGGCCGCGGCGAGCGCGGTGTAGTGCGCGAGCAGTCCCGCCTGGTCGGCGACGACGAGGTACGGGGGCATGGCGAGGAGCCCGTCCGCGCCGGCCTCCTCGGCGAGCTCGGCGTACTGCACCGCCAGCGCGGTGCCGTAACCCGCGCCGGCGACGACGGGCACCTGTCCGGCTGTCTCCTCGACCGCCGCGGCGACGACCCGGCCGAACTCGGCGGGCGTCAGCGCGTGGAATTCACCGGTGCCGCAGCAGGCGAAGACGGCCGCCGCACCGGCGTCGACACCGGCTCGCACGTGACGGCGGAACGCGACGAGGTCCACGTCCCCGTCCGGGCCGTACGCGGTGACGGGGAAGAAGAGCGGCCCGGCGACTTCGGTGAGCCGGGCGGCGAGGGGGGCTGAGGTCACGGGCGCTCCCTGAGCGAGTTCCGGGCGTACACAACTCTGATTTGCGTCCATATTCATGAACGACGTCACGCTAAAGCAGCGTCCGGGGGCCGGTCAAGGTGGAAACCGTGACACCCGAGGCGAGTTCGGCGCGGCCGCGAACTCTTGACGCAGGCGGCCGCCCGTCCCTACGTTGTCCACGCATGTGAATGTCATCCATGGATCTGGCGCGTTGCGGCTCAGTCTCGCCGCGCCGAGGAGGCCCAGTGCCCGGTTTGCCCGCTCCCCGCACGATCCTGCTCACCGGAGCCGCAGGCGGTCTCGGCACGCTGATGCGCGGACTGCTCCCCGCGTACGGCTACGAGCTGCGCCTCTTCGACCTCGTGCCGATCGAGGGCGAGCCGGGCGCGATCACCGCCGACCTGGCCGACCGGGAGGCGCTGCGCGAGGCCGTACGCGGCGTCGACGCGATCATCCACCTCGCCGGCATCTCGCTGGAAGCCTCCTTCGACAAGATCCTGCGCGCCAACATCGAGGGCACGTACAACCTGTACGAGGCGGCCCGCGAGGAGGGCGTGCGCCGGATCGTGTTCGCCTCCTCCAACCACGCGATCGGCTGGACCCCCGCGCCGGCGGCCGGTGAGCCGCTGATCCCGGTGGACACCCCCCGGCGCCCCGACACCTTCTACGGCCTCTCCAAGTCCTTCGGCGAGGACTTGGCCCAGCTCTACCAGGACCAGCACGGCATCGAGACCGTGTCCGTCCGGATCGGCTCCTGCTTCCGCGAGCCGACCTCGGTGCGGATGCTGTCGGTCTGGCTCAGCCCCGAGGACGGCGCCCGCCTCTTCCACGCGGCGCTCACCGCCCCGGACGTCGCCCACACCGTGGTCTACGGCTCGTCCGCCAACACCCGCCTGTGGTGGGACCTGTCAACCGCCCGGGCACTCGGGTACGAGCCGCAGGACGACTCGGAGCGGTTCGCGCAGAAGCTGGTCGCCGAGTTCGGCGAGCTGGACCCGGACGATCCGGCCCAGACCCACGTCGGCGGGCCCTTCGTCACCGATCCGCCGATCTGGCCGTACTGAGCCGGGGCCGGGCGGCCACGCGCGGGCCGCAGAGGTACGAGCCGCAGAGGTACGAGCCAAAAGGCGACGGGCGGGCCGGAGGGGCGCGCGGGACTTCCGGCGTGCTCCCCCCGGACGGGTGAACCGTCACGGAAGGTAAGGGAACGGCAAAGCCGGGTCGTTCGTTACCCCGGTCATGACCGCAATGACCCCCGGCTCGAACATCCCTCTCTCCGCCGCCCGCGTGGCGGTGGACGTGACCGCCCCGGTGCGGCTCGACGTCTCGGGCCTGCTGCTCTCCGCCGACGGCAAGGTCCGCTCCGACGACGACTTCATCTTCTACAACCAGCCCTCGGGCCCCGGCGTGACCTACCGCTCCGGCGGTGGCACGGCGCCGGACTCGATCGTGGTGGACACCGCCGCGGTGCCGCCCGGCATCGAGAAGATCGTCGTCACCGCGAGCCCCGACGCGGAGGGCCAGAGCTTCCAGGGCATCGAGCCCACCGCCACCGTGCGCGACGCCGACAACGGCGGCGTCCTCGCCTCCTTCACCCCGCCGCGCTTGGGCGCCGAGACGGCACTCGTGGTCATCGAGATCTACCGCCGCCAGGGCGCCTGGAAGGCCCGCGCCGTAGGCCAGGGGTACGCCAACGGCCTGGCGGGCATCGCCACGGACTTCGGCGTGACCGTGGAGGAGGAGCCCGCCGCCCAGGCCGCTCCCCCGGCCCCGGCAGCCCAGGCGTACCCGCAGGCAGCGCCCGCGGACCCGAGGATCGCACCGCCGATGCCACCGATGCCGCCCGCACCCCCCGCCGCTCCCCCGGCCCCCGCGTCCTCCGGGAAGATCAATCTCGACAAGGGCCGGGTCAGCCTCCAGAAGAACCAGACGGTCTCGCTGGTCAAGGGCGGCCGTCCGCTGCTCTCGCAGGTCAAGATGGGCCTCGGCTGGGAGCCCGCGTTCCGGGGCAAGGACATCGACCTGGACGCCTCGGTGATCGCCTACGGCCCCGACCGCAAGCACCTGGACAGCTGCTACTTCGGCAAGCTGTCCATCCTCAACGGCGCGATCAAGCACTCCGGCGACAACCTCACCGGCGAGGGCGCGGGGGACGACGAGGTGATCGTCGTGGACCTCGGCCGCATCCCCGCCGAGGCCACCGGCCTGGTCTTCACGGTGAACTCCTTCACCGGCCAGAAGTTCACCGAGGTGGCGAAGGCGTACTGCCGGCTGCTCGACGCGGCCACCGGCGAGGAGCTGGTCCGCTTCGACCTGAGCAGCACGGAGCCGCAGACCGGCGTGATGATGGCCAAGCTGATCAAGCAGTTCACCGGCGAGTGGGAGATGACCGCCATGGGCGAGTTCGTGAAGTCACGCACCGTGCGCGGCATGGTGAAGCCCGCCGCCTCGGCGCTCTAGCCGTACGGCCCTGGGACGTCCTGCGTCCCGTGGGCGACGGAAACGGCCCCGCAACGGCTTCCGGGGCACCTGGTGTCTCTCAGGTGCCCCGGTTGCGGGCGCTCTCCGGCTGACGGCAGCTCGTACCCGAGGGCACGTCCGTCCGGCACGCCGCTGGAGCTCTCAGAGCTTGGTCAGCTTGGAATACGGGCTCAGGATCCTCCCCTGACGCCCCGCGAAGTCGATGAGGACTGCGTCGTTGTCGCCCTCGACAGCGAGAACCCGCCCGAGGCCGAACTGGTCGTGCGACACCCGGTCGCCCACGTCGAAGCATTCGACCGGTGGGGCCGCCTGGGCCGGGCGGTTGAAGGGACTGGAAGGCAGGTGACGCCGGGATCCGGCTGACTGTTTCATTACCTTGAGTATGCGCCACCGGGACGCCCGGCGCTATGCCCGTTCCCGCCCTCGGCCCAGTAGTGCCGCATTCGTGATGCGCCCGCGACCAGGGCCGGTCGCCGCCACGGCGCGCTCGCGGCGGCGTCGACGCGCAGGGCACCCGGCCCGAAAGACCCCCGAAGGGGTGGCGGTTCGCACAGACCCGGGAGTGTCCGGCGGATCGGGAACGGCCGGTGGATCGACGACGGGCGGGCGCCGCGTCCGGAGCCCGCCGGCGCGAAGCGGCCGGAAAATCCGGGGCGGGGCCGACCGGTCTGCCGCCCCTCGCGCCGCCCTCTCGCGGCGCCGACGGACGGCGCTCACCCGACGGTGTGCGGCGCCCCGCCCCGCACACGGGCCGCCGGACGCCCACCGCGAGCTGTAATGCCCGAGTAACGGTGCCTCCCTAACGTCCGGGCTCCCCCTTCCCGTCCCTGGAGGAGCACCCCCGATGCACCTGCCCCGATCGTCCCGGCGCAGATCCGCCGCGCTGGTGGCCGCCGCGCTCACCACCGCCGGTCTGCTGATCGGCCCGCCGGCCGCGGCTGCCGCCGACGCCGCGCCGTCCCCGAAGGTCGACTCCGCCCTGCGAGACGCCGTCGACGGCGGTGGCGAGGCGACCTTCTTCGTCACGCTGAAGGACCAGGCGGACCTGTCCTCCGCCAAGAAGCAGAAGTCCCACGCGGCCCGTGCGAAGGCCGCCTACGGCGAGCTGCGCGCCCACGCCAAGTCCAGCCAGAAGTCGCTCAACTCTTTCCTCGACAAGGAAAAGGTGAGCCACGAAGGTTACTGGATCGCGAACACCGTCAAGGTGACCGGTGACCAGGACCTGATCAATCAGCTCGCGAAGCGCTCGGACGTCGCGAGCATCGTCAAGGAGCGGCACTACCAGCTCGACGACAGCGAGACCTCCGACGCGAAGATCACCACGTCGCGCACGAACCCCTCCGCCGCGGGCTCGTCGGCCAAGAGCGCCACGGACTCCTCCGCGAACGGTGACACCACCCCCGAGTGGGGCGTCGCCGACATCAACGCCGACGACGTGTGGAACCAGTACGACGACCGCGGCGAGGGCATCGTCATCGCCAGCGTCGACTCGGGCGTGCAGTACGACCACCCCGACCTGGTGGCCCAGTACCGGGGCAACAACGGCGACGGCACCTTCACGCACGACTACAACTTCTACGACCCGTCCGGGACGTGCCCCGCCGACGGCACCCCGTGCGACAACAACGGTCACGGCACCCACACCATGGGCACCATGGTCGGCAAGAACGGCATCGGCGTCGCGCCGAACGCCAAGTGGATCGCCGCCAAGGGCTGCGAGTCGAGCCAGTGTTCGGACGAGTACCTGCTCGCCGCCGGCCAGTGGATCCTCGCCCCGACCGACCACAACGGGCAGAACCCTCGCCCGGACCTGGCGCCGAACATCGTCAACAACTCCTGGGGCGGCGACGACACGACGTTCTACCAGGACATCGTCGAGGCCTGGAACTCCGCGGGCATCTTCGAGGCGTTCGCGGCCGGCAACGACGGTGACGGCACCACCTGCTCCACCGCGCACGCCCCCGGTTCCCAGGTGACTTCCTACGGCGTCGGCGCGTACGACGCGAACGGCAAGATCGCTTCCTTCTCCGGTTTCGGCCCGTCGCTGGTCGACGGTTCGGCGAAGCCGAACATCTCGGCGCCGGGCGTGAACGTCGAGTCGACGTGGCCGGGTTCTTCGTACAACACGGAGAACGGCACCTCGATGGCCACCCCGCACGTCGCGGCCGCGGCCGCGCTGCTGTGGTCGGCGGCCCCCTCGCTGATCGGTGACATCGAGGGCACGCGCGACCTGCTCAACCAGGGCGCCCGTGACGTGGACGACACCCACTGCGGTGGCACCGCCGGCATGAACAACGTCTGGGGCGAGGGCAAGCTCGACATCCTCGCGTCCGTCGACAAGGCCCCGCACACCGCCGGCACCGTCAGCGGCAAGGTCACCGACAAGGCCACCGGCACCGCCCTCTCCGGCGTCGTCGTCAAGGCCACCAACGCCACCTACGGCACCCGCACGGTCACCACCGGCACCGACGGCACCTACCGCCTGTCGCTCAACCCGGGCACCTACGACTTCGCGCTCAGCGGCTACGGCTACGCGACCGCCCAGGTCGCCGGGGTCGAGATCACCGAGAACCAGGCCCTGACGCAGGACCTCGCGCTCTCCACCGTCGCCTCGCACAAGGTCACCGGCACCGTCCTGGACGTCACCGGCAAGGCCCTGCCCGGCGCGACCGTCGAGCTGACCGGTTCCCCGGTCCCCTCGGTCGTCACCAACGCCAAGGGCAAGTACACGCTGCCGAAGGTCGCCGAGGGTGCCTACACCCTGACCGTGAAGCCGACCGTGCCGGTCCTGTGCAACGGCGTCTTCACCGGTTCCACCACCGTCGCCGCCGCCGACCTGACCAAGGACGTCCAGGTCCCGGCCCGCACCGACGCCACCGGCAACAGCTGCGCCCCGGCCGCCTACTCCTGGATCGCCGGTTCGAAGAAGGTCGCCCTGACCGGTGACGAGGACGCCACGACGATCTCGCTGCCCTTCTCGGTGAAGCTGTACGGGGTCTCGTACTCCACGACCTCCGTCACCACCGACGGCATGCTGAACTTCCTGGCGCCGCGCGTCGGTGACTACGCGAACACCACGCTGCCGACCGCGTACAACCCCAACGGCTTCATCGCCCCGCTCTGGGACGACCTGACGCTCGACAAGAAGTCGTCCGTCCAGACCGCCACCACCGGCACCAAGGGCAGCCGCACGTTCGCCGTCGTCTGGAACGACGCGGCCTACGCGAACGGCACCACCGGGCGCGCCACCTTCGAGGCCGTCTTCGACGAGGCGACCGGCGCGGTGACCCTCCAGTACAAGTCGGTCGCGGACCTGGGCGCGGGTGCCACCGTCGGCATCCAGAACCAGGCCGGTACCGACGCCCTCCAGTACGCCTACAACCAGTCGGTCATCACCGCCGGTTCGGCGATCCGCTTCACGCAGGGAGCCAAGTGATGAGAAACCTCCACTCGCGGCGGGGCCTCCAGCTCGCCTCCGCCCTGGTCGCCGCCGGGCTCTGCCTGAGCATCGCGCCGCAGGCCCTGGCCGCCGACGACGGTGACGGCGTCCTGAAGCTGACGGCCGCCCAGGCGCAGCAGCTGACCGCGAACGTGGCCCTGGACCCGTACGGTGACGCGGCCGAGAACCAGGTCAGCCCTCAGGCGGAGGACGCGCCCACGTCCGGCGACAGCACGGACACGAAGCCCTCCGGCTCCGGTTCCTCGCTGGACGGCGCGTCCACCGACGCCACCACCGACGCCGCCGCCCCGGTCACCTTCACCGGCACCTCCTCCCTGGAGGGCGTGCGGGGCATGGGCGCGACCGTGCCCGTCGGCAAGGACGGCGACTACTTCACCGTCCACAGCCGGGGCAACGTGCAGCTGCACTCCGCCGACGGTGAGTCCGTGTGGGAGCGCACCAACACCTCGTACTACGCGGACTGGCAGGTCAAGCCGCTGCGCCCGTGGCAGACCGAGCCGTACCCGGTGCGGATCATGATGGGCTACAACGCGGTCTCGCCGTTCACCCCGTCCTCCGACTCCGGCTACTCCACGGGCGACCTGACCGGTGACGGCGTCGACGACATCGTCTTCTCTGCGAGCGTCGGCATCGCGTCCTACCGTCCGTTCACCTCGCCCGGATCGTCGCTGCCCAACGGCACCTTCGTGACCATCCTCGACGGCAAGACCGGCAAGACGGTGTGGTCGAAGCTGTACGACTACGCCACCATGGTCAAGATCGTCGACGGCACGCTGCTCGTCGCCGACGCGCCCCGGATGAACATGAACTCGCCGGCCTCCGACACGGCGAAGCTGTACGGCATCCGCTTCTCCTCGGCGGACGGCAAGCTGACCCCGTCGTCCACGTGGACGTACGACACCGGTGAGGCGGGCGACGCCGCCTGGGGCGACATCCAGGACCTCGGCAAGGGCAAGGTCGCCGTCTCCTGGGACCGCGCGATGACCAGCACGGTGGAGGGCCGGGGTCACACCCTCGCCCTGAACGTGGCGGACGGCTCGGTCACCTGGAAGACCGACAGCCTGCTCTACAGCCGTCAGCTGCGCGTCGACGCCGGCCGCAAGCGGCTCGTCGCCGTCGAGCAGTCCGACGTCAACGACGCGGTGACGTACGAGGTCGCCGCGTACGACCTGAAGACCGGCAACCGCACGACGCTGGACAGCCGGGTCAACGTGCTGCCCACCGCCCTGACGGTCGGTGACCTCACCGCCAAGGCGGGCGACGAGTACGCGGTCGCCGAGTCCTCCCTGGACAACTACCTCCAGGTGAACGCCAACACGGTGCGTGTGGTCAACGGCGACGCACCCGGCAAACTGCTCTGGTCGCAGACGACCAAGCGCGACGCCGAGAACAACCAGAACGGGCCGAGCGTCTGGCGTCTCCAGGTCGCCGACGGCAAGCTCGTCGTCGCGGGCGACGACGACCGCATGATCTCCGGATCGCAGAACCCGGGTGGCGCGAGCTTCGCCGCGACGACCGTGTACTCGGGCAAGGGTGCCCTCGTCTGGCAGAACAAGGGTCTCGCCGGCGCGCCGATGTACCAGGACGTCTTCAGCGACGCCGAGGGCACCCATGTCCGTGTCATCGACCAGAGCCAGAACATCCGTACGTTCAAGCTCGGCAACGGCAAGCAGCAGAGCATCACGCCGCTCCAGGCGGACATCTCCTACGCGCAGACCGCCGACGTGAACAAGGACGGCAAGTCCGACGTGGTGATGGCCGGTTCGTCGGACGGCGTGTGGGCCTACTCCGGTCCCTCGCTCGTCTCCGGCAAGCCCGAGAAGCTGTGGCGCGCCACGGTTCCCGGCGCGGTGCACGACATGGAGAAGGGTGACGTCAACGGGGACGGCAAGGACGAGATCGTCGTCGCCGCCGACTCCGCCGTGGTCGTCCTCAACGCCAAGACCGGCAAGACGCTGGCCACCATCGACAGCGGCGGCCAGTTCGTCCACTCCGTCGAGCTCGCCGACCTCGACGGCGACGGCGAGCAGGACATCGTCGTCCCGACGAACACCCTGAACGCCTACTACGGCGACGGACACAAGATCTGGTCCCACGCGGCGCCCGCGGCCGCCGGCGACGTGATCTTCTCCGACGCTTCGGTCCAGGACGGCAAGGTCTACGCCTCGTACTCCAAGGTCGACTCGCTCGACCTGGCCGACCCGGGGGCGACCGCGGTCGCGCTCAACGCCAAGACCGGCAAGACGAAGTGGAGCCTCGTGCCCGAGGCCCCGGCCGTGTCGACGGACGGGATCATCCACGCCGCGCTCACGTACAAGGGAACCTTCGCCTCTCCGGAGATCCCGTACGCGGACGGCCACGCGGTCGTCTACACGTGGGAGATCACCTCGCAGGCCGGCGTCGGCTCCACCGACGCCACCGGTCCGCACACCTACATGGAGATCCGCGACGGCCGCACCGGCAAGGTCGTGCACTCGGCGACCATGGGCGGTCTGTGGACGCACGGCGGCTTCTTCACCGACGACGGCAGCCTCTACCAGGCCGGCACCTCGACCTTCCGGAGGTACTCCGGTGAGGGCACCGAGGACGCTCTGGCCTCGGTGATCGGCCAGACCTACAACGGCGCGTTCGCCACCGGACCCGGTGGCCGCAAGCTGCTCATCGCCGGCAGCGAGGGGGCCATCTCCGCCTACGCCGGGGACGCGGACTTCTTCGAGAGCGGCCAGTCCTTCCAGTCGACTCTCGGCGACGCCGACCTGATCGGCGCCCGGAACTTCCTGGCCGCCGACCTCGACGGCGACGGCACCGACGAGGTGCTCTCGCTCCAGGGCGACGACTACGCCCCGGACCGGCTCGCCGAGGACCTCGGCGGCCGTTACCTGGTCGACGACAACGGCATCCACCAGGTCGCCACGTACAAGCTCTCCTGACCCACGGGCTGACGCCCTGACATGAAACGGACCCCCCGGGCCTCGCCCGGGGGGTTCACAACGTGTTCGATTACAGTGCATCCTGATGAACGCGCAACGACCGGACAGCACGACTTCCGCCGCGCCGTTGCTGCGCCTGCACCTGCTCGGCGGATTCAGGGCCACCCGCGACGGCGGCCCCGAGCTCGCCGACCGGTGGCCGCGCCCCGGAGCCCGCGCGCTGGTGAAGCTGCTCGCCGTCGTGCCCGGCCACCGCCTCCACCGCGAGGAGGCCATCGCCGTCTGCTGGCCCGACGCCGATCCGAAGGCCGCCGCCGGCAGCCTGCGGGTCGCCCTGCACGCCGCCCGCCGCGCCCTGGAACCCGAACTCGCCCCACGCGCCAGCTCCTCGTACCTGGTCTCCGACGGGGCGCTCCTGCATCTCGATCCGGCCACCGTGTGGATCGACGCCGACGAGGCGGAGGCCTCGGCCCGCACCGCCCTCGCCGACGGCGGGGTCGACGAGCTGTCCGCCGCGATCGGCCGGTTCACGGGCGAGCTGTTGCCGGAGGACCGGTACGCGCGCTGGGCCGACGACCGCCGCGGCCGGCTCGTCCTGCTGCGCGAGCAACTGCTGCTCCGGCTCGCGGGGCAGCACCTGGAGCGGGGCGCACCGGCGGATGCGGCGGCCGTCGCCGGACAGGTCCTCGCGGGCAGCCCTGCCGAGGAGCTGGCCCACCGCATCCTCATCGAGGCCTGGCTGCGCCAGGGGCTGCGGCGCCGGGCCGTGCACCAGTACCACGTGTGCCGCGAGGCGCTCGACACCGAACTCGGGGTGCGTCCGGGCCCGGAGACGGAGCGGCTGCACCGCGCCGCGCTGGCCGCCGCGCCCGCGCCCGTACCCGCCACTCCCCTGCTCCCGGCCCCGCTGCGGGCGGCGGCCGCCCCGCCGCTGCGGGGCCGCGACGCGGTGCTGGGCCGTCTTCTGGCGGCGGACGGCCCGCCCCTCACCCTGCTCACCGGTGAGGCGGGGGTGGGGAAGACCCGCCTGGTCGGCGAGGTGGCGCGGCGGGCCACCGCGGCCGGTACGGCCGTGCTCTGGGGTGGCGGCCAGGACGCCGGGGGACACACGCCGTACGGGGCGTTCGCGGAGGCGCTCGACGGCTGGCTCGCCGAACACAGCGCGGCCGAGCGGGCCCGGGTCGGCGCCGAGTACCCCGAACTCGCCGCGTTCCTGCCGTCGCTCGGGCAGGTGGGGACGACCGGTGAGCGCAGCCCGGAGGAGGAGCGGGACCGGCTGTTCCGGGCCAGCACGGCGCTCCTCGGTGATCTGGCGGCGGTCCGCCCGGTGCTGGTGGTGCTCGACGATCTGCACAGCGCCGACTCCGGCTCGTACCAGCTCCTCGGCCATCTGGCCCGGCGGGCCGTGCAGCGGGGGACGGCACTGCGCTTCCTGGCGACCTACCGCGAGGAGGAGCTTCCCGACGGCGACGCGCGCCGCTCGGTCGTGGCCTCACTCATGCGTCAACGCCTCTGCGCGCGCGAGGAGTTGGAGCGACTCGACAAGGAGGCGTGCCTGGCGGTGGTACGGGACGCGGGTGGCGGGCCGCCCCACGGCGGCGGGGCCCACCGGGTGTGGGAACTCTCTCTCGGCAACCCGCTGTTCGCCCTCGAACTCGCCCGCGACCTGCCCCGCAGCGACATGGGCGACTACGCCCCCGAGGGCGTACGGGACCTGGTGGCCGACCGGCTCGAACGGCTCGACACGGACACGCGCCGCCTGGTCGAGGCGCTCTCGGTCGCCGGCGGCGACGCCGCGCTCTCCGAACTGCTCGACGTCGCCGAGCACGGGCTCAACCCGCCGGTGTCCGGCGCGGCGGCGGCCGACGCCCTGGAGCGCGCCATCGCCGCCTCGCTCGTCGAGGAGCGGCAGGTGGTGGTGGCCGGACGGCCCGAAGCCGGGGTCGCCTTCCGCCATCCGCTGGTCCGGCTGACCTGCTACGAGCAGCTGGCCGTGGTCCGCCGCAGGCAGTTGCACGCGGCGTTCGCGCAGGCCGTCCAGCGGCGGCGCCCCGACGCCGTCGACACCCTCGCCTCCCACTTCGCGCGCGCCGACGACCCGCGTGCCGCCGAGTACCTGCGCCGGGCCGCCGAACGGGCCGCCGCTCTGTACGCCAACGACGCCGCCGACCGCTACTACCGCGACCTGGTGGCCCGCCTCGACGTCGACGCGGCCCGCGCCCGGCTCGCGCACGCCCATGTCCTGCGCAGGATGGGCCACTTCGAGCAGGCCGCCGACGCGGTACGGCTCGCCCTGACCGAGTTCGAGCGGCGCGGCGACCACGACGACGCGGTCCTCGCGGCGGCGCTGCTCGCCGAGACGCTCGCCAAGACGAGCGGCCCGGACACCGCCCTGCGGACCCTGCGGGACCACCCGGTGACCGAGGACACCGCGCCGGAACCGGCCACCGGCCACTTCCTCGCCCTTTCCCTCATCCGCTGCGTCCAGGGCCGGTACATGGCCGGAGCCGAGGCCGCCCTCGACGCCCTGGCCGCCGCCCGGAACGTGCCGGGGACCCGTGGGCAGGGCCTGTCGGCCCGCGCGTTCGGTCTGCGGGCCGCCAACCTCGGTCTCGCCGGCCACCTCGACCAGGCGCGCGAAGCGGGCGACCAGGCCCTGGCCCCGGCCGAGGCGTACGGCGACCCGACGCTGCTCGGTACGGTCCTGTCGACGCTGCGGGAGAACGCGCGGCGGGCCGGCCGGCTGCGCGAGGCCGTCGAGATCGGCGCCCGCGCGCTCGGGCTGGCCAAGCAGTCCGGCGATCCGACGGCCGCCGCGTTCGAGCGCGGGAACCTCGCCGAACTCCGCCTGCTCCTGGAAGAACCCGAACCGGCCCGCGCGCTCGCCGAACAGGCCGTGGTGGGCGCGGAGGCGTACGAGGCCTGGTGCCTCCCCTACGCCCTGGCCACGATGGCCCGGGTACGGGCGTTCCTCGGCGACCCCGCGGAAGCCGCTTCCCTCCTGGACCGCGCCGGCGCCGCCGCCTCCGCCCTCGGCGACCGCCAGGCCGAGTACGAGGTGCGCACCGCCCGCGCCGAGTCCGCCCTGCGCGCACGCCGACCCGACGACGCGCTGCGCGCCCTGGACGGCCACACCGGCGACGCCCCGGTCCTGGTGGCCTGGGCGGAACTCCTGTCGGGACGCCCCGAGAGCGCGACGCGCCTGGCCCGCGCCGAGGTGACCCGGTCCGAGCGCACCGGGGAGCGCCTCGCCGAGGTGGAGGCCCGGATAGCCCTCGGCACCGCCCTCTCCCGGCTCGCCCAGGAGCGGGAGGGCGCCAGGGAGCTGGCCCGCGCCGAATCCCTGGCCAGGACCCTGCCGTACCCGGCGGGCGCCCGCAGGACCGAGCGGGCGCGGGCGTTGCTGCGCGAGGCGCCTCGCGGGTGACGCCGGACCCCACCTGGGCCGGGCCGCGCGCGAGGCGCCGGCCCGGCCCGCGGGTGGGGCGGAGCCGCTACTTCTTCGGCTGACGCTTCCAGGGCCCCGTGATGGCGAGCATGATGCCGGGGGTCTGGATGTTGGCGAAGAGAGTCTTGCCGTCGGGCGAGAAGGTGACGCCGGTGAACTCGCTGTACACGGGCGCCTCGGCCGTGCCCTCGTTCAGGTCGTTGCGCGCGATCGGGTAGGTGGCCCCGCTGTCGGTCGCCCCGAAGAGGTGCTGGACGCCCTCGCCGTCCTCGGCGATGACCAGGCCGCCGTACGGCGAGACGGTGATGTTGTCCGGGCCGTCGAAGGCGCCGTCCTTCGTCGGGTCGGGGTTGACGCCGAGGAGCACCTTGAGGGTCAGCGTGCGGCGCTTGGTGTCGTAGAACCAGACCTGGCCGTCGTGCTGGACGGGGCTCTCCGCGCGGGCGAACGAGGAGACGACGTAGACGCCGCCGTCGCTCCACCACATGCCTTCGAGCTTGCGGGCGCGGGTGACCTCCGTGTCGGTGAACTGCTTGCGCACGGAGACGGTCTTCGCGTCGCGGTCCGGCACGTCGACCCAGTCGACGCCGTACACGGTGCCGATCTTGGTGGCGCGGGACAGGTCGTCCACGAAGGCGCCGCTCTTGTCGAAGCACTTGAACGCCTGGAGGACACCCGCGTCGTCGGCGAGCGTGCGCAGCTTGCCGCGGCCGTGCTTGAAGCCCTGCGGCGGGACCCAGCGGTAGAACAGCCCGTTCGGGGTGGCCGCGTCCTCGGTGAGGTAGGCGTGGCCGCGCTGCGGGTCGATGACGACCGCCTCGTGGGCGTACCGGCCGAAGGCCTTGACCGGGCGCGGGTCGCGGTTGGCGCGCCGGTCGTAGGGGTCGACCTCGAAGACGTAGCCGTGGTCCTTGAGGAGGCCGTTCTTGCCCGCCTTGTCCTCGGTCTCCTCGCAGGTCAGCCAGGTGCCCCACGGGGTCGCGCCGCCCGCGCAGTTGGTGGAGGTACCGGCGATGCCGACCCACTCGGCGGTGTGGCCGCCCTGGCGGGTCTCCACGACGGTGCAGCCGCCCGCCGCGACCGGGTCGTAGACCAGGCCCTCGGCGAGCGGGACGGGGCGCGCCCAGCCGTCGCGGGTACCGCTCAGCTCGTGGTTGTTGACCAGGAGGGTGACGCCGCGCGGGCCCTCGAAGGCGGCGGTGCCGTCGTGGTTGGAGGGGGTGGTCTCGCCCGACTCCAGCTTGGTGACACCGCTGTGCGTGATGATCCGGTACGAGAAGCCGGCGGGCAGCGCCAGGATGCCCTTCGGGTCGGCGATCAGCGGGCCGTAGCCGGGAGCCTTGGAGTGGCCGTGCTCGTGACCGTGGTCGTCGTGGCCGTGCTCGTCGTGACCGCCGCGGCCGTCGTGCTCCGCGGCGAGGGCACCGGGCGCGGTGGCGAGGGTACCGACCGCCCCGGTGAGGGCGATGCCGGCGCCGGCGACGGCGGACTGCTTGGTGAATTCCCTGCGCGTGAACGACATGACGGGCTCCTGTGCGGTGTCCGGTACGTTGGCGCGCCCACGGTCCCGGCTCCGGGCGAACTCCATATGAACCGCGGGCGACTTCCAGGCACACCCTTGCAGTGCAACGGGCACCTCCGCACGCGGTGCGCGCCCGTCCGCGCAGCCGCTCCCCGGCGCCCCGCCGCGCAACCGCGGCGCAACCGCTTCCCGGCGCCCGTCCGCGCCACCTCCCGGCGCCGACTGCCGCCCGCACCGGCGAGCGGCAGTCGACGAACCGTCAGGACCCGGCGCGGGAGCGGGCCTTGAAGGCGGCCTTGCGCGCTTCCTTCGCCGTCTTCTTGTCGCCGTGCAGCCGCCCCATGGCGTCCAGCACCTCGGCGGTCGCCGGGTGTTCGACCCGCCAGACCTGGTCGAAGAAGTCGCCGTCCCGGCCGACGAGCTCCTCGACCAGCCCTTGCAGTTCCGCCATCTCGCCGTCGGCGTCCAGCTGTGCGGCGAGCGTGTCGACGGCCAGCCAGAAGACCATGGACTCCGGCGGCGGCGGGACGTCCGTCGCGCCGTGCTCCGCGAGCCAGACCCGGGCGAGCCCGCCCAGCTCGGGGTCGCCGAGCACCGCGCGCAGGGCGGGCTCGGCCCCGGGTCCGGTGAGGGCCAGCGCCTGCTGGCAGTGGAGCCGGCGCAGCGGGGCGCCCTCGTCGTCGCCCCGGCCTGCGGCGAGCAGGTCGGCGGCGGTCGCGACGGCGTCGCCGTCACCGCGCCCGGCGATCCACAGCCCGATCTCCGCCTGGGCGGCCGCCTCGGGGTAGTACGCGATACCGTCCAGGAGGGCCGTGGCGTCCTTCTCCGCGAGGTCACCGATCGCGGGCGCGTCCACCCCCGCCTCCAGCATCCGGGTCCTGATGCCGTAGAGCCCCAGCGGGGTCAGCCTCACCATGCCGTACCGGCTGACGTCGTCCTCGTCGCCCTCGGGCGCGGCCTGGGCCTCGCCCTCCTCGAACATCAGCGTCTCGTCGACGGGGTGGTACTCCACGATGCCGATCGGTTCCAGCACCCGGAACTGGTCGTCCAGACGCATCATCGCCTCCGACACCTGCTCCAGGACGTCGTCGGTGGGCTCGCCCATGTCGTCCGGGACGATCATGGACGCGGCGAG
Organism: Streptomyces sp. NBC_00247; assembly: GCF_036188265.1. NCBI lineage: Bacteria > Bacillati > Actinomycetota > Actinomycetes > Kitasatosporales > Streptomycetaceae > Streptomyces > Streptomyces sp. NBC_00247. Next base: position 5,656,735 of record NZ_CP108093.1, on the reverse strand, counting down.
CGCGGGCAGCGGTACCGGGCCGTCGCCGGGGCCGCCCTCCGCGAGGGTGAGCACGTAGAGGTTGCCGAGCACGCCCTCGAGGAACTCGGCCTCGGCCTCCGGGTCCCAGTCCAGGGCGCCGAAGTCGACGGAGCCGTCCTCCCCGACCAGATCGGCGAAGTCGTCGAAGACCGGGGCGGTGGCGTCGGCGAAGGCGGCCTCCAGGCCGTCGAGCCAGACGGAGAGGACGTCCGCCGGCGAACCACCGGTCAGCAGGGCGAGGCTCTCTCCCTGGGTGGCCGTGCCCTCGGCCGGCTCCGCCGTTCCGCCGTCACCGGAGGGCGCGTCCGCCGCGCGACCCGCACCGGCGGTGTCTTCGGGATCGGTGACGTCCACCAGGCCGGTGTCCACGGCCAGGCGCCAGGCCTCGCTGGCGAGGGCGGCCCCGTCCTCGTCGGCGGGGAGACCCAGGTGCTCGGCGGCTTCGGGGAGCTGCGCCTCGACGAGCTCGCCGCCGGCGCCGACGCGGGTACCGGGCCCGGCCCAGCGGGCGAGGCGCACGGCACGCACCAGCAGCGGCGCGGCCAGGGCGTCCCTCGCCAGTTCGGCCTCGGCGGGGAGCCGCACCGGCGGCAGGGTGGGGCGCTCTGCGGACATCGGGGGTTCTCCTCGGTGCGTGCTCGGGTGCACGGGGTGCGTACACGGTTCAGGCAGCCCAAGCCTAGGGCCTTTCCGCCGTGCCCCTTCCCGGCCGCTCCACGGACGGGGGACCCCCTCGGGGCGGGTTGACGAGCGGGTCCGGCGGAGCTCGCTGACCGGGCCCCCCACGGCCCGCCGGCCCGAGCCCTCGGGTTCGGCCCGGCGTCTTCTCGCTCCGGCCCGTTCGGGTCCGGCCCGGCGTCTTCTCGCTCCGGCGCGTTCGGGTCCGGCCCGGCGTCTTCTCGCTCCGGCCCGTTCGGGTCCGGCCCGGCGTCTTCCGGGCCGTCACGTCAGGCCCGGCAGCTTCTCGCCCCGGGCCGCCGGGTCAGCCCGGCAGCTTCTCGCGCCAGGCGGTCGTGTTCAGCTCGTCCATCAGCCGCAGGTCGTGGCCGACCAGGGGGAAGTTCAGCGATCCGGCGTCCGGGGCCGCCGCGAGTTCCAGGGAGTCGCTCTCGATCAGATCGCCGCCCTCCTTGGTCGAGACCCAGGCGAGGATGGACTTCATGGTCCCGCCGGGCTTCAGCGCCACCGACTCGGGGCCGAGGTCGGGGCCGAACATCGAGCGGCCCGCGTTGACCGGGACCGGCAGCCGGTCACCGTTCTCGTCCAGGACCCGGACCGAGGGGTAGCCGTCGACCTGGTAGGGCTCGGTACCGCAGTTGACGAGGGTCAGCACGACGGCCCGCGCGAACATCGCCGTCTCCACCGGCCCCATGTCCACGCGGGCGCCGGAGGCGGGACAGTCACCGGTGGGGGCAGGCGTGGGCGCGGGAGCGGGCAGCGCGATGTCCCCGGAGGGGAAGGCCGAGGGGTCCAGGGTCTCCGCCGCCACGGGGCCGCCCGGGGACGCCGGCGCGCGCGTGACGGCGGGCGTCGCCGCGGGTTCCCCCTCCCCCGCCGGTACGAAGGCTCCCGCGCAGCCGGTCAGGACCAGCGCTCCCGCCCCCAGCAGCGCCGCGGCCCCGCTCCCCCGCCGTATCCGTCCGTCCGCACGTGTGCGCATCCGCTCCCCTTGGCGCTCTGCCCGTTCCTTCCGGATCAGGTGAGACGCCACCGGCCCCCGGACGGTTCGCCCGGCACCCGGCGGACGCGCGGCGACGCCGCCGGCCGGACGGCACCTTCCGGTTCGCGCCCGGTGTCCGCCGTGTCCGCCACCGTTCAGCTCCGCTACATCGTCGGGGCAAGCAGAACTTGCTGGACCCGGCCGCGTGGGCCCGTCGACACTGCCTCACATGACGACCGACCGCCCTCGCCCCCGCCCTTTCGGCCGCGCGCTCTGCGCGATGGTCACCCCGTTCACCGCTTCCGGGGCGCTCGATCCGGACGCCGCGGCCGCCCACGCCGCCGCCCTGGTGCGCGACGGCTGCGACGGCCTCGTCCTCAGCGGGACCACCGGGGAGTCCCCGACCACGACGGACGCCGAGAAGAAGGCGCTGGTACGCGCGGTGCGGGAGGCGGTGGGTGACGGGGTGCCGGTCCTGGCGGGCGTGGGCAGCGCGGACACCCGGCACACGGTGGAGCTGGCGCGCGAGGCGGAGAAGGCGGGCGCGGACGGGCTGCTGGTGGTGACCCCGTACTACAGCAGGCCGCCGCAGGAGGCCGTCGAGGCGCACTTCCTTCGCGTCGCGGAGGCGTCCGGGCTGCCGCTGATGCTGTACGACATCCCCGGCCGCACGGGCACCCGGATCGAGCCGGAGACCCTGCTGAGGCTCGCGGAGCACCCCCGCGTCGTGGCGGTGAAGGACTGCGCCTACGACATGCTCGGCACGACCGGGGTGCTGTCACGCACGGGGCTCGCCTACTACTCCGGCTGCGAGGAGCTCAACCTGCCTCTCTACGCGGTCGGCGGCGCGGGGTACGTGAGCACGGTGGCCAATGTCGCGCCCCGCCAGGTGCGGGCGCCGCTCGACGCCTTCGACGCGGGCCGTACCGGCGAGGCCGCACTCCTCAACGCCCGCAACACCCGGCTGACCGAGCTGATGATGGCGTCCGGGCTGCCCGGAACGGTCACCGCCAAGGCGCTGCTGGACCTCGGCCCCGTCCGCGAACCACTGCGCCCCGCGGGCCGCGAGGCGGCCGAGGAGCTGCGCAGGGCCCTCGGGGAACTTCTCGCCGGGTGACCGGACGGATGCGGGCATCCGGACCCGGCCCGCGCATTCCCGCCCCTTCCGGCCGTAACCCCCGTCCGCGTATGACCCCTTGACGGTTTCTTGGTAAATGCATGCCCCCTACATGAAGGGTTCCTCGCAAGAGTGGCGGATCACATGTGCAGATCACCCAGCACATGCTCCACACGCGAAACACCCATATCGCAGGGGGTTACATGAGAATCAGCCGCGCCGGAAAACGTGCCGGGCTGAGCATGGCGGCGACACTGCCACTGCTCGCCGGCGCACTCGCCCTCGGCATACCGTCCGCCAGTGCGGACTCCGCTCCGGGCGGGCGCGACGCGTTGCAGGGCACCAAGCCCGCCTGGGCGACCGCCCAGGCGGACCAGGGCGCCACTGCCGACAGCGGCAAGGTGAGCGTCCGGGTGCACCTCGCCGGACGGGACGCCGCGGGGCTCGCCGCGTACGCCGCCGCCGTGTCCGACCCGCGGTCCTCCTCGTACGGGAAGTACCTGAGCGCCGACCAGGCACAGGCCCGGTTCGGAGCGACCCAGCAGCAGATCGACGAGGTCAGCCAGTGGCTGACCTCGAACGGCCTGACCGTCACCGGCGCGAACCAGCACTACGTCTCCGCCACCGGTGACGTCGCCGCGGCCGAGAAGACCTTCTCCACCCAGTTGCACAACTACCGCAAGGGCAGTCGTACTTACCGCGCCCCTTCCGCCACGGCCTCCGTGCCGGCCGGGCTGGGCGAAGCCGTGCTCGCGGTGTCCGGTCTGGACAACGCGCCGCACAAGTCGAGCCAGGACGAGGTACTCCCGCCGCCGGACGCGGTGTTCCGCAACGCGGGCCCCTTCTCCACCTATTACGGCTCGAACACCGCCTCCTCGCTGCCCGGCGCGTACGGCTCCAAGGTGCCGTACGCGGTCAAGGGCTACACCGGCAAGCAGCTCCGCTCCGCGTACGGTGCGGGCAGCTGGACCGGCAAGGGCGTGACCGTCGCCATCACCGACGCGTACGCCTCGCCGACCATCGCCAAGGACGCGGCGGAGTACGCCAAGCGCAACGGCGACGCCCCGTACAAGAAGGGCCAGCTCAGCCAGGTGCTGCCGGCCGACTACACCGCGACCGAGGAGTGCGGGGCGTCCGGCTGGTACGGCGAGGAGACCCTCGACGTGGAGGCCGTGCACGCCGTCGCGCCCGCCGCGGACATCGTGTACGTGGGCGGCGCCTCCTGTTACGACGCCGACCTGCTGGACTCGCTCGACAAGGTCGTCGACCACCGGCTCGCCGACATCGTCTCCAACTCCTGGGGCGACGTCGAGGCCAACGAGACCCCGGACGTCGCGGCCGCCTACGACCAGGTGTTCAAGCTGGGCGCGGTCGAGGGCATCGGCTTCTACTTCTCCTCCGGCGACGCGGGCGACAACGTCGCGTCCACCGGCACCAAGCAGGTCGACGTCCCGTCCAACTCCGCGTGGGTGACGTCGGTCGGCGGCACCTCGCTGGCCGTCGGCAAGGGTGACGCGTACCAGTGGGAGACCGGCTGGGGCACGGTGAAGGCCGGCCTCTCCGACGACGGGAAGAGCTGGACCGACTTCCCCGGCGCCTACACCTCCGGCGCGGGCGGCGGCACCAGCTCGACCGTGAAGCAGCCGTCCTACCAGCGCGGTGTCGTGCCGGACTCGCTCGCCAAGGCGAACGGCAAGACCCGGATGCGTACCGAACCGGACATCGCGGCGGTCGCCGACCCGAACACCGGCTTCCTGGTCGGCCAGACCCAGACGCTGCCCGACGGCTCGCTCGGCTACGACGAGTACCGCATCGGCGGTACGTCGCTGGCGGCGCCGGTCATCGCGGGCGTCCAGGCCCTCGCGCAGCAGGCGCAGCACGGCCGGTCGATCGGCTTCGCCAACCCGGCGATCTACGCCCGCTACTCCTCGAAGGCGTACCACGACGTCACCGACCACCCGCTGGGTGCGGGCCGTGACCTCGCGGTGGCCCGGGTCGACTTCGCCAACAGCGTCGACGCGACGGACGGTCTGCTGACCTCGCTGCGGACCCTCGGCAAGGACGCCTCGCTCACGGCGGTCAAGGGGTACGACGACGTGACGGGCGTCGGTACCCCGGCGGCCGGGTACATCAGCTCCTTCCGCTGACGGTCACGTACCGGCTGAACGCCTGAGACTGCCCCGGGGCTCCGGCCCCGGGGCAGTCGCGCGTCCACCGGGCGGTGTCCGGCCGGCCGCCCACCGAACGGCGCCGAGGAGTGGCGTCACCCGGCCACCCCGGTTTGTCTGGACGGACGAACGGCGCGCTCCGTCCGGCACACCGATGACGGCGCGTACCGCTGTCCTTCCGGCCCCTGGAGTCCGCCATGTCCCGCGGCACAGCACACCGCACCGCCACCAGGTGGTGTCCGGCAAAGGCGGCGGAGGCGCGCCGATGAGGGAGTCCTCCGGCGACACCGTCGAACACGTCCTGCACGCCTTCCTGGCGGAGGTGCACTCGACGGCTCCGACGAACCTCTCCGTCCTCGTCAACCGGTACGCCGCACGCCTGGGCCTCGGTCACGTGGACGTCTACCTGGTGGACCTCCAGCAGAGGTGTCTGACCCTTCTTTCGGGCGAGGACCGGCTGCCGGTGGACGGGTCCCTGGCCGGCTGGGCCTACCGGGCGATGTCGCTGCGTGTGCAGAACACCGATTCCCGCACGCTGATCGTCTGGCTCCCGCTCGTCGACGGCGAAGAGCGGTTGGGGGTGGTCGGCTTCCATCTGGAGACGCTGGACGGCATCCTGCTGGAACGGTGCGGGTCGCTCGCGTCCGTCCTCGCCATGGCCATCACCTCCAAGCGCGCGTTCAGCGACCGCCTCGTCCAGCAGGCGCGCACCGGGACGATGACGCTGCCGGCGGAGATGCTGCGGGCCCTGCTTCCGCCCCGCTCCATCGGCGACGACCGGGCCGTCTCCACCGCGGTCCTCGAACCCGCCTACGAGCTGGGCGGGGACGCGTTCGACCACGCGATGACGGAGTCGACGCTGCACGCCGTGATCCTGGACGCGATGGGGCACAACCTCGCGTCCGGCCTGACCACCGCGATCGCGATGGCCGGCTGCCGGAGCGCCCGGCGTCGGGGCTCCGGGCTGGGCGAGATGGTGAGGACCGTCGACGAGGCGCTCGCGGAGTGGCTGCCGGACCAGTTCTGCACCGGGATCGTCCTGCAGCTCGACCTGGCCAGCGGCATTCTGAGCTGGGTCAACAGCGGGCACCCGCCGCCGCTCCTCATCCGCGACGAACAGGTCCTGGAGAGCGCCCTCGAATATCCGGGCGAACCCCCGATGGGCACGCCCGGAGTGCTCGGGGGTGGCTCCCGCACGGTGCGCGAAGTGGCGCTGGAGCCGGGAGACCGCGTGATCCTCTACACGGACGGGGTGACCGAGGCGCGTCTGGACGGTGGGTCGCAGTTCGGTCTCTCGGGCTTCACCACCTCCATCATCCGCGCCACCGCGGTCGGCGAACTCGCTCCGGAGGCCCTCCGCCAGCTCATCCACTCGATCCTGGAACACCAGAACGACGAACTGGCGGACGACGCCACCATCCTCATGATCGAGTGGCGGCAGCGGCACCGGGCGTGACGACGGACGGACCCGGCCACCGGGTGCGGCGCGCTCCTGTCAGGGGTTCAGCAGCGTCTTGATCATGCCGTCCGCCTTCTGCTGGAAGGCGGCGTACGCCCGGGGTCCCTGTTCCAGTGGCAGATGGTGGGTGGCGAAGCTGTCGACGCCGAGCGGGTCCGCGTCGGTGAGCAGCGGGAGGATGTCGTCGACCCAGCGCCACACGTTGGCCTGGCCCATCCGGAGCTGGATCTGCTTGTCGAACATCTTCAGCAGGGGCAGCGGGTCGACGGCGCCTCCGTAGACGCCGGAGAGCGAGATCGTGCCGCCCCGGCGCACCACGTCGACGGCGGCGTAGACCGCGGAGAGCCGGTCGATGCCCGCCGTCTCCATGAGGCGTTCGGCCACGGCGTCCGGCAGCAGCCCGACCGCCCAGTGGGCCGCCTTGGCCGTGGGGGCGCCGTGCGCCTCCATGCCGACGGCGTCGATGACGGAGTCCGTGCCGCGCCCCTGGGTGAGTTCCCGGATCGCGTCGCCGGGGCCTTGGTCGTAACGCCGCAGGTCCAGGCAGGTGGCGCCGTACGCGCTCGCGCGGGCCAGGCGCTCGGGCACCAGGTCCACACCGACGACGAGCCCGGCTCCCCGGTGGCGCGCGATGCGGGCCGCCATGGCGCCGATCGGGCCGAGGCCGAGGACGGTGACCGTGCCGCCGGGCGGGATCGCCGCGTACTCGACCGCCTGCCAGGCGGTGGGCAGCACGTCGGAGAGGTAGACGAACCGGTCGTCCGGCGGCCCGGCCGGTACCTTGACCGGCAGGCTGTTCCCGAACGGGACCCGCAGGAACTGCGCCTGCCCGCCGGGCACTTGGCCGTACAGCTTGGTGTATCCGAAGAGTGCGGCGCCCATGCCCCGGGAGCGCATCTGGGTCGTCTCGCACTGGGAGTGCAGGCCCTGCCGGCACATGAAGCAGTGGCCGCAGCAGATGTTGAAGGGGATGACGACCCGGTCCCCCTTCGCCACCGAGGTGACCTCGGGGCCGGTCTCCTCCACGATCCCCATCGGTTCGTGACCGAGGATGTCGCCCGGGTCGATGTAAGGGCCGAGGACCTCGTAGAGATGGAGGTCGGAGCCGCAGATGCCCGTCGAGGTGATGCGCACGATCACGTCGTCCGGCTTCTCGATCGGAGGGTCGGGGACCGTGTCGACCCTGACGTCCCGCTTTCCGTGATAGGTGAGCGCCCGCACGGTGGTTCCCCTTTCGAGCGGTAGGGCAGTTCCCCTTCCACTCTCCGCGCTCCGCTCCCCCTTGTCGCGTCGGCCCGGTGACGTCCCCGGACGCGGAAAAACGGCCCCCGGACACGGGGGCCGTTCTCCGTACGCTCAGTTGTGGGCGTGCAGGATGTCGTTCAGGCCGCCCCAGACCGCGTTGTTCGGACGGGCCTCGACGGCGCCCGTGACGGAGTTGCGGCGGAAGAGGATGTTCGAGGCGCCCGAGAGGTCGCGGGCCTTGACCACCTGGCCGTCCGGCATGGTGACCCGGGTGCCGGCGGTGACGTACAGACCGGCTTCGACCACGCACTCGTCGCCGAGCGCGATGCCGATGCCCGCCTCCGCGCCGATGAGGCAGCGCTCGCCGATCACGATGCGCTCCTTGCCGCCACCGGAGAGGGTGCCCATGGTGGAGGCGCCGCCGCCGATGTCCGAGCCGTCGCCGACGACGACGCCCGCGGAGATGCGTCCCTCGACCATCGACGTACCGAGTGTGCCGGCGTTGAAGTTGACGAAGCCCTCGTGCATGACGGTCGTGCCGGACGCCAGGTGCGCGCCGAGGCGGACCCGGTCCGCGTCGGCGATACGGACGCCCTTGGGCGCGACGTAGTCCGTCATCCTCGGGAACTTGTCGACCGAGGTGACCTGGAGGTGCAGGCCCTCAGCGCGGGCGTTCAGCCGGACCTTCTCCAGGTCGTCCACGGCGACCGGACCGAGCGAGGTCCAGGCGACGTTGGCGAGGAGGCCGAAGACACCGTCCAGGTTCTGGCCGTGCGGCTGGACGAGCCGGTGCGAGAGCAGGTGCAGGCGCAGGTAGGCGTCGTGCGCGTCCAGCGGCTTGTCGTCCAGCGAGGCGATGACCGTGGCGACGGCGACGACCTCGACTCCGCGGCGGGCGTCCACGCCGACGGCCTTGGCGGCACCTTCGCCGAGGAGGTTCACGGTCTCGTCCGCGGTGAGCCGCCGGGAGCCGGCCGGGCCGGGCTCGGCGGTGAGCTCCGGGGCGGGGAACCACGTGTCGAGGACGGTGCCGTTCCCGTCGATGGTGGCGAGGCCGGCGGCGACGGCGCCGGTGGTACGGGACGAGCCCTGGGAAGTCGTGTCGGTCATGACCAAAACCTAACCGTCCGGGTCCCGCCCGGGCCAACCGGTCTCAGGAACCGGCTGGTCGCGTCACGTCTTTACGCCCCCGCGCGCAGACCGTCAGCAGGTCCGGGCGCTACGGTGTGCCGCATCGACCTTACCGGTCGGACCATACGAACAACTCAATGGAGAAACAGTGACGCAGGACGCGGGGTGGGGCGGCGGAGCGCCGGGGGGCGCGCCGTACGGCGGGGGAGCTCACCAGGGGTGGGGCGGCTGGCGTATGCCACCGCCACCGGAGCCCGGGGTGATACCGCTGGCGCCCCTGCGGCTTTCGGACATCCTCAACGGCACCTTCTCCGCGATGGGCCGCTACTGGAAAGCCCTGTTCGGCTTCGCCGCCGCGGTCTACGGAACGGCCGCGGTCGCGTTCGCCGCGGCGCTCCTCATCGCCTTCTCCGCCGTCCGCGACCACGTCGACGGCATCAGGGCATCCGCCGACGACCCGGACGTCCCGTGGGACGACATCACCCCGATCCTGGTGGCTCTCGGGGTCGTGGCGCTGATCGGGGCGGTCGTGGCCTTCGTGGCCGTCGCCCTGGTGCAGGCAGCGGTGCCCACGGTGCTCCAGGGGGCCGTGTTGGGCCGCCCGGTGACCTTCCGCTCGGTCCGGCAGAGCGCTCTGTCCAGGCTGCGGGCCATGCTGGGCACCGCGCTCCTGACCGGGCTGATCGCGGTGATTCCCGTCGCCCTGGTGATGGTCGTCGAAGCGTCCCTGGTCGGGATCGCCCTGTCCGACGGGAACCCGGACGGCGCCGCCGTGTGGCTGGGGCTCGCCGTCCTGCTGCTGCTCCCGGCCGGACCGCTCGCGGTCTGGCTCTGGGTGAAGTTCTCGCTGGCGCCGACGGCGGTGGTGCTGGAGGGACAGGGGCCGGTCGCCGCGATGCGCCGCTCGTCCACGCTCGTTCGCGGCAGTTGGTGGCGGATATTCGGCATATCGCTGCTGGGCTACGCGATGGCCGGTGTGGCCTCGTACCTCATCCAGATGCCGTTCTCCATCGCCGGCACGTTCTCCTCCGTGGTGACCACCCAGGACATCGGCGACGACCCGAACCTCACCTCCATCCTGGTCGCGGTGGGCAGCGCCTCCGCGATCATGGTGGCCGGCCAGCTGATCGGCCAGGTCTTCGTGGGCACCTTCCCGCCGCTGCTGCTGGGGATGCTCTACGTCGACCGCCGCATCCGTACGGAGAACCTGGCGCAGGACCTGGCCGACGCGGCGGGCCTGCCGATGCCGCCCGCCTACGGGCCTCCGCCCTACGGCCACCAGCCGCCGCCTCCGCCGTACGGCCACCAGCCGCCGCCTCCGCCGTACGGCTACCCCGGCCCGCAGCCGGGTCCGCAGGCCGGTCCGCCGCCGGGTCCTCAGCCCGGGGCCGGGCCCGGCCAGGAAGGGGACTCCACCCCCTGACCCTCCCCCGCCGGGCGGCTTCCGCCCGGCGGGCCCCCGGACCGGACACCCGCATCCGGAGACCGCAGATGCCAGGCGGATCCCCTCCACCGCACCGGCCCGCAACCGGTCCTGCCGAGGACCGCTGCGGAGGGCGGCACATCAGCGGCATCCGCTCGATCCGGGTGGACGGCCACCGCGCCGCCTGAGGAAGCCCTTCAGTCCCGCAGCGTCTTCTTCGGCCGCAACACGCAGAACTCGTTGCCCTCCGGATCCGCCAGCACCACCCACGTGACGTCGCCGCCCTGTCCGACGTCCACCCGGGTCGCGCCGAGCGCGAGAATCCGCTCGACCTCGGCTGCCTGGTCATCGGGGCTGAGGTCGATGTGCAGACGGTTCTTGACCGCCTTGCGTTCGGGTACGCAGACGAAGCAAAGCCCCGGCAGGGCCTGGGCGTTCGCCCCGATGGTCACCTCGTCCCCGTCCTCGTGGACGACCTTCCAGTCCAGCACCGCGCACCAGAAGCGGGCGAGCGACGGCATGTCGTGGGCGTCCACGACGAGCGTGTACCAAGAAGAGGCCATGGCCGTCACTCTGCCAGACCGCCCCGCCCGTCGCCGGGCGACAGCGCCGCTCCCGGCAGGTCGGCCGGTGTCAGCCGCTGACCCCCGCCTGGCCGGTCTCCAGACGTCCGGTGAACCTGCGCGACCAGGAGGTGTCGGAGTCGACCGTGACGGTGAAGTCGTACCAGCCCTTCGTGAGGGCGACCGCGTTGAAGAAGTCCTCCGTGGCGGAACCGGCGGGCACGGTGTAGGTCCACGGCCCGTCGCCTCGGTAGTGGGTGGACGTGATGGTGAACGTCACCGCCGTGGAGCCCGAGTTGACCATCGCGAACCAGATCGCGAGCTTGCCCGTGCCGGCCTCCGTGGCGTACCGGGTGTGGACCTCCGCCGTCTTGCCCGCCTTGGTGGCGTCGCCCCGGAAGCGGCGCAGGAAGCGGTTGGGGCCGGTCATGGTGAGGTCGTACACGCCGCCGCCGTATCCGGAGCCGATGTTGAAGAAGTCCGAGGCGGCGCCTTGGGCGTCCACCGTGTACTGCCAGGGGGTGGTGTCGCGGTAGGCGTTGGGGTGGACGGAGAAGTGGGCCGCCCGGGTCGCCGGTGTGCCCTGGTTGGCCATGGTGAACCAGGCGAGGATCTTCCCGGAAGCGCCGAACTCCAGTCGCTCCAGGTACCCGTTGGGCTGGTAGGGCAGGGCCCGGGAGGGGCGGGTGCCGGGCTCCTGCGCGGGCAGGGCGTTGTCCGTCGGTACGGGGTTGGGCAGCGGGCCGCACGTCGAGAGCCCGATCACGCTGGTCGCGGGCAGCGCCACCGCGCCCTTGACCGGGTGAGCGAAGTCGAAGACGCCGGTCAGGTCCCCGCTGACCCTGCGCCGCCACTCGCTGATGTGGGGGCAGGCGGCGGGCGTGCCGAGTGCGGTCGTCCAGGTCTCCAGGAAGCGCAGCACGGAGGTGTGCTCGAAGACCTCCGAGGAGACCCAGCCGCCCCGGGTCCAGGGGGAGACGACAGTCATCGGCACGCGGAACCCGAAGCCGTACGGCACTCCGTTCAGGAACTCGCCCGGAGTCCCGGCGGGCGGTGCGGGCGGCGGTACGTGGTCGAAGAAGCCGTCGTTCTCGTCGTAGTTGAGGAAGAGGACGGTGGAGTCGAAGACGTCCTCGTCCGCCGCGAGGGCCCGGTAGACGAGGTCGACGAAGTGGGCGCCGTCGCCGGGTGGGGCGTAGGGGTGTTCGGAGAACGCCTGGTTCGGGACGACCCAGGAGACCTGCGGCAGGGTTCCGGCGAGGACGTCCGCCCTGATGGCGGCGGCTATGTCGTCCGGGGTGGAGCCCGTCACCTTCGGGACGGAGGACATGCCCCGGTCGTACAGCGGATCACCGGCCTTGGCGCCGGCGAACGCCTTGAAGTAGGCACAGCCGTTGTCCCCGTAGTTGTCCTGGGCGTTCTGGTAGACCTTCCAGCTCACTCCGGCCGCCTGGAGTGCCTGGGCGTAGTTCTGCCACGTCAGGCCCGACTCGTCGCCGCCGTCGTAGCTGGCGGCGTCGACCTTGCCGCTCCACAGGTAGGTGCGGTTCGGGCCGGTGGCGCTGAGGGTGGAGCAGAAATAGGCGTCGCAGACCGTGTAGGCGTCGGCGAGCGCGTAGTGGAAGGGGAGGTCCGAGCGGTCGAGGTAGCCGAGCGAGCGGACACTGCCGACTCCCGCCACCCAGTTGTCCAGGCGGCCCTTGTTCCACGCGGAGTGCTGGGAGGACCAGGAGTGCGGCAGGTCGCCGTTGCACTGGGCGAGGGTCTCGCCGTCCTGGCCGCCCGCGGCCGGCGTCGCGCTCAGCTTCCACGGGAACTGGCGGCCCGTGCCGTTGGGCTGGTCGAAGACCGGGCGGTTGCCGGCCAGAGTGAGCGTGCTGCGGTCGTCGAAGCCCCGCACGCCCTTCAACCGTCCGAAGTAGTGGTCGAAACTGCGGTTCTCCTGCATCAGGATCACCACGTGGCGCACGTCCTCGATGGTGCCCGTCGCGGTGGCGCCGGCCGCGCCCGTGGCCTCGGCCGGGCGCGTTCCGGCGCCCAGCGTCAGCCCGGCCGCCACGGAGGCTCCGAGTCCCACGAAGCCCCTACGACTGATCGGTGTCATTCGCCCGCCCTCGCCCTCGCGGGTGCCCCTGTGGCACACCGGGCGTAAGGATGCCCGCCCGGTGTGCGAACAACCGGGCGGGCGGATGATCCCCGGATGAACGGCCCCTACCGCCCAAGGTCCTGGCGTCCGGGGGCCGTTCACCGGAGGCCGGTCAGCGGGCTCCGCCGACGTGCCTCCGCCCGGGGCCGGTTGCCGCGACCGTCAGCCGCCGACCGTGAACCAGGTCGCCCGGGACTTCTTGAACTCGGCGTGGTCCAGGTCCTTCGCCTCCGTACCGTCCCCGTAGAGGTCGGCGGCGCCGGCGTCGGTGATCAGCTGCGCGCGGGTGCCCGCGACCGTCAGGTCCGGCACCGAGACGACGGCCTCCCAGCCGCCCGGGTCGGTGGTGGGCAGGTCGGTGCGCTTGACCGGGGCGTGTCCGGCGACGCCGTCCCAGCTGTAGAGGGCGTACGGGTCGGAGTTGTCGTCCGCCTCCCAGGAACCGGCCACGACGAGGTACTGGTTCGCCGCGTTCTTGCGGATGTCGCGGATCGCGAGGCCGCCGAGGTTCAGCTCGATCGGGGTGCCGAACACCGGCTTGGCGCCGCTTCCGGCGACCTTGTCGAAGTTGGTCACCGGCACGATGAGACCCTTGCCGCCCGACTTCGGCGGGACGAGGGGCGCACGGAAGCCGACGTACGCGGTGGTGGTGGAGCCGGGCGCGAACTCCAGGCCCTCCACGTTGAACCCGTCGATCTGCTTGGGGACTTCGCCGTCCTCGGTGCCGGCCGCGAAGCCGTACCGGTCGCCGTTCGCCTCGTCCCAGGCGACGAGGTCGTCCCGGAGCTTCTTGTACGAGGTGCCGACGGTGAGCGCGGTCGAGGCGCCGGAGCCGGAGACGGTCGTGGTGAAGACGGTGTTGCGGTCGGCCTTGTACTCGCCGTCCTTGTTGTTGCCGAGCGAGCCGGTCCAGTAGATGGTGTTGCCGACCCGGGCCGCGCCCTCGATGTCGATCTCCTTCGACACCCCGAGCTTGGACGCGACGTCCCAGGTCTTCACGGGCGCGCCGGACACCGCGAGGTTGTAGAGGCGCAGCACGTTCGACTCGTCGTCCGCGACCACGGCGTAGCCGTCGCCGACGTCGACGGCGGCCGAGGCGTCCGAGGAGCCGGTGAGGTAGCGGGTGTCGGTGGCGTTCTGCACGGCGGCCGACGCCGCGTAGTGCAGCGTCTTGGTGGCGGTCTTGCCGCCGAGGCCGGTGACCTTGATGGTGAGGTCGGTGTAGCCGCGGGCGTGGGCGGTGACGGCGAGCGGGCGGGTCGCCCCGGTGCCGGTCACGGTCACGTCGGTGGCCGCGGCCACCGAGGTCTTGGAGCTGGCGGAGGCGGCGACCGTGAGAGCCGTGACGTCGGCGCCGCTCTGCGCGACGGTGACGTTGACGACCGGGTCACCCGTCGCGCCCACCGCGCCGGACAGGTACGTCGCGGACAGGGCGATCGTCGGGGTCCCGTAGGACGCGGCGTGCGCGGGGGCGGTGAGCCCCAGGGCGGCCAGCGCGAGAATCCCCGCCGCCGCTGCCGCGGTCCGGCGGTGCTGGAGGGAAGGCTTGAGCGTCACTGCGTACCTCTCGTCGGCGTGGTGTCGCCGAGAAGGTTCCGGCTCCAGGGACAACGAGGGACACACGTCAGCGGTACGGCGGACGAACAACAAGAGGACGGCCCCCCGGCATGACCGGGGGGCCGTCCTCGAAACCGCGACGAGCGGGGTGCTCAGACGTTGAAGCCGAGCGCGCGCAGCTGCTCGCGTCCGTCGTCCGTGATCTTGTCCGGGCCCCACGGCGGCATCCAGACCCAGTTGATCCGCAGCTCGCTGACGATGCCGTCGGTCGCGGACTTCGCCTGGTCCTCGATGACGTCGGTCAACGGGCAGGCCGCGGACGTCAGCGTCATGTCGAGGGTGGCGATGTTGGCGTCGTCGATGTGGATGCCGTAGATCAGGCCCAGGTTGACGACGTCGATGCCCAGTTCCGGGTCGACGACGTCGTACAGCGCCTCGCGGACCTCCTCCTCGGAGGCCGGCTTCAGTGCCACAGTCTCGTTCTCGCTCATGAGGTCTTCCCTTCGGACAGCGCCTTCGCCGTCGCGTCCTTCCACGCCATCCAGCTCAGCAGCGCGCACTTGACGCGGGCCGGGTACTTGGAGACACCGGCGAACGCGACCGCGTCCTCCAGCACCTCCTCCATCGCGTCGTCGGGCTCCAGCTGGCCCTTGGACTGCATCAGCGCCAGGAACGCGTCCTGGATCTTCCGCGCCTGGTCCAGCTCCTTGCCGACCAGCAGTTCGTTCAGCACCGAGGCGCTGGCCTGGCTGATCGAGCAGCCCTGCCCCTCGTAGCTGACGTCGGCGAGGGTGTCGCCCTCGTACCGCACGCGGAGCGTGATCTCGTCGCCGCACGTCGGATTGACGTGGTGCACCTCGGCGTCGCCGTCCCGCAGGCCGCGCCCGTGGGGGTGCTTGTAGTGATCCAGGATGACTTCCTGGTACATCGAATCCAGCTGGTACATCGAATCCAGTTTCACCCGTCAGCCCTCAGCCACTTCGCCCATCAACCGAAAAAGTTCCGTACGTGTTCCAGGCCGTCCACCAGTGCGTCGACCTCGGCCGGCGTGGAGTACAGGTAGAACGACGCCCGCGTGGTCGCGGGAATTCCGTACCGCAGGCAGACCGGCCGCGCGCAGTGGTGGCCGACCCGGACCGCGATGCCCTGTTCGTCGAGCACCTGGCCCACGTCGTGCGGGTGGATGTCGCCGAGCGTGAAGGAGATCGTGGCGCCGCGGTTCTCGGCCGTGGTGGGGCCGATGATCCGCAGGTCCGGCACCTCCAGGAGGCGGGCCACCGCGTATGCGGTGATCGCCTGCTCGTGGCGGTGGATCTTCTCCATGCCGATGGCCGAGAGGTAGTCCACGGCCGCGCCGAGGCCGACGGCCTGCGCGATCGGGGGCGTACCCGCCTCGAACTTGTGCGGCGCCGGGGCGTAGGTGGACGAGTGCATCGACACGGTCTCGATCATCTCGCCGCCGCCCAGGAACGGCGGCAGGTCCTCCAGGAGCTCCTGTCGTCCCCACAGGACGCCGATGCCGGTCGGGCCGACCATCTTGTGGCCGGTGAAGGCCACGAAGTCGGCCTGCAGCGCCTGCACGTCCAGCACCATGTGCGGGGCGGCCTGCGAGGCGTCGATGCAGACCAGCGCGCCGACCTGCTGGGCGCGGCGGATGATCTGCTCGACCGGGTTGACCGTGCCCAGGATGTTCGAGACCAGCGTGAAGGTGACGATCTTCGTCTTCTCGGTGATGATCTCGTCGATGTTGGACAGGTCGAGCCGGCCGTCGTCCGTGATGCCGAACCACTTCAGCTTCGCTCCGGTGCGCTGCGCGAGCAGCTGCCACGGGACGATGTTGGAGTGGTGCTCCATCTCGGTGGTGACGATCTCGGTGTCGCGGTCGACCCGGTAGGGCTCGTCGGCCCAGCCGAGCATGTTCGCCACGAGGTTGAGCGACTCCGAGGCGTTCTTCGTGAAGATGACCTCGTCGCGGCTCGGCGCGTTGATGAAGGCGGCGACCTTGTCGCGGGCGCCTTCGTACAGCGCGGTGGCCTCCTCGGCGATGGTGTACACACCGCGGTGGACGTTGGCGTTGTGCCGCTCGTAGTACTCGCTGAGAGCGTCGAGGACCTGGCGCGGCTTCTGCGAGGTCGCCGCGCTGTCCAGGTACACGATCTTCTTGCCGTCGTGGACCGTGCGGCCCAGGATGGGGAAGTCCTTGCGGATCGCCTCGGTGTCGAGGAGGCCGGTCAGCCCCTGGCGGGCGTCAGTCACGCGGAAGCGCCACCCTTCACGTATGCCTCGTAGCCCTCGTTCTCCAGCTTGTCGGCCAGCTCGGCGCCGCCGGACTCGGCGATGCGGCCGTTGGCGAAGACGTGCACGAAGTCGGGCTTGATGTAGCGGAGGATCCGCGTGTAGTGGGTGATCAGCAGGGTGCCGACCTCACCGGTCTCGCGGACCCGGTTGACGCCTTCGGAGACGACACGCAGGGCGTCGACGTCGAGGCCGGAGTCGGTCTCGTCGAGGATGGCGACCTTGGGCTTGAGGAGCTCCAGCTGGAGGATCTCGTGGCGCTTCTTCTCACCGCCGGAGAAGCCCTCGTTGACGTTGCGCTCGGCGAACGCCGGGTCCATCTGGAGCCCGGCCATCGTCTCCTTGACCTCCTTGACCCACGTACGCAGCTTGGGGGCCTCGCCGCGGACGGCGGTGGCGGAGGTGCGCAGGAAGTTGGAGACCGAGACACCGGGGATCTCGACCGGGTACTGCATGGCGAGGAACAGGCCGGCGCGGGCCCGCTCGTCGACGGACATCTCCAGGACGTCCTCGCCGTCGAGGGTGACGGTGCCGCTCGTGATCGTGTACTTGGGGTGACCGGCGAGCGAGTACGCCAGGGTGGACTTGCCGGACCCGTTGGGGCCCATGATGGCGTGGGTCTCGCCCTGCTTCACGGTCAGGTCGACGCCCTTGAGGATCTCCTTCGTGGCGTTGTCGGCCTCGACGGTGACGTGCAGGTCGCGGATTTCAAGCGTTGCCATGGGTGACTCAGGACTCCTGGGTGACGGAGACGAGCACATCGTCCCCTTCGATCTTTACGGGGTAAACGGGGACGGGGCGCGTCGCGGGAAGGCCGGACGGCTTGCCGGTGCGCAGGTCGAAGGACGAGCCGTGCAGCCAGCACTCGATCATGCAGTCCTCCACCTCGCCCTCCGACAGCGACACATTGGCGTGCGAGCAGATGTCGTTGATGGCGAACACCTCGCCCTCGGTACGGACGACCGAGACCGGAGTGCCGTCGAGCTCCACCCGCTTGGGGGTGTCGTCCGCCAGCTCACTCAGCGCGCACACCTTGACGAACGCCATCAGACGGACGCCTTCAGCTCTGCCTCGATCTTGTCGAGCAGGCGCGCCTCGACGTCCGGCAGGCCGATCTGCTGGACCAGTTCGGCGAAGAAGCCGCGCACGACGAGCCGGCGGGCCTCCTCGGCGGGGATGCCGCGGGACTGGAGGTAGAACAGCTGCTCGTCGTCGAAGCGGCCGGTCGCCGAGGCGTGGCCGGCGCCGACGATCTCGCCGGTCTCGATCTCCAGGTTCGGGACCGAGTCGACGCGGGCACCGTCGGTCAGAACCAGGTTGCGGTTCATCTCGTAGGTGTCGGTGCCCTCGGCCTTCGCCTGGATGAGGACGTCCCCGATCCAGACGGCGTGGGCCCCGTCGCCCTGGAGGGCGCCCTTGTACACCGCGTTGGACTTGCAGTGCGGGGTGTTGTGGTCGACCAGGAGGCGGTGCTCCTGGTGCTGGCCCTTGTCCGTGAAGTACAGGCCGAACAGCTCGGCCTCGCCGCCGGTGCCGGCGTACGCGACCCGGGGGTGCAGCCGGACCAGGTCGCCGCCGAAGGTGACGACGACGGACTTGAACGAGGCGTCGCGGCCGATCAGCGCGTTGTGCTGGCCGACGTGGACCGCCGTGTCGTCCCAGTCCTGGACGGAGACGACGGTGAGCTTGGCGCCGTCACCGAGGACGTAGTCGACGTTGGCGGCGAGCACCGCGTCACCGGTGTGGTCGATGACCACGACCGCCTCGGCAAAGGCGCCGACCTCGACGAGCAGGTGGCCGTACGCCGTACCGCCCTCGCCGTGCACCGCGACGCGGACCGGCTCGGTGAGCACGGCTTCCTTGGCGACCGTGACGACCGACGCCTGCGCGAACGCGGAGTACGCCTGGGCGGCGACCCGGTCCACCGGGACACCGGCCCGGCCGAGCCGGGCGTCGTCGCGGCCCACGGTCTCCACCGTGACGCCGTCGGGGGCCTCCACGGCGACCTTCACGCCGCCGCCGTCCGCCACCGCGGTGCCGTCGTGCAGCCCGCGCAGGCGCTCCAGCGGCGTGAAGCGCCACTCCTCCTCGCGGCCGTGGGGGACCGGGAAGTCCGCCACGTCGAAGGAGGGCGGGGCGCTCATGCGCGTCGCGACGGTCGACTCGGCGGCAACCGCGATGGAACCGGCGGTGGTGGAGCCCACCGGGGAATTCTGAGCCTCAGCCATGGCTGTCGTAGTGCTCGCTTTCTTAAGTCTGGAACGGGGGGTTCGGTCGGGGCGGACGGCGGGGGCCGTACTAGCCGACCGAGCCCTCCATCTGCAGCTCGATCAGCCGGTTCAGCTCCAGGGCGTACTCCATCGGGAGCTCCTTGGCGATCGGCTCGACGAAGCCGCGCACGATCATCGCCATGGCCTCGAACTCGGTGAGACCGCGGCTCATCAGGTAGAAGAGCTGGTCCTCGGAGACCTTGGAGACGGTCGCCTCGTGGCCCATCGACACGTCGTCCTCGCGGACGTCGACGTACGGGTAGGTGTCGGAGCGCGAGATGGTGTCGACGAGCAGCGCGTCGCAGAGCACGTTGGACTTCGCGCCCGGCGCACCCTCGCCGATCTCGATGAGGCCGCGGTAGGAGGTGCGGCCGCCGCCTCGTGCCACCGACTTGGAGACGATGTTGGACGAGGTGTTCGGAGCCATGTGGACCATCTTGGCGCCGGCGTCCTGGTGCTGGCCCTCGCCCGCGAAGGCGATGGAGAGCGTCTCGCCCTTGGCGTGCTCGCCCATGAGGTAGACGGCCGGGTACTTCATGGTGACCTTGGAGCCGATGTTGCCGTCGACCCACTCCATGGTCGCGCCCTCGTACGCCACGGCGCGCTTGGTGACCAGGTTGTAGACGTTGTTCGACCAGTTCTGGATGGTCGTGTAGCGGCAGCGGCCGCCCTTCTTCACGATGATCTCGACCACGGCGCTGTGCAGCGAGTCCGAGGAGTAGATCGGCGCGGTGCAGCCCTCGACGTAGTGGACGTAGGCGTCCTCGTCGACGATGATCAGCGTCCGCTCGAACTGGCCCATGTTCTCCGTGTTGATACGGAAGTAGGCCTGGAGCGGGATGGTGACGTGGACGCCCTTGGGGACGTAGATGAACGAGCCACCGGACCACACGGCCGAGTTCAGCGAGGCGAACTTGTTGTCCCCGACCGGGATGATGGTGCCGAAGTACTCCTTGAAGAGCTCCGGGTGCTCCTTCAGCGCGGTGTCGGTGTCCATGAAGATGACACCCTGCGCCTCCAGCTCCTCGTTGATCTGGTGGTAGACGACCTCGGACTCGTACTGCGCGGCGACACCGGCGACGAGACGCTGCTTCTCCGCCTCCGGGATGCCGAGCTTGTCGTACGTGTTCTTGATGTCCTCGGGCAGGTCCTCCCAGGACTCCGCCTGCTTCTCGGTGGACCGCACGAAGTACTTGATGTTGTCGAAGTCGATGCCCGACAGGTCCGAGCCCCAGTTCGGCATGGGCTTCTTACCGAAGAGCTTGAGGCCCTTGAGGCGGAGCTTGAGCATCCACTCGGGCTCGTTCTTCTTCGCCGAGATGTCCCGGACGACCTCTTCCGAGAGGCCGCGCTTGGCCGCCGCGCCTGCCGCGTCGGAGTCGGCCCAGCCGAATTCGTACGTACCCAGGCCCTCGAGTTCGGGGTGGGCAGTCTCCGTAGGGAGCGTCATGCGGGGTTCCTCCCGGCAGTGCTGGCTGATACTGAGGTGGTGGTCTGTGGGGGCGCGCCGGCGTCGGTGGTACCGCCGCCCGGACCGCCCTTGGGTACGTACGTCGTGCACACGCCGTCGCCGTGGGCGAGGGTGGCCAGACGCTGTACATGGGTCCCGAGCAGTTCGGAGAAGAATTCCGTCTCCGCCTCGCACAGCTGCGGGAACTGCTCGGCGACGTGTGCGACCGGGCAGTGGTGCTGGCAGAGCTGCTCGGCCTGCTGGGGGCCCGGCGCGCTGCGCGCCGTAGCAGCGTACCCGTCCACGGACAAGGCCCTGGCCAGGGCCGCTGTCCGGTCCTCGGGGGCGGCGGCTTCGACCGCCGCGCGGTACTTGTCCGCCTGGGCCGCCATCCGGGAGCGGGCGAACGCGACGACCGCCTCGTCGCCCGCGGTCTCGGCGATCCAGCGCAGCGCCTCGGCCGCGAGCTTGTCGTACGACTGGTCGAAGGCGTCCCGGCCGCTGTCCGTCAACGCGAACACCTTGGCGGGCCGCCCGCGGGTGCGGGTGCCGTAGACCCGCTGCTCACGGGCTTCGACGACTCGGTCGCAGGCGAGGGCGTCCAGGTGGCGCCGGACGGCGGCCTGGGTGAGGCCGAGCCGCTTCGCGAGGTCGGCGGCGGTGGACGGGCCGTGGTCCAGGATGGAGCGCGCGATCCGGTTGCGCGTCGGGCGCTCACCGGTCGCGAGTTCCTCCTGCGGAGCCTCGCCAACGTATTTCACAACGCCATTGTTGCGTAATTCGGAGCGGCATGACAACCACGGTCCGGAACGATCAACGGTGTGGTTCGTCACTTAGGGTCACCTAATCTGGCCATGGATCCCCGCTCCCGCAAGGGCCCCGGCGGGTCCCCCGAAATCGCCCGGGACTTAGACTTACCGGCCATGAGCAACGAGCCTGTCGTACGGGTCGAAGGCCTGGTGAAGCGGTACGGCGCCAAGACAGCCGTCGACGGACTCGATCTGAGCGTCGCGGCGGGCACGGTGACCGCGGTCCTGGGCCCCAACGGCGCCGGCAAGACCACCACGATCGAGACGTGCGAGGGCTACCGCCGCCCCGACGCCGGCACCGTCCGCGTGCTCGGCCTCGACCCCGTCACCGACGCGGCCCTGCTGCGCCCGAGGGTCGGCGTCATGCTCCAGTCCGGCGGCGTCTACTCCGGCGCGCGCGCCGAGGAGATGCTCCGCCACATGGCGAAGCTGCACGCGCACCCGCTCGACGTCGACGCCCTGATCGAACGCCTCGGGCTCGGCGGCTGCGGGCGCACCACCTACCGGCGCCTCTCCGGCGGCCAGCAGCAGCGCCTCGCGCTCGCCATGGCCGTCGTCGGCCGCCCCGAGCTGGTGTTCCTGGACGAGCCCACCGCCGGGCTCGACCCGCAAGCCCGCCGTGCCACCTGGGACCTCGTGCGCGAGCTGCGCGCCGACGGCGTGTCCGCCGTGCTCACCACCCACTTCATGGACGAGGCAGAGGAGCTCGCCGACGACGTCGCCATCGTCGACGCCGGGCGTGTCGTCGCCCAGGGCAGCCCCGAGGAGCTGTGCCGGGGCGGCGCCGAGAACACCCTGCGCTTCTCCGGGCGCCCCGGGCTCGACCTCGGCTCGCTCATCAAGGCGCTGCCGGACGGTTCCGGGGCGGCCGAGCCCGTCCCCGGCTCCTACCGCATCTCCGGGACGATCGACCCGCAGCTGCTCGCCACCGTCACCTCCTGGTGCGCCCAGCACGGGGTCATGCCGGACGGCATCGCCGTCGAGCGGCACACCCTGGAGGACGTCTTCCTGGAACTCACCGGCAAGGAGCTGCGCGCATGAGCGCCGGTACGTACGCCCCCCGCCCGGGCGCCGCCCCGCTGACCCGGATGATCGCCGCGCAGACCGCGCTGGAGACCCGGATGCTGCTGCGCAACGGCGAACAGCTGCTGCTGACGGTGATCATCCCGGCGCTGCTGCTGGTGCTCTTCGGCTCGGTCGACATCGTGGACACCGGCGCCGGCGACCCGGTCGACTTCCTGACGCCCGGCATCCTCGCGCTGGCCGTGATGTCCACCGCCTTCACCGGCCAGGCCATCGCCACCGGCTTCGAGCGCCGTTACGGCGTCCTGAAGCGGCTCGGCGCCTCCCCGCTGCCGAGGTGGGCGCTGATGGCCTCCAAGACACTGTCGGTCCTGGTGACCGAGGTCCTCCAGGTGGTCCTGCTGACGGTGATCGCCTTCGCGCTGGGCTGGTCACCGCACGGCAACCCCCTCTCCGTGCTGCTCCTGCTGGTGCTGGGCACCGCCGCCTTCTCCGGGCTCGGGCTGCTGATGGCCGGGACGCTGAAGGCGGAGGCGACCCTCGCGGCGGCGAACCTGGTCTTCCTGCTGCTGCTGGTCGGCGGCGGGGTGATCGTGCCGATGGAGAAGTTCCCTGACGCGGTGGCCTCGGCGCTCGGCCTGCTGCCGATCGCGGCCCTCTCGGACGGCCTGCGGGACGTCCTCCAGCACGGTGCGGGCGTCCCCTGGGGCGATCTGGGCATCCTGGCCGTCTGGTCGGTGCTGGGGCTCGGCGCGGCGGCGAAGTTCTTCCGCTGGGAGTAGGAGGGGGTCGGCCGACGGTGACTCCGGTCACGGTTCGCGGTGACTCGTCCCCCTCGTGAAAGCTTGCACAAGCTTCCGCCTACCATGGTGCGCGTGCCCAAGCTGACCCGAGCCGAAGTCGCTCAAGCCGCGCGGAACCCGCTCCAGTACATCGCCGAACGGTGGACTCCGGACCCCCGGACCGTCCGCCGGGCCGCGATGTCCGCCGTCGTGATGGCGGTGATCATCGTCGCCACCGGTGGCGCGGTGCGGCTGACCGGTTCCGGTCTCGGCTGCCCCACCTGGCCCAAGTGCACCGAGGACAGCCTCACCACGACGAGCGCCATGGGCTTCCACGGCGTCATCGAGTTCGGCAACCGGATGCTGACGTACGTGCTCTGCGCGGCCGTCGGCTGGGCGATCGTCGCGGCGCGGGCGCTCAAGCCCCGGCGACGTGCCCTCACCCGGCTCGGCTGGGCCCAGTTCTGGGTGGTCATGGGCAACGCCGTGCTCGGCGGCTTCGTGGTGCTGGTCGGCCTCAACCCGTACAGCGTCGCCGCGCACTTCCTGCTCTCCGCCGCCCTGATCACCGTCGCCGTGGTGCTGTACCAGCGGGTCGGCGAAGGCGACGAGGCCCCGAAGCCGCTGGTCGGCAAGGCCGTCTCACAGCTGACCTGGATCCTCGTGGTGGCCGCGGGACTGCTGGTCGCCGTCGGCACCGTGGTGACCGGCGCGGGCCGGCACGCGGGCGACTCCAGTGACGTGCACCGCATCCCGCTCGACTGGAAGCTGATCAGCCAGCTCCACGCGGACCTGGCCTGGGTCGTGGTGGCGCTGACGCTGGCGCTCTGGTTCGTGCTGAAGGCCGTGGACGCCCCGCCCGGACCGCGCCGCCGCGCCGCCGAGCTGTTCCTCGTCCTGATGGGCCAGGGCGTCATCGGGTACGTCCAGTACTTCCTGGACACCCCGGAGATCCTGGTGGGCCTGCACATGGTGGGCGCCTGCCTGGTGTGGATCTGGGTCCTGCGGGTCCTGCTCTCCCAGCGCGAGCGCCCGGCGGCCGTCGCCGACGCTCCTCTCCCCCGGTCCGGCGAGGCGCTGACGCACGCCTGAGCCACGTACGTGGCTCGGACGGGTCGGCAGGGCGGCGGAAATCCGGTGGCGGCGCCGCCGGGGAGGGATCTAGCGTGTCCGGGTCGATGATCCGTACCCACGCGATGAGGTGTGCCTGATGACGGTGCGAGCAGCGACGGCGGACTCCGGTCGGCCGTTCTCCCCCGATGCCCCGAACCCGTCGGACACGAAGGACACATCCCGTGGATCTGCCACGCGTCTTCACCATCAGCGAGAGTAGCCACCGCATCCACAACCCCTTCACCCCGGGCAAGCTCGCCGCCCTGGGCGAGGCCCTGCACCTGCCCCCCGGGGCCACGGTGCTCGACCTGGCCAGCGGGTCGGGAGAGATGCTCTGCACCTGGGCCCGGGACCACGGCGTCACCGGCACCGGGGTGGACATCAGCACGGTCTTCACCGGGCGGGCGCGTGCGCGCGCCGCCGAACTGGGCGTCGCCGACCGGGTGCGCTTCGTCCACGGCGACGCCTGCGGCCACGTCTGCGACGAACCGGTCGACGTCGCGGCGTGTGTCGGCGCCACCTGGATCGGCGGCGGCGTGGCCGGCACCGCGGAACTGCTGGAACGCAGCCTGCGGCCGGGCGGCCTGATGCTGATCGGCGAGCCGTACTGGCTGAGGGAGGTCCCGGACGAGGAGACCGCCCGAGCCTGCCGCGCCGGCGGCAAGGACGACTTCCTTCCGCTGCCGGAGCTGGTCGAGCGGTTCGGCGGTCTCGGCTACGACGTGGTCGAGATGGTCCTGGCCTCCCAGGACAGCTGGGACCGCTACCAGGCGGCCCAGTGGCTCAACCTCCGCCGCTGGCTCGACGCCGATCCCGGCGACGAGCTGGCCCCCGAGATGCGGGAGGAGCTGACCACCGGCCCCGCCCGCTACACGCGGTACCAGCGCGAGTACCTCGGCTGGGGCGTCTTCGCGCTGATGCGCCGCTGACGCCCTGAGGAGCGCGGGTCCGGACCTCGGACCCGCGCTCCGTCGCGTGCGGGGCCTCGCTGGCCTCGCTCAGTCGCGGTTGGCCGGGCCACCCACCTGGATGCCCGCCATCCGGGTCCATTCGTACCGGCCGGTGCGTACCTTCGCGGCGAACTCGCCGTCGAAGCTCTCGTGCAAGGTGAGGCCGGACTTCTCCGCGGCGCTCTCGGCGACCGCGTGCGAGGGGGCCACGAGATCCCCCCAGCCTCCGTCCTCGCCCACCAGGACGATCCGGGTGCCCGCCTGGCCGAGGTACGCCAGCTGCCCCTCGGCGCCGCCGTGCGCCTTGACGAAGGCACCGATCTCCTTGGCCAGCCGGGCCGCCCGGCGTCCGTCGCGGGCCTCCCGCTTGCCGTCCGCCCGCTGGTTCTCATCCGTCTGCGCCATGTCCGCCTTCTCTGCCATGGCACAGGATGCTACCGATGGGTAGCCCAACGGGCGACGGGCGGGTGACGTGGCCTGGACCACGTCACCCGCCCGTCGGCGAGAACAGAACGTCTGGAGCGTCAGCGGAGGAAGGGGTCCACCGCGACGGCGACGAAGAGGAGCGATACGTAGGTGATGGACCAGTGGAACAGCCGCATCTCCTTCAGCTTCGCACCGGAGATCCCGGCCTTGGCCCGGTTCTGCAGGCCGTGCGCCTCCCAGAGCCAGAAGCCGCCGGAGAGCAGCGCCACCACGGTGTAGAACCAGCCCGTGTAACCGAGCGGGGTCAGGAGCAGCGAGACCGCGACCATCACCCAGCTGTAGATGACGATCTGGCGGGCGACCACCCGGTTCGTGGCAACCACCGGCAGCATCGGGACGCCGACGCGGGCGTAGTCGTCCTTCACCTTCATGGAGAGCGGCCAGTAGTGCGGGGGCGTCCAGAAGAAGATGACCGCGAAGAGGATGACCGCGGCCCAGGAGACCGAGTTCGTCACCGACGACCAGCCGATGAGGACCGGCATGCAGCCGGCGATACCGCCCCAGACGATGTTCTGGGCGGTGCGCCGCTTCAGCAGCATCGTGTAGACGACGACGTAGAAGAGGAGCGCGCCGAGGCTGAGCGCCGCCGAGAGCCAGTTGACCAGCAGCCCGAACCAGACGGTCGAGACGACCCCGAGGGTGATGCCGAAGGCCAGGCACTCGCGCGGGCTCACCATTCCGGTGACCAGCGGGCGCTGGGACGTGCGGTCCATCAACGCGTCGATGTCGCGGTCGATGTACATGTTGAGCGCATTGGCACCGCCCGCGGAGATGTATCCGCCGACGGTGGTAGCGAGAACGAGCCACAGGTCGGGCACACCCTGAGCGGCCAGGAACATCACCGGAACGGTGGTGATGAGCAACAGCTCGATGATCCGCGGCTTCGTCAGCGCCACGAATGCCTTGATGCGGGCCCCGAACGGGCGATGGCCCCCTGGGCTCGGAGTCAAGGCGACCCCTGCGGGTCGGGACTCGACGGCCGTCACGCACACCCCTGACAGAGAAATCCCAGCAAGCACCGGGCGTGAGGACCCGGTAAAGACTTGCGCGAACCAGACCACTGTAGACGTTGGGGACAGGCCGCCCTTCGCGGGGGTGGACTCGTGTTGGGGTGGCACGTACGAGCGGCCCCCCGGCCTTTTCGAGCGGCCCGGTGGAGAAAGCTCGGACGAGAGGTCCG
This sequence comes from Streptomyces sp. NBC_00247, assembly GCF_036188265.1. NCBI lineage: Bacteria > Bacillati > Actinomycetota > Actinomycetes > Kitasatosporales > Streptomycetaceae > Streptomyces > Streptomyces sp. NBC_00247. Next base: position 5,629,887 of record NZ_CP108093.1, on the reverse strand, counting down.
CCGCTCGGCCGTGAAGCACAGAAGTACCAGGTCACGCTCATCGGAGGAGCCCAATGGTGAGCCGTCCCGCTCATACGGAAGGCGAACTCCGCAGATGCCGCGCACCCTGGAATGCAACCGGAAATCCCTTGTTCCTACGGGGGTAGGCTCAACAATGTCCGGTGCGGTCACCAGCCCCCGGTTTCCCGAACAGTGGAGAGGAGCCCTGACTCAGGGTGAGCACCAAGCCGACCACCACAGACCTTCAGTGGACCGAATTGGACCAGCGGGCCGTGGACACTGCCCGCGTCCTCGCGGCGGATGCCGTACAGAAGGTCGGAAACGGCCACCCGGGCACGGCGATGAGCCTGGCTCCGGCCGCGTACACGCTCTTCCAGAAGGTGATGCGGCACGACCCCGCCGACGCCGACTGGACGGGCCGCGACCGTTTCGTGCTGTCCGCGGGCCACTCCAGCCTGACCCTGTACATCCAGCTCTACCTGGCCGGTTACGGCCTGGAGCTGGATGACCTGAAGTCCTTCCGCACCTGGGGCTCGAAGACCCCGGGCCACCCGGAGTACGGGCACACCACCGGTGTCGAGACCACCACCGGCCCGCTGGGCCAGGGTGTCGCCAACGCCGTCGGCATGGCCATGGCCGCCCGCTACGAGCGCGGCCTGTTCGACCCGGACGCCGCCCCGGGCACCTCGCCCTTCGACCACGACATCTGGGTCATCGCCGGTGACGGCTGCCTCCAGGAGGGCATCTCCGCCGAGGCGTCCTCGATGGCCGGCCACCAGAAGCTCGGCAACCTGACGCTGCTCTGGGACGACAACCACATCTCGATCGAGGGCGACACGGAGACCGCGGTCTCCGAGGACACCCTGAAGCGGTACGAGGCGTACGGCTGGCACGTCCAGCGCGTCGAGCAGCAGCCCAACGGCGACCTGGACCCGGCGGGCCTGTACAAGGCGCTGCTGGCCGCCAAGGCCGAGACGGAGCGCCCGTCGTTCATCGCGGCCCGCTCGATCATCGCCTGGCCCGCCCCGCACGCCCAGAACACCGAGGCCGCGCACGGCTCGGCGCTCGGCGCCGACGAGGTCGCCGCGACCAAGAAGGTCCTCGGCTTCGACCCGGAGAAGAGCTTCGAGGTCCCCGACGAGGTCATCGCCCACACCCGTGAGGCGCTGGACCGCGGCCGTGACGCCAAGGCCGTGTGGGAGAAGTCCTTCGCCGCCTGGCGCACCGCCAACCCGGAGCGCGCCGCCGAGTTCGACCGCATCGACGCGGGCGAGCTGCCCGAGGGCTGGGAGGAGAAGCTCCCCGTCTTCGAGACCGGCACCTCCGTCGCCACCCGTGCCGCGTCCGGCAAGGTGCTCCAGGCCCTCGGTGAGGTCATCCCCGAGCTGTGGGGCGGTTCCGCCGACCTCGCCGGCTCGAACAACACCACGATCGACAAGACGTCGTCGTTCCTCCCGGCCGGCAACCCGCTGCCCGAGGCGAACCCGTACGGCCGCACGATCCACTTCGGCATCCGCGAGCACTCCATGGCCGCGGAGATGAACGGCATCGCGCTGCACGGCAACACCCGCGTCTACGGCGGCACCTTCCTGGTGTTCTCCGACTACATGCGCAACGCCGTCCGGCTGTCCGCGCTGATGCACGTACCGGTGACGTACGTCTGGACCCACGACTCCATCGGTCTGGGCGAGGACGGCCCGACGCACCAGCCGGTCGAGCACATCGCCTCGCTGCGCGCCATCCCGGGCCTGAACGTCGTGCGCCCGGCCGACGCCAACGAGACCGCCATCGCCTGGCGCGAGATCCAGCGCCGCTGGACCAAGGTCTTCGGCAAGGGCGCCCCGCACGGTCTGGCGCTGACCCGCCAGGGCGTGCCGGTGTACGAGGCGAACGACGACGCGGCCAAGGGCGGCTACGTGCTGTTCGAGGCCGACGGCGGCGAGCCCCAGGTCGTCCTCATCGGCACCGGTTCCGAGGTCCACCTCGCCGTCGAGGCGCGCGAGCAGCTCCAGGCGGCCGGCGTGCCGACCCGGGTCGTCTCGATGCCGTGCGTCGAGTGGTTCGAGGAGCAGACCCCGGAGTACCGCGAGAGCGTACTGCCGAAGGCCGTCAAGGCCCGGGTCGCCGTCGAGGCGGGCATCGGCCTGACCTGGTACCGGTACGTGGGTGACGCGGGCCGCATCGTGTCGCTGGAGCACTTCGGTGCCTCGGCCGACGCGAAGGTGCTGTTCCGCGAGTTCGGATTCACCCCCGAGCACGTGGTCGCCGCCGCCCGGGAATCTCTCGACGCCGCCGCGCGCTGACGCAGACATACGATCCAGTAGGAGATGTAATTCCATGACAGACGCACTGAAGCGCCTTTCCGACGAAGGCGTCGCGATCTGGCTCGACGACCTGTCCCGCAAGCGCATCACGTCCGGCAACCTCGCCGAGCTGATCGACCAGAGCCACGTCGTCGGTGTCACCACCAACCCGTCGATCTTCCAGAAGGCGATCTCCTCGGGCGACGGTTACGAGCAGCAGCTCACCGACCTCGCGTCCCGCAAGGTCACCGTCGAGGAAGCCATCCGCATGATCACGACGGCGGACGTCCGTGACGCCGCCGACATCCTGCGTCCGGTGTTCGACGCCACCGACGGCCAGGACGGCCGGGTCTCCATCGAGGTCGACCCGCGTCTGGCCCACCACACCGTGCCGACCGTCGCCGAGGCCAAGCAGCTGGCCTGGCTGGTGGACCGGCCGAACACCCTCATCAAGATCCCGGCGACGAAGGCCGGTCTGCCGGCGATCACCGAGGTCATCGCGAAGGGCATCAGCGTCAACGTGACGCTGATCTTCTCACTGGAGCGCTACCGCGAGGTCGTGGACGCCTACATCACCGGTCTGGAGCAGGCGAAGGCCGCGGGCCTGGACCTGTCGAAGATCCACTCGGTCGCCTCCTTCTTCGTGTCCCGCGTGGACGCCGAGATCGACAAGCGTCTGGACGCCGTCGGCAGCGACGAGGCCAAGGCCGCCAAGGGCAAGTCCGCCCTGGCCAACGCCCGTCTGGCGTACGAGGCGTACGAGGAGATCTTCTCTTCCGACCGCTGGGCCGCCCTGGACAAGGCGCAGGCCAACAAGCAGCGCCCGCTGTGGGCCTCGACCGGCGTCAAGGACCCGTCCCTCAAGGACACCCTGTACGTCGACGACCTCGTCGCCCCGAACACGGTCAACACCATGCCGGAGGCGACCCTGGAGGCCGTGGCCGACCACGGTGAGATCACCGGCAACACGGTCGCCGGCGGTTACGACCAGGCGCGTGCCGACCTCGACGCCATCAAGAAGCTCGGCGTGAGCTACGACGAGGTCGTGGCGCTGCTGGAGTCCGAGGGTGTCGAGAAGTTCGAGGCCGCCTGGAACGACCTGCTCAAGTCGACCGAGGCGGAGCTCGCGCGCCTCGCTCCTTCGGAGGGCTGACCACTTTGTCTGGTGTTCCCGGAGCAAACCCGCTTCGTGACCCCCAGGACCGACGGCTCCCGCGCATCGCGGGGCCGTCGGGCCTGGTCATCTTCGGTGTCACGGGCGATTTGTCCAGAAAAAAGCTCATGCCCGCCGTTTACGACCTGGCCAACCGCGGCCTGCTGCCGCCGGGCTTCTCGCTCATCGGCTTCGCGCGCCGCGACTGGGAGGACGAGGACTTCGCCCAGGTCGTCCACGACGCCGTCAAGGAGCACTCCCGCACCCCCTTCCGCGAGGAGGTCTGGCAGCAGCTGAGCCAGGGCATGCGGTTCGTGCCCGGCAACTTCGACGACGACGAGGCGTTCGAGACTCTCAAGGAGACGATCGACGAACTCAACAAGGCGCAGGGCACCGGAGGCAACTTCGCCTTCTACCTGTCCGTGCCGCCGAAGTTCTTCCCCAAGGTCGTCGAGCAGCTCAAGAAGCACGGTCTCGCGGAGCAGACGGAGGGCGCCTGGCGCCGCGCCGTCATCGAGAAGCCGTTCGGGCACGACCTGGAGAGCGCGCAGGAGCTGAACCAGCTCGTGCACGACGTCTTCCCGCCCAACGAGGTCTTCCGCATCGACCACTACCTGGGCAAGGAGACCGTCCAGAACATCCTGGCACTGCGTTTCGCCAACACGATGTTCGAGCCGATCTGGAACCGGTCGTACGTCGACCACATCCAGATCACGATGGCCGAGGACATCGGCATCGGTGGCCGGGCCGGTTACTACGACGGCATCGGCGCTGCCCGTGACGTCATCCAGAACCACCTGCTCCAGCTGCTGGCCCTCACCGCGATGGAGGAGCCCGGCTCCTTCCACCCGAAGGCGCTGGTCGCGGAGAAGCTCAAGGTGCTCACCGCCGTCGAGCTGCCCGAGGACCTGGGCAAGCACACCGTGCGCGGCCAGTACAGCCACGCCTGGCAGGGCGGCGAGGAAGTCCTCGGCTACCTCGAAGAGGACGGCATCGACCCCAAGTCGACGACCGACACCTTCGCGGCGATCAAGCTGACGGTCAACAACCGCCGCTGGGCGGGCGTCCCGTTCTACCTCCGCACCGGTAAGCGCCTCGGCCGCCGCGTCACGGAGATCGCGGTCGTCTTCAAGCGCGCTCCGTACCTCCCCTTCGAGTCCGGCGCGACGGAGGAGCTGGGCGGCAACGCCCTGGTCATCCGCGTCCAGCCGGACGAGGGTGTCACCGTGCGGTTCGGCTCGAAGGTGCCGGGAACCTCCATGGAGGTCCGGGACGTCACGATGGACTTCGCCTACGGCGAGTCCTTCACCGAGTCCAGCCCGGAGGCGTACGAGCGGCTCATCCTCGATGTGCTGCTCGGTGACGCCAACCTCTTCCCCCGCCACCAGGAGGTCGAGCTCTCCTGGAACATCCTCGACCCGATCGAGGAGTACTGGGACAAGCACGGCAAGCCCGCGCAGTACCCGGCCGGCACCTGGGGTCCGGCCGAGGCGGACGAGATGCTCGCACGCGACGGACGGAGCTGGCGCCGGCCATGAAGATCGATCTCACGGAAACCACGTCCAGCAAGATCAACAACGCGCTGATCTCGGCTCGCCGTGCCATCGGCACCCCGGCCATCGGCATGGTGCTCACGCTGGTCGTCGTCACGGACGAGGAGAACGCCTACGACGCCCTCAAGGCGGCGAGCGACTCCTCCCGCGAGCACCCCTCGCGGATCATCGCGGTGATCAAGCGGGTCAGCCGCTCGCCGCGCAGCCGTCGCGACGCGCGTCTCGACGCCGAGATCCGGGTCGGTTCCGACTCGGGCACCGGTGAGACGGTCGTCCTGCGTCTCCACGGCGAACTCGCCAACCACGCCCAGTCGGTGGTCCTGCCGCTGCTGCTGCCGGACGCCCCGGTCGTGGTGTGGTGGGCCGAGGACGCCCCGGCCGACCCGGCGAAGGACCCGCTCGGCGCGCTCGCCCAGCGCCGCATCACGGACACCGGCTCCGCCGAGCACCCGCTCGACGGGCTGGCCGTCCGCGCGGCGACGTACGAGCCCGGCGACACGGACCTGGCGTGGACCCGCATCACGCCGTGGCGTTCGATGCTGGCCGCCGCCCTGGACCAGCAGCCCGCCGAGGTCGTCTCGGCGACCGTCGAGGGCGAGGCGGACAACCCGAGCTGCGAGCTGCTCGCGATGTGGCTGGCGGACCGGCTCGGCGTCCCGGTGGGGCGTACGCCCTCCCAGGGCCCCGGTCTGACCGCGGTCCGCATGGAGACGAAGAACGGCCCGATCGTTCTCGACCGTGCGGACGGCTCACTGGCCACCCTCTCGATGACCGGTCAGCCCGACCGCGGCGTGGCGCTCAAGCGGCGTGACACCGCCGAGCTGCTGGCGGAGGAGCTGCGGCGCCTCGACCCGGACAACACCTACGCGACGACGGTGAAGTTCGGTGTCGAGAACCTGAGCGGTGCCGGCGAGGTCGCGGCGGCCACCCCCGCCGCTCCCGCGGCGGATGCTGCCGGGAGCGAGGCTCCGGCGGCGGGGAAGCCGAAGGCCGCCCCCGCGAAGAAGGCCGCTCCGGCCAAGAAGGCGGAGTCCAAGTGAGTGCCCCTCAACTGGTCGTGCACCGCGACAAGGAGCTGATGGCGCAAGCCGCGGCGGCCCGGCTGATCACGAAGATCGTGGACGCCCAGGCCGCTCGCGGATACGCCTCGGTGGTGCTGACCGGCGGGCGCAACGGCAACGGCCTGCTGGCCGCGCTCGCCGCCGCGCCCGCCCGGGACGCGATCGACTGGTCGCGGCTCGACCTGTGGTGGGGCGACGAGCGGTTCGAGCCGGACGGCGACCCGGAGCGCAACGTCACGCAGGCCCGTGAGGCCCTGCTGGACGCGGTCGCCCTGGACCCGGCACGGGTGCACCCGATGCCGGCGTCGAACGGTCCGTTCGGGAACGACGTGGACGCGGCCGCCGCGGGTTACGCCGCCGAACTCGCCGCAGCCGCACGCCCGGAGGACCACGGGCCGGTCCCGACGTTCGACGTGCTGATGCTGGGCGTCGGACCGGACACCCATGTCGCCTCGCTCTTCCCGGAGCTGCCCGCGGTACGGGAGACCGAGCGCACCGTCGTCGGTGTGCACGGCGCCCCCAAGCCGCCGCCCACCCGGGTCACCCTCACGCTCCCGGCCATCCGGGCGGCGCGCGAGGTGTGGCTGCTCGCGGCGGGCGAGGACAAGGCGGAGGCCGCGGCCATCGCCCTGTCCGGCGCCGGGGAGATCCAGGCTCCGGCGGCGGGCGCGTACGGCCGTGCCCGGACGCTCTGGCTGCTCGACGCGGCGGCGGCCTCGCGGCTGCCCCGCGATCTCTACCCGCCGGCCTCTTCCTGAGAGGTCGTCACCGGCTGTACGGGGAGGCCCGGTTCCCGCTCGTCACGAGCGGGGGCCGGGCCTCCGGCCGTCGCTCGCCCACCCGGGAGAGGCGTGAGCGAGGGACGGACCCTCCCGGCCGTCTCACATGTGGTCGAAGTAGCGGTCGTGCCAACTCGACTTTCCCAAGTCCTCGTCCCCCTGCTCTTCTTCTGCCTCACCTGCGGCCACGAGCGTCGCGGCCAGCGCCGTCCCCGGCCGCCGACAGGACCGACGGGCCTTCGTACGGCTCACGGAGCAGGTCGACCGGGACGAAGATGCGGCCCGTCGCCTCGCAGACGCCGTCGAGCCACGTCGCGTGCTCCTCGGTCAGGCCCTCCTCGCCGGGGGAGCCATCGTCGTTCTCGACCCGCGCGGTGACGAAGTAGCCGCCGAAGTCGCTCATCACGGCGTGCAGGGACCGGCCGATGCCCGTCGCGTCCGCCGGGACGTCGATGACACCCCTCGAACACGGAGCAGGGTAAGGGGCCTTCTCCCCCACCTCGGCATGGCAGGCTTCTCCGCATGACGACGTCACGCATCGGCACCGTGGTGATGGGGGCGTCCGACGTAGGTCGGGCCGCGGCGTTCTGGAAGGCCGCGCTCGCCTACGTGGAGCGCGAGCCCGCCGAGGACGACTGGGTGGTCCTGGTCCCGGCCGAGGGCCACGGCGTCGGCCTCTCCCTCGGCCGGAGCGGCCCCGACAGCCCCGTCCAGGAGGTGCCGCGCGTCCACCTCGACGTCTACACCGAGGACCAGGAGGGCGAGGTGGCCCGCCTGCTCGGCCTCGGCGCCTCCCGGGTGGACTGGCCGCACTACCCGCCGGACCCGGATTTCGTGGTGCTCGCCGACACCGAGGGCAACCGCTTCTGCGTCATCGACACGACGCACGGCTGAGGCCACGCCGCCCCGGACGCACCCGGGACCTCACGGGCCCGGGACCGGCACCGCCCCGGGCCCGCCGCTCACCGTGTCCGGAAGGGCGTCGTCGTGCGTGTCGGCGACGACTTCGGCGAGGGTGAAGTGGGCCTGCTCGACCTTCCGGTTGTGCACGCGCACGAAGTAGCTCCGCTCGGATATGCGGCTGACCTGCCTGCGCTGACGTCGTCGGCCCGATTCGGTACGCGCCTTCGCGAAGTTGTCGACGACGTCCCTCAGGCCGGCCAGGGCTTCCTCCTCGGTCCCCTCGATCTCACGCTCGACCCCCTGCTGGAAGAGTGGCGTCTCGCCGCTGATCTCTACGACGAACCATCGGGGCATGGTGTTCTCCGCTCCGTACGCCGACACACCGTGTCCTCACGATGCCGTGGTCGGCCGAACCCTGGTGCCGGGCCCGGTGGCCTCGGCGGTCGCGAGGGTACCGGGCAGGGCGGCGAACCGGGTCCGGAACGGGTGATCCACCCGGCTCCGCCGGGCCCGTCAGCCAGCGGGGTCCGTGTGCTCCGACGGTCCGACCCGGTGGTCCGGACGGGGCACCGGCGCGGAGTCCCGGCCCGGGCGGTCGCCCTCGTCCCACTCCAGGAACGGCGCCAGCAGCCCCGGTACGGCCTCGGCGGCGAAGGCGAGCCCCTCGCCCGCGCCGGTGTCGTACACCGCGTAGGCGCCCGTTCCGGCGGCCGTGGTGGCCGTGATGTCCGCCAGGCCCGCCCGCCGCTGGAAGTACGACTGCCGAATCGTCCAGCCGATCACCCCGGACCGCTCCAGGGCGGCGGTCGAGCGCCGTACGGTGCCGGAGCGGGTGACCAGGTGGCGGCCGGTGAGGACGTGGCCGAGGCTCCGGTACGCGTCACGGGCGAGCGCCACCGCGACCGGTACGCCCACCGCCGCGCAGCCCAGCGCGGTCCACAGCAGGACCGGCGTGGTCACGGTCCCGAGCACCGCCAGGAGCGCCACCGGGGTCAGTGCCACCGCGAGGGCGCGCCGCAGCCGGCGGCCCAGGGCGGCGCGCGGGTGTCCGGTCAGCGGCGCGGCGGTCGGGGCGGACTCCTCGCGGAGCACGGCCGCCACGATCCGCTCCGCCTCCGGCCGGGGCACGGCGGGCAGCAGGGTGCTGTGGCTCGCCTCCTTGGCCTCCTCGTCGTCGGCCAGCCCGGTGGTGATCGCGTCCACCCGGGCGGCGCCGAACAGCCGGACGCCCAGGGGCTCCACCAGCTCGGCGCCGCGCAGCCGGGCCTCCTCGACGGTGGTGGAGCGCGAGGTCAGCAGGCCGCGGCGGACCCGCAGGGTGCCGCCGGGTTCGCGCTCCAGGCGGTAGTTCCACCACATCTCGGTCCAGAGCCCGAGGGCTCCGGCCGCCCCGGTGAGGAGGGCCGCCGCGACGAGAACGGCGAGTGTCCAGAACAACGGGAGGGCGCGGAAGAGTTCGACGGTCCAGTGGACGACGTCGCCCTGCGCGCCGGCCCACTCGCTCACCTGCATCACCCCGCCGGCCGCGGCGCCGCCGAGCATCGGGGCCACGAAGGAGACCGGGGCATAGCGGATCCAGCGGGGGTCGAGGACGGCCAGCTCTCCGTGGCGTTCACCGACGGCCCCGTCCGCGTCCCGCGCCAGCAGCAGCCGGCGCAGCCGTTCGCCCTCGGCCCGGGTGACGGGGTCGAGTCGCAGGGTCGATTCGCCGTCCCGGTGCTCGCCGGTGCCGATCCGTACGGTGACCAGGCCGAGGACCCGCAGCAATGGGCGGGCGGTGAGGTCGACGGTGCGGACGCGGTCGAGGGCGAGCGAGCGGCGTCGTACGAGCAGCAGCCCGGAGTGGAGGTCGACGTGTGCGACGCCGATCCGGTAGCGGGTGCGGCGCCAGCGGACGTGGTCCACGAGGACGGCGCAGCCGGTCAGCAGGACGGCCCCGGCGGCTGTCCAGAGCCCGGCCCGGGCGGCGCCGAAGTGGCCGAGGAACCCCATGGCCATCGGGACGGCGGTGCCCACCACCACCCCGGCCGTGAGTACCGCGGTGATCAGGGCGGTACGGGGGTCGAGGCGGCGCCAGCCGTCGTCGCTGCCGGGGGTGTCCGAAGGGGTCACGGTGTTCACGTGGCGTCGCCGGAGGTGTCCCGGGTGATCCGGGTCAGCCGTTCGGCGAGCGCGGCGGCGGGTTCGTGCCCGAGCCCCGCGATCCGAACCGCTCCCTTGGCCGAGGCGGTGGTGACGGTGAGGGTGGCGAGTCCGAAGAGCTGTTCCAGCGGTCCCCGGACCGTGTCGACGGTCTGGATGCGCGACATAGGCGCGATCCGCCACTCCTGGAGGAAGAGTCCGGTGCGGACGTAGACGGCGTCCTCGGTGACCTCCCAGCGGTGGGTACGGAACCACCAGCGGGGCAGTACGGCGGCGCAGCAGGCACCGAGCCCGGCCGTGACCGCCGCGGAGAGCAGCAGCCACGGCCGGGCCGGGGCGATGAGAGTGGCGAGGACGCCGAGCGCGGCCAGCGGCGCCGCCGTCAGCAGCAGCCACTGGGCGCGCCACCAGCCGACGGCACGCCGGTCGAGCGAGTGCGCCGGAGGTCTCAGGCGCGGCGTCCGCTCCCCCTCGGTCACCGGCTCAGCGACCGCGCAGCGACCGGTAGGTGGCCACGAGAGCGGCCGTGGAGCTGTCCAGCTGCTCGCCGCCGGTGCCCTCGGTGAGGACCGGTTCGATCTTCTTGGCGAGGACCTTTCCGAGCTCGACGCCCCACTGGTCGAAGGAGTCGATGTTCCAGATCGCGCCCTGGACGAACACCTTGTGCTCGTACAGCGCGACGAGCTGTCCGAGGACCGAGGGGGTGAGCTTCTCGGCGAGGATCGTCGTGGTGGGGTGGTTGCCCTGGAACGTCTTGTGCGGGACCAGTTCCTCGGGCACGCCCTCGGCGCGGACCTCTTCGGGCGTCTTGCCGAAGGCGAGGGCCTGGGTCTGCGCGAAGAAGTTGGCCATCAGCAGGTCGTGCTGCGCGATGAGTCCGGGCAGCAGGTCGCCGACCGGGGCGGCGAAGCCGATGAAGTCGGCGGGGATGACCTTGGTGCCCTGGTGGATCAACTGGTAGTACGCGTGCTGGCCGTTGGTGCCCGGGGTGCCCCAGACGACCGGACCGGTCTGCCACTCCACGGGATTGCCGTCCCGGTCCACGGACTTGCCGTTGGACTCCATGTCCAGCTGCTGCAAGTAGGCCGTGAACTTGGAGAGGTAGTGGCTGTAGGGCAGCACCGCGTGCGCCTGCGCGTCGAAGAACTGGCCGTACCAGACGCCCAGCAGGCCGAGCAGCAGAGGGACGTTCTCCTCGGCGGGGGCGGTGCGGAAGTGCTCGTCGACGAGGTGGAAGCCGTCGAGCATCTCGCGGAACCGGTCCGGGCCGATGGCGATCATCAGCGAGAGGCCGATGGCGGAGTCGTAGGAGTAGCGACCGCCGACCCAGTCCCAGAACTCGAACATGTTGGCCGTGTCGATGCCGAAGTCCGACACCTTCTCGGCGTTGGTCGACAGCGCCACGAAGTGCTTGGCGACGGCGTCCTGACCGGACTTCAGCTCGGTGAGGAGCCAGTCGCGGGCGGAGGTCGCGTTGGTGATCGTCTCGATGGTGGTGAACGTCTTCGAGGCGATGATGAAGAGCGTCTCGGCGGCGTCCAGGTCGCGGACCGCCTCGTGGAGGTCGGCGCCGTCGACGTTGGAGACGAAACGGAGGGTGAGGGAGCGGTCCGTGAAGGAGCGCAGCACCTCGTACGCCATGGCGGGGCCGAGGTCGGAGCCGCCGATGCCGATGTTGACGATGTTCTTGATGGGGCGGCCGGTGTGGCCGGTCCACTCGCCCGAGCGGACCCGGTCGGCGAAGCCGGCCATCTTGTCCAGTACCGCGTGCACGGCGGGTACGACGTTCTCGCCGTCGACCTCGACCACGGCGCCGCGCGGGGCGCGGAGCGCGGTGTGCAGGACCGCACGGTCCTCGGTGGTGTTGATCCGCTCGCCGCGGAACATGGCGTCCCGCAACTCGGCGACCCCGGTGGCGGCGGCGAGGTCACGCAGCAGACGCAGCGTCTCGTCGGTCACCAGCTGCTTGGAGTAGTCGATGTGCAGGTCGCCCACCCGGAGGGTGTAGGCGGCGCCGCGGTCCGCGTTCTCGGCGAACAGCTCCCGCAGGTGGGTCCCGCCCAGTTCCTCGCGGTGCTTGCCGAGGGCCGCCCACTCGGGCGTCCGGTTGAGCTTGGTTCGGCTTTGTGCGTTCATCCCGGGTATCAGCCCATTCTTCTCGTACCTGCTCCCCGCTGCACCCCCAACCTAATTGATCCTGGTCGCGGGTGCCGCGCGGGCATGGCCCCCTACGGACATCGGGGCTTCGCGGGCAGCGAAAAGCGGTCCGGCCGGCACCCAGGGGGTGTCCGGCCGGTGAACGGGGCGGTGCGGAATAGCGGCGGCTCTCGCGGGAGCCGGGCGGGTGTTCTCAGATCTCGCCGCGGAGCTTGGCGAGCGCCTCGGCGAGAATGGCCTCGCCGTCCGCGTCACTGCGCCGCTCGCGCACGTACGCGAGATGCGTCTTGTACGGTTCCGTGCGCGGCGGGTCGGGCGGGCTGTCCTTGTCCTGACCTGCCGGGAAGCCGCATCGGGGGCAGTCCCAGGTCTCCGGTACCTGCGCGTCATGGGCGAAGCTCGGCTGCGTCTCGTGCCCGTTCGAGCACCAGAAGGAGATGCGGAGGCGCGGCGCGGACTCGCCCCGCTCGGCCTCCCCCATCGGCCCCGCTCCGACCCGGCTTCCCCGGATCGCGTTGCCACTTGCCACGGTCGTAACTCCCTGCGTGATGGTGCTCGAAGATGCCCCAGTCTACGTAAGGCCCAACGCGCGTCCAGTGATTGGAGTTACACGGTCACCGGCAATCGCGGACGATGCGTCAGCTGTCCAGCTTGATGAGCAGGCCGAGCGCCACGATGCTCGCGAACCAGCACAGGCCGACGACCACGGTGATGCGGTCGAGGTTGCGCTCGGCCACCGAGGAACCGCCGACCGAGGACTGCATACCGCCACCGAACATGTCGGAGAGGCCGCCGCCCTTGCCCTTGTGCATCAGCACCAGCAGCATCAGCAGCAGGCTGAAGACGATCAGGGCGATCTCGAACGCCAAAATCACGGCTGGTCCCTACTTTCCGGAAATTCCTGGACTGCTTCTACGAAATCTGCTTCTACGAAAATTCGTTCACGCACAACGGGGGCCGAGGGTGGAACCCACCCCGGCCCCCGCAAGGGTACGACGGATCGGCGCTAGCGCATACTCACTGGTCGCGGAAGCGGACGATCTTGACGAACTCGTCGGCGTCCAGCGCCGCACCGCCGACGAGGGCGCCGTCGACGTCGGGCTGCGCCATGATCGCGGCGACGTTCCCGGACTTCACGGAACCGCCGTACTGGATGCGGACCGCGTCGGCCAGCTCCTGCGAGTACAGCTCGGCCAGCCGGCGGCGGATGGCTCCGCAGACCTCCTGGGCGTCCTCGGGGGTGGCGACCTCGCCGGTCCCGATGGCCCAGACCGGCTCGTACGCGATCACGATCGACTCGGCCTGCTCGGCCGGGATGTCCGCGAGGGCGCCGTCGAGCTGCGCGAGGGTGTAGGAGACCTGGTCACCGGCCTTGCGGATGTCCAGGCCCTCGCCGACGCAGAGGATCGGGGTCAGCCCGTGCCGGTAGGCGGCCTTCACCTTGGCGTTGCAGATCTCGTCGTTCTCACCGTGGTACTGGCGGCGCTCGCTGTGGCCGACGGCCACGTACGCGCACTTCAGCTTGGCGAGCATGGAACCGGAGATCTCGCCGGTGTACGCACCGGAGTCCTGCGCCGAGATGTCCTGGGCGCCGTACTTGATCTTCAGCTTGTCGCCGTCCACCAGGGTCTGCACGGAGCGCAGATCGGTGAAGGGCGGCAGGACGGCGACCTCGACCGCGTCGTAGTCCTTGTCGGTCAGCGCGAAGGCGAGCTTCTGGGTGTGGGCGATGGCCTCAAGGTGGTTGAGGTTCATCTTCCAGTTGCCCGCCATCAGCGGGGTGCGGGTGCTCATCTGGCTCAGTTCTCCAATGCGGCGAGGCCGGGGAGGGTCTTGCCCTCAAGGTATTCGAGGCTGGCGCCGCCACCGGTTGAGATGTGGCCGAAGGCGTTCTCGTCGAAGCCAAGGATGCGCACGGCGGCGGCGGAGTCGCCGCCCCCGACGACGCTGAAGGCCGAGGAGTCGACCAGCGCCTGGGCGACCGCGCGGGTGCCCTCGGCGTAGTCGGGGTGCTCGAAGACGCCCATCGGGCCGTTCCAGAAGACGGTGGCCGCGTCGGCGAGCTTCGCCGCGTACAGCTTGCGCGTCTCGGGGCCGATGTCCAGGCCCTCCTGGTCGGCCGGGATGGCGTCGTGGGCGACGACGGTGGGGTTGGCCGGGGCCTTGGTCTTCAGGTCCGGGAATTCGGTCGAGACGAGGACGTCGACGGGGAGCACGAACTCCACACCACGCTCGTCGGCGCGCTTGAGGTACTCCTGCACCGCGGGGACCTGGTCCTCCTGGAGCAGCGAGATGCCGACCTCGTGGCCCTGGGCCTTGAGGAAGGTGTACGCCATGCCGCCGCCGATCAGGATGCGGTCGGCCTTCTCCAGCAGGTGGTCGATGACGCCGAGCTTGTCGGAGACCTTGGCCCCGCCGAGGACGACGGCGTAGGGGCGCTTGACGTCGCTGGTGAGCTTCTTGAGGACGCCGACCTCGGTGGCGATGAGGAAACCGGCGAAGTGCGGCAGCCGGGCCGGGAGGTCGAAGACCGAGGCGTGCTTGCGGTGCACCGCACCGAAGCCGTCGCCCACGTACACGTCGGCGAGGGCGGCGAGCTGGTCGGCGAAGGCACCGCGCTCGGCGTCGTCCTTGGACGTCTCACCGGCGTTGAAGCGGAGGTTCTCGACGACGGCGACCTGGCCGTCGGTGAGGGCGGCGACCGTGGCCGTGGCGGACTCGCCGACGGTGTCGGTGGCGAACGCGACCTCGGTGCCGAGCAGTTCACCGAGCCGGGCGGCGGCGGGAGCCAGCGAGAACGCCGGGTCCGGGGCGCCCTTCGGGCGACCGAGGTGCGAGGCGACGATGACCCGCGCACCGGCCTCGGCGAGCTTGGCGACGGTCGGCTGGACGGCGCGGATGCGGCCGTCGTCGGTGATGGTGGTGCCGTCGAGCGGCACGTTGAGGTCGGCGCGGACGAATACCCGCTTGCCGGCGACCCCTTCGGCGAGAAGTTCGTCGATCGTCTTCATCTGTTCCAGGACTCCTTGGAAAGGACGGATGAGCACGCGAGAAGGCCCGGACGGCGCTTCATCGCGCCGTCCGAGCCCCTCACTACATCGAGATGCCTGCCGATCCGAGGATCAGAGCTGGCCGCCGACGAAGACGGTCAGGTCGACGAGGCGGTTGGAGTAGCCCCACTCGTTGTCGTACCAGCCGAGGATCTTCACCGTCTTGCCTTCCTGAACCATCGTCAGGGAGGAGTCGAAGGTGCAGGAGGACGGGTCGCTGACGATGTCCGAGGAGACGATCGGGTCCTCGGTGTAGGTCAGGTAGCCCTTCAGGTCGCCGTCGTCGGCGGCCTTCTTGAACGCGGCGTTGACCTCGTCCTTGGTGACCTCGCGCTGCAGCTCGACGACCAGGTCGGTGGCGGAGCCGGTCGGGACCGGGACGCGCATCGCGATGCCGTCGAGCTTGCCCTTGAGCTGGGGCAGGACCAGGGCGGTGGCCTTGGCGGCACCGGTCGTGGTCGGGATGATGTTCTCGGCGGCGGCGCGGGCGCGGCGCAGGTCCGAGTGCGGGAAGTCCAGGATCCGCTGGTCGTTCGTGTACGCGTGGACCGTCGTCATCAGGCCCTTGACGATGCCGAAGTTCTCGTCGAGAACCTTGGCCATCGGCGCCACACAGTTGGTGGTGCAGGAGGCGTTGGAGATGACGTGGTGGTTGGCCGCGTCGTACTTGTCGTGGTTGACGCCCATCACGATCGTGATGTCCTCGTCCTTGGCCGGAGCCGAGATGAGGACCTTCTTGGCGCCACCGGCGATGTGCTTCGCGGCGTCGGCCTTCTTGGTGAAGATGCCGGTCGACTCGATGACGATGTCGACACCCAGCTCACCCCAGGGGATGTCGGCCGGGTTGCGCTCGGAGAGCACCTTGATGGTGTGGCCGTCGACGGTGATGGTGTCGGCGGTGTGGCTGACCTCGGCCTTGAGACGACCCAGAATGGTGTCGTACTTCAGCAGGTGAGCCGTGGTCGCAGTGTCACCCAGGTCGTTGACAGCCACGATCTCGATGTCCGCACCCTGCTCCAGCAGCGCGCGGAAGTAGTTACGACCGATGCGGCCAAAGCCGTTGATGCCTACGCGGATCGTCACGAACCGATCTCCTCGTTAGGTACGCCGGGTTTCGACGCCGGCGAGTTGTATGGGATGTCCCCGACCGCTCCCGACCCTACCTCTCATGTGGCCCGCGGGTGACATCGAGAGGCCTCGTACGCGCACCGATACGACCTACTGACCAGTAGGAACACATGGCTCCGGCCCGCCGGGGGCCCACCGGTCACCCTTCGGGCCGGAAAACGGGCTCTGTCCTGCGACGATCGGACATGTGCCCAACGCCCGTACACACACGGACGATCGGGGTCTGACAGGCGACGCCGCGTGGTGACGGGCGGGGCCGCGGACCGGCGTCCGGCCTCCCGGCCGACGCCCCCGCGCTCCGCCGCGGGCGTCTTCTCCGTACGGCGGAAAAGCCGTCGCCGGCGTCCCCGCGAAGGGAACGCCGGCGACGGTCGTATACGACGGTGCGGCCCGGAGTGGACCGGAGGGCGGGCCGGAGTGGAGCGGGGGTGGACCGGCCTCAGCCGACCAGGCCTTCCGCCATCTCCTCGCTGAGGGTGGACTCCGTACCCGGGATGCCGAGATCCTGTGCGCGCTTGTCGGCCATCGCCAGCAGCCGGCGGATACGCCCGGCGACGGCGTCCTTGGTCAGCGGCGGATCGGCGAGCGCGCCCAGTTCCTCCAGCGACGCCTGCTTGTGCTCCATGCGCAGCCGTCCGGCGGCGGCGAGGTGCTCGGGGACCTCCTCGCCCAGGATCTCCAGGGCGCGGCCCACGCGGGCACCGGCGGCCACGGCGGCACGGGCGGATCGGCGCAGGTTGGCGTCGTCGAAGTTGGCGAGCCGGTTGGCGGTGGCCCGCACCTCGCGCCGCATCCGGCGCTCCTCCCAGGCCAGCACGGACTCGTGGGCGCCGAGGCGGGTCAGCAGGGCGCCGATCGCGTCGCCGTCGCGGACCACCACGCGGTCGACGCCCCGGACCTCGCGGGCCTTGGCGGCGATGGAGAGCCTGCGCGCCGCCCCGACCAGCGCGAGCGCCGCCTCGGGACCGGGGCAGGTGACCTCCAGCGAGGAGGACCTGCCCGGCTCGGTGAGCGAGCCGTGTGCCAGGAAGGCCCCGCGCCAGGCCGCCTCGGCGTCGCAGGTGGCCCCCGAGACCACCTGCGGGGGCAGCCCGCGGATGGGACGGCCGCGGCCGTCCACGAGACCGGTCTGGCGGGCCAGCTGGTCGCCGCCCGCCACGACGCGTACGACGTACCGGGAACCGCGGCGCAGCCCGCCGGGGGCCATCACGATCAGCTCCGAGGCATGCCCGAAGATCTCCAGGATGTCGCGCTTGAGCCGGCGGGCCGCCATCGCCGTGTCCAGCTCCGCCTCGATCACGATCCGGCCGCTCACCAGGTGCAGCCCGCCCGCGAACCGGAGGATCGCGGAGACCTCCGCCTTCCGGCAGCAGGTCCGGGTGACGGGAAGCCGAGAGATTTCGTCCTTCACCGCTGGCGTCATCGCCATGGGCCGATCCTTCCATGCATCCGAAAAATACGGTCGTACGCGGCGGCCAGCAGCTCCGGATCATGAATCGGAACGCCGTCTGGCGAGGCCACCGGCGCCAGCTCCACCGCGGCACCGAGCCGCTTCGCGGCATCGGCGAGGGACTCGCGGTCAGGCACGGCGGCCTCATCGGCCAACACCACGTCCAAGGCGAGTTTAGGTGCGTGTCGCCCCAAAACCTCCAAATGACGCTGCGGGGAGAAGCCATCTGTTTCACCGGGTTGCGGCGCGAGGTTCAGCGAAAGCACCTTCCGGGCCTTCGTCGCGACCAGCGCGTCGAGCAGATCCGGTACCAGCAGGTGGGGGATGACCGAGGAGAACCAGGAGCCCGGCCCGAGCACCACCCAGTCCGCGTCCAGAACGGCCTCGACCGCTTCCGGGACGGCGGGCGGGGCGTGCGGGACCACCTGCACGGACTGCACCTCGCCCGGGGTGAGGGCCACGGTCGCCTGGCCGCGTACGGTCACGATCGCCTCGGGTCGCTCCGGCTCGTGCCCCCTGACCTGCGCTTGGAGCTCCAGCGGTACGGCGGACATGGGCAGCACCCGGCCGTGCGCGCCGAGCAGCGTGCCGACCAGGTCGAGCGCCTGCACGTGGTCGCCGAGCTGCTCCCAGAGCGCCACGATCAGCAGGTTGCCCACCGCGTGCCCGTGCAGGTCGCCCCGGGACTCGAAGCGGTGCTGGGTGACTCTGGCCCAGGTCTGCCCCCAGTCGTCGTCCCCGCAGAGGGCCGCCAGCGCCTTGCGGAGGTCGCCGGGCGGGAGCACCCCGAACTCGTCGCGGAGCCGTCCGCTGGAACCGCCGTCGTCGGCGACGGTGACGACGGCGGTCAGGTCACCGGTGATGCGGCGCAGGGCCGCGAGCGAGGCGGACAGCCCGTGGCCGCCGCCGAGGGCGACGACCTTCGGCGGGCCGCCGCGCCTGCGCCCCGAGCGGAGCGAGGCCGCCCTGCTCAGTCTCCGCAGCCGCAGGTTGACGGTGGTCACTCTCGCCCCATGTCCCGGTGGACGAGGACGGTCTCGATGCCTTCGGCGGCGAGGCGGGCGGAGAGCTTCTCCGACATCGCGACGGAGCGGTGCTTGCCGCCCGTGCAGCCGACCGCGATGGTCACGTAGCGCTTGCCCTCGCGGCGGTATCCGGCGGCGACGAGCTGGAGCAGCTCGGTGTACTGGTTGAGGAACTCCTTGGCGCCCGGCTGGTCGAAGACGTACGCGGACACCTCCTCGTTCAGGCCGGTGAAGGGGCGCAGCTCGGGCACCCAGTGCGGGTTCGGCAGGAAGCGGCAGTCCACCACGAGGTCGGCGTCGACCGGCAGACCGTACTTGTAGCCGAACGACATCACCGTGGCGCGGAGCTCCGGCTCCTGGTCGCCGGCGAACTGGGCGTCCATCTTGGCGCGCAGCTCGTGGACGTTGAGGCTGGAGGTGTCGATGACGAGGTCGGCGTCGCCGCGCAGTTCGCGCAGCAGGTCGCGCTCGGCCGCGATGCCGTCGACGATCCGGCCGTCGCCCTGGAGGGGGTGGGGGCGGCGGACCGACTCGAATCGCCGCACCAGGGCGTCGTCCGAGGACTCCAGGAAGACGATCCGGCGGGTGACGTGCTTGGTGTCCAGGTCCGCCAGGGACTCGCGGAGGTTGTCGAAGAAGCGGCGTCCGCGTACGTCCACGACCACGGCGATCCGGGCCACGTTGCCCTGGGAGCGCGCGCCGAGCTCGACCATGGTCGGGATCAGGGCGGGCGGGAGGTTGTCGACGACGAACCAGCCGAGGTCCTCCAGACACTTCGCGGCGGTGGACCGGCCGGCGCCGGACATCCCGGAGATGATCACCAGTTCGGGGATGGCCGTCGGGACGGCGTCGCCCGTCTCGTTGGTGGTGCCCGTGCTCACGTCTGCTCCGTCTGTTCGGTCCGGGTCCGGTTGCGTGGGTTCTGCGTGGCGGTGCTCATGGTCGGTCATGGCGTGCCCCCGTCGTTCTCGTCGATGATCTCTCCTGTGGCCGTGTTCACGGCGGGCGCGGCCGGCGCGGCCGTGGCGAGGGCCGCGGCCACCGACTCCGCGGTCCTGCGGCCTATCCCCTGGACCTCG
Organism: Streptomyces sp. NBC_00247; assembly: GCF_036188265.1. Classification (NCBI taxonomy): domain Bacteria; kingdom Bacillati; phylum Actinomycetota; class Actinomycetes; order Kitasatosporales; family Streptomycetaceae; genus Streptomyces; species Streptomyces sp. NBC_00247. The sequence continues at coordinate 5,610,104 of NZ_CP108093.1, read as the reverse complement.
CAGATCTCGTCGATTGTCGCCTGCCGCAGCTTCTTGACGGAGCCGAAATGCTTGAGGAGCGCGAGTTTCCGGCTCTCGCCGAGGCCGGGGACGCCGTCGAGGGGGCTGCTGCGGACCCGCTTGGCGCGCTTGGCGCGCTGGTAGGTGATGGCGAAACGGTGGGCCTCGTCACGGACGCGCTGGAGGAGGTAGAGGCCCTCGCTGGAGCGGGGCAGCACCACGGGATCGTCGTCGTCGGGGAGCCAGACCTCTTCGAGGCGCTTGGCGAGGCCGCAGACGGCGATGTCGTCGATGCCCAGCTCGTCCAGGGCGCGCTTCGCGGCGGCCACCTGCGGCTGTCCGCCGTCCACCACGACGAGTTGCGGCGGGTAGGCGAACCGCTTGGGGCGGCCGTCGTCCTCGCGGGGCTCGGTGTCGTCGGGGGTGTCGTCCTCGCGCGGCCCGTCGGTCGGGGAGGCGGCGAGCCCGGGGGCGCCCGCCCCGGGAGCGTCGGCCCGGGGAGCGTCGGTGGCGGGAAGGCCGGTGCCGGGGGCGTCGGTGGCGGGAGCCTCGGTGGCGGGGGCGCCGGTGCCCGGGGCGGCCACTCCGGGGGCGTCGGCCCGGGCAGGTTCCTCCCACTCCCCCAGGCGCTCCTTCTCCTGGAGGTAGCGGCGGAACCGGCGGCCGATCACCTCGTGCATCGACCGGACGTCGTCCTGGCCCTCGAACCCCTTGATCTGGAAGCGGCGGTACTCGCTCTTGCGGGCGAGCCCGTCCTCGAAGACGACCATCGACGCGACGACGTCGTCGCCCTGGAGGTGGGAGATGTCGTAGCACTCGATGCGCAGCGGGGCGGTGTCGAGGCCGAGCGCCTCGGCGATCTCCTCCAGGGCCCGGGAGCGGGTGGTCAGATCGGAGGCACGCTTGGTCTTGTGCAGTCCGAGCGCCTGCTGGGCGTTGCGCTGGACCGTGGCCATCAGGTCCTTCTTGTCGCCGCGCTGCGGGATGCGCAGGCTGACCTGGGAGCCCCGGCGGTGGGCGAGCCACTCGGAGACCGCGTCGGGGTCCTCGGGCAGCGCGGGGACGAGGACCTCCTTGGGTACGGAGTCGCCGGTCTCCTCCCCGTAGAGCTGCTGGAGGGCGTGCTCGACCAGGCCGGAGGTGTCGACCGCCTCGACCTTGTCGGTGACCCAGCCGCGCTGGCCGCGCACCCGGCCGCCGCGTACGTGGAAGATCTGGACGGCCGCCTCCAGCTCGTCCTCGGCGACGGCGATGAGGTCCGCGTCGGTGGCGTCGGCGAGCACGACCGCGCTCTTCTCCATCGCCCGCCGGAGTGCCCCGATGTCGTCCCGGAGCCGGGCGGCGCGCTCGTACTCCATGTCCTCCGCGGCGAGCGTCATCTCCTTCTCCAGGCGGCGCATGTAGGCCCCGGTGCGGCCTGCCATGAAGTCGCAGAACTCCTCGGCGAGTTCACGGTGTTCCTCGGGGCTGACGCGGCCGACGCAGGGGGCGGAACACTTGCCGATGTAGCCGAGCAGGCAGGGGCGGCCGGTGCGGGCGGCGTTCTTGAGGACACCGGCGGAGCAGGTACGCACGGGGAAGACGCGGAGCATCAGGTCGACGGTCTCGCGGATCGCCCAGGCGTGGCCGTACGGGCCGAAGTAGCGCACGCCCTTCTTCTTGGCGCCCCGCATGACCTGGACCCGGGGGAACTCCTCGTTGAGGGTGACCGCGAGGTAGGGGTAGCTCTTGTCGTCGCGGTACTTGACGTTGAACCGGGGGTCGTACTCCTTGATCCAGGAGTACTCCAGCTGCAACGCCTCGACCTCGGTGGAGACGACCGTCCACTCCACGGAGGCGGCCGTGGTCACCATGGTGCGGGTGCGCGGGTGGAGGCCGGCCAGGTCCTGGAAGTAGTTGGCGAGGCGCTGGCGGAGGTTCTTCGCCTTGCCGACGTAAATCACCCGGCGGTGCTCGTCGCGGAACTTGTAGACCCCCGGGGAGTCGGGGATCTGTCCCGGCTTGGGGCGGTAGCTGGAGGGGTCTGCCATGTCTCACACCCTACTTCCGGCCGGTGACAGCCAGGTTGCCGTCCGGCCCGCGCCGCCCTGACGGGAGGGAGGCGGGCGGGCCGCGCCCGGCAGGGGTCAGGCGCCGGGACCCGCGGTGAGCCGGCCGTCGGCCGCGCTGACCGGGACGGCGGGCAGCGGCACGGTGGCCGGGCCGTGGATGACCTCGCCGGTCGTGGTGTCGAAGACGCTGCCGTGGCAGGGGCAGTGGCCCTCGTTGTCCTCGACCTTGTACAGCAGGCAGCCCGCGTGGGTGCACTGGGCGCTGAACGCCTTGTACCGGCCCTTCGACGGGCAGGCCACCACCAGGCGCTGCTCGCTGTAGAGCTTCGATCCGCCGACCGGGACGGCGTCGGCCGCGCCGAGGTCGACCTGCGCGGTCGGAGTCGGGGTCTCGGCGTGCCCGAGCTTGGAGTCGGTCGAGCAGGCGGCCGCTCCCAGCCCGGCGGTGCCGACGAGCGCGGCGCCCTTCAGCACGGTGCGGCGGGTGGCGGGCGAGCCGGACATCGCGGTCTCCACGGAGGTCGGTGGTACGAGGGGTGTGCGGTGGTACGGGGCGTCACGGGCCGGGGAAGGCGACGGACGCACGGCCGGGGCGCTACGACAGAACCGACGATACCGGCGGAGATCGGCGCCTCGGCGCCCGGGTCCGGTCCACGGACCGGTGGGCCCGGACGGGCCGCCGTACGAGCAGCGTCGCGGCACGGGTGGAACGCGGCACGAGCGGCCGGACGGGAGCCGGACAGGCGGCGGCCGGACGCCACGGGGCCCGGCCCGCCGGTGTGCCTCCCCCGGATTCCCGGGAGGCGGGGCGCACCGGCGGGCCGGGCCGGGGCGCGTCACGCCTTGCGGGCGCGGGTCGCCTTCTTGGCCGGCTGCTTCGCCGTGGCGGCGGTGGCCGTCCGCCGGGCGGGAGCGGTCTTGGCGGCGACCGTCTTCCTGGCGGCGGTCTTGCGCACCGGCTTGCGCGCGGCGGGCACGGCCGCCTCGTTGATCCGGTCGGTGTCCAGGACGTCCTGGAGGAACTTCCCGGTGTGGCTGGCGGGCACGGCCGCCACCTCCTCCGGGGTGCCTTCGGCGACCACCAGGCCACCGCCGTTGCCGCCCTCGGGGCCCATGTCGATGACCCAGTCCGCCGTCTTGATCACATCGAGGTTGTGCTCGATGACGACGACGGAGTTGCCCTTGTCGACCAGTCCGGAGAGGACCTTGATCAACTTGCTGATGTCCTCGAAGTGCAGACCGGTGGTCGGCTCGTCCAGGACGTAGACCGTGCGGCCCGTGGAGCGCTTCTGGAGCTCGCTCGCCAGCTTCACGCGCTGCGCCTCACCGCCGGAGAGCGTCGGCGCGGACTGCCCGAGCCGGACATATCCGAGGCCGACCTCGTTGAGGGTGCGCAGGTGCCGCGCGATGGTCGGGACGGCCTCGAAGAATTCCAGGCCTTCCTCGATCGGCATGTCCAGCACCTCGGCGATGGACTTGCCCTTGTAGTGGACCTCCAGGGTCTCCCGGTTGTACCGGGCTCCGTGGCAGACCTCGCACGGCACGTACACGTCGGGCAGGAAGTTCATCTCGATCTTGATGGTGCCGTCGCCCGAGCAGTTCTCGCAGCGCCCGCCCTTCACGTTGAAGGAGAAGCGGCCCGGCAGATAGCCGCGCACCTTCGCCTCCATCGTCTCCGCGAAGAGCCTGCGGACGTGGTCGAAGACTCCGGTGTAGGTCGCCGGGTTGGACCGGGGGGTCCGGCCGATGGGCGACTGGTCGACGTGGACCACCTTGTCGACGAGGTCGTCCCCGTCCACCCGGGTGTGCCGGCCGGGGACCGACTTGGCGCCGTTGAGCTCCCGGGCCAGGTGGGTGTAGAGGATGTCGTTGACCAGGGTGGACTTGCCGGAGCCGGAGACCCCGGTGACGGCCGTGAGGACGCCGAGGGGGAAGGAGACGTCGATGTCCTGGAGGTTGTTCTCCCGGGCGCCGTGCACGGTGAGCCGGCGGCTCGGGTCCACGGGGCGGCGGACGTCGGGGACGGTGATCTCCCGCTTGCCCGAGAGGTACTGGCCGGTGATCGACTGCTTGTTGGCCAGCAGCTCCTTCAGCGATCCGGAGTGGACCACCTTGCCGCCGTGCTCCCCCGCTCCGGGGCCGATGTCCACGACCCAGTCCGCGACCTTGATCGTGTCCTCGTCGTGTTCCACGACGATGAGCGTGTTGCCCATGTCGCGGAGCCTGACGAGGGTCTCGATCAGCCGGTGGTTGTCGCGCTGGTGCAGGCCGATGGACGGCTCGTCCAGCACGTACAGCACGCCGACCAGGCCGGAGCCGATCTGGGTGGCGAGGCGGATGCGCTGGGCCTCACCACCGGACAGGGTGCCGGCCGCGCGGTTCAGCGAGAGGTAGTCGAGGCCCACGTCGACGAGGAACTTCAGCCGCTCGTTGACCTCCTTGAGGACCCGCTCGGCGATCTTCTTGTCCCGGGCGTTGAGCTTGAGGCGGCCGAGGAACTCCGCGCAGTCGCTGATCGACATCGCGGCGACCTCGGCGATGGACTTCTCCATCACCGTGACCGCGAGGACGATCGGCTTGAGGCGGGTGCCCTCACAGGTCGGGCAGGGCACCTCGCGCATGTACCCCTCGAAGCGCTCCCGGCTGGAGTCGCTCTCGGCCTCGGAGTGCCGCCGCTTCACGAACTGGACCGCACCCTCGAAGGAGGGCGTGGTGTAGGCGCGCTCGCGGCCGTAGCGGTTGCGGTAGCGCACCTCGGTCTTGATCTTGTGGCCGTAGAGCAGGGCCTTCTTGGCGCGCTGCGGAAGCCCGGCCCACGGGATGTCCGTGCGGAAGCCGAGGGCCTCGGCGAGTGCGCCGATGAGGCGGCCGAAGTACTCCTTGGTGTGGCCGTGCGACCAGGGGTGGATGGCTCCCTCGTCGAGCGACTTCTCCTCGTCCGGGACGACCAGCTCGGCGTCGACCTCCATGCGGGTGCCGATGCCGGTGCAGTCGGGGCAGGCGCCGAAGGGCGAGTTGAAGGAGAAGGAGCGGGGCTCCAGCTCCTCGAAGGAGAGGTCGTCGTACGGACAGTAGAGGTGCTCGGAGAACATCCGCTCACGCTCGGGGTCGTCCTCGGGGAGGTCCACGAAGTCGAGCACGACCATGCCGCCGGAGAGTCCGAGGGCCGTCTCCACCGAGTCGGTCAGCCGGCGCTTGGCGCTGTCCTTCACCGTGAGGCGGTCGATGACCACCTCGATGGTGTGCTTCTCCTGCTTCTTCAGCGTGGGGGGCTCGGAGAGCTGGATGGTGGCGCCGTCGACCCGGGCACGGCTGTACCCCTTGGTCTGGAGGTCGGCGAAGAGGTCGACGAACTCGCCCTTGCGCTCGCGGACCAGCGGGGAGAGCACCTGGAAGCGGCTTCCCTCGGGCAGGCCGAGGACCTTGTCCACGATGGCCTGCGGCGACTGGCGGGAGATCGGCCGCCGGCACTCGGGGCAGTGCGGCTTGCCGATGCGGGCGAAGAGCAGGCGGAGGTAGTCGTAGACCTCCGTGATGGTGCCGACCGTCGAGCGCGGGTTGCGCGAGGTCGACTTCTGGTCGATGGAGACGGCGGGCGAGAGGCCCTCGATGAAGTCGACGTCCGGCTTGTCCATCTGGCCGAGGAACTGCCGGGCGTACGAGGAGAGCGACTCGACGTAGCGCCGCTGCCCCTCGGCGAAGATCGTGTCGAACGCGAGGGAGGACTTACCCGACCCGGAGAGCCCGGTGAAGACGATGAGGGAGTCACGGGGCAGGTCGAGCGAGACGTTCTTCAGGTTGTGCTCGCGCGCGCCACGGACGATGAGACGGTCGGCCACGCCGGTCCGCACCTTTCTTGAGAGAAACGGGGAACTGAGCCCCCGGTCCAGGTTATGGGGGGCGCCACAGCGGTGTGGAAAGCTTTCGACTTCGAGCGTATAGCACGCACATTCGATTTCCGGCCGGTCGTCGCCTCCTTCACCCGAACGGGTGGCGGGGCTACGCTCGGTCCCATGAGCGATCCTGTGCGCGACCTGGAATCCGTACGCGAAGCTACGGAGCGTCTGCTTTCCGCAGTCGCCCTATGGGACAAATCCACTGTCTCCGAACCGTCCCGTCTGCCCGGTTGGAGCCGGGGCCATGTTCTGGCCCACCTGTCACGTAACGCCGACGCGCTCCGAAATGTTCTCCGAGGGCTCCCGATGTACGCGAACGGCGAAATCCGCGACCGAGACATCGAGGCCGGAGCGCCCCGCTCGCTCGCCGAGCACCTGGAGGACCTGCGCACGAGCGGCGAGCTGTTCCTCGCCGAGGCCGCCGTCACCGCCGACTGGTCACGCACCGTGGAACTACGGGCCGGCGTGACGGACTCCGCCCTCCACCTCCCCTTCCGGCGCTGGGCCGAGGTCGAGCTGCACCACGTGGACCTCGGTACGGGGTACGAGCTGGAGGACCTGCCGGAGGCATTCGTGATCCGGGAGATCGACTTCCTGGCGGGGCGCTTCGGAGACCACCCGCAGGTGGTCTCCACCGGCATCCGGGCCGACGACGGCCGCGTATGGACCACGGGTGGCGGCAAGGAGGGCCCCGTGACCGGTGTCGGCGGCCCGGCTCCGGAACTCCTGGGCTGGCTCTCGGGCCGCCGCGACGGCTCGGCCCTGACCGTGGAGGGCGGCCCTCTCCCCGTACTGCCGCCGCTATAGGCTGCCGCCCATGACCTACAGCGGAGCGGTGCGGGTCGGCGGACCCGCGGACGTGCACGAGCTGACCGGCCTGATGATCTCCAAGGTCGCGGTCGGCCCGATGAACAACAACGCCTACCTGCTGCGCTGCCGGGCCACCGGCGAGCAGCTCCTCATCGACGCCGCCAACGAGGCGGACACCCTGCTGCGGCTCATCGGTGAGGACGGCATCGCCTCGGTGGTCACCACGCACCAGCACGGTGACCACTGGCAGGCGCTGGCCGAGGTGGTCGCCGCCACCGGCGCCGTCACGTACGCCGGACGGTACGACGCCGAGGGCATCCCCGTCGCGACCGACGTCCTGGTGGAGGACGAGGGCACCATCCGGGTCGGCGAGGTCACCCTGACCGCCCGCCGCCTGGTCGGCCACACCCCGGGTTCCATCGCGCTGGTCTACGACGACCCGCACGGGGCTCCGCACCTCTTCACCGGCGACTGCCTCTTCCCCGGAGGCGTCGGAAACACCCGCAAGGACCCCGAGGCCTTCGCGAGCCTGCTCCACGACGTGGAGACCAAGCTCTTCGACCAGCTCCCCGACGAGACCTGGGTCTACCCGGGTCACGGCCACGACACCACGCTCGGCGACGAGCGCGGACAGCTCCCCCAGTGGCGCGCCCGGGGCTGGTGACCGCGCGGCGTACGCCCCGCACCCACGACGAGGGGTGTCCCGGCCACCGGAAGACAAGTGGCCGGGACACCCCTCGTCGTCGTGGGTGCCCGAGGGAGCGGAGGTGAAGGCGCTCCAGGCCGCCACCGAGGACGAGGTGAAGAAGGTCCTCGCGGAATTCGACCAGTACACCTCCTGCACGGGCGAGCAGATGGACCCCGAGGCCAGGGTGGTCCTCGCGCGCGCCGCGGAAGAGGACACGACGTTCTTCTCCTTCTGGAAGGGCGGCGTGCGGGCCGAGGCGTACTGAGGGCACACGCCCGCCCCTCCGTGGAAGGGCTCCCCGCCCGCGCGCCCCGGCAGGGACACGCGGGCGGGGAGGACTCCGCGGGAGGGCCGGGCCCGCCGAGCCCGCCGGGCTCAGCCGCCGACGCTGCTGCTGCCCTTGCGGGCTTCGGCGTCGGCGTCGCCCGTGGCGTCGGCCGGGGAGCCGGACTCCCGCTCGGACGCGGCCCCGGCCGCCGCCTGCTTCCGGCCCGCGATCAGGCTGGTGATGGTGGTGATCACCAGGACGCCGCAGATGACGGAGAGCGAGAGCGGGATCGAGATCTCCGGGACGTGCACACCCGACTCGTGCAGCGCGTGCAGCACCAGCTTGACGCCGATGAAGCCGAGGATCACCGAGAGTCCGTAGCTGAGGTGGACCAGCTTCTTCAGCAGCCCGCCGATGAGGAAGTACAACTGGCGCAGCCCCATCAGCGCGAAGGCGTTGGCCGTGAAGACGATGTACGGGTCCTGGGTCAGGCCGAAGATCGCCGGGATGGAGTCGAGGGCGAAGAGCACGTCGGTGGTGCCGATCGCGAGCATGACGACCATCAGCGGGGTCATGACGCGCTTGCCGTTGTTCCGGATGAAGAGCTTGGTGCCGTGGTACCGGTCGGCGACGCCGAAACGGTGCTCGATGGACTTGAGCAGCCGGTTCTCCTCGAACTCCTCCTCGTCCTCGTCGGCCCGCGCCTCCTGGATCAGCTTCCATGCCGTGTAGATCAGGAACGCGCCGAAGATGTAGAAGACCCAGGAGAAGTTGGCGATGACGGCCGCGCCGGCCGCGATGAAGATCGCCCGGAGCACCAGGGCGATCAGCACGCCGACCAGCAGCACCCGCTGCTGGAGCTGGGAGGGCACCGAGAACTTCGCCATGATCAGGACGAAGACGAAGAGGTTGTCGACGCTCAGTGATTTCTCGGTGATGAAGCCGGCGAAGAACTCGCCCGAGGCCTGGCTGTTGCCGAAGACCAGCAAGCCCAGGCCGAAGAGTGCCGCCAGAGTGATCCAGACGACCGTCCAGATTCCGGCTTCCTTGGTCGACACGTCATGGGGCTTGCGCCCGATGAAGAAGTCGACGGCGATGAGGGCTGCCAGACCGAGAATGGTCAGCACCCAGAGGGTCCATGAAACGTCCACTGCGCCTCCGGCAGTTCGCTACGGCTACTGATCAGCGTCGTCGCTGCCGGAGGTCTCTTCCACCCGGGCGTACGGGATGTACGCCGGGCCGACGCCCCGGGACCGGTCACAGTCCGTACTGACGGGAACGCCACGTGTGGGAATACTCCCCTCCGTCCAAGAAACGGTACAGGTATAACCAAGAAAAGGTAAAGAGGATGGCAAAGGAGAATCAAAAGACCCTGGTCGCGGCGGCCCTACTGCGTTAGCGGCGCACCTTCCCGGACGCCGACCCGTCTCGCCGAACCATCTCGCCGGCCGCGCGCGACCCGAGCCGCAGCCGCGGCGATCCGTCGCCCGCGGGCCCCGCAGGGCGTCAGAGCCCGCGGGCCCGTCGTGCCTCGGCCACGGTGGCGAGCACCTGTTCCAGGACCCGGCTGCCCTGCGGGACGCTCGGAGGCTCGTACGTCCACACGTGACGGACCCAGGGGTCGGCGAGGTGGTCGCCCGCGAGCGGGGTGAGCCGGAGGAGCCCCCGCCAGAACGGTGCGAGGACCGGCCCGTACGCGGACGCGTCCTCCTGGTCCGCGACCAGCAGCAGATGCACTCCGACCGAGGGGCCCTCGTAGGCGAGGTAGCGCAGCCGGGTGACCGCGCGGTCGTCGAAGCCGTGCGGGAAGTCGTTGACGACGAGCAGTTGTCCGGCCGGGTCGAGATCCGGCGGCAGCGCGTCGGCGGCACCGGCCCGGACCGCCATCTGGACCAGGTCGACGCGTCGGGTGAGCCGGTCGAGGACGGCCTCCACCCCGGCGGCCCCCGATGCCGGCGGCCCGGCGAGCACTCCGGCACGGATCAGCGGCGCGAGGGCGGCGGCGCCGGCCCCCGCCGGGTCGACGACCTGGACCGACATCTCTCCCGCCGGGTACGCGGCGAGCAGCCGTACGGCATGCGCGACGGCGCTCTCCAGTGCGAGGCGCTTCAGCTCCGCACCGTCCCGCACCATGTCCGCCCCCGATTCGCTCCGCCCCGAGTCGATCCACAGGCCGCGCTCCAGCGGGAGCCGCACGAGCAGCGGAATGCGCAGCTCCGGACGTTCGGGCAGATGTACCTCGCCGAGCCGCAGGGCCCAGGGCTCCCCGGACACGGCCCGGTGAGCGTGCCAGACGGGCTTGTCCCAGCCGGCGCAGGGGGCGGGGAGCGCGGGCTCCACCACCTCGGACTCGGCCACCAGCTGCGCGAGGTCCCGGTCGAGCGCCTCCCGGGCACGGGCGACCAACTCGTCGTGTTTCGCCCGTGCCGCCTCACGCGCGGTGTCTCCCGCCCCGCCGATGCGGTTGCGCGGGTCGGACAGGAGGCGGTCGAGTTCCTCCTCCAGCCGCGACTGGGCGAAACCGACGGCGCCCCGGTAGGCGGCGGCGCTCCGGGCCAGGTCCTCGAACATGCCCCAGACCTGGTTGTAGAGCCGCTCGTCCATGGAGTGCCCGGCGGCGTCCCCGGCCACCGGCGCGGCGGGGCCGGTCGGGGCCGCGGGAGGGGTGACAGGAGAGCCGGCCGTGCCTGGCGGGAAGGCCGGCGCGGTCGACGGGGCCGGGGCGGACGGGGCGGTCGACGTGGGCGGGGCGGTCGACGGGGCCGGGGCGGCGGGGACGGTCCGGCGGCGCGGGTGCGCGTAGTCGATCCGGCCGCCGGGCGGGACCGCCGCCGCGTCCGCCACATCGTCGGCGCCGGCCACCACAGCTCCGGCCAGGGTCGCGGGGGGTCCCTGCGGGGCCGGAACGAGAGGTCCGGCCGCCGCCAGGAGGATCGCGGCCGCCAGCTCCGCCGCCTCGCTCAGCCCATGGTCAAAGAGCATGCCCGCGAGCCCGGAGGAGTAGCCCTGACCGACGGCCCGCACCTTCCAGGCGCCGGCGCGGCGGTAGAACTCCAGGGCGCCGACGGCGGACTCGGTGTCCAGCCCGGTGAGGGTGAAGCCGGCGATCCCGGTGCCCTCGGGTCCGGTGACGGACACGAAAGGCGCGGCCACCGCGCCGAAGCCGGTGGGGGCGCCGGGTGTCCGGGGAAGGGCCAGCAGCACGGTGACGCGGTGCACCTCCCCGGGCAGTGCGTCGAGATCGAGGTCGAGCCGGTGCTCGGAGGCGGCCCGTCGGGGCACTTCGATGCCGGGCAGCCTGGGTGCTCCGGGGTGGGCGACCCATGCGGCGCCCCGTACGGTGCCCTGCTCGTCGGCGAGGGTGGCTCCGGCCACGACCGGCGAGCCCGCCGACACCCGGACTTCCAGACGGGTCGAGGGCAGCGGATGGTTCTGCCCCCGGACGAGTTCGGCCGTCATCTGCCCTTGTCCCCTTGCTGCCCGACCCTGTCGGTGCGTGAGCGTGCGATGAGTGCGTTCCTCCGGGGCCGCGTCCCGGGGTACGCGCGACTCCCGGAGGCGGGAGCCTCCGGGAGTCGCGTGGGCCGTCGGGCCCGAGGTTCTGTCCGGTCCCGCCGGCACTCGTCCCGCGCCGGGCGGGACGGGTCCGGGCGGGTGGCCGTCAGAGGTGCGGCAGGATCGCCGGCATCAGGTCCTGGAAGGTGCGGCCGTTGGCGGGGTTGCCGAGAGCGGTCATCTGCCAGCCGGCACCGGCACGGTGCACCTTCGCCATGATCTGGGCGGTGTACTGGCCGCCGCCGTCGAGGGTGTAACGGGCCAATTCCTGGCCGTTGGTCTCGTCGACGATGCGGCAGAAGGCGTTCTGTACCTCCTGGAACGTCTGGCCGGTGAAGCTGTTCACCGTGAAGACGATCTGGTCGATGTGGACCGGCACCCTCGCCAGGTCCACCAGGATCGCCTCGTCGTCGCCACCCGATCCGGCGCCGCCGACGAGGTTGTCGCCGGTGTGCTTGACCGAGCCGTCATCGCTGACGAGGTGCCGGAAGAACACCACGTCCACCGGCTGCTTGTCGGCGAACAGGACCGCCGAGGCGTCCAGGTCGATCTCGCGGGTGCGCGATCCGAAGAAGCCGCGGCGCGGTGCCGCCTGCCAGCCGAGCCCCATCCGCACCGCGGTCAGGGTTCCCCCGTCCTGCTTCTGCAGGCTGATCGCCTGACCCTTGGTCATGTTGACCGTCACGCGCTGTCCCCTCTCCGCGTCGCTCCGCGTCGTGCTCCGCAACCGTCCGTGTTTGCGGGTTCCCCCGACCCTACGCATGACACCCGCGGCCGATACCGATCCGGGGCGTTCTGTGTCGTTCTTGCAACACAGGACGCCGACCGGGGCCGTCATGGTGCACACACCCCGTGTGTCAGGCGATCCCCGCCTCCTTCATCTGCCGCAGCTCCTTCTTCAACTCGCCCACCTCGTCACGCAGGCGTGCGGCGACCTCGAACTGGAGGTCGGCGGCGGCGGCTCGCATCCGCTCGGTCATCTCCTCGATGATCCCCGAGAGCTCCTCGGCGGGCCGGTCGCTGGTCACGGCACCCCTGGCGCGGGCCTTCCCGGCGTCCGCCTTCGCCTCCCCCGCCTTGCTCGCCTTGCCGCCGAGCGTCGGCACCGGGGCCTTGGCCCCCTTGGTCTGCCGGTAGCCGGTCCCGAGGAGCTGCTCGGTGTCGACTTCCTCGCGGGCGATGGAGGCGACGATGTCGTTGATCTTCTTGCGCAGCGGCTGCGGGTCGATGCCGCGCTCGGTGTTGTAGGCGATCTGCTTCTCGCGGCGCCGGTTGGTCTCGTCGATGGCCCGTGCCATCGCGGGCGTGACCTTGTCGGCGTACATGTGGACCTGGCCGGAGACGTTGCGCGCCGCGCGTCCGATGGTCTGGATGAGCGACGTGGCGGAGCGCAGGAACCCCTGCTTGTCGGCATCGAGGATCGCGACCAGCGAGACCTCGGGCAGGTCGAGGCCCTCCCGCAGGAGGTTGATGCCGACCAGCACGTCGTACTCGCCGGACCGCAGTTCGCGCAGCAGCTCGATGCGGCGCAGGGTGTCGACGTCGCTGTGGAGGTACCTGACCTGGATGCCGAGTTCGAGGAAGTAGTCGGTGAGGTCCTCGGACATCTTCTTGGTGAGGGTGGTGACGAGAACCCGCTCGTCGCGTTCGGTGCGGATGCGGATCTCGTGGACGAGGTCGTCGATCTGGCCCTCGGTGGGCTTGACCACGATCTCCGGGTCGACCAGCCCGGTCGGGCGGATGATCTGCTCGACGAAGCCGTCGCCGCGCGAGAGCTCGTAGTTGCCCGGGGTGGCGGAGAGGTAGACGGTCTGGCCGATCCGCTCCTGGAACTCCTCCCACTTCAGGGGCCGGTTGTCCAGGGCGGACGGCAGCCGGAACCCGTGGTCGACGAGGGTCCGCTTGCGGGAGGCGTCGCCCTCGTACATCGCGCCGATCTGCGGCACCGTGACGTGGGACTCGTCGAGCACCAGCAGGAAGTCCTCGGGGAAGTAGTCGAGGAGCGTGTTCGGGGCGGTGCCGGGCGAGCGGCCGTCGAAGTGCATGGAGTAGTTCTCCACGCCGGAGCAGGTGCCGATCTGGCGGAGCATCTCGATGTCGTAGGTGGTGCGCATGCGCAGGCGCTGGGCCTCCAGCATCTTGCCCTGCTTCTCCATGGAGGCCAGCCGCTCCTCCAGCTCCTGCTCGATGCCGGTGATCGCCTTCTCCATGCGCTCGGGGCCGGCGACGTAGTGGGTGGCGGGGAAGACGTGCAGCGAGGTGTCCTCGCTGATCACCTCGCCGGTGAGCGGATGGAGGGTGGAGAGCGCCTCGATCTCGTCGCCGAACATCTCGATGCGGACGGCGAGCTCCTCGTAGACCGGGAAGATCTCGATGGTGTCGCCGCGCACCCGGAAGGTGCCGCGGGTGAAGGCGAGGTCGTTGCGGGTGTACTGGATCTCGACGAACCGGCGCAGCAGCTGGTCGCGGTCGACCTCGTCGCCGACCTTGAGCTGGATCATGCGGTCGACGTACTCCTGCGGGGTGCCGAGGCCGTAGATGCAGGAGACGGACGCGACCACGACGACGTCCCGCCGGGTGAGCAGGGAGTTCGTCGCGGAGTGGCGCAGTCGTTCGACCTCCTCGTTGATCGAGGAGTCCTTCTCGATGTAGGTGTCCGACTGCGGGACGTACGCCTCGGGCTGGTAGTAGTCGTAGTACGAGACGAAGTACTCGACGGCGTTGTTGGGCAGCAGTTCGCGGAACTCGTTGGCCAGCTGGGCCGCCAGCGTCTTGTTGGGTGCCATGACGAGGGTGGGCCGCTGGAGCTTCTCGATCATCCAGGCGGTGGTCGCCGATTTGCCTGTGCCGGTCGCGCCGAGCAGGACGACATCCTTCTCACCTGCTCGGATGCGCTTGTCGAGCTCGGCGATGGCCGTCGGCTGGTCGCCGCTGGGCTGGTAGGGACTGACGACCTCGAAAGGCGCCACCGAACGTTCGATCTTCGAAACGGGCCGCATGCATCCACCGTACGACCCGGCACCGACAACGGCGGCCGGTCAGCGGCAGGGAGGCCTGCGGACGCTGTCGAACGCCGGTGCCCCGGCGGAGTCGGCCCGCTGGCCCGGGATGCCGCGGGCGGCCGTGCCGGTCCGGCCGGACGTGCCGTCCCGGCCCGGGTCGCCCGCCACGGCCAGCGGGTCGAACAACACGATCACCCCCGCGAGGAGCAGGAAGGCGAGCGGCCCGACGAGGAGGGGGACCAGGATCGAGCCGACCGTCTCGCCCCCGGTCACGTCCGTGGCACCGGTGTGGAGGTGGACCCGGAGCGCGGCCATGCCGGTGTAGTGCATCCCGCTCACGGCCGCTCCCATGACGACGGCGGCGCCCAGGCTCGACAGGAAGCCGCGGAGGGAGACGGCCGCCCAGAGCGCCACGGTGGCGGCGACCACGGCGATGACGACGGAGAGGGCCACGGTGGCCGTCGAGTACGCGAACTGTCCCCGGAACGCCATGGCCGCCATGCCGAGGTAGTGCATGGAGGCGATCCCGAGGCCGGTGATGGGGCCGCCGGTGACCAGCGCCAGCCGGGTCGCGCCCCGGTAACCCACGATGAAGATGCCGATACCGACCATGACGATCGCCACGGCGAGGCTCGCGAACATCAGCGGCAGGTCGTACGTGATCGCCGCGTCGTCGATGCGGAACCCCGTCATCGCGATGAAGTGCATGGTCCAGACGCCGGAGCCGATGGAGGTCGCGCCGAGGGCGAGCCAGCCGGCCCGACGCGGGCGGCGGGCCGGATCCGGCCCCGTGGAACGGACGGACCGGACGGTGCAGCGCAGCCCCAGCGCGGCACCGAGGCAGGCCATGAGGAAAGCCACGACCGGAGTCACGAGGCCGTAGGAAAAGCCGTCGACTGTGCCCTGCATGCTGGATACGCCCTTCAGGAAAACGCGGTGCTGGTGGTGCTCTGCCGAACGGCGGACGGGCCGGGGCCCACGAAGTCCGCCGTTCGGTGGGAAACCGCTGGTCGCGGACGTGTCCCGCTCGGTCGAAGGAGCGGGACGCACGGGTCCCGGCGGGGCTCCGGAGTGCCCGGAGTTCCGCCGGAAACCGGAAGCCCCGGCAAGCGAACACAAGGGCGGCATTTTATCGCCCGAAAACTGGAGTGGTGGAGAAAATGCCGCGCATGATCCAGTCCTCACCACTTCTCCCCCGGGTGAGGGTGACCGTCACACTCCTGCGACGTCACGCGCACCGCCGCCCGCGCTTCACACGGGCGCCACCGGTTCCGGGCGACGGGTGCCGGACGCGGGGTGCCGGTGGCGGGCGCCGCTGTCGGTGGCGGGCTCTACCGTGGCGGTATGACGAACGGCGCAGGCTCCGTGGAGTGGTCCGTCGCGGCGAGCCCTGTCGGGCCCCTGATGCTCGCCGCGACCGGCACCGGCCTGGTCTCCGTGAGCTTCCACGCGGGGCCCGCGGTGCGGGAGCGGACGCTGGCGATGCTGCGGGAGAGGCTCGGTGCGGAGCCGGTGGAGGACGGCGGTTCCGACGTGCTCGACGCGGCGGCCCGTCTGCTCGACGCCTATTTCGAGGGCGCGCTACGCACCTTCGATCTTCCCCTGGACTGGTCGTTGACCGCGGGTTTCCACCGCCGCGTCCTCCAGGAACTCGCCACCGGTGTTCCGTACGGCTCGGTCGTCGGGTACGGCGAGCTCGCCGCCCGGGTGGGGCGGCCGGACGGGGCGCAGGCGGTCGGGGCGGCCATGGGGGCCAATCCGCTGCCGGTCGTCGTGCCGTGCCACCGGGTGGTGGAGAGCGGCGGCGGGCTCGGAGGGTTCGGCGGCGGGCTGGAGACGAAGCGGCGGCTCCTGGAGCTGGAGGGCGTGCTGCCCCAGCCACTGTTCTGACCCGGCGGCTGCTCCGACCAGGCCGCTGTTCTGACGGCAGCCGCAGTTCCGACCCCGGCCGGTGCTCCGCCCCGGCCGGGCGCCGTGCCCACGGCGTGTACGGCCCCGGGGGTCACTCCTCCCCGCGAAGACCGGTCCACGCCGGGTGGCGGGGGTCGTCCGCGCGGACGACGGCGTCGGCGTGGTCGGCGGGGGCGGTCTCCTCCTCGTACCGCGCGAAGGCGGGCAGGGTCCAGCGGTCCTCCTCGTCCGTGCGCCGCAGCAACGCGCCCGGCGAGAGCCGCAGATGGACCGCGAGGTCGAACGGGTACCACCGCCCCAGCAGCAGCGGCCCGTGCAGCACCAGCGCTCCGCCCTCGGGCAGCCGGTGGTACGGGCTGCGGGTGGCCCGGTCGGTGGCCGGGTCCCACAGGTCCGGCAGGACGCGTCCGGTACCGCCCGGCTCCAGCGGCCCGAACACCTCGCGCCACAGCGCCCCGGTGTCGAACCAGCCCTGGGCGTACGAGTCGGGGTCCCGCCTGCCGTACTCGTACCGCAGGCTCGCCGGGCGCAGGAATCCCTCGGTGGGGACGACGAGTACGGGACGGCCGCGCAGGCGCAGGGCCCGGGCGAGGCGGTCGGCCAAGGGGCCGGTGCCGGCGGCGGGGGCGCCGTCGACGCCGATCCTGAGCCAGGGGCCGCCGCCTTGTGGGGTCAGCCCGTCCGCGTGCGCGGCGAGGGCCTCGGCCAGCCGGTCCCAGGTGATCGCTTCGAGTCGCACCCGCTCATCATCCACCGCGCCCCGTGGCCGGGGACCGGCGGCCGGTCACTCCCCGCGCAGTTCCGTGGCGAGCGGACTCTCGCCGCGTACCTCGATCCGGCCGTCCTTCACCGCCTGCGCGAAGGTGGCCTCGTCCCGGCCCATGGCCAGGCAGAGTTCGGCGTCCAGGACGATACGGGCGTCGGCGCGGGGGGCGGCGCCGTAGCCGTAGACCTCCTCGCCGGGCGGTACGGAGCCCGTACGGACGTGGAACTCGCCCTCGTCCAGGTGTACTTCGACCACGCCGGAGTGGGCGGTCGCGGCCAGGGAGCGGCGCAGCGGGAGGGCGAACCAGTGGGCGCGGACGGCGTCGGTGGGACGGCGCTCCTCCAGGGCGGGCGCGCCCCACTGGGCGAGAGCGGTGAGGACGGGCAGCAGTTCCCGGCCCCGGGCGGTGAGTTCGTAGACCGAGGCGGCGGCCGGTGGCGGCAGTTTGCGGCGCAGCGCGAGACCGCTCTGCTCCATGTCCTTGAGGCGGGAGGCGAGGACGTCCGTGCTGACGCCCGGCAGGTCCGCGTGCAGGTCGGTGTAGCGGCGCGGTCCTGCCAGGAGTTCACGGACGATCAGCAGGGTCCACCGGTCTCCGACGGAGTCCAGGGCTCGGGCGGTGGCGCAGAACTGGTCGTAACTGCGTCGGCGTACGGGGCGCGCTGCTGGCTGCTGCTGACGTGGCATACGACGCAGTCTAGACATGTTGTTGGACTTTCCAAGGTCGGACTTGGTAAAACCAAGTATCACAATCGGCAGGGGAGGAACCGCATGGAGTTCCGGCAGTCCAGCAAGCTCGACGAGGTCTGTTACGAGATCCGCGGCCCGGTCATCGAGCAGGCGAACGCCCTGGAGGAGGCGGGCCACAGCGTGCTCCGCCTCAACACCGGCAACCCCGCGCTGTTCGGCTTCGAGGCGCCCGAGGAGATCGTCCAGGACATGATCCGGATGCTCCCCCAGGCGCACGGCTACACCGATTCGCGCGGCATCCTGTCCGCCCGCCGCGCGGTCGCCCAGCGCTACCAGGCGATGGGGCTGCCGGACGTCGACGTGGACGACATCTTCCTCGGCAACGGCGTGTCCGAGCTGATCTCCATGGCCGTCCAGGCGTTCCTGGAGGACGGCGACGAGGTGCTCGTACCGAGCCCGGACTACCCGCTCTGGACGGCGGTGATCACCCTCGCCGGCGGCAAGGCCGTCCACTACACCTGCGACGAGCAGTCGGACTGGAACCCGGACCTCGCCGACATGGCCTCGAAGATCACCGACCGCACCAGGGCCGTGGTGATCATCAACCCCAACAACCCCACCGGCGCGGTCTATTCGAAGGAGACCCTGGAGGGCATCCTCGACCTGGCCCGCCGGAACGGGCTGCTCGTCTACGCCGACGAGATCTACGACCAGATCCTCTACGACGACGCCGTGCACCACCCGGTCGCGTCCCTCGCCCCGGACCTGCTCACCCTCACCTTCAGCGGGCTGTCGAAGACATACCGGGTCGCCGGGTTCCGCTCGGGATGGCTGGTGGTCTCCGGTCCGCAGGAGCACGCGCGCGGCTACCTCGAAGGCCTCACCACGCTCGCCTCGATGCGGCTGTGCGCCAACGCCCCCGCGCAGTACGCCATCCAGGCCGCGCTCGGCGGCCGGCAGACCATCAGGGAACTCGTCGCCCCGGGCGGCAGGCTGCACGAACAGCGCGACCGCGCCTGGCAGAAGCTGAACGAGATCCCCGGGGTGTCCTGCGTGAAGCCGAAGGGGGCGCTCTACGCGTTCCCCCGGATCGACCCGAAGGTGCACCGGATCGTCGACGACGAGCGGTTCGTGCTCGATCTGCTGCTGCGGGAGAAGATCCAGGTGGTGCAGGGCACCGGCTTCAACTGGCCCCGGCCCGACCACTTCCGCATCCTGACGCTGCCGCACGCCGATGACCTCGACGCGGCCATCAGCCGTATCGGGCGCTTCCTGGAGGGGTACCGGCAGTGAGCCGGGGGCCCGCCTCCGGCCCTTCGTGTCCCCGCCCCCGCGTCCCCGGCCCGGCGTGTCTCAGGCGGGGCGGAACCCGCGCACCAGCCCTCTGAGCGGGATGTCGGCGAGCCAGAACCACATGGCCGCGAAGGGGTGCCAGGCGAAGGCGAGGGGGACGGACACGGCGAAGACCAGCGCCCTCGCCGCCAGGTCGACGGAGACCGACCGGGCGGAGGCAACCGCCGCACCGTCCTCCTCCCGGCCCGCGCCCGGTGCCCACCGGCCGCGCCGTCCCGTCCTGAGCACCGCCAGCCCCAGCAGGTTGGTGACGGCGACGGTACCCGCGTAGACCGCGACGGCGAGGGGTTCGGAGGCGTACTCGGAGAGCAGCGAGGTCGGGAAGGGGAGGAAGGCGACGGCCTCGAGCCAGACGAGCGCGAACCGGAGCGGGGGCCCCTCGAACCGGGGCGCGAGAGCCAGGATGCGCCGGTGGTCGCGCCAGAAGCCCGCGAGGATGACGAAGCTCAGCGCGTAGGCGCCGATGTCGGGCAGCGCGTCCTGGACGGCGTCCCGGAAGCGGGCGTCGTCCAGGCCCCGAGGCACCCGGATGTCGAGCACCAGGAGGGTCATGGCGATCGCGAAGATCCCGTCCGACAGGGCGGTCAGCCGGTCCGCGGTCCTCGCGCCGTCCGCCCGCGCCCGCTCGTCGCTCACCGGGTCAGCTTCCCCGGGCCGCGGCGGCACCGCGCGGATTACTCCAGCGGCGGGCGGGCCGTGGCGCTCCGGCGGCCGCGCTCCAGGAGAGCGCGAGCGGGCCCGCCTCCGGGCCCTGTGGGTGCCGCCTTCGTCGCACGCCGGCACGTTTAAGGACCAGGGTCAGTCGTGATGTCGTCGCGTCCTGCCTTTGGACCACCGCAGATCGAGCTCTGCGGGCCAGATTCGAACTGGCATTTCGACGTCGCTGGGCCCTGGCCCGGTCGATCCGGGGACCTCGGCCGCGTCGGCCTCCTCACGGGCGCACTTCACGGCCTGCTGGAGCTTCTCCACCCGCTCCGTCAGCTCCCGCACCCGGCGGGCGGGGAGGGCGCCGGAGAGCTTGACCGTCGTCCAGTAACCGATCGGCACGTCCTCGTAGTACACCTCGACCTGCGCCGGGTGCTTCTCGGTGGCCTCCGCCCCCACGTGGTTGCGGGGCACCTTCTTCGTACGGAGGGTGCGTACCGGCTCGGTCTTCCACGCGTCGGTCGACGGGTCCTGCGCCCACGCCGCGGCGGTGTCCCGCAGCACGGCCTCGGCCTTGACCTGCACCAGCGTCGACTCGGGCGGCAGCCGCTCGCCCTCCTCGTCCTTCGGCTGGTACGTACGGGAGAGACCGGCCGGCAACCCGGGCTTCTGGAGCCCGTGATGAGCCGCCGTCAGGCCTGGTGGGCCTTGGACTTGACGCCCTTCTCGACTGCGATGATCTGATTGAGTTTCGCCACGCCCCGGAAGTGAGCACCGGCGACAGGCGTGCCTCCAAGGGTTTTCCGTCCGCTGTCCGCCACGTGCCGTCCCGTGGGGGCCCGGTCAGCGGCCGAGCAGTGCCAGCAGGACGCCCACCGGGTCCGTGCCCGGCATGCCGCGGGGCCACCAGTCCTCACTGCCGGAGTCGGCCTCGTAGCCGTACCAGAGGTTGTCCCGGCCGAAGCGGAGCTGGAGCGTGCCGCCGGGGTGGGTGAGGTGGTTGCGCCAGGGCTGGAAGCGGGGGAAGTCGGCGGCCGCCAGGCCCGGGCGGGCCCGGTCGAACGGTCCCGCCGGAGGGTCCCAGGGGATTTCCAGCACGGCGAGCCCCTCCGCACCGCCCTGCCGCCAAGCGGCCACGGCGCGGGCGAGGTCGGTGGTGTTGCGGCCGGTGGCGTACGCCAGTTCGCGGTAGAGGGCCCGGCTGGTGGCGGTGAGCCCGGCGGTGGGGCCGGCGGCGGCCAGCCGCACGGCGTCCTGCCAGGCACTCAGTCCGGCGAGCGGGTCGCGGCCGGTGGTGAGGATCGCGTGGGCGCGGGCCGCCGCGTCGGAGGCCAGCTGGTCCAGGGCCAACGGATCGCGGGCACCGGGAAGTTCGGGGTAGGCGGGCGGCCTGCCGGGGAGAGCGGGCACGGGCAGCGGGGGCGGCAGCGGCGGCAGGTAGCGCTCGGCGAGCGCCTCCCGGGCCGGCACGGAGGGGGCTTCGGGAGCCTCGGGGCGCTCACGGGCGGCGTGCTCGGCGTTGCGCCGGGCGAGCTCGTCCAGGAGTTCGCGTTCACCGCGTCCGCGCAGGAGCAGCAGGACGAAGGGATCGGTGTCCAGCAGCCGGGCAGTCTGGTAGCAGAGCGCCGCGACGTGTTTGCAGGGCAGCGCGCGGTCGGGGCACGAGCAGGTCGGGTCGAGGTCGTCGACGGCCGGCAGCAGCCTGACCCCGGCGCCTTCGGCGGTGTCGACCAGGGCGTGCGGCATGGTCCTGGCCAGCAGCGCGGAGAAGTGTCCGGGGCGGGCGGCCACCGCGTCCAGCAGGGTGTCCCAGCCGCTCTCGGTGAAGACGCGGAGGCGGATCTCGGCGCGGTAAGGGCGGGGCCTGCTGCCGTGCACGTACGCGACGACCCGCCCCGGGGTGACGGTGATCGCGGCGACGTGGCCCGTGTCGGCGTACGCGCGGCCGCGGGCGAGGCGCCCCTCGTCCAGCGCGAGCCCTTCCAGCGCGGCCACCCAGGCGCGGCCCCACCAGCTGTCCGCGAAGGGCTCGCCTTCGGCGGACCTACGGGCGGGGACCGCCTCGAAGGTGCGGCGCAGGCCGTCCGGGCCCGGCCGGGCTGCGGGCGCCCGGCTCCCGGCCCGGGCCACGGGCGTACGGGTGCCGAGGCCGCCGCGGCCCTCGGCCGTGCGGGCGCCGGGGTTACGGGCGCCGGGGCCGGGGCTCACGCGGGCCTCCGGAGCGCGACGAGGTCGGCGAGGTCGCGGTCGCTGAGTTCGGTCAGCGCGCTCTCGCCGCTGTCGCCCAGCACCGCGTCGGCCAGAGCGCGCTTGGACTCCAGCAGTTCACCGATGCGGTCCTCGACGGTGCCCTCGGCGATCAGGCGGTGCACCTGCACGGGCTGCGTCTGCCCGATGCGGTACGCGCGGTCGGTGGCCTGTTCCTCGACCGCCGGGTTCCACCAGCGGTCGTAGTGCACGACATGGGCGGCGCGGGTGAGGTTGAGCCCGGTGCCGGCGGCCTTGAGGGAGAGCAGGAAGACGGGGACCTCGCCCTGCTGGAAACGGTCCACCATGCGTTCGCGCTCGGCCACCGGGGTGCCGCCGTGCAGCAGTTGCGAGGGAACGGCGCGGGCGGCGAGGTGGTCGGAGAGCAGCCGGGCCATCGAGACGTACTGGGTGAAGATCAGCACGGACCCGTCCTCGGACAGGATGGTGTCGAGCAGTTCGTCGAGGAGGGCGAGCTTGCCGGAGCGGCCGTCCAAGCGCGGGGCGGCTTCCTTCAGGTACTGGGCCGGGTGGTTGCAGATCTGCTTGAGCGAGCCGAGCAGCTTCATGATCAGGCCGCGCCGGGCGATCCCCTCCGAGGCCTCGATCCGCGCCATCGTCTCGCGGACCGCCGCCTCATAGAGCGTGGCCTGCTCCCGGGTGAGGGAGACGGGGTGGTCGGTCTCCGTCTTGGGCGGGAGTTCGGGGGCGATGCCGGGGTCGGACTTCTTGCGGCGCAGCAAGAAGGGGCGGACCAGCCGGGCGAGGCGTTCGACGGCCTCGTCGTTGCCCAGACCGGCTGCCGTACCGGTGTTCTCGGCGGCCCGCGCGTGCCGGGAACGGAATGCCTTGAGGGGGCCGAGCAGCCCCGGGGTGGTCCAGTCGAGGAGCGCCCACAGCTCGGAGAGGTTGTTCTCCACCGGGGTGCCGGTCAACGCGACACGGGCGGGGGCGGGGATCGTCCGCAGCGCCTTGGCCGTCGAGGAGTGCGGGTTCTTGACGTGCTGCGCCTCGTCGGCGACGACCAGGCCCCAGCCGTGTCCGGCGAGCTGCTCGGCGCCGGAGCGCATCGTGCCGTAGGTGGTCAGGACGAATCCGGCCTCCTCGCCGGGCAGGGTGCGGTCCGTGCCGTGGAAGCGACGGACGGGCACCCCGGGGGCGAAGCGGTTGATCTCCCGGTGCCAGTTGCCGAGCAGGGAGGCGGGGCAGACCACCAGGGTCGGTGCCGGGTGGGCGCGGTGGAGGTGGAGTGCGATCAGGGTGATCGTCTTGCCGAGGCCCATGTCGTCGGCGAGGCAGCCGCCGAGCCCGAGTGAGGTCATCCGGTCGAGCCAGGTCAGTCCGCGCAGCTGGTAGTCGCGGAGCGTGGCCCGCAGACCGGGTGGCGGGGCGAGGACGGTGTCCTCGTCGAGGATGCGGGCGCGCAGGGCCGCGAGGGCACCGGTCGGTACGGCCGCCACCTGCTCGCCGTCGAGCTCGGCGCTGCCGGTGAGGGCGACGGCGAGGGCTTCGACGGGTTCGAGGAGGCCCAGCTCCCGTTTGCGCGCCTTGCGGACGAGGCCGGGGTCGACGACCACCCACTGATCGCGCAGCCGCACCACCGGCCGGTGCGATTCCGCGAGGCGGTCCATCTCGGCCTCGGTCAGCGGCTCGTCGCCGAGGGAGAGCTGCCAGTCGAAGGCGAAGAGGCGCTCCGCGTCGAAGAAGGAGGTGCCGTCGGTGGCCGAGCCCGGGGCGGGGCGGACGACGGCGGACGCGGTGAGCGAGCGGGCGAGTTCGCGCGGCCAGTGGAGGCTGACGCCGAGATCCGCGAGGCGGGCCCCGGCCGCGCCGAGCAGCTCGTACAGCTCGTCCTCGGTGAGGGCGAGCACGTCGGGAACGGGCTGGTCGAGCAGGCGTTCCAGCGGCGCCCAGGCCCGGGCCGCCCGGCGAAGCGCGAGCACGGTGTCGACCCGGGCGCGCGGCCCGAACGGCTCGCCCGCGAGGCCGTCCCAGAGGGCTGCCGCGTCGGTGACCCGGGTGGGGTCCGCGAGGCTGTGCACCTGGACGACGGCCGCCGCGGCGTGCCGGACGGCGGAGTCGTCGGGGCCGCCGGAGATGTCTTCGCAGGCGCGGCTGTCCGCGCTGTCGAAGAGCTCAAAGGCGGACAGGTCGAGCCGGAGCGAGACCTGCACGCCGGCGTCCAGTCCCGCGGCGACCTCCACGGCCCAGGCGGCGACGCCGGGAAGATGCTGTGCCTCCCGGGCCGCGAACGGCGCCCCGGAGGCGAACGCCGCTGCGGGGGTCCTGGGCAGGGTGTCGGCGACCGCGTCGAGGAACGCGCCGACGAGGAACTCCGGGTCGGCGAGGCGCAGCGGGGCCGTGTCGGGCAGCGGTACGGCGTACCCCTCGGGCGGCAGGGCCGCGGCTACGGCCCGCAGATGGGCCACGTCCGTGGCGTCGCGGGGGCCTGCGCGCCAGGCGTCGTGGTCCTCGGGGGTGAGTCCGGGCAGCATCCGCCCGCGCGCCACGAGGTTCAGCGCGTGCAGGGCCGCCGCTCCCCAGCAGCGGGTGGACGGGTGCGCGGAGGGCAGGTGCCTGGCCCCGGCGAGCAGCGGCACGGCGTTCACGACCGGCACCAGCAGGGCGGGCACCTGGCGGCGCCGGACCCCTTGTGCGCCATGGCCGCGGACGACGGTGATCTCTCCTACGGCCGGACCGTCACCGCCGGAAGGCTCGCCGCTCTCCGCTCCCTCCGTGCCGCTCAGGTGGTCCGCCGGGTCCCAGCCGGTGTTCTCGGGGTCCCAGAAAGCGATCCGCCCGTCCCTCGGAAGGGCGGCGGGCAGGAAGACGGCCGCACGCCGCAGCAGACGGTCCGTCTCCGTGCCGGACAGGTCCCGCACCGCCATACCGCCCACCCCCTCCCGCTCTCGTCCCGGGCGCGCCCGCGCCTCGTCCCGATGTCCCCGCCGGGGTCCGTCCCGGCTCCGACGAGTCTAGGCGGGCGGTCTGACAGAGCCGGACGCCGCCGCATCGGACCAGGTCATCGCTGGTTCCGGGCCTCATGGAGGGGCCGTACCTCAGAATGGGGCCGCCCGGACCTGGAGTTCCGGGCGGCCTCGGCCGCAAGGGGTTCCGACGGCGGAATCGGGCTCCGTCCGGACTCGGCGTACCGGGCTCCGGACTGCCCCGGCTCCGGACGGTTTCGCTCCTGCCGGCTCCGGGAGCCGCGCCGGCTCCAGGTGACGGCCTCAGTGCCGGGTGAGCCGGTCCGACCGGGGCTGGGCGCCGGCGTCGGCCGGCGGCGCCGGGCGCGGGCGGGCGGCGGACCTGGCGGGCGGCGCCGGACGCGGCCGGGCGGCCGGATCCTGCGGGGTGCCCGCGCCAAAACCGCGTGCCGTCGCGGGCTGCCGTCCGTTCGGCGCGTCGGCCGGCGCGGACCCGCCGGTCACCGCAGTCGGTGCACCGGAGGTGACCGGACGCTGCTGCCCGTCGCCCGCCTGCGGTTGCTGAGCCCGTTCGAGGAACCTGAGCAGCTCCACGGGGAAGGGGAGCACGAGTGTGGAGTTCTTCTCCGCCGCGACCGCGACCACCGTCTGCAACAGCCTCAGCTGGAGGGCGGCGGGCTGTTTGGACATCTCCCCCGCGGCCTCCGCCAGCTTCTTGGACGCCTGGAGTTCGGCGTCGGCGTTGATGACACGGGCGCGGCGCTCACGGTCGGCCTCCGCCTGCCGGGCCATGGAGCGCTTCATCGTCTCCGGCAGGGAGACGTCCTTGATCTCCACCCGGTCGATCTGGACGCCCCAGCCCACGGCCGGACTGTCGATCATCAGCTCAAGACCCTCGTTGAGCTTCTCCCGGTTGGACAGCAGATCGTCCAGATCGCTCTTGCCGATGATCGAACGGAGCGAGGTCTGCGCCATCTGCGACACCGCGAAGCGGTAGTCCTCGACCTGGATGACCGCGCTCGCCGCGTCGATCACCTTGAAGTAGATGACCGCGTCGACCCGGACGGTCACGTTGTCCCGGGTGATCCCGTCCTGGGCCGGCACCGGCATCGTGACGATCTGCATGTTGACCTTACGGAGCCGGTCCACACCGGGGACGATCATCGTGAGCCCGGGCCCTCTGATCTCGTCGCGCAGCCGGCCGAGCCGGAGCACCACCCCTCGCTCGTACTGCCTGACGACGCGGACCCCCGAGACTGCGAACAGACCGCAGACGGCGAGCACCGCGACGATCGCGATCACTAGCACTTGGACCATGACGGCCCCCTGCCACTGGCACGGCACACAACGGCACCGGGACGGAGCCGTTGCCTATTAACACGTTATGCCCTTTTCGCACCCCAAGGGAACCTCGGGTTCTCCCGGATGTCGCCCGGTCGGCCCTCCCCGGGTGCCGGGCCGAGCCGGAGCGGGCAGCGTGGCATGCGCCCGTACGAAACCTCCGTACCGGCCCCCCGGGCCCGGCACCGCCACACGGGCCCCGCAGCACCGCAGCACCGCAGCACCGCAGCACCGCAGCACCGCAGCACCGCAGCACCGCAGCACCGCAGCACCGCAGCAGCATCCTGACGATCCGGACGAGCAGACGAGGACCCGCCCATGTCCGTGACAGCGACGTTCCACCGCCGCCTCCGCCGTCCCCGCGTCGCCGCGGGGGCCGTCCTGCTGGCTCTCACCGCGCTGGGCGCCTCGGGCTGCTCGGGTCTCGGCCGCACCGCGGTCGGGCCGGTCATCTACACCACCGAGCGCGACGTCGAGGTCATGGAGAACAGTCCGCTGGTGCGGGGCTGCCACCCGCTGCCCGGGGGCGCGAAGGCGGTCGACAACAACACCCTCATCGACATGGTCCTCTACCGATCCCGCGACTGCACCGGCGAAGGCAGTACCTATCTGTCCACCCGACTCGCCGACGAGGACGCGGCGAGCACACCCGTCTGGCGCAGCTACACCCTCGTGCACTGACCGGCGCACGAATTCCGCCGCCTCGCCCCGGGCCGGGTCCCCTGCCGGGCGAACGGCGGATCCCCGGCACGGGAGCGGCCGGCCGACGGCTCAGTTCGCGGGGTAGCGGTCCGCCGGCCAGTCGACCGGCCCCGGGAACTGGCGGGAGAGGTCGTCGGCGATCCGGCCGATCAAGGTCAGGCCCTCGGTGCGCACCACCCAGTCGACGGGCAGCGCGGCGTCCCCGTGCAGCGCGCCGAGCAGGTTGCCGCAGACGGCCCCGGTGGAATCGCTGTCCCCCGAGTGGTTGACCGAAAGCAGCAGCGCCGCCGCGACGTCTTCGGGACCCGGCAGTGCCAGCGCGCAGTACACGGCGATGGCGAGCGCCTCCTCGGCGACCCATCCCGCACCGAGCGACTCGACGCCCTCGGCGGCCGGGGCTCCTTCGGCCGCTCGGTCGACGGCTGCCCGCAAGGCCGCCGTGGTCTCCTCGTGGCCCGGGTGGCGCGCGGTCAGCTCCATCGCCCGCAGCACCGCGCCCGGCATCGACTCGCCGGCCAGGAGGTACGCGACGATCGCGGCGAACGCCCCCGCCGCGAGCGCTCCGGTCGGATGGCCGTGGGTGATCTTCGCGCAGTGGGCGGCCAGCGCGAAGGCGTCGGCCGGGGACTCCCCGGTCAGCCCGAAGGGGGCGGACCTCATCACGGTGCCGCAGCCCTTGGAGCCGGGGTTCACCGGCCCGGGTGCCCCGGGGGCGTCCCTCTCGCTCGGGACGTGCCCGGCGGCGAGACCGGTCAGGCAGGCGTTTCCGGGGGCCCGGCGCGCGTAGAGCAGCTGCTGTCGGCGCAGCCATCCGGTGCGCACCGTGTCGTCACCGCCGCGGGCGGGCGGCGTCGGGTGGTTCTGGGTGTCGAGCCAGCGCCGGTAGGCCGCGCGCACCGCGCCCACACGCCCGGCACGGCCTGCCCCGGCCTCCGCGCGGATCAGCCCCTCCACCGTGAAGAGGGTCATCTGGGTGTCGTCCGTGATGCGCCCGAGGACTCCCTCGGAGTCCGGCACGAGGCCGCGGACACCGAGCGGTCCGTGGGCCCGTTCGATACCGGCCAGCGAGAGGAACTCCACCGGGTTTCCCAGCGCGTCGCCGATCGCGCCGCCCAGCAGACAGCCCCGCACCCGCGCCCTGCGGACCGCACTGCCGATATCCGTCACGAACATCCCCCTCCGGTGCTCCGCACTGCCGACGGCACGGGTCCATGCTGGACATGAGGTGATGAGACATGCGTACCGGCAGTGAACCCGTGACCGCGCGCAGTCCGCTGCGCATGCGGCTCTGGCTGAGTCTATGGGGCGTCGCCTGGACCCTGCTCGGGGTGGTCGCGTTCTCCCTCGCCGATCGTCCCGGCTGGGCGGTGGCCTGCGGTGTGCTGCTGGCGGTGACCGCGGCGGACTTGGCGGTGATCGTCCACCGGATGCGTCAGGGCTCCCGCTTCCAGCCGGGCAGGGACGTCCCTCCGCACGAACCCGACCACGGCGACGGGCGGACGCACCGGCCGTGGACGTGAACGCCGCGACCAACGCGGGCCCGGCGGGAACTCCGCGAGCCGCCGGGGCCCGGCGCGGACTCCCCGATACTGGATGTATCGGGGCGATCTGGACAACGCGGCGAGCGTGCGTGCCAGGCGTCGCCGGACAGACAAGACGTTCGCAACACGCTTCAGTCGCGGCTGTCGAAGCGCGCGGCGGTCAGGTATTCCGGGTTCGGGTCGAGGGCTGCGGCGAGCCGGAAGTGGCGGGTGGCCTGCTCGGGTCGCCCGGCTCGCTGGAAGGTGCGGGCCAGCGCGAAGTGGGCGAAGGCGTTGTCCGGCTCACGCTCCAGGACCAGCTCGAACTCCAGCTCCGCCGGGCGGAGTTGGGCTGCCGCGAAGAAGGCCCTGGCGCGCAGCAGCCGCGCGGCGGTGTTCTCCGGGTGGGCGGCGATCACCGAGTCGAGGAGCTTCACCGCACCCTGGGGGTCACGCGCGGCCAGCAGTTGCTCGGCGGCGCGGAAGTCGATCACATGGGTTTCCGGGTTCCGTTCGGGCACGGTCGGGATCCTTCCCTTCGTTCGGCCGTTTGCAACGCGCGACGGGGCCGCGCTATTCCGCCGACCCCGCCGGGGCGGCGCCCGCCCGCCGCGTGAGCTCGTCCCACACCTTGCGCACCTGCGGTTCCAGGTCCGCGAGGGGGCCGTCGTTGTCGATGACGAGACCGGCGATCGCGAGCCGCTCCTCACGGGTGGCCTGGGCGGCCATCCGTGCGCGGGCGTCGGCCTCCGTCATGCCGCGCAGCCGGACGAGCCGGCCGAGCTGGGTGGCGGGGGTGGCGTCGACGACGACCACGACGTCGTAGAGCGGAGCGAGGCCGTTCTCGGTGAGCAGCGGGACGTCGTTGACGACGACCGACCCGGGTCCTGCGGCGCGTTCCAGTTCGGCGGTCCGGTCCCGGACCAACGGGTGCACGATGGCGTTGAGGGCGGCGAGCCGGTCGCTGTCGCCGAAGACGATCGCGCCGAGGGCGGGCCGGTCCAGGCTGCCGTCCTCGTGGAGCACGCCGGTGCCGAACTCCCGCACGACGGCGGCGAGTCCCGGTGTTCCGGGGGCGACGGCCTCGCGGGCCAGGCGGTCGGCGTCGATCAGCACCGCTCCGTACTGGACGAGCAGCCGGGACACTTCGCTCTTGCCGGCACCGATGCCGCCGGTCAGGCCCACTTTCAGCATGGGCGGCAGCCTACGGGGCGGGGCGGGAGCGCGTCCCACCCGGTGGCGGCTGTCCGGCGCACCGGGGCGGTGTGCCGGACAGCCGCCGTCAGGCGTCGCCCTCGCGTTCGGCGAGGAAGCGCTCGAATTCGAGGCCGATCTCGTCGGCCGACGGCAGGTCCACCGGTTCGGCGACGAGGTTGCCGCGGGTCTCGGAGCCGGCGATCGCGTCGTACTGGTGCTCCAGTCCCTCGACGAGGGCGACGAGCTCTTCGTCCCCCTCACCGATCTGCCGGTCGATCTCGGTCTGGGTGCGGTGCGCGGCGGTGCGCAGGGAGTGCGCGACGGTGGGCAGCACCAGGCCGGTGGCGGCGGTGATGGCTTCGAGGCTGGTGAGCGCCGCGTCCGGGTAGGCGGACCGGGCGACGTAGTGCGGGACGTGCGCGGCGACGCCGAGCACGTCGTGGCCGGCCTCGGCCAGACGGTACTCGACGAGCGCGGCCGCCGAGCCGGGAACCTGCGCCTCGTCGAACGGGGTGCTGTGGCCCGGCATCAGGTCGACGCGGTTGCCGTGGGGCGTGAGGCCGACCGGGCGGGTGTGCGGCACTCCCATGGGAATGCCGTGGACGGTCACCGAGAGCCGGACGCCGAGGCGTTCGACGATCTGCTCGACGGCGGCAGCGAACCGCTCCCACTCCACGTCCGGTTCGGGACCGGAGAGCAGGAGGAAGGGTGCGCCGGTGGCGTCCTGGACGACACGGACGTCCAGCGTCGGGGTCTCGTACGCCGTCCACTGGTCGCGCCGGAAGGTGAGCAGCGGGCGCCGGGCGCGGTAGTCCACGAGGCGGTCGTGGTCGAAGCGGGCCACCACCTGGTGGGGCAGCGACTCCAGCAGTCCGTCGACAACCTGCTCGCCGGTCTCACCGGCGTCGATGTACCCGTCGAAGTGGTAGAGCATGACCAGGCCGGCCGACTCCTGGGCGAGCGCCATGTCGACGACGGCCAGCCCCTTCGGCTCCCATTCGTACAGACTCTGCGGATCAGGCACAGTTACCGCTCCTCCTCGTATTCCTGAAGGAGAACGCCCAGGGGGGCACGGACATTCCCCGTCCGTGCCCCGTCATCGGGTGTTTACGCGGGCGCGGGCGCGGATGTCACGCGAGCACCCGGCTGTGCAGGGCGGTCACGGCCTTGCGGGCCGAGGTGAACGCCCCGTGCTGCCAGGCGTCGGTGTTGCTCAGGTAGTCGCCCGCGAAGTAGACACGGCCGGCGGCCTTGTTGAGCGGGGCGAAGGCGGCGGACTCGGGGCCTCCGGAGAGCGAGTGCCAGGCGGCCTCCAGGTGGGGGGTCTGGCGCCAGTGGTGCGAGAAGGACGAGGCGAGTTCGGTGCGGTACTTCTCGCCGTGGATCTTGACGCCCTGGGCGAGAGCGCGGGCCTCACGGTCCTTCGGCGCGAGCGCGGCGTAGGAGTCGGCGTTGGTGCCGGTGTTGTAGTAGCCGATGATCAGACCGCGGTCGCCGTTGTGGCCGTAGGACGGGTACCAGATGTGGGAGAGGTCCATGTCGGTCTCGGTGATGCCGCCGTAGATCCGGTGGTCGGTCTCCCACCAGCGGTTCTTGTACTCCAGGCCGATCTTTCCGGCCGAGGAGGGCTTGCATCCCTCCAGCGCGGTCTGCACGGCGGAGCCGAGGTTGTGCGAGGTCTTGGCCAGGATGTTCGGGGGAAGCGCGGCGATGCAGTAGTCGGCGTCGACGGTGTGGGTGCGGCCGTCTTGGGTGTAGGTGACGGTGACGCCGTGCGGGGTGTCGTGGATGTCGGTGACGGCGGCGCCGGTACGGATGCGGCGGCTGCCTATCGCCTTGGTCAGGGCCGCCGGTATGCGGTCCATGCCGCCGACGGGCTGGAACATCAGCATGGCCTGGTCGTACTCGAACTCGAAGGAGAAGTACCGGCCCACGTTGGTCGAGAAGACCTCGGAGGCGGTCGGTACGTCCCCGAGCAGCTCACCGGGGGTGCCGACGGCGGCGGGGTCGACGCGGTAGCCGCGGCGCGGGCTGCCGGTGTACTCGAGGGTGTCGCCGATGTCGCCGAAGTCCTTCAGGAACTCCAGGAGCTTCTCCTGGTCGTCGGCGGTGATCTGACGGTCCAGGGCGCCCATGTCGGTGGCCTTGGCGAGGAGTTCGGAGACGTAGCCGTACATGTCGGCCTTGGCGGTGCGGTAGCGCATCGGGGCCTTCATCCCGTTGCGCTCGTTGAAGATGTAGGCGTTGGCGTTCACATTGGTGAACACCTCGACGGGGACGCCGAGTTCGCGGCAGTAGTCGAGCGTGACCATCCACTGGGGAATCCGGCCGGGACCGGCGTTCATGTACTGGCCGTCGTGGAACTTCGCGGTCTGCTTGTTCCCGTACAGGTCGGTGGTGGTGTCACCGCCGCGGATCGTCGTGTTGCGACCGCCGGTGAAGCCCCGGGCCTCCAGGACCGTCACGTCGTAACCCGCTTTGCCGAGCTCGTAGGCGGAGGCGAGGCCGGCGATGCCGCCGCCGACGATGACGACCTTCGCGGCTCCCCGGCCCTTCAGGTTGAAGTCGCCCTTGCTGGGGGCACGGAAGACGGGCTCGCGGCTCGCGGCCTGGGCGGTGGGAGCCAGACCGAGGGCTCCCATGGTGGCGAACATGGCTCCGGCGCCACTGGTGAGGCCGACCTGGCGCAGGAAGTTGCGGCGGCTCGAACCGGATGCGGCACCGTTGGGCGCGCTGGATGTAGAGGTCATGTCCCGACTCCTCCGTGGATCTTGGTGATGCCGGGATACTGGCAAGCGCGTGTTACGGGCCGTCAGTTACTCGTGTATCCCACATGTTTCTCTCGCGGGAGAACGCGGATCGATATCCGGGCAATGGTCCAGACCTTGACGCTCTCCGTCGGCCCACCTAACGTCTCGGGGCAGCACGTTCAGCTCCTTGCGCCCGATTCACGTACGAGAAGTCTGGACTCTCCGGGAAGGCACCTCCATGCGCACCCGCATCCCCCTCGCACCGCTGCTCGCCGCCGCCCTCGTCACCTGCGGCCTCACCCTCGTCCAGGCCGGTCCGGCCGGGGCCGCCACCACTGTCGACGTCAGCACCGCGAAACAGCTCAAGGCGGCGCTCGCGGCAGCCGTCCCCGGCGACACGATCCACCTCGCGGACGGCACGTACACCGGCAACTTCAAGGTCACCGTCCCGGGCACCGCCGACGCCCGTATCACTCTGACCGGCTCCGCCGGAGCGGTCCTCACCGCGAGCGGCGGCTACGGGCTGCACCTCAACGGTGCCTCCTACTGGACCGTCGAGGGCGTCACCGTCACCGGCGGCCAGAAGGGCATCGTGACCGACTCCGCGAACGGCGTGGTCATCGACGCGGTGACCGTCCACGACCTCGACATGGAGGGCGTGCACTTCCGTACGTCCAGCAAGGACGGGGTCATCCGGAACTCGCGGATCTACGACACCGGCCACGACGGGCGCGGCATGGGTGAAGGCGTCTACGTCGGCACCGCGGGCGACCTCACCGACAACAGCGACCGGGTCCTGATCACCGACAACGTCATCGGCCCCGGTGTCGGGGGCGAGAACGTCGACATCAAGGAAGGCACCACCGGCGCCCGGATCATCGGCAACACCTTCGACGGCAGCGGGCTCACCGGGGCGAACTACGACGACTCCTGGGTCGACGTGAAGGGCAACGGCGTCCTCGTCCAGGGCAACACCGGCTCCCGCACGACCAACACCGGCTACGAGACACACACCCAGCAGCCGGGCTGGGGCTGCGGCACGGTGTTCCGGGACAACCACTCGGATCTCACCGGCGCCGCCGGTGCCCTGCGGCTGGCGATCAACGTCACCGCGAACACGTCGGGCTGCACCACGACCGTGTACGCCGACAACACCGTGACCGGCGGTCTGGGCCTGACGAACATCGCCGTCACTCCCTGAGTCGTACGGCCGGGTCCCCCCGGGACACGCGTGAGGCCCGCCCCCCGAAGGGGACGGGCCTCATGCCGTACCTACGTCTACTGCTACCGCCGTCCGTCAGCGGCTGCCAGGGTCAGAGCTTCAGCTCTGGCCACCGGCCAGCTTCTCGCGCAGTGCGGCGAGCGCCTCGTCCGACGCCAGGGCGCCGGAGTTGTCGGCCGACTCCGAGGAGTACGAGCCGCCGCCACCGCTGCCGCCGGAGGCAGCCGGGGCGCCGGCCGGGGCGGCAGCGCCCTCGGCAGCGGCGGCCTCGTCGGCCTCGCGGGACTTGATGACCTGGGCCTGGTGCTGCTCGAAGCGCTGCTGCGCCTCGGCGTACTGGGTCTCCCAGACCTCGCGCTGCGCCTCGAAGCCCTCGAGCCAGTCGTTGGTCTCGGGGTCGAAGCCCTCGGGGTAGATGTAGTTGCCCTGGTCGTCGTAGGACGCGGCCATGCCGTACAGGGTCGGGTCGAACTCGACCGAGGCCGGGTCGCTGCCGAAGGACTCGTTGGCCTGCTTCAGCGAGAGGCTGATCCGACGACGCTCCAGGTCGATGTCGATGACCTTGACGAAGATCTCGTCGTTGACCTGGACGACCTGCTCCGGGATCTCCACGTGGCGCTCGGCCAGCTCGGAGATGTGGACCAGGCCCTCGATGCCCTCGTCGACGCGCACGAACGCACCGAACGGAACGAGCTTGGTGACCTTACCGGGGACGACCTGACCGATCTGGTGCGTCCGGGCGAACTGCTGCCACGGGTCTTCCTGCGTCGCCTTCAGCGACAGGGAGACGCGCTCACGGTCCATGTCGACGTCGAGGACCTCGACGGTGACTTCCTGGCCGACCTCGACAACCTCGGACGGGTGGTCGATGTGCTTCCAGGACAGCTCGGAGACGTGAACGAGACCGTCGACGCCACCCAGGTCCACGAAGGCACCGAAGTTGACGATCGAGGAGACGACGCCGGAGCGGACCTGACCCTTCTGCAGGGTGGTGAGGAACGTCTGGCGAACCTCGGACTGGGTCTGCTCCAGCCAGGCGCGGCGGGACAGGACCACGTTGTTGCGGTTCTTGTCCAGCTCGATGATCTTCGCCTCGAGCTCCTTGCCCACGTAGGGCTGGAGGTCGCGGACGCGACGCATCTCGACGAGCGACGCCGGCAGGAAGCCACGGAGGCCGATGTCGAGGATGAGACCACCCTTGACGACCTCGATGACGGTACCGGTGACGATGCCGTCCTCTTCCTTGATCTTCTCGATGGTGCCCCAAGCACGCTCGTACTGCGCGCGCTTCTTCGAGAGGATCAGGCGGCCTTCCTTGTCCTCCTTCTGGAGAACCAGGGCCTCGATCTCGTCGCCGACCTTGACGACCTCGTTCGGGTCGACGTCGTGCTTGATCGAGAGCTCGCGGCTCGGGATGACACCTTCGGTCTTGTAACCGATGTCGAGGAGAACCTCGTCGCGGTCGACCTTGACGATGACACCTTCAACGATGTCGCCGTCGTTGAAGTACTTGATCGTCTCGTCGATCGCCGCGAGGAACGCGTCCGCGTCGCCGATGTCGTTGACCGCAACCTGCGGAGTGGTGGCGGTGGTCTCGGTGCTGCTCGTCATGTGGGAAAGGGCTCCGGTACGGACAGTGAGTCGTAGGTACTGCTACGCCGTGAGCCCTTATCGCCTCTGCAGAAGCCGGACAGCCTGGAAAGTGCCCGACCCGTCTCCGGGAGGCACCTCGACAACCGAGGGGACATGCAACAGACGCGAGCGCGGCCTGCTAGGTCTGAGGCGCGCAGGCTCGCAGCGCAACTTGTAGCATACGGGGGCAGCCGGACAGGGTCAATGCGCGAAGGCGCACACGCAGGGCGCAACGGGCCAAATCCGGCACAACTCGACCGTGTGGAGGCCGTATCCGGGCCGGTACGGGTCCGAGAACTCCTCGCCCACGCGTCGCCGGAAGCCGGCGCCGCGAGCGGACACCGCGCGGACACTCCCCGCACCCCGCCGCGCGCGGCGGGTAAAGGCAAACTACAACGACGGACACGATGAGCCAAGAGACCTACGGAACCGAACCCGAAGCGACCCGCCGCGAAGCGGGCGACCCGGAGAGCAGCCGGGCCAGTCGCGGCTGGTGGGACCGGAACGCGGACGAGTACCAGAGCGACCACGGGGCGTTTCTCGGCGACGACCGGTTCGTCTGGGGGCCGGAAGGGCTCGACGAGGCGGAAGCCGGTCTGCTCGGTCCCGTCGCCGCCCTCGCGGGCCGCGACGTCCTGGAGATCGGCGCGGGAGCGGCGCAGTGCTCCCGCTGGCTGGCCGCCCAGGGAGCCCGCCCGGTGGCGCTGGACCTCTCCCACCGGCAACTCCAGCACGCCCTGCGGATCGGCGACGAGGTGCCGCTGGTGGAGGCGGACGCCGGGGTGCTGCCCTTCCGGGACGGCTCCTTCGACCTCGCCTGCTCCGCCTACGGCGCCGTCCCCTTCGTCGCCGACCCGGTACGCGTCTTCCGCGAGGTCCGCCGGGTGCTGCGGCCCGGCGGGCGCTGGGTCTTCTCGGTGACCCACCCGATCCGCTGGGCCTTCCCCGACGAACCGGGACCGGAGGGCCTGTCCGTCGCCGCGTCCTACTTCGACCGTGTCCCCTACGTGGAACAGGACGAATCGGGCGAGGCCGTCTACGTGGAGCACCACCGGACGCTGGGCGACCGGGTCCGCGACGTGGTCGCGTCAGGCTTCCGCTTGGTCGACCTGGTGGAACCGGAGTGGCCGGAGTGGAACCACCAGGAGTGGGGCGGCTGGTCGCCGCTGCGTGGGAACCTCATCCCGGGCACGGCGATCTTCGTCTGCGAACGGGACTGAACCGGCCGGCTGCCCCGGCGCGGCACACCTGCCGGAACCGACCGACTGCCCCGACCCGGCTGCCCCGAACGCCCTGGCAGCGGGGTACGCCGGCGGGATCCCCGGGCCGGCCGGCCGGACCTGCCGCACCGGCCACCTCCGCCGGACCCCGGCCCTGGAGCCGCTTCCCCTTCCCCCGCGCGAGGGAGGCGGCTCCCCCGTGCGGGGGTGGGGTGCGCCCGGGGAGCCGTACGACACTGGGTGCGTGATCCGAACCGATGCCCTGGCCGACCTGCCCGTCCGCACCGCCGTGCCCGCCCTGCGCCGGGCGCTCGACGAGCGGGGCACCGCCGTGCTCTGCGCGCCGCCGGGGACCGGCAAGACCACCCTCGTGCCGCTCGCCCTGGCGGGGCTGACCGGCCAGGGCCAGCCGCGCAAGGTCGTGGTCGCCGAACCCCGCAGGATCGCCGCCCGCGCCGCGGCCCGTCGCATGGCCTGGCTCCTCGGCGAGCGGCCCGGGGGCCGCGTCGGTTTCACCGTGCGCGGGGAGCGGGCGGTCGGCCCGGACACCGTGGTCGAGGTCGTCACCACCGGGGTGCTGCTCCAGCGCCTCCAGCGCGACCAGGAGCTCTCCGGCACCGACGTGGTGATCCTCGACGAGTGCCACGAACGTCATCTGGACGCCGACACCGCCGCCGCCTTCCTGCTGGACGTGCGCGAGACGCTCCGCCCCGACCTGCGGCTGGTCGCCGCCTCCGCCACGACCGACGCGGAGGGCTGGGCACGCCTGCTCGGCGACGCCCCGGTCGTCGAGGCGACCGGGATCTCCCACCCGGTGGAAGTCGTCTGGGCACCGCCCACCGCTCCGGTCCGGCCGCCGCACGGGATGCGGGTCGATCCCGCGCTGCTGACGCACGTCGCCTCGGTGGTGCGCCGGGCACTCGCGGAGCGGGACGGCGACGTGCTCTGCTTCCTGCCCGGTGTGGGCGAGATCGCCCAGGTCGCCGGCCGGCTGACCGGGACCGGCGCCGAGGTGCTGCAGGTGCACGGGCGGGCGCCCGCCGCCGTACAGGACGCGGTCCTGGCGGGAGGCTCGGGCGCGGGACGGCGGGTGGTGCTGGCGACCTCGGTCGCGGAGTCGTCGCTGACCGTGCCCGGGGTGCGGGTCGTGGTCGACAGCGGCCTCGCCCGGGAGCCCAGGACCGACCACGCCCGAGGGCTGAGTGCCCTGACGACGGTGCGGGCCTCGCAGGCGACCGGACGCCAGCGGGCGGGCCGTGCCGGACGAGAGGCTCCCGGGGCGGTGTACCGGTGCTGGACGGAGGCGGAGGACGGGCGGCTCGCCCGGTTCCCGGCCCCGGAGATCCGGGTCGCGGACCTGGCGGCGTTCGCCCTGCGCGCCGCGTGCTGGGGCGACCCCGGGGCGGTGCACCTCGCGTTGCTCGACCCGCCTCCCGCGGGAGCGATGAGTGCGGCCCGCGAGGTGCTGCGGGCGGTCGGGGCGGTCGACGCGGACGGGCGGGCGACCGGGCGGGGCACGCGGATGTCCCGCCTCGGTGTCCATCCCCGCCTGGCGCGGGCCCTGGTCGACGGAGCCCGGGAGGTCGGGGTGCGCCGGGCCGCCGAGGTGGTGGCCCTGCTGAGCGAGGAGCCGCCCCGCGAGTACGGGGACGACCTGGCGGCGGCCCTGCGTACCGCGCGCCGGGGCGGCGACGGGTACGCCGCGCGCTGGCGCCAGGAGGTGCGGCGGCTGTCGTCCTCACTGGGCGGCGGGGAGGGCGGGGACGGGCCTGCCGGTGGCGCGGCGGGCGCCAGGGCGGTGGACGGGGCCGCTCCGGTCACGGACGACGCCGCCGCCGGACTCGTCGCCGCGCTGGCGTTCCCGGAGCGGGTGGCGCGGGGCCGGGGCGGGGAGGCCTTCCTGATGGCGTCGGGGACCGGGGCGGAGCTGCGGGACGGTTCGGGGCTGCGCGGCTCGCCGTGGCTCGCGGTCGCCGTCGCGGACCGGCCGAACCACGCCGCGTCGGCCCGGGTGAGGCTGGCGGCGGTGATCGACGAGGACACCGCGGTGCTGGCCGCGGGCCACCTGCGGTTCCGGGGCGAGGAGGTCCGCTGGAGCGACGGCGACGTGGTGGCGCGCGTGGTGGACCGGCTGGGGGCGGTGGAGCTGGCGGTGCGCCCGCTGAAGCAGCCGGCCCCGGAGCTGGTGCGCACCGCGCTCCTGGAGGGGCTGCGCCGGGAGGGGACCGGGCTGTTGCGGTGGACCCGGGACAGCGAACAGTTGCGGGCCCGGCTGGCCTTCCTGCACCGGGTCCTGGGTGCGCCGTGGCCCGAGGTGTCGGACGAGGCGCTGCTGGTGCGCGCCGGTGAGTGGCTGGAGCCGGAGCTGTCGCGCGCGCGGCGCCGTGCGGACCTGGGCCGGATCGACGCGGGACAGGCGCTGCGCCGGTTGCTGCCCTGGGCGACCGGCGAGGCCTCCCGGCTGGACGAGCTGGCCCCCGAACGGATCGAGGTGCCGAGCGGGTCCCGGATCCGGGTGGAGTACGACGGCGAGCAGCCGGTCCTCGCGGTGAAGGTCCAGGAGTTGTTCGGTCTGGCCGAGACGCCCTCGGTGGCCGGGGTGCCCGTGCTGGTGCACCTCTTGTCCCCGGCGGGGCGGCCGGCGGCGGTGACCGCGGATCTGGCCTCGTTCTGGCGGGAGGGGTACCGCGCCGTCCGCACGGAACTGCGCGGACGCTACCCCCGGCACCCGTGGCCGGAGGACCCGACGACGGTCGCCGCCACCCGCTTCACCTCGGCGCGGCTGAAGCGGGAGCAACGGCCGTGAACGGGTAGGGCGTGGCGGTAGGCGGGGCAATGCCGGTGGGCGGGGGCCCGGCGCCGGTAGACCGAAGCCGTTCCGGTGGGGGAAGCCGTACAGCCGGCGGAAGCCGTACAGGCAGGCGCGAGGGACGGGCGTCGGTGGGCGAGGGTCGGCGTCGGGGCCCTGGCCTGCCGGCACGGCGCCCCCAGCCGGCACCGGTCCGTACGCGAGCGAGGGCCGGCGGGTCCGCACCGCTCACGACGCCCGCACCTCCCGGTACGCCGCGTGCCCGTACCGGGAGGTGCTCGGTACGGGCACGGGGACGCTGAGCGGCGTCAGGCGGCGGGCGGCGCCTCGACGGTGAGCTCGATGTCGAGGACGGCGCCGCCCTCGGTGGTGATCCGCAGCTTGTACGTGCCCGCCGTGCCGCCCGCGTGGATCTGCGGGAGGGAGAGCAGACCGTCCGCGTCGGTCGTCAGGCCGGTGAGCGTGCTGACGGCGGAGCCGCCGGCTCCCGTGAAGTGGGGGCCCTGACCGTCCGGAACGGCTTCCCCGGCACTGGTGAGGACCGTGGCGGTGACGGCGACGCCGGAGGCGACGGCCCCGTCGAGGGTCGCCTTGACCTGGACGCTGTCGGCGAAGTCGCCGCCCTGGGCGGCGGTCAGCGCGGTGCTGGTCGTCCGGGTGACCGTGTCGGCCCGGCGGGCGGTGACGGTCGCGGTGAAGTCGAGGCTGAACTGCGCGGTGGTGCCGACGACCGCGTGGACACGGAAGTCGCCGGTGGTCTCGCCCGCCACGAGCGCCGGGGCGCTCGCGGTTCCGTCCGCCGCGGTGACGGAGTCGGCGCTCGTGGCCCCGCCGGCGAAGTGGGCGTCGGTGTCACCACTGATGGTGAAAGTGACGGGAGCCTGGGCGAAGGCTTCGCCCTGGCCGTCGACGGCCCGCACGGTGACGGCCCCGGCGAATTCCCGGCCCGCCATGGCGGTCAGCGTGCCGGTTCCCGCGTTCTCGATGCCGGAGAGCTTGAGGTCCTGGGAGGGCGACGGAGGCGTGGTGGTCGTGGGCGGCTTGCTGGGCAGGGTGTTCCCGGGCTTACCGCTCGGCGGTGTGCTGGGGCTCGGGGACGGCGGGGTGGTCCCCGGCGTCCCGTCCGGGGACGGCGTGGGCGAGGGAGGGGTGGACGGCGAAGGCGAAGGCGAAGCCGGGCCGGCGGTGACGCTGGTCGCCGGGCCGGGCGTGGTCGGCAGGACACCGGTTCCGTCGGGCACCGAGTGCGCGCCGTTGTTGTAGTACTCGAACCAGGAACGCACGGTCGACAGGTAGGCGGTGGAGTGGTTGTAGCTCAGCACCGCGCGGTCGACGTCGGTGTCGATGGACAAGTCCCGGGACCCGGCACAGAGATAGAGCCCGGCCGCGAGCGCCGCGTCGTAGACGTTGTTGGGGTCTTTGCGTCCGTCACCGTTGGCGTCCTGGCCCCACGTGGCCCAGGTGGACGGGATGAACTGCATCGGCCCGACCGCCCGGTCGTGGGTCGTGTCGTTGTCGTACGCGCCGTTGTCCGTGTCCTGGATGAGCGCGAAGCCGTTGCCGTCGAGGGCGGGGCCGAGGATCGGGGTGAGCGTGGTACCGCTCGCGTCGACCTTGCCGCCGCGCGCCTGCCCCGACTCCACCTTGCCGATGGCGGCGAGGAGTTGCCAGGGAAGGCGGCAGGCCGGGTCGGTGCCGGCGATGGTCGACTGGGCCTGCTTGTACGCGCCGAGGACCGAGGCCGGGATGCCCGACTCGGCACTGGTGGCGGGCAGACCGGCCGAGACGGTCGGGGTGTTGGGAGTGGTCAGCGGCGGCAGGTCCGTGTGGTAGCCGTCCTCGCCGGTGGCGGAGCCCTGTTCGGGTTCGGCCGCCGTCGACTTGTCGGTCCCGCCGGGGGACGCGGCCTGGCCCAGCGGGGCACCTGGCGCCTGGGAGGCGGAGAGCGCCGCGACGACGGCGGCGGCCACCGCGGTACTGGTGGCCCCTCTGCGCAGGCGACGGCCGAATTGCGCTGCCATATGGTCTGGTCCCTCCCCGACGACGGCTGTTCGCGCTCCCCAGCGCGAGGACTCCCGTGACCCTACGGCAACTTCTGATACTTCAACACAGTCGATTGACCGGTTCTTACGGGTTTTTCACGATGTTCAACACAAGTTGTCCTGCCTCTCGCTTCCGGTGCGGGACAAGCTCTCCGCAGCCCCGCTTCCCGTGGACGGGGCTTGCCGCGACCCGGCTCGCCAGGGGCAGGGGGCGTGGTCCGTGCCCCCTGGCGCTCTGTTCTGCTTCGTCCCCGACGTCTGTTCCGGGCCCGGATCTGGGCCCGGCTGCCGCCGGCTCGCTGGTGGTGCGCGGAACGTGGGTTCGGCTGCGGGGAGACGGGACACCCCGGGACCCGGAGCACGACGGGAAACCGCACCGGCCGCACGGACCGCACCGGCCGCGCGGACCGCACCGGCCGTGAAGGACACCGGGGCCGGGCCCCCGACGCCAGCTCCCCTGGAGCACGCCCGGAACCAGCAACCCGGAGTCCCGGATCCCACACCCCTGAGCCAGCCCTCCTTCGCCCCGCCCGCCCCGGACACGCCAGAAGGCCGGACACGGCCGCCCCGGACACGCCGTGCCCCGGACACGCCGGAGGCCGGACACGCCGTGTCCGGCCTCGTCAGCGACATACATGGCGTCAGCGGCGCATCGGTGCGCCACGGACTCCCCCTCGGCCGCGTCAGTGCGCCGCGGACTCCCAGTCGGCGCCCACGCCGACCGACACGTCCAGCGGGGCCCGCAGCGACACGGCCGACGCCATCTCGCGGCGCAGGATCCCCTCCACCTCGGCGCTTTCGCCCTGGGCGATCTCCAGCACGATTTCGTCGTGCACCTGGAGCAACATCCGGGACTTCAGCTTCGCCTTGGTGAGCGCCTGGTCGACGTGGAGCATCGCGACCTTCACGATGTCCGCGGCGGTGCCCTGGATCGGGGCGTTGAGCGCCATGCGCTCCGCCGTCTCGCGCCGCTGGCGGTTGTCGCTGTTGAGGTCGGGGAGGTACCGGCGGCGGCCGAAGACCGTCTCGGTGTATCCGGTGGACCTGGCTTCCTCCACGACCCGGTGGAGGTAGTCGCGTACTCCGCCGAAGCGCTCGAAGTACGTGTCCATCAGGCCACGCGCCTCGCCCGCTTCGATGTTGAGCTGCTGGGAGAGCCCGAACGCGGAGAGACCGTAGGCGAGTCCGTAGGACATGGCCTTGATCTTGCGGCGCATCTCCGGGTCGACGGCCGACTTGTCCACGCCGAACACCTGGGAGGCGACGGTGGTGTGGAGGTCCTCGCCCGAGGTGAACGCCTCGATCAGGCCGGCGTCCTCGGAGAGGTGGGCCATCACCCGGAGTTCGATCTGGCTGTAATCCGCCGTCATCAGCGTTTCGAAGCCCTCGCCGACGACGAAGCCCCGGCGGATCGCGCGCCCCTCGTCCGTACGGACCGGGATGTTCTGGAGGTTGGGGTCGGTGGAGGAGAGGCGTCCGGTCGCCGCCACCGTCTGGTTGAAGGTGGTGTGGATGCGTCCGTCCGCCGCGATCGTCTTGATCAGGCCCTCGACGGTGACCCGCAGCTTCGCCTGTTCGCGGTGGCGCAGCATGATCACCGGCAGTTCGTGCTCGGTCTGCGCGGCGAGCCAGGCGAGGGCGTCGGCGTCGGTGGTGTAACCGGTCTTCGTCTTCTTGGTCTTGGGCAGTCCCAGCTCGCCGAAGAGGACTTCCTGGAGCTGCTTGGGCGAGCCGAGGTTGAACTCCCGGCCCACCGCCGCGTGCGCTTCCTTTATGGCCTGCTGCACGGCGCCCGCGAACTGCTGCTCCATCGCCTCCAGATGGGCGCGGTCGGCGGCGATGCCGTGCCGCTCCAGCCGGGCCAGCAGGATCGAGGTGGGCAGCTCCATGTCGTGCAGCAGGTCGAGCGCGCCGACCTCCCTGAGCCGCGTGGAGAACGCGGCGCCGAGGTCGAGGACCGCGCGGGCCTGCGTCATCAGGGCGTCCGCCTCGGCGCGGTCGTCCGCGCCGAACGCCAGCTGCCCGTCCGCGGCGGCGGCCGGGGCCAGCTCGCGGCCGAGGTACTCCACCGCCAGCGCGTCCAGCGCGAAGGACCGGCGTCCCGGCTTCACCAGGTACGCGGCGAGCGCGGTGTCCATGGTGACGCCCTCGATGTGCCAGCCCAGCTCGGGGAAGACCCGCATGGCGGCCTTGGCGTTGTGCAGGACCTTCGGCCGCTCCGGGTCGGCGAGCCAGGCGGTGAGCGCCTGCTCGTCCGAGGCGTCGAGC
Organism: Streptomyces sp. NBC_00247; assembly: GCF_036188265.1. Lineage (NCBI taxonomy): Bacteria > Bacillati > Actinomycetota > Actinomycetes > Kitasatosporales > Streptomycetaceae > Streptomyces > Streptomyces sp. NBC_00247. The sequence goes on along the minus strand of NZ_CP108093.1, from coordinate 5,566,592 downwards.
TCCGTCGGGTCCAGCCAGGCCGCCGCCCCGCCGACCGCCGCGAGGGCGATCTCGGTGACGGTGCCGGTGCCGAGCGCCCAGGTGTCCACGGTGGCCACGCCCAGCGGCTGGGCGCCGTGCTCGGCCAGCCAGCCGGCGACCTGTCCGGTGCCCAGCACCGTGCCGTCGAGCTCGACCCCGGCGGCCGGGGCGGGTGCCTCTTCCTCGGCCGCGCCCGGGTCGACGGCGAGCAGCCGCTCCCGCAGGCTCGGGTTGCGGATCTCCAGGACGTCCAGCACCCCGGTGACGGCGGTGCGGTCGTACGGGGCGCGCTCCAGCTCGGCGGGGCCCTTGGGGAGCTCCACGTCGCGCACCATCTCGGTCAGTCGGCGGTTCATCCGCACCGAGTCCAGGTGGTCGCGGAAGTTCTGTCCCGCGACGCCCTTCACCTCGTCGGCGCGCGCCACCAGCTCGTCGAAGGAGCCGAACTGGTTGATCCACTTCGCGGCGGTCTTCTCGCCCACCTTGGGGATGCCGGGAAGGTTGTCCGACGGGTCGCCGCGCAGCGCTGCGAAGTCCGGGTACTGGGCGGGGGTGAGGCCGTACTTCTCCTCGACCTTCTCCGGGGTGAAGCGGGTCAGCTCGGAGACGCCCTTGGTCGGGTAGAGGACCGTGACGTTCTCGGTGATGAGCTGGAAGGAGTCGCGGTCACCCGTGACGATCAGCACCTCGAACCCGGCGGCCTCCGCCTGAGTGGCGAGCGTGGCGATCACGTCGTCGGCCTCGAAGCCGTCGACGGCGAACCGGTCCGCGTGCATCGCGTCCAGCAGTTCGCCGATCAGCTCGACCTGCCCCTTGAACTCGTCGGGGGTCTTGGAGCGGTTCGCCTTGTACTCGGGGAACTCCTGGGAGCGCCAGGTCTTGCGGGACACGTCGAACGCCACCGCGAAGTGGGTGGGCGCCTCGTCGCGCAGCGTGTTCGCCAGCATCGAGGCGAAGCCGTACACGGCGTTCGTCGGCTGCCCCGTCCCGGTCGTGAAATTCTCCGCGGGCAGGGCGAAGAACGCCCGGTACGCCAGGGAGTGCCCGTCCATGAGGAGCAGGCGCGGTCGGTTGTCTGCCGTCTTCTTCGATGCTGTCTCAGCCACATACACGATCCTGCCACGGCCCGCCGACATCACGGACCGCTCACGGGTCCCGTCGCCCCTTCCTTCCGGGTGTGCTCCCCGACCGCCATGACAGGATCGAGCGGGAGAGACCCACGCGCTCGAAGGGGAGCAACCATGGCCACGAAGCCCCCGACCGGAGACCCGGTCCAGGACGCCCCGCAGGTCCAGGAGGCCCAGCACGCCGCAGCCGGGCTGCCCGCGGTCGCCCATTCGCTGCTCATGGCCCAGCAGCAGATGGGAGTGGGCCGCACCGCGCGGACCCTCCTCAAGGTCAACCAGAAGAACGGCTTCGACTGCCCCGGCTGCGCCTGGCCGGAAGGCGACGAACGCCACACCGCGGAGTTCTGCGAGAACGGCGCCAAGGCCGTGGCCGAAGAGGCGACGCTGCGCCGGGTCACCCCGGAGTTCTTCGCCGCGCACCCGGTCCCGGACCTCGCCGGCCGCAGCGGGTACTGGCTCGGCCAGCAGGGCCGCATCACGCAGCCGATGTACCTCCCCGAGGGCGCGGACACCTACGAGCCGGTTCCCTGGGACGCCGCCTTCGCAATCATTGCCGACGAACTCCGTGCGCTCGCCTCCCCCGACGAGGCCCTCTTCTACACCTCGGGCCGCACCAGCAACGAGGCCGCGTTCCTCCTCCAGCTCTTCGCCCGCGAGTACGGCACCAACAACCTCCCCGACTGTTCGAACATGTGCCACGAGTCGTCCGGCTCCGCGCTCGTGGAGACCATCGGCATCGGCAAGGGCAGCGTCTCCCTTGAGGACCTCCACCAGGCCGATCTGATCATCGTCGCCGGACAGAATCCGGGCACCAACCACCCGCGCATGCTCTCCGCCCTGGAGAAGGCCAAGCACGCCGGGGCGAAGATCATCTCGGTGAACCCGCTGCCCGAGGCGGGCCTGGAGCGCTTCAAGAACCCCCAGACCCCGTGGGGCATGATCAAGGGCACCGCCCTGACCGACCTCTTCCTCCAGATCCGCATCGGCGGCGACCAGGCGCTCTTCCGCCTCCTCAACAAGCTGATCCTCCAGACCGAGGGCGCCGTCGACACCACTTTCGTCGACGAACACACCCACGGGTACGAGGAGTTCGCGCAAGCCGCCCAGGACGCCGACTGGGACGAGACCCTCGCCGCCACCGGGCTGGAGCGCGCCGACATCGAGAAGGCCCTCGAACTGATCCTCGCCTCGGAACGCACCATCGTCTGCTGGGCGATGGGCCTCACCCAGCACAAACACTCCGTGCCCACCATCCGCGAAGTGGTCAACTTCCTTCTGCTGCGCGGCAACATAGGACGTCCGGGTGCCGGAGTCTGCCCGGTGCGCGGCCACTCCAACGTCCAGGGCGACCGCACCATGGGCATATACGAGCGCCCCGCGCCCGCCTTCCTCGACGCCCTGGACCGCGAGTTCGGCATCACCTCGCCGCGCCACCACGGCTACGACGTGGTCCGTGCCATCCGCGCCCTGCGCGACGGCGACGCCAAGGTCTTCTTCGCGATGGGCGGCAACTTCGTCGCCGCCACCCCCGACACCGACGTCACCGAAGCCGCGATGCGCCGGGCCCGCCTCACCGTGCACGTGTCGACCAAGCTCAACCGCTCGCACGCCGTGACCGGCAGCCGCGCCCTGATCCTGCCGACGCTGGGCCGCACCGACAAGGACGTCCAGGCCGGCGGCAAGCAGTTCGTCACGGTCGAGGACTCCATGAGCATGGTGCACGCCTCCCGGGGCAATCTCGCCCCCGCGAGCCCGCACCTGCTCTCCGAGCCCGCCATCGTCGCCCGCATGGCGCGCGCCGTCCTCGGTTCCGGTTCGAGGACCCCGTGGGAGGACTTCGAGAAGGACTACGGCACGATCCGCGACCGCATCTCCCGCGTGGTGCCCGGCTTCGAGGACTTCAACGCCCGTGTCGCCCGCCCCGGCGGGTTCACCCTCCCGCACGGTCCGCGCGACGCCCGCCGCTTCCCGACCGCCACCGGCAAGGCCAACTTCACCGCCGCGCCCGTCGAGTACCCCGAACTCCCGGAAGGCAGGCTGCTGTTGCAGACCCTGCGCTCCCACGACCAGTACAACACCACGATCTACGGCCTCGACGACCGCTACCGCGGCATCAAGGACGGCCGCCGCGTCGTCCTCGTCAACCCCGAGGACGCCCACGGACTCGGCCTCGCCGACGGCGCCTACACCGACCTCGTCAGCGAGTGGAAGGACGGCACCGAACGCCGCGCCCCCGGCTTCCGGATCGTCCACTACCCCACCGCACGGGGCTGCGCCGCGGCCTACTACCCGGAGACGAACGTCCTGGTGCCGCTCGACTCGACCGCCGACACCAGCAACACCCCCGCCAGCAAGTCGGTCGTGGTGCGCTTCGACAACGCCGTCTGACCCGGCCGTACGGGCGGCCCGCCGGCCCCGGTCCGGGGCAGCTCCCGCGTACGGCCCGGTGCGGCAGCGGTCCGGGACCGGCGGGCCGTACGGCGGCGGCGGCTCAGACCGGGGTCGCGCCCGTCGGAACCCCGTCGCGCACCGTGTCCGCGCGGCGGGGCCCGGGCACGCCGATCCCGCCGCCCTCGCCCCCGGTCCGCTGCGCCGCGGCTTCCCGGCGCAGCACCAGCAGGCCCACCACCGCGACCGCCCCCATCACGGCGAAACCGGTCGCGGGCGTCGAGCCGGAGGGGTGCGTCTCGTAGACCAGCGCCACCGAGAGGACTGCCAGTCTCCGGCCGGCGGGCCCCCGGCGCGCCCGTACGGCGACGAACGGCACCCCCCACAGGAGGTACCACGGCTGCACCATCGGCGAGAGCACCACCAGTGCCGTCAGCGCCAGACCGAGCGCCAGTACGGGGTCGGTGCGGCCGAGGGCCGCACGCCATCCCAGACGGGCGACGAGGGCAGCCGCCGCGGCGAGTCCGAGGAACCGTACGGCCGACTTCACCGCGTCGGGGTCGGCCCCGGCCACCAGGTGGGCGAGCGCGCCGAGGCCGGCCCCCAGGTCGCTGGAGACGGAGAGCGAGGTGTGGATGCCCGCCGCCACGCTCTGCGTGTGCAGCCAGCCGAAACCGGTGCCACTCACCGCGGAGACCGCCAGCACCGTGGCGGCGGCGACCAGCCCCGGCCCGAACAGTCCGGTCGAGATCCGTCGTGCGGGCGAACCGGCGGACGCCCTCCCCACCACCACACCGACGAACAACAGAGCGAGTCCGGCAGGGGACTTGACCATCATCGCCAGCCCGATCACGACCGCGCCGAGCACCCAGCGTCCGCGCAGCGCGCACACCGCGCCGGTCAGCGCGAGCCCGGTCATCAGGCCGTCGTTGTGCGCTCCGCCCACCACGTGGATCAGGAGCAGGGGGTTGAGCGCCGCGAGCCACAACGCCCCGCTCTCGTCGGCCCCGTACTCCCGCGCGAGACGCCGTACCGCCCACACGATCAGTGCCAGCGCCGCCACCGCGACCAGTCGCAGCACGATGACCGCGGGGACCAGGGTGCCGCCGGTGAGCGCCACCGCGCCCCGCGCCAGCAGCAGGAAGAAGGGGCCGTACGGAGCGGGGGTGTCGGTCCAGTTCCGGCCCACGCTCGCCGCCGCGTCCCCGGCGAGTCCCGCCGGGTCCAGGACCGAGGGGCCCTGGCTGTACACGTCGTGCCCTTCGAGGACCATCGCCCCCTGGGCGACGTAGCTGTACACGTCCGCGCTGTACAGGGGCGGCGCCAGCAGCAGCGGTGCCACCCACCAGGCGAGCGTCACCAGCGCGTGCCGTGCGGAAGCGCCGTTGCGGCCGTACGCCCACCAGGCGACGACGAGCACGGTGAGTCCGGTGTAGGCGAGGGCGGATCCGGCCGTGGTCACCGCCGGACCCCGGCCCGTCCACCAGCCCCACGGGTCGTGCGCCGGAAGCCTTCCGGCGATCCAGCCCCCCGCGCCGACCCCCAGCGAACCGGCCAGTCCCAGCCGACGACATCCCGCGACACCCAGTCCCCGCATCGGGCCAACCTATCGAACCGGGGTGAACGCCCGCCTCCCCCCTGCGTGGCCGTACGGGACCGCCCGGCGGACCGGCCCCGGACCGGAACCGGCTGGAACCGGGCTCGACCGGACACGGTGGGGCAGGAGCTAAGCACCCGCTCAGCGGTCTCTGATAAGAACGGAGCGCACAGCGAAGACACCACCGGACGAACGGAGCCGAACCCATGGGCGACCAGAGCGCACCCGTGTTCCCGCAGGACGTCATCGACGAGTACGCCGCTCTCGGCATCGACCTGCCCGCCCTCTTCTCCGCCGGGCACCTCGGCGAACGGATGGGCGTGCGGATCACCGAGGCGTCCGCGGACCGCGTCGTCGGCACCATGCCGGTCGAGGGCAACACCCAGCCCTACGGACTCCTGCACGGCGGGGCGTCCGCCGTGCTCGCCGAGACCCTCGGCTCGGTCGGCTCGATGCTGCACGGCGGCGCGGGGAAGATCGCGGTCGGCGTCGACCTCAACTGCACCCATCACCGCGGAGCCCGCAGCGGGCTGGTGACCGGCGTCGCCACCCCCGTCCACCGCGGACGCTCCACCGCCACCTACGAGATCGTCATCACCGACGACCACGACAAGCGCGTGTGCACCGCCCGTCTCACCTGCCTGCTGCGCGAGGCGCCCGCCGCGGGCTGACCCTCCGCACACCCCGCCCCACTCCCCCACCTGCCCGGCCGGGCCCGCGTACCACCCGGCCGGGCATCTTCATGTGCACTACACGTAACAACGGTTGACCATGAGAACCAGCCAACTCCCCGGGTATTGCACGGGGTTAGACGCACCACTTCACGCCACCCCGCAAGTGCGACGAAGGAGCGAACCACCCGACGTAACACTGCGTAACAGTCGCGCAATGCGCGCGACACCCCCTCCGCACCCCGCTCCGCACCCCCCGGCCCCCTCACCGCCGGCCACCGAGCAACCCCGCCCGTCAGGACCAAGATCGCCTCAAGCCCCTTAGCAGAGCTGCGCGTTCTCACCATGCGAGAGGAATCGGCCGGACCCGGACCGGCACGCGCCCCCTCGCCACCTCAAGCCTTCCTCAAGTCATAACAAGACAGTCACATCCTTGCCCACACCCGTCCACGATCCCACCACCTGCGCCTAGAGTCACCGCCAGTCACCGCGCCGCCGGGCGCGGCAGCAGCACGCCCCTGTACCCAGTACGTACGGCTTGGCGAACGACAGGCACCTCAACGGAGGAGGCCGCGCCAGGGAAAGGACTTTTCGTGCGACACCGTTCTTTGCTCATACTCACCGCAGTGCTCACCACCGGAGCACTCACCCTCACCGCCTGCGGGTCGCGCGACGACGACAAGGGCAGCGACGGCGCGAGCGGCGGCGGCAAGAACCAGACCGTCGTCATCGGCCTCGACGCCCCCCTGAGCGGCGACCTCTCCGCCCTCGGCCTCGGCATCAAGAACTCCGCCGACCTCGCCGTCAAGACGGCGAACAAGGAGAAGACGGTCCCGGGCATCACGTTCGAGCTCCAGCCGCTCGACGACCAGGCCCAGCCCTCCGTCGGCGGCCAGAACGCCCAGAAGTTCATCGGCAACAAGGACCTCGTCGGCGTCGTCGGCCCGCTGAACTCCAGCGTGGCCCAGTCGATGCAGAAGCCCTTCGAGGACGCCAGCCTCACCCAGGTCTCGCCCGCCAACACCGGCACCGAGCTGACCCAGGGCGACAACTGGAAGGACGGCGACGCGGCCAAGAAGCGCCCGTTCAAGACGTACTTCCGCACCGCCACCACCGACGCCATCCAGGGCGCCTTCGCCGCGAACTACCTGTTCAAGAACGCCGGCATCAAGGACGCCTACCTCATCGACGACCAGAAGACCTACGGCGCCGGCCTCGCCGCCTCCTTCAAGACGACCTTCACCGCCCTCGGTGGAAAGATCGTCGGCAGCGACCACGTCAACCCCGACGACCGCGACTTCAACTCCGTCGTCACCAAGGTGAAGAGCTCCGGCGCCAAGGCCGTCTACTACGGCGGTGAGTACCCCGCCGGCGCGCCCCTGAGCCAGCAGCTCAAGGACAGCGTCAACATCCCGCTCATGGGCGGTGACGGCATGTACAGCGCCGACTTCATCAGCCTCAACAAGAAGGCCCAGGGCGACATCGCCACCTCGGTCGGCAAGCCCGTCGAAGAGCTCGACTCCGCCAAGAAGTTCATCGCGGACTACCAGACGGCCGGCTACAAGGACGCCTACGAGGCGTACGGCGGCGGCACCTACGACGCCACCTGGTCCATCATCGAGGCCGTCAAGATCGTGGCCGCCGAGAACGACGGCAAGCTCCCCGACGACAGCCGCGAGAAGGTCCTCGCCGCCATGGCCAAGGTCCAGTTCGAGGGCGTCACCGGCCCGGTCGCCTTCGACGAGTTCGGCGACACCACCAACACCATGATGACCGCCTACCAGGTCGACGGCGGCAAGTGGGTCTCCAAGCTCAGCGAGGCCGTCACCAAGTAGGCACGGCCACGCCCCACTCCGGTCGCCACCAGGCAACCCGACCGCGCGGGAGCGCCACCAGCGCTCCCGCGCGGTGCCATATCCGAACCACTCCAACGGAGGCCCTGCGGTGCACGAACTGCCGCAACAGCTGGCCAACGGACTCATCCTCGGCGCGATGTACGGACTCATCGCGATCGGCTACACGATGGTCTACGGAATCATCCAGCTCATCAACTTCGCACACGGCGAAATCTTCATGATCGGAGGCTTCGGAGCGCTCACCGTGTACCTCTGGATGCCCTCCGGTTGGAACCTCCTCGCCATCGTCCCCCTCATGATCATCGGCGGCGTGATCTGCTCCGTCGCCGTCAGCGTCGCCGCCGAACGCTTCGCCTACCGGCCCCTGCGCAACGCACCCCGCCTCGCCCCCCTCATCACCGCGATCGGCCTCTCCCTCGCCCTCCAGCAGGCCGTCTGGAAGTGGTACCCCGACGCGACCGCCGACCGCTCCTTCCCCCAGTTCAAGGGCGGCGCCTTCGACCTGCTCGGCGCCCACATCCAGCGCGGCGACCTCTTCGTCCTCATATCCGCACCCGTCTGCATGCTCGCCCTCGGCCTCTTCGTCTCCAAGACCCGCGCCGGCCGCGGCATGCAGGCCACCTCGCAGGACCCCGACACCGCCAAGCTCATGGGCATCAACACCGACCGGATCATCGTCATGGCCTTCGCCATCGGTGCCGCGTTCGCCGCCGTCGCCGCCGTCGCCTACGGGCTCAAGAACGGCCAGATCGGCTTCCGCATGGGCTTCCTCATGGGCCTCAAAGCCTTCACCGCCGCCGTACTCGGCGGCATCGGCAACATCTACGGCGCCATGCTCGGCGGCGTCGTCCTCGGCCTCGCCGAAGCCCTCGCCACCGGCTACATGAGCGACGTCCCCGGCATGGACCTCTTCGGCGGCGGCGCCTGGAAGGACGTGTGGGCCTTCGCGCTCCTCATCGTCGTCCTGCTGCTGCGGCCACAAGGGCTGCTCGGCGAACGCGTCGCGGATCGGGCGTGATACGGATGACCACGCACACCTCCCGCGCCCCCCTCGACCTGCTGCCCCCCGCGACGGCCCGAGCCCTCACCACCGCAGGCGCGGCCGTCGCCCTCGCCGGCACCTTCCTCGCCTGGACCTGGACCGACGAATTCCCCGGCGACCTCACCGTCACCGGCTATCCCGGCGGCCTCCAGGTCCTCACCCTCGTCGGGTCCCTCATCACCCTGCTCCTCACCCTCTCCGGATACGGCGTCCGAGGACTCCGCTGGCTCACCCCCGGCGGTACCAACGCCTCCGTGCGCTTCGCCGCACTCGGCGTTCTCGCCACCACGGGATACGCCGCCGGCGCCATCACCGTCGACCTCGGCGGCGTCGTCAACCTCGAACCAGGCGCCTGGGTCAGCCTCACCGGCGCCCTGATCGCCGCGATCGCCGCGTTCGGCCTGCCCGCCGACCAGGCCCTCACCGACCACGACCCCGGCAGCCTCGCCGTCCTCGGCAACAGCCTCACCGCCCCCACCCCGGGCCGCGCGCGCGAACTCCCCTCCTGGGCCGAAATCCTCATCATCGCCGCCTCGTTCGGCGCCGGCCTCTACGTCTTCTCGTACGGCATCGACACGGAGTACACCGAACTCTTCATCGGTTTCCTCCTCACCGCCGCCCTCGGCTTCACCGCCCTGCACCGGGCAGGCCTCATCGCCCGCCTCAGCGCGCTGACGTCCAAGCACCGCAACGTCACCCTCACCGCCGCCCTCGTCGCCGCCTTCTGCTTCCCCTTCACGCAGACCACCGGCGAGTACGCGCTCATCGGCACCAACATCCTCGTCTTCGCGACCGTCGCCCTCGGGCTCAACGTCGTCGTCGGCCTCGCGGGCCTTCTCGACCTCGGCTACGTCGCCTTCCTCGGCGTCGGCGCCTACACCGCCGCCCTCGTCTCCGGCGCCTCCGCCTCCGCGATCGGCGTCCACTTCCCGTTCTGGGCGGCCATCCTCACCGGCGGCGCCGTCTCCATGATCTTCGGCGTCCTCATCGGCGCCCCGACCCTGCGGCTGCGCGGCGACTACCTCGCCATCGTCACCCTCGGCTTCGGAGAGATCTTCCGCGTCACCGTCAACAACCTCAACGGCAACAGCGGACCCGACCTCACCAACGGCTCCCAGGGCATCCCCTCCATCCCCGACCTCGACCTCTTCGGATTCGAGTTCGGAGCCAGCCACGACGTCGGCCCCTTCAGCCTCAGCAGGCCCGCCAACTACTACCTGCTGATGCTCCTCGTCACCGCCGTCGTCATCCTCGTCTTCCGCCGCTCCGGCGACTCCCGCATCGGCCGCGCCTGGGTCGCCATCCGCGAGGACGAAACCGCCGCCACCGCCATGGGCATCAACGCCTTCCGGCTCAAGCTGCTCGCCTTCGCCCTCGGCGCCACCCTCGCCGGCCTCGCCGGAGCCGTACAGGCACACGTCAACTACACCGTGACGCCCGAGCAGTACCAGTTCGCCGGCTCCGTACCCCCGAACTCCGCCTTCCTCCTCGCCGCCGTCATCCTCGGCGGCATGGGAACCCTCAGCGGACCCTTCGTCGGCGCCGCACTCCTCTACCTCATCCCGGCCAAACTCCAGTTCATGCAGGACTACCAGCTGTTCCTCTTCGGCATCGCGCTCATCCTGCTGATGCGCTTCCGCCCCGAAGGCCTCATCGCCGACCGCCGCAAACGACTCGAATTCCACGAGTCCGCCAAGAACGACGCGGACGGCACGGCCGGCCGGCCCGACGTACCCGAAACACGGCAGCCCGAAGACACCGGCGCCGGCATCGCCAAGGCGGGGGCGTGAGCACCGTGACCACCACCACGAACACCACCGAGAACCCCGGAGCCCCCGCCACCGGCGGCACCGTCCTCGACGCCACCGGCGTCACCATGCGCTTCGGCGGCCTCACCGCCGTACGCGACGTCTCCCTCACCGTCGACAGCGGCGAGATCGTCGGCCTCATCGGCCCCAACGGCGCGGGAAAGACCACCTTCTTCAACTGCCTCACCGGCCTCTACGTCCCCACCGAGGGCAAGGTCAGCTACAAGGGCACCGTCCTGCCGCCCAAGCCCCACCTCGTCACCCAGGCAGGCATCGCCCGCACCTTCCAGAACATCCGGCTCTTCGCCAACATGACCGTCCTGGAGAACGTCCTCGTCGGCCGCCACACCCGCACCGACGACGGACTCTGGTCCGCCCTGCTGCGCCTGCCCAGCCACACCCGCGCCGAGAAGGCCAGCCGCGAACGCTCCATGGAACTCCTGGAGTTCATCGGCCTCGCCCACAAGGCCGACCACCTCGCGCGCAACCTCCCCTACGGAGAGCAGCGCAAGCTGGAAATCGCCCGCGCTCTCGCCAGCGGCCCCGGACTCCTCCTCCTCGACGAGCCCACCGCCGGCATGAACCCGCAGGAAACCCGCGTCACCGAAGAGCTCATCTTCGCCATCCGCGACCAGGGCATCGCCGTACTCGTCATCGAGCACGACATGCGCTTCATCTTCAACCTCTGCGACCGCGTCGCCTGCCTCGTCCAGGGCGAGAAACTCGTCGAAGGCACCCCCAGCACCGTCCAGAGCGACGAACGTGTCATCGCCGCCTACCTCGGCACCCCCTTCGAGGGAGCCCCGGGCGCCGACGAGGTCGCCGAGGTCGAAGCCGCCGAGACACAGGCCGGCCACCACACCGTGGAAGGCACCACGGCCGGCGAGAGCACCACCAGCACCACCGCCGAGGAGGAAACCTCATGACCGCGCTCCTGGAAGTCGAGGACCTCCGCGTCGCCTACGGCAAGATCGAGGCCGTCAAGGGCATCTCGTTCAGCGTCGAAGCGGGCCAGGTCGTCACCCTCATCGGCACCAACGGCGCCGGTAAGACGACGACCCTGCGCACCCTCTCCGGGCTCCTCAAGCCCGCCGGCGGGCGCATCGTCTTCGACGGCAAGCCCCTCACCGACGTCCCCGCCCACCAGATCGTCGCCCTGGGCCTCGCCCACTCCCCCGAGGGACGCCACATCTTCCCCCGGCTGACGATCTCCGAGAACCTCCTCCTCGGCGCCTACCTGCGCAGCGACAAGGCGGGCATCGAGCAGGACGTCCAGCGCGCCTACGACCTCTTCCCCATCCTCGGGGAACGCCGCAAGCAGTCCGCCGGAACCCTCTCGGGCGGCGAACAGCAGATGCTCGCCATGGGACGGGCCATGATGTCGCGGCCCAAGCTGCTCATGCTCGACGAGCCCTCCATGGGCCTCTCACCGATCATGATGCAGAAGATCATGCAGACCATCGTCGAGCTCCGGACCTCCGGTACGACGATCCTCCTGGTCGAGCAGAACGCCCAAGCTGCGCTCTCCCTCGCGGATCAGGGCCACGTCATGGAGATCGGCAAGATCGTCCTCTCCGGTACCGGGGCCGACCTCCTGCACGACGAGTCCGTCCGCAAGGCCTACCTCGGCGAGGACTGACCGGCCTCGCGCACGTACGCCGCAGGCCCGCACCCCGAGCGATCGGGTGCGGGCCTGCGGCGTACGGACGGGGGAAGACGAGCCTTTACTCGGCCGCCTTCTTCTTCTCCTCGGCGTCCGCGATCAGCGCTTCGGCCAGCTGCTGCATGGACAGCCGCCGGTCCATCGAGGTCTTCTGGATCCAGCGGAACGCGGCCGGCTCGGAGAGGCCGTAGTCGGTCTGCAGGATGCTCTTCGCACGGTCCACCAGCTTGCGGGTCTCCAGCCGCTGCGCCAGGTCCGCGACCTCGTTCTCCAGCGCGCGCAGCTCGGCGAAGCGGGAGACCGCCATCTCGATCGCGGGCACCACGTCGCTCTTGCTGAACGGCTTCACCAGGTACGCCATCGCGCCGGCGTCGCGGGCCCGCTCCACGAGGTCGCGCTGCGAGAACGCGGTGAGCATGAGGACCGGGGCGATGGACTCCTCGGAGATCTTCTCCGCGGCGGAGATGCCGTCGAGCACCGGCATCTTGACGTCCAGGATGACCAGGTCGGGCCGGTGTTCCCGGGCCAGCTCGATGGCCTGCTGGCCGTCTCCGGCCTCACCGACGACCGCGTACCCCTCTTCCTCCAGCATCTCCTTGAGATCCAGACGGATGAGCGCTTCGTCCTCCGCGATGACGACGCGGGTCGTCAGCGGCGGAACGTGCGACTTGTCGTCGTCGACGGCGTCTGCGGGCTCGGGCGACTCGGGCGTGGTCACGGGGGCTCCTCGGTAAGGACAGGGGTACTGCTCCCAAGAGCCTACCTAGCTACGGTATGGTGGATCATCAGCGGGTCGACGTTAACCTTCGATTCTGCGAGCCCCGGTAGTCCAATTGGTTAGAGACAATGGATTCAAAACCCATACAGTGTCGGTTCGAGTCCGACTCGGGGTACTTTTCCTTCATTTCGAAGGCGCGCGCACATTCGTGGAACTTCACTTGATCTGAGTACCGATCAACGACTCTCGCGCCCTTCCCGCGTCTTCCGGCAAAGCTCGGTCCCATGTACGACCTGGGAACCCGAAAGCACGCCCTGGCACTGGTGGCTCAGGGCCGCAGCCTCAACTCCGTGAGCAGACTCACCGGCGTCTCGCGCTCCACCATCCGCTCCTGGCGGACCCGCCTCGAACCGCTCGAACCGGCCCGCGCGGAACCCTGCCCCCGGTGCGCCCCCGCACCCACCGCGGTCGAGCCTCCCGCCGCGTACGCCTATCTGCTGGGCCTCTACCTCGGAGACGGTTGCCTCAGCGCGGCGCGGCGCGGGGTGTACGCCCTGCGCATCGCGTGCGCCGACGCCTGGCCGGGGCTCGTCGACGCCTGCGCCGAGGCCGTGCGGCAGGTCCGCCCCTCGAACAAGATCATGCGGGTACGAGCTGCGGGATGCCAGTACGTCACTTCGTACAGCAAGCACTGGCCCTGCCTCTTCCCCCAGCACGGCCCCGGCAAGAAGCACGAGCGCCGCATCGTCCTCGCACCCTGGCAGCGGGAGATCGTCGCCGCGCATCCCTGGGATCTCGTGCGCGGGCTGGTCCACTCGGACGGTTGCCGCGCCACGAACTGGACGGTCCGGACCGTCGCCGGGGTACGGAAGCGGTACGAGTACCCGAGGTACTGGTTCACCAACGTCTCGGACGACATCCGGCGGCTCTACACGGACACGCTGGACACGCTCGGCGTGGAGTGGACGCACTGCGACCGCGCCGGGCGGCGGTACAACGTCTCCGTCGCCCGACGGGCGTCCGTCGCGCTCATGGACGCGCACGTCGGGCCGAAATACTGAGAGCGGACCACTGAGGGCGGACCGCTGGGAGCCGCCTACTTCGGACTGTCGTCCTCACCGACGTGGTGCACCCGGACCAGGTTGGTGAAACCCGCGACGCCCGGCGGGGAGCCGGCCGTGATGACGATGACGTCGCCCTTCTCGCAGCGGCCGATCCGCAGGAGCTCCTCGTCGACCTGGGCGACCATCGCGTCGGTGGACTCGACGTGCGGGCCGAGGAAGGTCTCCACGCCCCAGGTGAGGGTGAGCTGGGCCCTCGTGGAGGCGTCGGGGGTGAAGGCCAGGAGCGGGATGGGCGAGCGGTAGCGGGAGAGCCGCTTGGCGGTGTCGCCGCTCTGGGTGAACGCCACGAGGAACTTCGCGCCGAGGAAGTCACCCATCTCGGCCGCCGCGCGGGCGACGGCACCGCCCTGGGTGCGGGGCTTGCTGCGGTCGGTGAGCGGCGGGAGGCCGACCGCGAGGAGGTCCTCCTCCGCGGCTTCGACGATGCGGGACATGGTGCGCACGGTCTCGATGGGGTGCTTTCCGACGCTGGTCTCGCCGGAGAGCATCACCGCGTCGGTGCCGTCGATGATCGCGTTGGCGACGTCGGAGGCTTCGGCCCTGGTGGGGCGGGAGTTGTCGATCATCGAGTCGAGCATCTGGGTGGCGACGATGACGGGCTTGGCGTTGCGCTTGGCCAGTTTGACGGCGCGCTTCTGGACGATCGGCACCTGTTCCAGGGGCATTTCGACGCCGAGGTCGCCGCGGGCGACCATGATGCCGTCGAAGGCGGCGACGATGTCCTCGATGTTGTCGACGGCCTGGGGCTTCTCGACCTTGGCGATGACGGGGAGGCGGCGGCCCTCCTCGGTCATGACGCGGTGGACGTCGACGATGTCCTTTCCGCTGCGCACGAAGGAGAGGGCGATGACGTCGGCGCCGATGCGCAGGGCCCAGCGGAGGTCGTCGATGTCCTTCTCGGAGAGCGCGGGGACGGAGACGGCGACGCCGGGGAGGTTGAGGCCCTTGTGGTCGGAGACCACTCCCCCTTCGAGGACGGTGGTCCGGACGCGGGGGCCGTCGACCGAGACCACCTGGAGCGCGACGCGGCCGTCGTCGACAAGGATGCGCTCGCCCGGGGCGACGTCGGCGGCGAGGCCGTCGTAGGTGGTGCCGCAGATGTTCTTGTCGCCGTCGGCGAGGGGCTCGACGGTGATGGTGAAGGTGTCTCCGCGTTCAAGGAGTACGGGGCCTTCGCGGAAACGCCCGAGGCGGATCTTCGGGCCTTGGAGGTCGGCGAGGATACCGACGCTGCGGCCGGTCTCCTCGGCGGCTTTGCGGACGTGGTGGTACCGCTCTTCGTGCTCGGCGTGACTTCCGTGGCTGAGATTGAAGCGGGCGACGTCCATTCCCGCTTCGACCAGGGCTTTGATCTGGTCGTACGAGTCGGTCGCGGGGCCCAGGGTGCAGACGATTTTCGCTCGGCGCATGTTTCGAGCCTAGACCTTACCTACGGGTAGGCAATTGGCTCCGCATGACCGTCCAACATCCTTTCGGTTAAGGGATGTTGACAGGTGTTGAATTGCGCGGGCGTCCGCTCCGATGAGCGTTTCCGGGGTGGTCGACAGGGCCTCGCGGGAACTCGCGGCGCCTTTCGGGACTGGACGATCGACCGGATGCTCCGTCAGGGACAGCCGTTCGTGCGCAGACGGTCACCAGATCGAAATGTGAACAGGGTGTTCTGTATACGCCGACTGCGTCAGAATCTACGCGCGTCATGAACGTGGAACGCGCCGGCCCGGCGCCGGTCGCACACGTCGTCCGACTGAACGAGGAGTAACGAAAGATGCCGTTGAACCGCAGGACGTTTCTGGGCCGTTCGGCAGCCGCGGGCGCGGGTGCCGCACTGGCGGGCGCAGTGGTCGCCCCACAGGCCCAGGCCGCCGCGCCGTCGGGCCACGGGCTCGGACACGGACACGGGGAGAGCCACGAGAAGCGGTACTCGTTCACCGTCATGGGGACGACGGACATGCACGGCAACGTCTTCAACTGGGACTACTTCACGGACAAGGAGTACGACGACGCCGCGCACAACGACGTCGGCCTGGCGAAGATCTCGACGCTGGTGGACCAGATCCGCAAGGAGCGGGGGCGGGGCAACACGCTGCTGATCGACGCCGGTGACACGATCCAGGGCACCCAGCTTTCGTACTACTACGCGAAGATCGACCCGATCACGGCGAAGCGTGGCCCGGTGCACCCGATGGCCCAGGCGATGAACGCGATCGGTTACGACGCCGCCGCGCTCGGGAACCACGAGTTCAACTACGGCATTCCCGTGCTGCGCAAGTTCGAGGAGCAGCTGGACTTCCCGCTGCTCGGCGCGAACGCGCTGGACGCGAAGACGCTGAAGCCGGCCTTCGCCCCGTACGTGATCAAGCGCGTGCGCACGCCGCACGGCAAGGACGTGCGCGTGGCGGTGCTGGGTCTGACGAACCCGGGGATCGCGATCTGGGACAAGGCGAACGTGAGCGGGAAGATGGTGTTCCCGGGTCTTGAGGAGCAGGCGGCCCGCTGGGTTCCGAAGCTGCGTTCGATGGGCGCGGACGTCGTGATCGTGTCGGCGCACTCGGGCACGTCGGGTACGTCCTCGTACGGTGACCAGATCCCGTACGTGGAGAACGCGGCCGGTCTGGTGGCGGAGCAGGTGCCGGGGATCGACGCGATCCTGGTGGGTCACGCGCACTCGGAGATTCCCGAGTACTTCGTGACGAACAAGGAGACGGGCAAGCAGGTCGTTCTCTCGGAGCCGGCGAAGTGGGGTCAGCGTCTGACGCTGTTCGACTTCGACCTGGTGTGGGAGAAGGGCCGCTGGACGGTGGAGAAGGTCGGCGCCCAGGTGCTGAACTCCAACACGGTGGCCGAGGACAAGAAGATCACCCGGCTCCTGAAGGACGAGCACACGAAGGTGGTGGCCTATGTGAACCAGGTCATCGGCACCTCGGTCTCGGCGATGACCACGGCGAGCGCGCCGTGGAAGGACGAGCCGATCATCGACCTGATCAACCACGTCCAGGCGGAGACGGTGAAGGCGGCGCTGGCGGGCGGGGAGTTCGCGTCGCTGCCGGTGCTGTCGCAGGCGTCGTGCTTCTCGCGTACGGCCTCGATCCCGGCGGGCAACGTCACGATCAAGGACGCGGCGGGCCTGTACCCGTTCGAGAACACGCTGGAGGCGCGGGTCGTCACGGGTGCCCAGGTGAAGGACTACCTGGAGTTCTCGGCCCGGTACTACGTGCAGACGGCGGCGGATGCCGCGGTGGACACCTCGAAGCTGACGAACGCGAACAGCACGCCGGACTACAACTACGACGCGCTGTCGGGCGTGACGTACGACATCGACATCGCGAAGCCCGCGGGTTCGCGGATCGTCGGGCTGTCGTTCGAGGGTGCGGCGATCGACCCGGCGGCGAAGTTCGTGCTGGCGGTGAACAACTACCGGGCGAGCGGCGGCGGCAACTTCCCGCATGTTCCGGGTGCGCAGCAGGTGTGGGCGAACTCGGACGAGATCCGGAACACGATCATCGCGTGGGTGACGGCGAAGGGTGAGGTCGACCCGGCGGAGTTCGCGACGGTCGGCTGGCGTCTGACGCGGGACGGCGTGCCGGTGTTCTAGGAGTTGTTCGTACGGGGGTGTGTGGGGCGGTCGCTCCGGCTTTCGGGCCGGGGTGGCCGCCCTTTCGCGTGGTGCGCGGGCGGGTGGGTGGGTCAGGTGTTCTGGCGCAGGGGGTGGTGCGCGGGTTCTGCGGGGGGACGGCGGGGTGGGGGGTGAGGCCGAAGGTGGTGAAGGCGGTGCGGTCGGGGAGGGGGTAGGGGGTGGTGCCGGTGAGGTGGTTGAGGATGGTGGCGCTGCGGTGGGCGGCGAGTCCGAGGTCGGGGGCGCCTACGCCGTGGGTGTGGCGTTCGGCGTTCTGGACGTAGATGTTGCCGGTGATGGCGGGGTCGAGTTCCAGGCGGTGGTGGAGGTCGACGCGGGGGCGGCCGGTGGTGTCGCGGCGGATGTGCGGGGCGAGGGCGGTGAGGAGGGTGTCGAGGGGGCGTTCGCGGTAGCCGGTGGCGAGGACGACGGCGTCGGTGGTGTGGCGGGTGCGGGTGCCCTGCTCGATGTGTTCGAGGTGGAGTTCGACGCGGTTTCCGGCGAGGCGCCCGGCGGTGCGTACCCGGACTGCGGGGGTGAGGGTGGCGTCGGGCCAGCCGCCGTGGAGGGTGCGCCGGTAGAGCTCGTCGTGGATGGCGGCGATGGTGTCGGTGTCGATGCCCTTGTGGAGTTGCCATTGCCGGGTGACGAGGTGGTCGCGGGTCTCTTCGGGGAGGCCGTGGAAGTAGCGGGTGTAGTCGGGGGTGAAGTGTTCGAGGCCGAGTTTGGAGTATTCCATCGGCGCGAACGCGGGGGTGCGGGCGAGCCAGTGGATCTTTTCGTGGCCGTGGGGGCGGGCGCGCAGCAGGTCGAGGAAGATCTCGGCGCCGGATTGTCCTGAGCCGATGACGGTGATGTGTCCTGCGGTGAGGAGTTCGTCGCGGTGGTCGAGGTAGTCGCCGGAGTGGATGACGGGGAGGTCCTCGGATGCGGCGAGGGGTTGCAGGGGGGCGGGGACGTGGGGTTCGGTGCCGATGCCGAGGGCGATGTGGCGGGTGTGGGCGCGGCCGAGGGCTTCGGCTTCGCCGTCGGGGTCGAGTTGGGTGAAGTCGACTTCGAAGAGGGCGCGTTCGGTGTTCCAGCGGACGGCGTCGACCTGGTGGCCGAAGTGGAGTCCGGGGAGTTGGTGGGTGACCCAGCGGCAGTAGGCGTCGTATTCGGCGCGTTGGATGTGGAAGCGCTCGGCGAAGTAGAAGGGGTAGAGGCGGTCGCGGGTGCGGAGGTAGTTGAGGAAGGTCCAGGGGCTGGTGGGGTCGGCGAGGGTGACGAGGTCGGCGATGAAGGGGACTTGGAGGGTGGCGCCGTCGATGAGGAGGCCGGGGTGCCAGTGGAACGCGGGGCGTTGTTCGTAGAAGGCGGTGGTCAGCGGGGCGTGTGGGCCTTGGGGTTCTTGGGGCCTGGGGAGGTTGTGGGCGAGGGCGGCGAGGGAGAGGTTGAAGGGGCCGATGCCGATGCCGATGAGGTCGTGGGGCTGGTCGGCGGTGGGGGTGGGGCGGTCGGTCATCGGTGGGTGGGGCCTTCCGTGAGTGCGGTGTCGGGGCGGGTGGTGGGGGCGAGGCGGGTGACGTGGGCGAGGAGGCCGGTGAGGTCGGCGGAGGTGGTGCGGGGGTTGAGGAGGGTGACTTTGAGCCAGAGCCGGTCGTCGGCGTGGGCGCGGCCGAGGACGGCCAGGCCCCGGTCGAGGAGGGTGCGGCGGAGGGTGGCGACGGTGTGGTCGTCGGCGCCGGTGGGGCGGAAGAGGACGGTGCTGATGGTGGGGGGTGCGTGGAGTTCGAGGCCGGGGGTGCGGGTGATGAGGTCGGCGAGGTGGTGGGCGGCGGCGATGGTGCGGTCGACGAGGTCGGCGAGTCCGTCGCGGCCGAGGGCTTGGAGGGTGACGGCGATTTTGAGGGCGTCGGGCCTGCGGGTGGTGCGCAGGGAGCGGCCGAGGGTGTCGGGGATGCCGGCTTCGGTGTCGTCGTCGGCGTTGAGGTAGGGGGCGAGGTGGTGGAGGGGTTGGAGGTGGTGGTGGCCGGGGACGGCGAGGATGCCGGCGGGGGCCGGCTGCCAGCCGAGTTTGTGGAGGTCGAGGGTGACGCTGTGGGCGCGGTGGATGCCGTGGATCTTGGTGCGGTGGGTGGGGCTGAGGAGGAGGGTTCCGCCGTAGGCGGCGTCGATGTGGAGTTCGGCGCCGTAGGTGTCGCAGAGGTCGGCGATGTCGGTGAGGGGGTCGATGGCTCCGGTGTCGGTGGTGCCCGCGGTGGCGGTGACGAGGTGGGGGCCGGGGGTGGTGGTGAGGGCGTGGTGGAGGGCGGTGAGGTCCATGGTGCCGGTGGGGGCGGGGACGACGTGGGGTGTGGGGAGGCCGAGGAGCCAGGCGGCGCGGGCGATGCTGTGGTGGGCGTTGGAGCCGTGGAGGGTCTGTACGGGGCCGTGGCGCTCGCGGGCGAGGAGGAGGGCGAGTTGGTTGGCTTCGGTGCCGCCGGTGGTGATGACGGCGTCGGGGCGGGGGTGGTGCGGGTAGATCTCGCGCGCGAGTGTGGCGGTGAGTTCGGCTTCGAGGGTGGTGGCGGCGGGTGCCTGGTCCCAGGAGTCCATGGAGGGGTTGAGGGCCGAGGCGGCGAGGTCGGCGGCTGCGGCGAGGGCGAGGGGCGGGGTGTGGAGGTGGGCGGCGCAGTGGGGGTGTGCGGGGTCGGCTGCGCCTTCTGCGAGGGCGGTGACGAGGGTGGTCAGGGCGTGGTGGGCGCCGGTGCCTTCGTCGGGGAGCAGGGGGCCGATGGCGTGGCGGGTGCGGGTGGTGGTGGCGGTGGGGCCGCCGGCGGGGAGGGGGCCGGCGCGGCGGGTGGCGCCTTCGTGGAGTGCGGCGAGGACGGTGTCGAGCAGGGGGCGGAGGTGGGCGGGGCCCGCGGTGCCGCCGGCGAGGGGTGGAGTGGTGGACATGGATGGGGGCTGCCCCTTCGGTGGTGTGGTGGCGGTGGACATGCGGGCGGCCCCTTCGTTCTGTACGTCCCTTGGGCCGCTCGGTCCAACGATGCCGACCCTAAAGGGGTATGGGAGTGTGTCGCGGCGCACGCGTACGTATTCCCCATCGCTGTACGGGAGTTCGAAGCCGGCTGATGCGCGCGGACGGGGCGGCGGGGGCATGCATCGCATGCGCATCTCCGCTCGACCACCCTTCTGCGCAAGGAGGTTGAGCTGCCGGACACGACCGCGCCCGGCTCCCCCCGATGGAGGGGAGCCGGGCGCGGTGCGTGTGTGCCGGCCGTCGGTGGGCCGGCCGGGGGCGGGGGTGGGTCAGTGGGCGTCGCGTACGGCCAGTGCGCGGCGCAGGTCGTCGAGTTCGTCGACGAGCTTGCGCCGGAGGGCGGGGGTGAGGGTGTCGTCCTCCAGGGCGTGGTCGCCGAGTGCGAGCGATACGGCGTCGACGTCGTACGCGGGGAAGGCGGACCGCCCCGCGGCGGTGGCGATGGCGGGGCCCCGGCGGGCGGCGAGGGCCGCGGCGTCGGGGTAGTAGCGGGCTACGTACTCGCGGGTGAGTCCGGTCTGCTCGGGCTGCCAGAAGCCCTGGGCGGTGGCGGTGAAGAGGTAGTTGGAGAGGGTGTCGTCGTGGAACAGGGACTGCCAGGCGGCGGCCTTGGCCTCCGGGTCGGGCAGGGCGGCACGGCAGCGGGCGGCGCCTTCCTGGCCGGTGGCGCTGGGGTCCTGGGCGAGTGCGGCGGCGATGGCGGCCTCGTCGGTGGCGCCGAGGACGGCGAGGCGGGTGAGGGCGCGCCAGCGCAGTTCGGGGTCGAGTTCGGGGCCGCCGGGCACGGTGCCGTCGGCGAGCCACTCCTGGAGGGTGTCGGGCTGGGTGGCGGCGTCGATGAAGTGGCGTACGGCGACGAGCCGCAGGCCGGGGTTGCTGCCGTCCTCGGTGCGCCGGAGGAGGTCGCGGCAGAGGTCGGCGAGGGTGGCGAGCGCGGCGGGGCGCTCCTGGTGGGTGACGTAGCGGTCGGCGAGGAGGGCGGCGAAGCCGAGGACGCCCTGGACGAGGGCGAGGTCTGACTCGTGCGGGAGGTGGGTGCGTGCGAGGGCGAGGTGGGCGGTGGGGGGGAGGTCGCCGTCGCGGACCATGTCCCGGGCGGCGTTCCAGATGACGGCGCGGGTGAGCGGGTCCGGGATGCTGGAGAGGCCGTCTTCGACGGCGGTCCAGGACGCGGCGTCGAGCCGGACCTTCGCGTAGGTGAGGTCCTGGTCGTTGGGGACGACGAGGACGGGGCGCCGGCCGGGCAGGGTGAGGGGTTCGCCGGTGCCGGGGACGTCGGTCTCGACCCGGTCGCGCAGGACGAGCCGGTCGGGGCCGGTGCCGAGTTCGTGGTCGTAGAGGCCGACCGCGATGCGGTGGGGGCGGCTGCCGCGGTGGTCGACGGCGAGGGTCCACTCGTTGCCGAGGTCCTCGACGCGGGTGGTGAGGGTGTCGGGGCCGGTGGTGCGCAGCCAGGTGTCGGCCCAGCCGTGGACGTCGCGGTCGGTGGCGGAGGCGAGGTTGTCGATGAAGTCGGCGAGGCTGGCGTTCGCGAACTTGTGGCGGGCGAAGTGGGCGTTGATGCCGGCCAGGAAGTCCTTCTCGCCGATCCAGGCGACGAGTTGGCGGAGCGCGGAGGCGCCCTTGGCGTAGGAGATGCCGTCGAAGTTGACGAGCGCGGAGGCGGTGTCGGGGACGGCTGCGGGGTCGGGGGCGACCGGGTGGGTGGAGGGGCGCTGGTCGGCGTCGTATCCCCAGCCCTTGCGGGCGACTCCGAAGTCGACCCAGGTGTCGGTGAAGCGGGTGGCTTCGGCGATGGTCTGGTAGCCCATGTACTCGGCGAAGGACTCGTTGAGCCAGATGTCGTCCCACCAGCTGAGGGTGACGAGGTCGCCGAACCACATGTGGGCCATCTCGTGGGAGATGACCATGGCGCGGGTCTGGCGCTCGGTGTCGGTGACGGCGGAGCGGTAGACGAACTCGTCGCGGAAAGTGACGAGTCCGGGGTTCTCCATGGCGCCGGCGTTGAACTCGGGGACGAAGGCCTGGTCGTACGAGTCGAACGGGTAGGGCTCGTCGAACTTCTCGTGGTAGCGGTCGAAGCAGGCGCGGGTGATGTCGAGGATCTCGTCGGCGTCGGCGTCGAGGTGGGGGGCGAGCGAGCGGCGGCAGTGGATGCCGAAGGGGATGCCGGCGTGCTCGGTGGTCACGGAGTGCCAGGGGCCTGCGGCGACGGCGACGAGGTAGGTGGAGATGAGGGGGGTGGGGGCGATGGTCCAGCGGCCTTCACCGGTGTGGGTGGCGATGCCGTTGCCGAGGACGCTCCAGCCGTCGGGGGCGGTGACGGTGAGCTCGAAGACGGACTTCAGGTCGGGCTGGTCGAAGGCGGGGAAGACGCGCTGCACGTCGTCGAGGAACAGCTGCGTGTAGACGTAGTTCTCGCCGTCGGTGGGGTCGGTGAACCGGTGCATGCCCTCGCCGGTGCGCGAGTAGCGCATGGTGGCGTCGACGCGGAGTTCGTGGGGGCCCGCCGCCAGCCCGGTGAGCGGGTAGCGGTCGTCGGCGAGGAGCGCGGGGTCGAGCGGCTGTCCGTCGAGGCTGAGCGAGCGCAGTACCGCGGGCTTGACCTCGATGAAGGTGTCGGTGGCGGTACGTGCGGTGAACCGGACGACGGTGCTGGACCCGAAGGTCTCGTCGCCGGTGGTGAGGTCGAGGTCGATCGTGTATCGCTGGATTTCGAGGGCGGTGGCACGGGTCTGCGCTTCGTCGCGCGTCAGTACGGACATCGTTCCATGCTGCCGTACGGCTCCGGCGGCGCGCGTGCGGGGCGGGTCAGGACCGCCGGTGACGGGTTTGTCGGCTGTCGCGTTCCCCTCGGCGGATGGCAGAGTGCGGGCATGTCGCTGACCAGCATCGTCCTCTCCTCCGGCCGTTCGATCGACCTGAGCGACCTGCGGCTCTCGTCGACCTACGGCGGCATGCTGGAGGGCTGTCCGTGTGACATCGCCTGGGAGGAACTCGCCGGGGACCACGAGCTCTGAGCCCGTGAGCCGGGCGGGCGGGACGTTCGGAACACGCCCTGGCTGCCCCGCACCCGCTCGGGGCCGTCAGGCGCCGGTCGGTGCGTCGCCCTGGGCGGTCCGGTCGCCGGCGGTGGCCTCCTCGGCGATCCGCTCGTGGTGACGAATCACTTCGGCGACGATGAAGTTGAGGAGCTTCTCCGCGAAGGCCGGGTCGAGCTTGGCGCTGCCGGCGAGCTGGCGAAGCCGCTCGATCTGCCGGGCCTCGCGCGCCGGGTCGGCGGGCGGGAGCTGGTGGGCGGCCTTCAGGTGGCCCACCTGCTGGGTGGCCTTGAACCGTTCGGCGAGCATGTGGACGACGGCGGCGTCGATGTTGTCGATGCTCTCGCGCAGCCGGTTCAGTTCCGCGCGTACGGACGGATCGATGTCGTTCATGAGGGACGAGCTTAGACGTTGCGCACGGGTCGTCGGCCGTCGGTGGGTGGTCACGGACCGCGGGCCCTCGGTGCGCGGCCCGGAGAAGACCCGGGCGGTACCTCGTACGGCGCCTCGCACGACACCTCACGCAGGCCGATCATCACACGAACCGATCGCGCCCCGTACCGTGGTGGACGAGCGGCGCGAGCCGTCTGCCGGGGGGTGGGGACGTGGCGGAGAGCAGTCCCGTGGCGCGCGGTTTCCCGCATCTGGGTACCGTGCGGGCCGCGATCACCGCGCTGTACCGGCGGCTCGGTGGTGCGGGGGTGCGCGCGTACGCGCCGAGTCTGCCGGCGTCGGAGGTCGTGTTCACGGACGCCGAGGAGCTGTACGCGGGCGCGCAGCGGATCGCCCGGGCGGCGGTGCTGCACCTGCGGCTGCCGGATGCCCGTGTCGTCGTCGGTTTCCGCCGGTCGGAGCACGCGGCCACCGTCGAACTCACCTCCGGGCCCGAGTACTTCGTCGAACTGAACGACCGCTTCCGGTCCCACCGGCGCGACGTGGGCGCAGCGTTGGCGCACGAGGTCACCCATGTGCTGCTGCACCGGCTGGGGCTGGGGTTCGCCGGCGAGCGGGAGAACGAGATCCTCACCGACACGGTGGCCGTCTACCTCGGCGCGGGCTGGCTGTTGCTGGACGCGTTCCGTGAGGACGCGCTGACCCGCCAGAAGCTGGGCTATCTGACTCCGGAGGAGTTCGGGTACGTCCTGGCGAAGAGGTCGCTGGCGTTCGGCGAGGACCCCTCGCCCTGGTTCACCAGCCCGCGGGCGTACCAGGCGTACACCGAGGGCCGGTCCAGGGCGCTGCGGGACCTGCGGGTCCCGCCGCTTCGTGCGGCGGGCGCGATGGCCCGGATGCGGTACGCCCGGGACCGGCACCGGGGGGCGGCGGCGCCCGGGGCCCCGTACACCTTCGAGGGCGGGGGACCGGGTACGCGGGTGCTGTTCGACTGCCCGGTGTGCCATCAGCGGCTGCGGGTGCCGGTACGCGGTCCGGTCCGGGCGCGCTGCGGGGTGTGCGGGACGGCGTGGGAGTGCGACACCTGAACCACCGGGCCCACGTCTCCCCCGGCCGGACGACCGGAGCCGTGGCCGGGTGGCCGGGGCCGGTCAGACGATCGGGGCGGGCGGGGTCCAGCGCCGGTTGCGGGGGACGGCGGTGGAGAGTCCGTAGTCCTTCTTCAGGTGTTCGGGGATCGCGTAGTGCATCACCCTGCCCCGGGTGAGCGAGGAGAGCTCGAACAGGGTGGTGAAGTGGCCGAGGCGGTCCAGGGCCCACGCGCCGAGCGGCGAGCGGTCCTCGATCGTCTCCAGTACGTTCATCAGCGCGGGAGCGGCCTTGACGAGGGTGTCCCACGGGGTGCGGGCCACGCCGAGCCAGTCGGCGCAGGTGTCACCGATCAGGTGGCGGATCAGCGCGGAGACGACCGGGTCCAGCAGGGTACCGGGGACGACCTCCTCGTACAGGTCGGTCAACTGCCGGGTGAGGGCGACCCCTTCGTCGCTGGGGCCCATGTGCCGGGTCATGTAGAGGTCGGAGAAGGCGCGGGCCTGGTCCAGGTCCTTCGGGGCGTGGTCCTGGTCGACGCCG
Organism: Streptomyces sp. NBC_00247; assembly: GCF_036188265.1. Taxonomy (NCBI): domain Bacteria; kingdom Bacillati; phylum Actinomycetota; class Actinomycetes; order Kitasatosporales; family Streptomycetaceae; genus Streptomyces; species Streptomyces sp. NBC_00247. The sequence continues at coordinate 5,540,894 of NZ_CP108093.1, read as the reverse complement.
AGCATCGCGCCGACGACGCGCCAGGCGTAGTGGTAGGCCTCCGCGCCTTCGGCGCTCATGTGGATGCCGAGCCGGTGCAGGGCGTCCAGGACCTGGATCGAGAACATCATCTGTCCGCCGATCATGTCCTCCTGGCAGATCGGGGTACCGAGGGCCGCCGTGTCCCAGCGCCCCTCGCGCCGCAGGTGGTAGCGGATGGAGGCGTGCAGGAGGCGGACCTTCTGGGCGGCGGGGAGGAAGCGTCCACCGGCCTCGAACGCGTCGGGCCGCATGAGGTAGACGGTGAACTGTCCCGTCTCCGCCATCCGCTTGGAGGGGTAGTTGAGCGAGTGCGTCGCCGACAGGAGCTTCGCGATGTGCGGGACGACGTAACAGGCGGGCATGGCGGCGAACGACAGGGCGGTGGAGATGTGCACGTTGTTGTCGATGAAGAACAGCCGCGCCCGCTCCATCTCCTCCCAGTCGACCCAGGAGGGCGGACTGCCGGTCTCGTGCAGGTACTCGCGGGCGACGTCCGGCAGCCCGTCCGGGAGCGGCTGCCCGGCCACCGAGACGTACCGCATCAGGGTGTTGAACTTCCCTGTCTCGCCACGCTCGAAGAGGGTCGCCACCGTGGCGTCGGCGAGTTCGTCGCCGCTCTGGCGCAGCGCGTTCATGGACTGCTCGGTCGGGTACACGGGGGCGGCTCCTCTGGACCCTCCGCGCGGGTGCGGAGTACGGGGCTGAGTACGGCAGCGGGCGTCAGGCGGGGCGGGTGGTGACCGCGGTGGCCAGGTGGCTGAGGGCGGCGTGCGCGGGTGCGGGGAGTCCGGCTCCGGCGAGCGCCCGGGTGGCGAGGGAGACCCGGTCGCCGATCATGCGCTCGACGCGGGCGCGCGCCCCGGTGGACTCCACGACGGCGCGCACCAGGTCCAGTTGGCCGGCGGTGAGCTTGCTCCGCCCGAGGAGGCGGGTGAGTGCGCGGCGCTCGGCGGGGGTGGCCCGGGCGAGGGCGTGGGCGATCAGCGCGGTGGGCCGGGCTCCGGTGATGTCGTCGGTGTTGGCCTTGCCGGTGTGCTCCGGTTCGCCGAACAGGCCGAGGAGGTCGTCGCGGAGCTGGAACGCCTCGCCGAGCGGCAGCCCGTAGCCGGTGAAGACGTCGCGCAGGGCGGTGTCGCCGCCGGCGAGCGCGACGCCGATGTGCAGGGGGTGTTCCACGGTGTACTTGGCGGTCTTGTACCGGATCACCTTCAGCGACCGCGCCACGTCGGGCGGCCCGGCGGTGCGCAGGATCTCCAGGGCCTCGCCGGCGACGAGTTCGCGCGCCAGTACTCCCCAGAGGGGGCGGCCCCGGGCCAGGTAGGCGCCGGGCAGGCCGCAGCCGGTGAAGAGCTGGCCGGCCCAGGACATCAGCAGGTCGCCCGCGAGCATCGCGAGCGAGGCGGCACGGGGGTTGACCCGGGTGCCCCCGGCGACGGAGGCGCGCAGGGCGACGTGGGCGGTCGGCAGGCCGTGCCGGAGGTGGCTGTCGTCGATGATGTCGTCGTGGACGACGGCCGCCGCGTGGACGAGTTCCATGCTGGCCGCCGCGCGGACCATGGCCTCGCTGTCCGGCTGCCGCGCCGCCCGCCAGCCCCAGTAGCAGAAGGCCGACCGCAGCCGCTTGCCGTGCGCGGTGGCGTTCGCCAGCACGGCCGCGAGCGGGGCGAGGTCCTCGTCGACGGCGAGCAGCGCCTCGGTCTCCGCGTCGGTGAACCGCCGCAGTTCGTGGTCGACCCGGGCCCGCAGCGCGGCGAGCTCCGAGGGCTCGGGGGCCGGGTGCGCGCGAGGGCCCGGCGCGGGGCGGGTGGCACGGCCGGGTGCGGGGCGGGAGGGCTGCGCGGGCACTCCGTGCACCGGTACCCCCGGCGCGAGGCGTACGGTCTCAGGCACCGGGCCCGCCCGCGCCCCGGCCACGGGCGTGGCGCGCCAGGATCTCCAGGTGAGCGGGGCCGGTGCCCACCCGGTCGAGCGCCAGTCGGCCGCGTGCCCGCAGGTCCTGCTCCCCCTGCTGGGCGAGGTCTCCCAGGTCCGAGCGGCCGAGCAGCCCGCGCGCGGCCGTCCAGGCGGCTGTGCAGGTGGTCAGGGCCAGGTCGGCCAGACCGGCGGCGAGCAGGAGTGGCCCGTCCCCGCCGTCTCCCCGGGTCTCCGATGTCATGTGCGCCCGCCCTCCGCGTACGGCGCGCCGCCGCTCCGGCGCCGCTTCGGGGGGCAGGCTGCCCCGGCGGAAGGGCGGGGAAGCGCGGGCCACCCCATGTGGTGATCACTCGTTCGCCCGTACTACTCCCCCGCTCGGCCCCGGCCCGGCGCGACGGCACGGGACAGCACGACGCCCGGTCCGGAGAACCGGACCGGGCGTCGCCCTTCGTTCGGACCCGCGTCCGCCGTGGTGCTTCGACAGCACCGGGGACGCGGCAGCCTACGCGGCGCGGCGGGGCCGGGGCGCGCCCCCGCCGTTGCCGCCGTTGCCGCGGCCCGCGCCCGCGGGACGGCCGGAGCCGGTGCCCGTACGGCCGGAGCCGGTGCGGCCGGCGCTCGCGCCCGTACGCCCGGAGCCCGCGCCGCGGGCCTCGCCGCGCTGCGCCCCGGCGGAGGCTCCGCCGCGACCGCCGGTGGTGCCGGTGCCGCGTGCGCCGCCGCCGTTTCCGGTGCCGCGTGCGCCGCCGGTGGTGCCGGTGGTGCCGGTGGTGCCGGCGGCACCCGTACCGCCCGCGCCGCCTCGGCGGCCCCGGCCCCGGCTGCCGGAGCGGGTGGTGGTGCCGGTGCCGGCCGGGGCGCCGGAGCGGGTGCGCTGCTTCGGCGGGGTCGGCTGGGGCACCTCGATGACGACCGCGATGCCGGAGGGCTCGCGGGCGCCGGTGATCCGGCTGAGCTCCGGGTCGCTGGAGGTGATGCGGGTGGTGTGCGGGGCGATGCCCGCGTCCTGCATGAGGCGGGTCATGTCCCGCTTCTCCTCGGGCAGCACCAGCGTGACGACGCTGCCGGACTCGCCGGCGCGCGCGGTACGGCCGCCCCGGTGGAGGTAGTCCTTGTGGTCGGTGGGCGGGTCCACGTTGACGACGAGGTCGAGGTCGTCGACGTGGATGCCGCGCGCCGCCACGTTGGTCGCGACGAGCGCGGTGACCTGGCCGTCCTTGAACTGGTCCAGGGTGCGGTTGCGCTGCGGCTGGGACCGGCCGCCGTGCAGGGCGGCGGCGCGGACACCGGCGGCGAGCAGGCGCTTGGCGAAGCGGTCGGCGGCACGCTTGGTGTCGACGAACATGATCACGCGGCCCTCGCGGGCGGCGATCTTCGTGGCGACGGCCTTCTTGTCGGTGTCGTCCAGCACGTGCAGCACGTGGTGCTCCATCGTGGTGACGGCGCCGGCCGACGGGTCGACGGAGTGCACGACCGGGTCGGTCAGGAACATCTTGACCAGCCGGTCGATGTTCTTGTCCAGGGTCGCGGAGAACAGCATCCGCTGGCCGTCCGCCTCGACCTGCTTGAGCAGGGCGGTGACCTGCGGCATGAAGCCCATGTCGGCCATCTGGTCGGCCTCGTCGAGGACCGTGATGGAGACCTCGTCCAGGCGGCAGTCGCCGCGCTCGATGAGGTCCTTGAGCCGGCCCGGAGTGGCGACGAGCACCTCGGCGCCGCGCCGGAGCGTGGCCGCCTGCTTGGTGAGGGACATCCCGCCGACCACGGTCGCCAGGCGCAGGTTCACGGAGGTGGCGTACGGCGTGAGCGCGTCGGTCACCTGCTGGGCGAGCTCGCGGGTCGGGACCAGGACGAGGGCCAGCGGGGCGCGGGGCTCGCTGCGGCGTCCGGCGGTACGGGCCAGCAGCGCGAGGCCGAAGGCCAGCGTCTTGCCGGAGCCGGTACGGCCGCGGCCGAGGATGTCCCGGCCGGCGAGCGAGTTCGGCAGGGTGGCGCCCTGGATCGGGAAGGGGTCGGTGACACCCTGCGCGGCCAGCGTCTTCAGCAGGGCCGCGGGCATGTCCAGCTCGGCGAACGCCTCCACGGCGGGCAGAGCGGGGGTGAGGGTCTCCGGCAGGGCGAACTCGCCGCCCTGCGGAGCGGCGGGGCGGCGGCGCGCGGGAGCCTTGCCGGCTCCCCGGCGGGCGGGGGCGGCTTGGGACTGGGCGCGGCCCCGTCCACTCGGCTGGCGGTTGCCGGCCGGGCGGTCCTGGCGTTCGAAGCGGGTCATACGGAATTTCCCTCCTGGGGGATTCCTGGGTCGCTGCGACATGCTCTACGGACCGCTTTCATGTGCGCCCCAGGATGCGGCACATGGCGGGTGCTCCGGCGACAGGACGTCCCGGAGACAGCACAAACCGGGGCCCGCACCGTGAAGGTGCGAGCCCCGGCTGCGAGGTACGCGTCCGGCCGAATTAGGCGGGGACGATGTTCTCCGCCTGCGGGCCCTTCTGGCCCTGCGTGACGTCGAAGGAGACCTTCTGGCCCTCCTGGAGCTCACGGAAGCCCGAGGTGGCGATGTTGGAGTAGTGGGCGAAGACGTCGGCGCCGCCGCCGTCCTGCTCGATGAAGCCGAAGCCCTTTTCCGAGTTGAACCACTTCACGGTTCCAGTAGCCATGTCATTCTCCTAAAAGAGGTGCAGTGCCGAGAATCCGCACTTTACGAATTCCAAGTCGCCGCATTGAGCCCCATCCGGAGAAAGCCGGAAAACAATAATGCGCCTGAGGAAGCATTCCCGTCAGGCGCACATAAAGTTCATGGGTACCAAAACTGCAACTGGAACACCGTAGCACGTCCTCCCGGCGAGTGGTGGATCTTGGGGCGCCGAATCGCGGAAACTTGTCCGCCGGCCGCCCTCACGCCTGCGGCCTGGGGTGTTGTGACCCCAGGGCGTGTGCCGGAAGCGGGAAGAGCCGTGTGACGACGGCCACGGGGAGCGTGCCCTCGGGCCGCGCGGCGGGGTCGCGGTCGCGCTCCCGGTATCCGGCCAGCAGACGGGTGACGAAGGCGGCGACCTCGGCGGCCTCCGCGGGGGTGAGGTGGACGACGGCACTGAAGGAGGGGTCGCTCCGCCAGGAGTCGGGCGCCTCGTCCCGGTGCCCGAGCCAGTGCCGGTAGCTCTCGTCCTCCAGCCCCCGGGAGAGCACGTCGAAGGGCTCCGGCACGGGTGCCCCGGAAGGTCCGGGCCTCGGCGGCGCCTCCTCCTCGGGCGCCGGTCCGTCCGCGGCGGGCCGGGCGGGCTCACCGCTCTCCCACCGCAGCCGCCACGGTCTGGCCCGGCCACGGCTGTCCGGCACCTCCTCGATCAGGCCGTGGCGGGCCAGCTGCCGCAAATGGAAGGAGCAGAGGCCGGAGCTGTGGCCGAGACGGCTCGCAGCCTCGGTCGAGGTGACCGTCCCGGCCTCGGCGAGGAGGTCCAGCAGGGCGAGGCGCAGGGGGTGGTCCGGAAGCGGCTGCCGGGCAGCGGCTTCGCGCGGGACCTCCGCACCAGAGACGTCCCCGCCGGGGACGCCCTCGGCCGGGACACCGGCGGCCGGGCGTCCGTCGCGACGGGTGCCCTCGTGCGGGAGGTGGATTTCGGGGATTTCCTCTTCGGTCACTTTGCAAAGCCTGCTACTTTGCAAAGCCTCTGGTCAAGTGAGTCCGGTCCACGGCTGGTGGCGCCCGGCGGGTACGGGGCGGCGCGCAGGGATCGGCGGGCACGAAGGGCGTTGATCTTCATGACGGACGGGTACGTGAGTCCCACCGGGCGGGGCGGGGTGTACGTGCGGGGGGTGCCCGTCGCCTCGTACCCCCGGCGGGTCCCGGAAGCCGTACGGGGCGAGGCGCGCCGGATCACCGTCGTCGGTGAGGACGTACTGCACCGCCCGTGCCGGGAGGTCACCGCCTTCGGCACGCCCGGGCTCTCCCGTCTGATCGACGACATGTTCGCCACCAACGAGGTGGCCGAGGGCGCGGGGCTGGCCGCCAATCAGGTGGGCGAGGACCTGCGGCTTTTCGTGTGGGACATCACGGACGACTGGGGCGTACGGCACGTGGGCCACATCGCCAACCCCGTGCTGGAGGAACTCCCCTCCGGGCAGCGCCGCTTGTCCGACGAGGCGGAAGGGTGCCTCTCCGTGCCGGGCCCTTACCGGGTGGTGCCCCGCCCCGACCTCGCCGTCGTACGCGGGAGGGACAAGGACGGGGCGCCGCTGGTGATCGAGGGCAGGGGGTACTTCGCCCGCTGCCTGCAGCACGAGACGGACCACCTGCACGGCCGCCTCTACCTCGACCGGCTCACCCGGAGGGAGCGGCGGTCCGCCCTGCGGGAGATGGCCGAGGCGGCGGACGGGGTGCACGCGCGCCGTGCCGCGCGCGCGGCCGGACTCGGCGCGCGAGGACCGGCCGCGACGTGAGAGCCCGGCCTCAGCCCTTCTCGGCCGGCCCCTCGTTCCCCCGGCGGACCGTGCGCAGGGCGCGGCCCGGGCGCCAGGAGCGGACGACGAGTTCCTCACCGTCCATGCCGGTGTGGACCACCTCGGTGATGTCGACCCGGAAGAGGTGGAACGGCTCCGGAGGCGTGGCCTCCTCGATGAAGCGGGCCAGCAGGGCAGGGTCGGTGACCTCGATCGCGCGGCCGGCGACTCGTACGTCGCCGTCGGCCATGTCGGAGTCCGGGCCGGGGTTCGCCTGGATCGCGAAGCGGGGGTCGCGGAACAGGTCGAGGGCCTTGCGGGAGCGGGGCATCATGCCGAGCAGCATCTCGCCGAAGCGGAAGTCTGCCTCCAGCCCGGTGACCCGGGGCGATCCGTCCCTGCGGAGGGTGGCAAGCACCTGGTGGCGGTAGAGGCGGAAGCGCTTCTCGACGGTGGCGGCGAAGGCGGGCTCCGCCGCGTGGAAGTCGGCCCAGGTGGCGGGGGTCGTGGCGGCGGGGGTGTGCGGTGTCATGCCTGCCATCGAACCGCCTCATCCCGACATCTCCTGTCAGGATTTCCGGCGGGTCGCCGCAACGGGTGCTCCCTCCGGTCACCGCGACGGGTGAGGGGGCCCGGCGTCCGGCCGCGCGCCCCCGCGACGCGTCCCCGGGGACGCCTCCCCCGGGCTCACCCCACGATGCCGCGCTCACCTCACGATGCCGCGCTCACCTCACGATGCCGCGCTCCCGGGCCGCCGCGAGCCACAGCGGGAACTCCGCCACGAGCCGGTCGTACAGCAGGTCGTCGGGCACGGTGCGCGGGTCGGGTCCGGCGTGGAAGTAGCCGGCGTTGTCGACCACGCGCTTGGCGGGGACGGCGAGTTCGTCCAGCTTGCGCAGGAAGTCGAACTGGGTGTCGCGCGTGTTCCCGAAGCCGACGAACTGCCAGAACAGCGGCAGCCGGGCCGCCTTGCACAGGTACCGTTCGGCGGCCGGTTTGCTGATCGGGCCACCGTCCGTCTGGAAGACGACGAGGGCGGGGGCGGTGGAGCCGCTGTCGAGGTAGTGGTCGATGACGGCGTCCATCGCGAGGTGGTAGCTGGTCCTGCCCATGTGACCGAGGCCCGCCACGATCTCGTCGACGCGGCCCTCGTGGTTGTCGAGCGCGATGTCGGTGACGGCGTCGACGTCGGTGGAGAAGAAGACGACGGGAACGCGTCCGTCGTCGTCGAGATGGGCCGACAGGCCGAGGACCTGGTCGGCGAGGGCCTGGACGCTGCCGTCCTTGTAGTAGTCCCTCATCGAGCCCGAGTGGTCGAGCACCAGGTAGACCGCCGCCCTGCTGCCGTCCAGCCCGTGTTTACGCAGGGAGACCCCGGCCGACTTGTAGAGGCTGACGAGGCCGGGGGCGCGCGCCGCCACCTTGTCGAGCGAGAAGGCGGGGCCCGCGACCGGCGAGGTCGAGGGTGTCGGTGATGCCGGGGGTGATCCGATCATGACTGTCTCCGTTCCGATCCGGTCCGATCTCGTTCGATCCGATCCGGTGATGCAGGCGCCTCGCAGGGCACCGCGTTCCTCCACGCCGCTCCCGCGCTCCGGGCATGTCCGGTACGCGGGTTGGCCCTCCGGTGCCGGTCCCAGGCTGCCATCCGGCACCCGGGCATATGGTCCGAATTCCGGGTTCGCTATCTTGATCGCCGCCGTCACCTCGGCACCGCGCACCACCTCGCCCAGTGAAGGAGCCGGTCATGGAGGCCGACACCCCCGCCGACACCCCCACCTGTTACCGCCATCCGTCGTTCGAGACGCATGTCCGCTGCACCCGCTGCGACCGCCGGATATGCCCGGACTGCATGCGTGAAGCCGCGGTGGGCCACCAGTGCCCGGAGTGCGTGCGGGAGGGCAACCGCTCGGTCCGCCAGGCCCGGAGCCTCTTCGGCGGCGGGGTCCCGTCCGGCACGAAGCCGCTGGTCACCTACGCGCTCATCGCGCTGAACGTCCTCGCCTACGTCGCCGAGGTCGTGAAGCCCGAGATCCTGGACCGGTTCGGGATGCTCGGGGCGGCGCTCACCGGCCCCGCCGGCTCCCAAGGCTCCCTGTACGTGTACGACGGCTGGACGCCGCCCGGTTTCGAGACGACCGGCGTGGTCGGCGGTGAGTGGTACCGGCTGCTGACCGGAGCGTTCCTGCACCTGCCGCCGGACTCGTCGATCGGCGTGATGCACCTGGTCTTCAACATGCTGGCGCTCTGGAACCTCGGCCGGGACGTGGAGACCCAGCTCGGCAAGGTCCGCTACGTCGCGCTGTACCTGCTCTCCGCGGTGGGCAGTTCGGTGCTGGTGTACGTACTGGCACCCGACACCAACGCCGTGGGCGCCTCCGGAGCGATCTTCGGCCTGGCGGCGGCGCTCTACGTCATCGGCCGGCGGCTGGGCCGCGACGTGGGCTCCCTGAACCGCTTCATGGCCGGGTTCCTGGTGTGGATGGTGCTCTCCGCCTTCTTCACCTCCTGGCAGGGCCACCTCGGCGGCCTGCTCACGGGTGGCCTGGTGATGTACGGCCTGGCGTACGCCCCGGCCAAGCTGCGCAACGGCCTCGCCCAGAGCATCGCCGCCGTGGTGCTGGTGGTGCTGCTGGTGCTCGTGGTGGTCTGGAAGACGAACGCGCTGACCGGCGGCTGAGAGCCGCGGAACACGGGAATGCCCGGCACGGAGTCGATTCCGTGCCGGGCATTCCCGTGTTCCGGCGGGCCGGCCCCGGACGCGCCACGGCGCCCACCCAAGTCCGGTCGGGGACGAGGCAGGCGCCGCGTTCAGTTCCGTACGCCGTTGTACGGGACGTCTGCTCCGGGGCCCGGCCGTGAAAGCACGGCCGGCTCCGGCGATCGGGGGTCAGACCAACAGGGAACGGTCCGTCGGGCGGATCGGGGCCGGCAGGGCGCTGGTCCCGGTCAGAAAGCGGTCCACCCCGCGTGCCGCGGAGCGGCCCTCGGCGATGGCCCACACGATGAGCGACTGGCCGCGGCCCGCGTCACCGGCGACGAAGACGCCTTCGACGTTGGTCGCGTACTCGGCGTCGCGGGCGATGTTACCGCGCTCGTCGAGGCCGAGGCCGAACTGCTCGACGAGACCGTTGGCCTGGTCGGTGCCGGTGAAGCCCATGGCGAGGGTGACGAGCTGGGCCGGGATGACGCGCTCGGTGCCGGCCTTCTGCTCCAGCTTGCCGTCCTTGAACTCCACCTCGATGAGGTGCAGCGCCTGGACGTTGCCGTCCTCGTCGCCCTCGAAGTGGGTGGTGGAGACGGAGTAGAGCCGCTCGCCGCCCTCCTCGTGCGCGGAGGTGACCTTGTAGAGCATGGGGAAGGTCGGCCAGGGCTGGTTGGCGTTCCGGTCCTCGCCGGGCCGCGGCATGATCTCCAGCTGGGTGACGGAGAGCGCGCCCTGGCGGTGGGCGGTGCCCACGCAGTCGGCTCCGGTGTCGCCGCCGCCGATGACCACGACGTGCTTGCCCTCGGCGGTGATCGGGGAGACCGTCAGGTCGCCCTCCTGCACCTTGTTGGCGAGCGGCAGGTACTCCATCGCGAAGTGGACGCCGTTCAGTTCGCGGCCCGGGACGGGCAGGTCGCGGGAGACCGTGGCACCGGCCGCGACGACGACCGCGTCGTAGCGGCGGCGGAGCGCGTCGGCCGGCATGTCGGCGCCGATCTCCACCTCGGTGCGGAACTTGGTGCCCTCCGCGCGCATCTGCTCGATGCGGCGGTTGATGTGCGACTTCTCCATCTTGAACTCGGGGATGCCATAGCGCAGCAGGCCGCCGATGCGGTCGGCGCGCTCGTAGACGACGACCGTGTGGCCGGCCCGGGTCAGCTGCTGGGCGGCGGCCAGTCCGGCGGGGCCGGAGCCGATGACGGCGACGGTCTTGCCGGAGAGGCGCTCGGGCGGCTGCGGGGTGACGTCGCCGCTGTCCCACGCCTTGTCGATGATGGAGACTTCGACGTTCTTGATGGTGACGGCCGGCTGGTTGATGCCGAGCACGCACGCCGACTCGCAGGGAGCCGGGCACAGCCGCCCGGTGAACTCCGGGAAGTTGTTCGTGGCGTGCAGGCGCTCGGACGCGGCGGTCCAGTCCTCGCGGTAGGCGTAGTCGTTCCACTCGGGGATGAGGTTTCCGAGCGGACAGCCCTGGTGGCAGAACGGGATGCCGCAGTCCATGCAGCGGCCGGCCTGCTTGCTGATGATGGGGAGCAGGGAGCCCGGAACGTAGACCTCGTTCCAGTCCTTGACGCGCTCTCCCACGGGGCGGGTCTTCGCGACCTCGCGCCCGGTGGTCAGGAAGCCCTTGGGGTCAGCCATTGGTCGCCGCCTCCATCATCTTCTCGGTGGTCTCCTGCTCGGAGAGACCGGCGAGCTCAGCGGCGTCCTTGGCGGCGAGCACTGCCTTGTAGGTGGACGGGATGATCTTGCTGAAGCGGGTCACCGACGTGGCCCACTCGGCGAGGAGCTTCTCGGCGACGGTCGAGCCGGTCTCCTCCTGGTGGCGGCGCACGACGTCGTGCAGCCACTGACCGTCGGCCTCGGAGAGTTCCTCGACCGCGCTGCGGCTTCCGGGGTTGACGTTGTCGCGGTCCAGGTCGACGACGTACGCGACACCGCCGGACATGCCGGCCGCGAAGTTGCGGCCGGTCTCGCCGAGGACGACCGCGTGGCCGCCGGTCATGTACTCGCAGCCGTGGTCGCCCACGCCTTCGGAGACGACGGTGGCCCCGGAGTTGCGGACGCAGAAGCGTTCACCGGTACGGCCCCGCAGGAACAGCTCGCCGCCGGTGGCGCCGTAGCCGATGGTGTTGCCCGCGATGGTGGAGTACTCGGCGAGGTGGTCGGCGCCGCGGTCCGGACGGACCACGACGCGGCCGCCGGAGAGGCCCTTGCCGACGTAGTCGTTGGCGTCGCCCTCCAGGCGCAGCGTGACACCGGCCGGGAGGAAGGCGCCGAAGGACTGGCCGGCCGAGCCGGTGAAGGTGATGTCGATGGTGTTCTCGGGCAGGCCCGCACCGCCGAACTTCTTCGTGACCTCGTGGCCGAGCATCGTACCGACGGTGCGGTTGATGTTGCGGATGGCGACCTGGGCGCGGACCGGCTGGGCGCCCTCCGCGCTGTCGGCGCCGAGCGCGTCGGCGGCGAGCTTGATCAGCTCGTTGTCGAGCGCCTTGGCGAGGCCGTGGTCCTGCTCGTTGATCCGGTGGCGGACCGCGCCCTCGGGGAGCTCGGGCACGTGGAACAGCGGCGCCAGGTCGAGGCCCTGGGCCTTCCAGTGGGTGATCGCCCGGTCGGTGTCGAGGAGTTCGGCGTGGCCGACGGCCTCTTCGATCGTGCGGAAGCCCAGCTCGGCGAGGATCTCGCGGACTTCCTCGGCGATGAACTGGAAGAAGTTCACGACGTACTCGGCCTTGCCGGAGAAGCGGTCGCGCAGCACGGGGTTCTGCGTGGCGATGCCGACCGGGCAGGTGTCGAGGTGGCAGACGCGCATCATGACGCAGCCGGAGACGACGAGCGGGGCGGTCGCGAAACCGAACTCCTCGGCTCCCAGCAGTGCGGCGATGACGACGTCGCGGCCGGTCTTGAGCTGGCCGTCGGTCTGCACGACGATGCGGTCGCGCAGGCCGTTGAGGAGCAGCGTCTGCTGGGTCTCGGCGAGGCCGAGCTCCCAGGGGCCGCCCGCGTGCTTGAGCGAGGTGAGCGGGGAGGCGCCCGTTCCGCCGTCGTGGCCGGAGATGAGGACGACGTCCGCGTGGGCCTTGGACACACCGGCCGCGACCGTTCCGACGCCGACTTCGGAGACCAGCTTCACGTGGATGCGGGCCGCCGGGTTGGCGTTCTTGAGGTCGTGGATCAGCTGAGCCAGGTCCTCGATGGAGTAGATGTCGTGGTGCGGGGGCGGCGAGATGAGGCCGACGCCCGGGGTGGAGTGCCGGGTCTTGGCGACCCAGGGGTAGACCTTGTGGCCGGGCAGCTGGCCGCCCTCGCCGGGCTTGGCGCCCTGCGCCATCTTGATCTGGATGTCGTCGGCGTGGACGAGGTACTCGCTGGTGACGCCGAAGCGGCCGGAGGCGACCTGCTTGATGGCCGAGCGGCGTGCCGGGTCGTGCAGACGGTCGGAGTCCTCGCCGCCCTCGCCGGTGTTGGACTTGGCGCCGAGCTGGTTCATCGCGATGGCGAGCGTCTCGTGCGCCTCGCGGGAGATCGAGCCGTACGACATGGCGCCGGTGGAGAAGCGCTGGACGATGTCGGCGACGGATTCGACCTCGTCGACGGAGATCGGGGCGCGGTCGGACTTGAAGCCGAACAGGCCGCGGAGCGTCATCAGCCGCTCGGACTGCTCGTTCACCCGGTCCGTGTACTTCTTGAAGATGTCGTACCGGCGGTTGCGGGTGGCGTGCTGGAGGCGGAAGACCGTCTCCGGGTCGAACAGGTGCGGCTCGCCTTCGCGGCGCCACTGGTACTCGCCGCCGATCTCCAGCGCGCGGTGCGAGGCCGCGATGCCGGAGGCGGGGTACGCCTTGGTGTGCCGGGCGGCGACCTCCTTGGCGACGACGTCGAGGCCGGCGCCGCCGATCTTGGTGGCGGTGCCGTTGAAGTACGTCGCGACGAAGGCCTCGTCGAGGCCGACGGCCTCGAAGACCTGGGCGCCGCGGTAGGAGGCGACGGTGGAGATGCCCATCTTCGACATGACCTTGAGGACGCCCTTGCCGAGGGCGTAGATCAGGTTGCGGATGGCCTGCTCGGCCTCGATGCCCTCGATGAACGTACCGGCGCGGACGAGGTCCTCGACGGACTCCATGGCGAGGTACGGGTTGACGGCGGCGGCGCCGTAACCGATCAGCAGGGCGACGTGGTGGACCTCGCGCACGTCACCGGCCTCGACCAGCAGGCCCACCTGGGTGCGCTGCTTGGTGCGGATGAGGTGGTGGTGGACGGCGGAGGTGAGCAGCAGCGACGGGATCGGCGCGTGCTCGGCGTCGGAGTGCCGGTCGGAGAGGACGATGAGGCGGGCGCCGTCCTCGATGGCGGTGTCGACCTCGGTACAGATCGCCTCGATGCGGGCGGCGAGGGCGTCGCCGCCGCCGCCGACGCGGTAGAGGCCGGCCAGGGTGGCGGCCTTCATGCCCGGCATGTCGCCGTCGGCGTTGATGTGTATCAGCTTGGCGAGCTCGTCGTTGTCGATCACCGGGAAGGGCAGCGTGACGCTGCGGCACGTCGCGGCGGTCGGCTCCAGGATGTTGCCCTGGGGGCCGAGCGAGGAGCGCAGCGAGGTGACGAGCTCCTCGCGGATGGCGTCCAGCGGCGGGTTGGTGACCTGGGCGAAGAGCTGGGTGAAGTAGTCGAAGAGCAGCCGGGGCCGGGCGGAGAGCGCGGCGATGGGCGAGTCGGTACCCATGGAGCCGAGCGGTTCGCCGGCGGTGCGGGCCATCGGGGCGAGGATGACGCGGAGCTCTTCCTCGGTGTAGCCGAAGGTCTGCTGGCGGCGGGTGACCGAGGCGTGGGTGTGCACGATGTGCTCGCGCTCGGGGAGGTCGCCGAGTTCGATCTCGCCGGTCTCCAGCCACTCCTCGTAGGGCTGCTCGCCCGCGAGGCCGGACTTGATCTCGTCGTCCTCGATGATGCGGTGCTCGGCGGTGTCGACGAGGAACATCTTGCCGGGCTGGAGGCGGCCCTTGCGGACGACCTTGGCGGGGTCGATGTCGAGGACGCCGACCTCGGAGGAGAGGACGACAAGGCCCTCGTCGGTGACCCAGTAGCGGCCGGGGCGCAGTCCGTTGCGGTCGAGGACCGCGCCGACCTGGGTGCCGTCGGTGAAGGTGACGCAGGCCGGTCCGTCCCAGGGCTCCATCATCGTGGAGTGGTACTGGTAGAACGCGCGGCGGGCCGGGTCCATGGAGTCGTGGTTCTCCCACGCCTCGGGGACCATCATCAGCACCGAGTGGGGCAGCGAGCGTCCGCCGAGGTGGAGCAGCTCCAGGACCTCGTCGAAGGAGGCGGAGTCGGAGGCGTCCGGGGTGCAGACGGGGAAGATGCGGTCGAGCGCGGCCTCTCCGAAGAGTCCGGAGGCGAGCTGCGACTCGCGGGCCTTCATCCAGTTGCGGTTGCCCTTGACCGTGTTGATCTCGCCGTTGTGGGCGACGAAGCGGTACGGGTGTGCCAGCGGCCAGCTGGGGAAGGTGTTGGTGGAGAAGCGGGAGTGGACGAGTGCGACGGCCGTGGCGAACCGGCGGTCGGACAGGTCGGGGAAGAACGGCTCCAGCTGCCCGGTGGTGAGCATGCCCTTGTAGACGAGGGTGCGGGCGGAGAGCGACGGGAAGTAGACACCGGCCTCCCGCTCGGCACGCTTGCGCAGGACGAAGGCCTTGCGGTCCAGGGCGATGCCGGTGCTGGTGCCGTCGGCCACGAAGAGCTGGCGGAACTCGGGCATGGTGGCGCGGGCGCCCTTGCCGAGGAGGCCGGGGGCGACCGGGACCTCTCGCCAGCCGAGGACGTCGAGGCCCTCTTCGCCGGCGATCTTCTCGATCTCCTCGACGGCGTCCGTGGAGCCGTCGGCGGGGAGGAAGGCGATGCCGACGGCGTACGCGCCGGCTGCGGGGAGGTCGAAGCCGGTCTCTTCGCGGAGGAAGGCGTCGGGGACCTGGAGGAGGATGCCGGCGCCGTCGCCGGAGTCGGGCTCGGAGCCGGTGGCGCCGCGGTGTTCGAGGTTGCGCAGTACGGTCAGCGCCTGCTCGACCAGCGCGTGGCTGGCCACACCGGTCAGGGTGGCGACGAACCCGACGCCGCAGGCGTCGTGCTCGTTACGGGGGTCGTACATCCCCTGCTGGGCGGGGCGACCGTCCATGGGCGACCAGGCGTGGATGCGCATCGGCTCTCCCGTCGTCGTCGTGGCATATGCATTGCCGAGGGACGACGTTGGCCCTCTGCGAAATTTCGTGCAGGTTACATGATGGGCCGCTTCTCGCTGAGCGGAAGGCCCGTTCCAACATGCGGACGTCGCATCGCGAGGGATGGGTCGCCGTCGGAGAGATCAACGCCCGGGGAGCCGCAGAGCGCAGGCGTCGTTGCCTGCGGTGTCTGAGGCTCATGCCCGGTGGCCATGCGATCGAAACCAGGAAGTAACGATTACTTATGTGGTGTCGTGCATAGGCTCTCATTTTACGTTGCGCGGGCCGCTTCCGCCCAGTAGCGGAAACCAGGACGTACGTCACACGCGTTTCCGGGGTGTTGCGGGTTGCTTTCCGGGTCGTCGTATGAATCGGGCCGTGCGAGTGAACCGGACGCGCACCGGTGGGGCGGCGGCCCGTTGGGCGATTCCGGGCGCCCGGAGAACCGCCGGCGACCGGCCGTCTGGCGGGCCACCTCCGGGCCCGCCGTCGGTCACGGACCCCGGATTCCGACGGAATCGCGGGTCAGCCGCCTACCGCCACCCCGAAGACGCCCCCGAGGCCGTAGGTGAGCGCGGCGGCGCCGCCGCCCAGCGCCAGCTGTCGCAGCCCGCTGAACCACCAGCTGCGGGCCGTCACCCGGGCCACCACCGCACCGCAGCCGAAGAGGCCGAGGAGGGCGAGCAGGACGGCGGGCCAGAGCGCGGTCGCGCCGAGCAGGAACGGCAGCAGCGGCAGCAGGGCACCGAGCGCGAAGGCCGCGAACGAGGAACCGGCGGCGACGAGCGGCGACGGAAGGTCACCGGGATCGATGCCGAGCTCTTCGCGGGCGTGGATCTCCAGGGCCTGCTCCGGGTCCTCGGACAGCTGCCGCGCGACCTCGGCGGCCAGCTGCGGCTCGACGCCCCGCGAGACGTAGAGGTCCGCCAGCTCGCGCATCTCGTCATACGGATGCTTGCGCAACTCGCGTCGTTCCACGTCGAGTTCGGCTTCGACCAGCTCCCGCTGGGAGGCGACCGAGGTGTATTCGCCGGCCGCCATGGAGAAGGCTCCGGCCGCGAGGCCGGCCAGGCCCGTGATGACGATGGTCCGGTGCGAGACGTCGCCTCCCGCGACACCCGTCATCAGCGCGAGGTTCGAGACCAGGCCGTCCATGGCACCGAAGACGGCGGGGCGCAGCCAGCCACCGTTGACGTCCCGGTGGGTGTGGTTGTCGCGGTGCGCCTCGTGCAGTGCGGCGTCGGTCTCGATGATGGACACAGTGCTCCCCAGATCCGCCGACGGTTCCGCAGCCCCTCCGCCACCGCCCGGCACCGTCGAAAATACGCACGAAATTCGGCGGCCGCCAGCAAGGCAGGCCGTACTTACCACCGCTCTGACCAGGCAGGACAGGCTTGGCTCACCTTCCTTTCGGGGTTCCCGCGCACCTTCCGGAGCCCTCGCGCGCACCGTGCGGATTCTTCGCGCGCACCGTTCGGGAGGGTCCGTCCCCGTTCACCCGTCCGGCTGCCGCACCGATGGCGCCCATCATCCTTTCGGGTGGGACTGAGAAAGACGGAGCCTTGCCCCGCCGGGATTTCCCGTTCCTCCGTCCAGCTCCTCACTCCGTTTCGTCTAGGTTCATCCGCATGGCCCTTTTATTCCGGTTGTCAGCCTTCCCGCCCGCCGGGCGTGGGACAGATCGGAGAGGGGGAAATCGTGTACGGACGAAGGGTCGTTCGATGGAACCGATCACGGGCAAGGACCGGGCCCGGGGCGCACTGCTCGGGCTGGCCGTCGGGGACGCGCTGGGTGCCCCGGCGGAGAACCTGAGACCGTCACAGATCCGCGCCCGCTGGGGCCGGATCGAGGGCTTCGTCAGCGAGGACCCGGCGGGTACGGACGACACCGAGTACGCGATCTTCTCCGGGCTGCTGCTGGCCCGCCACGGTTCGGCGCTCACCGTCGCCGACGTGGACCGGGCCTGGCACCACTGGATCGCCGATCTGGACGAAGGGCCCTTCCGGGGTGCCGGGTTCAGCGAGCGCGGCACCCTGGAGAACCTCCGCCGGGGGCTGGCCGCGCCGATCTCCGCGCAGCACCGGCACGCCTGGAGCGACGGGCTGGCGATGCGGGCGGCCCCGTTCGGGGTGTTCGCGGCCGGGCGGCCCGCCGAGGCGGCCCGGCTGGTGGCGATCGACGGGCAGGTCAGTCACGACGGCGAGGGCATCTACGGCGGCCAGGCGGTCGCGGCCGGGGTGGCGGCGGCGATGGTCGGGGCGGGCCCCGCCTCCGTGATCGCGGCGGCGCTCTCGGTGGTGCCGATGGACTCGTGGACCGCGCGCTCCCTGCGCCGGGCGGTGACCGCGGCGGGGCGCGCCTACCCGGACCGGCTGACGGCCGAGCGGGCGGTGCGGTCGGCGGTGGTGATCGGCGGCTACCCGTGGACGGACCTGGCGCCGGAGGCGGTGGGCCTGGCGTTCGGCGCCTTCACGTCCGCGCGCGGCGACTTCCGCACGGCCGTCCTGATGGCGGTCAACATGGGGCGGGACGCCGACACCACGGCGGCGGTGGCCGGCGCGCTGGCCGGGGCCTGGCAGGGTGCGGCGGCGATCCCCCCGGAGTGGGCCACCGCGATCGGCCCGGTGCGCGGCAGCTGCCTGCCGTCGATGCGGGGCTACCACGTGCTGGACGTCGCGGAGTTGCTGACCGCGGGCGACCCGGCGGGCGTACCGGACGCACCGGTGGCGGTGGGGGATGTGGGGGCGGCACCGCCGCCGGGCCTGGAGGCGGGGGAGGCCGCACACGCGCCGGTGGACGTGCCGGTGGACGAGTCGCTGCCGGTGGCTCTGCTGCACGCGGAAGGGGCACTCCGATGACCGCGGCGGCCACGGACGGGGCGCTCCCCGAAAGCGCCGAAAGCGCCGACAGCGCCGACAGCGCCCGCCGCGTCGGCACGGAGGAGCCGGAGACGACCCGGCGTGCGCGGATCGAGGGCCTGCTGCTGGGGCTCGCCGCCGGGGACGCGGCCGGCTGGCCCGCCGCCCGGCACCGGGCGGCCCGGATGCCCGAGTGGACCCGCCGGCTCACCCGGGAGCTGGACACCTTCGCCGAGCAGAACGCGACGACCACGCTGCCGGTGCCGATCGCGCTGAACCAGCCGCCGGAGCCGTTGCGGCTGGGCCCCTCGGACGACGCCGAGTGGGCCGCGTTCGCCGCGGGTACGGTGCTCGCGGCGGCGGCCGACGAGGCCCACGGGCTCGCCCCCTCCCGCCGGATGCGGGACGCGGTCGACCGCGCGTGGAACGCGCTGGCCGCCAAGGTCGCGGCGGCCAGCGAGCGGGCGCCCGAGGTGGAAGCGGCGGTGCTGCCGCTGCGCGCCCGGATCTCGGTGCGCGCGGGGCTCGGCAACCTCGCGGCCGGGCTGCGGCCCCCGGCGACCGGGCACGACAACCCGCACTACTTCGACGACGCCGCCTGCGTGCGGGCCGCGGTGCTCGCGGTGGTGCACCCGGGCGATCCGGCCGCCGCCGCGGCGCTCGCCGAGTTCGACGCCCGGTACACGCAGGACGGCGACGGGGTGCACGGCGCGCGGGCCGTCGCCGCCGCCGTGGCCGAGGCGCTCGCCGGGGCGGACGTGAGAACGGTGGTGGACGCGGCGCTCGCGCAGCTGCCCGAGGGCACCGAGATCGCGCGCAACGCGGTGCACGCGGTGCGCCTCGCACGGGAGTTCGCGGACGAGCCCGCAGGGGCGTTCTCGCTCGTCCCGGTGCTGGAGCACCAGATCGTGGACCACGTCTACAGCTACGGGATCGCGGCCGCCGAGACGGTACCGGTGGCGCTCGCGCTGACCACCGCGGCGCGGGGCCAGATCGCCCAGGCGGTCCCGGCCGCGGCCTGTCTGTCCCGGGTCGCGGACTCGGCGCCCGCGCTCGCCGGGGCGCTGACCGGGGCGCTCGGCGGCATCCGGACCGTACCGTCCGGGTGGCGGGAAGCGTGCCGGACGCTCGCCGGGTGCGCACTGCCCCGGCTCGCGGGCACCGATCTGATCGAACTCGCCGGGCTGCTCGCAGCCACGGAACAGGCCGCCACGGGTGGACAATTCAGCCATGATCCCCACAGTGAGTACTCAACACCCCGTATCGGACACGCTTTCCCTCGATGAACGTGTGAGCGGAGCCCTCGTCGGTGCCGCCGTCGGCGACGCGCTCGGGGGGCCGGTCGAGGGCTGGACCTCCGAGCAGATCGCGGAGCGGCACGGCGGGCGGGTGCACGGAATCGTCGGCCCCTGGTACGGCGACGACTGGCGCACCGCCCGCCCGATCGCCCCGTACCACAAGGGCGATGGGCACGTCACCGACGACACCTTGATGACCCACGCGCTGGTGCGGGTGTACGACGCGGTCCGCGACCACCTGGACGCGTACTCCGTCGCCACGCACCTGGTCCCGGACCTGATCTCCACCCCGCGTTGGATTCCGGAGCTGGAGGCGGAGGCGCTGCCGCTCCAGCGGATCTTCCTCGCGGAGAAGTGGCTCGTGGCGCGGGTGCACTACGGGCACGTCGATCCGCGCGAGGCGGGCAGCGGAAACATCGTCAACTGCGGGGCCGCGATGTACATGGCGCCGGTCGGGCTGGTCAACGCGGCGCATCCGGAGGCGGCGTACGCGGAGGCGCTGGAGGTCGCCGCGCCGCACCAGTCCAGTTACGGCCGGGAGGCGGCCGGGGTGTTCGCGGCGGCCGTCGCGGCGGCCTGCGTGCCGGGCGCCACGCCGGTCTCGGTGGTGGAGGCGTGTCTGGCGCTCGCCAAGGACGGTACCCGCGCGGCGATCGAGGCGGTGTGCGAGGAGGCGGCCCGGCACGGCGACCCCGAGTCGGCGCTGGTACCGCTGCGGGAGGCGGTGGCCCCCTTCGACACGGTCGGCCCCGACTACCGCTCCCCCTCGCTCGGCGCCCGCCGTCCGTCGCGGCTGCACTCCATCGAGGAACTGCCCGTCGCCCTCGGCATGCTGCTCGCCGGTGGCGGTGACTACCGCCGTACGGTGCTGGGTTCGGTCAACTACGGCCGGGACTGCGATTCGATCGCCACCATGAGCGGGGCGATCGTGGGCGCGCTCCACGGGGAGGCGGCGGTGCCCGAGGAGTGGGCGAAGACGGTCGCCGAGGCGAGCCGGCTCGACCTGCACGCCCCGGCGCGCACGCTGACGGCGGTGGCACGCGAGGTGTTCGCCGCCGACACCGCCCGTCGCCGCGCCCACGAGGCGGCCTTCGCGGTACTGGCGGGTGAGCGGTGAACGTACGGCTGACCTGGGTCCAGCCCGAGGACCTGATCGGGCACGAACTGCGCCAGGCCGAGCAGGACGGCCGGGACGCCTCGGAGATCGCGGCGCGGTGGTACACGGCCGGGGGCCCGCCCGCGCCGGAGCGGGCCGGGGCCTCGGCGGTGCCCGCACCACCCCGGCTGCGCACCCTCGCCGAGCGGTTGCTCGACGAACTCGCTCTGCTGGAGAGCCCGTTGGCGGCGGAGGAACCCACCGACCTGGCAGCCGTACGGGCGCTCTGCCCGCGGTGGCCCGCCCCGCCGGCCGCCCGTCCCGCACCGGACCTGGCCCGGCTGCACGCCGGATGGCTGGGCCGGGCGGCGGGCTGTCTGCTCGGCAAGCCGGTGGAGAAGCTCCCGCTGGAAGGCATCCGCGCACTCGGCCGGGCGAGTGGCAACTGGCCGCTCACCGACTGGTTCACCGCCCGGGGCGTGCCGGACGGGCTGCTCCGCGCGTACCCCTGGAACCGCCGCTCCGCCCCCACCTCGCTGGCGGAGAACATCGACGGGATGCCGGAGGACGACGACCTCAACTTTCCCCTGCTGACCCTCCTGCTGCTCCGGCGTCACGGCCGCGGCTTCGCCACCGCCGACCTCGCGCGGCTCTGGCTGGACGAGCTGCCTGCCGGCCGGGTCTTCACCGCCGAGCGGATCGCCTACCGCAATCTCCTGGACGGGGTGGAGCCGCCGCGCACGGCCCGGTACCGCAACCCGTTCCGGGAGTGGATCGGCGCCCAGATCCGCGCGGACGTGCACGGCTGGACCTGCCCGGGCGATCCGGGCGCGGCGGCGGAGCAGGCGCACCGGGACGCCGTCCTCACCCACATGGCGAACGGCGTGTACGGGGCGATGTTCACCGCGGCGGCGCTGGCCGAGGCGGCCGGCGGGGCGAGCGACGTGCACGGGTGTCTGGCCGCAGGTCTGCGCGTGGTGCCGCCCGGGTCCCGGTACGCCCGCGCGGTACGCCTCGGCATCGACACGGCCGAGGCGGCACGGGCGGGGCGGACGGCGGGCGGCTTCGACGCGGTCGTGGACCGGCTGCACGAGGTCTACGCCGCCACCCACCACTGGGTGCACGTACTGCCCAACGCGGCGCTGCTCGCCGCGGCCCTCACCCACGCCGACGGCGACTTCACCCGCTCGGTCGGCAACGCCGTGATGGGCGGCTGGGACACCGACTCGAACGGGGCGACCGCCGGGTCGCTCGCCGGGCTGCTGGCGGGCGGCCCGGACGCGCTGCCCGGCCACTGGACCGCCCCGCTGAAGAACCGGCTCGCCACCACGGTGGCGGGATTCGACGGCACCGGCTTCGACACCCTCGCCGGACAGACCTATCAGGAGGCACTGACCCCATGACCCGCATCACGGTGCTCGGCAGCATCAACATGGATCTGGTCGCCTATGTCGCTCGGGCGCCGGCACTCGGCGAGACCGTCGCGGGGAAGGAGTTCCGTACCGTGCCCGGCGGCAAGGGCGCCAATCAGGCGGTCGCCGCCGCGCGGGCGGGCGGGGAGGTCACGATGGTCGGCGCGGTCGGCGCCGACGCGTACGGCTCGCAGCTGCGGGGCGGCCTGGAGAGCGCGGGGATCGACACCGCGCTCGTGCGCACCGCCGAGGGCGCCAGCGGCACGGCGCACATCGTGGTCGACGACACCGGGGCCAACGCGATCGTGGTGGTGCCCGGGGCGAACGGCACCCTCACCGCGCTCGGGCCCGCCGAGCGGGAGGCGGTGGCCTCGGCCGATCTGCTGCTGCTCCAGCTGGAGCTGCCGTTGTCCGCAGTGGCCGAGGGGGCGCGGGCAGCGCACGCCCGGGGCGTACGCACCATCCTCACCCCCGCGCCCGTCCAGCCACTGCCGGACGAGCTCCTGGACCACGTCGACCTGCTGGTCCCCAACGAGCACGAGGCGGCGCAGCTCACCGGTTACGAGGACCCGTACGCCGCCGCGCGCGTCCTGCTCGGCAAGGTGCCGGAGGTCGTCATCACCCTGGGGTCCCGGGGCTGCCTGTACGCGGCCCGGGGCGGCGAGCCCGTGCCGTTCCCCGCTCCCGAGGTGAACCCGGTCGACACGACCGGCGCGGGCGACACCTTCGTCGGGACGCTGGCCGTGGCCCTGGGCGAGGGACGGCCGGTCGCCGAGGCGGTCGCGTGGGCTTCCTCGGCCGCCGCCCTCTGCGTCCAGAAGCCGGGCGCGTCCACCTCCATGCCCTACCGAAGCGAGATCGATGCCTCATGACCGTTTCCGGCACCACCCCCACCCCCACTCCTCTGTCGGGCCTGCGGGTCCTCGATCTCGCGACCCTCTTCGCCGGTCCGCTCGCGGCGACCATGCTCGGTGACTTCGGCGCCGAGGTGATCAAGGTCGAACATCCGCGCAAACCCGACCCTTCGCGCGGCCACGGCCCCGCGAAGGACGGGGTCGGTCTCTGGTGGAAGCTGCTGGGCCGCAACAAGCGCAACCTCACCCTGGACCTGTCCAGCCCCGGCGGGCGCGAGGTGCTGCTGCGGCTGGCCGCCGAGAGCGATGTGATCGTCGAGAACTTCCGGCCCGGCACCCTGGAGCGCTGGGGACTCGGCTGGGAGGAACTGGAGGCGGTCAACCCCCGGCTGGTACTGGCCCGGGTGACGGCCTTCGGGCAGTTCGGCCCCTACTCGCACCGGCCCGGGTTCGGGACGCTCGCCGAGGCGATGAGCGGTTTCGCGTCGATCACCGGGGAGCCGGAGGGCCCGCCGACGCTGCCGCCGTTCGGCCTCGCCGACTCGATCGCGGCGCTCGCCACCGCGTACGCCGTGATGGCCGCGCTCGCCGGGCGCGACCGCACCGGCCGGGGGCAGGTGGTCGACATGGCGATCATCGAGCCCATCCTGACGGTGCTGGGGCCGCAGCCGCTCTGGTTCGACCAACTCGGCCACGTCCAGCAGCGCACCGGCAACCGCTCGCGCAACAACGCCCCGCGCAACACCTACCGCACCTCGGACGGCCAGTGGGTCGCCGTCTCGACCTCGGCGCAGTCGATCGCCGAGCGGGTCATGCGGCTGGTCGGGCGCCCCGAGCTGATCGACGAGCCGTGGTTCGCGACGGGCGCGACCCGGGCGGAGCACGCGGACGAACTGGACGGCGCGGTCGGGTCGTGGATCGCCCGGCACACCCGGGACGACGCGCTCGCCGAGTTCGAGAAGGCGGAAGCGGCCATCGCCCCGATCTACGACGTGCGGGACGTGATGGAGGACCCGCAGTACCGGGCGCTGGACAGCGTCACCGAGGTGGACGACCCGGAGCTGGGGCCGCTGCGGATGCAGAACGTCCTCTTCCGGCTCTCGGAGACACCGGGCTCCATCCGATGGGCGGGCCGCCCGCACGGGGCCGACACCGAGGAGATCCTCCACGAGCTGGGCCTGTCCGGCGAGCGGATCGAGGCGCTGCGCTCCGAGGGGGCGCTGTGACGGCGGCCGAGGCGCGCCCGCGCCCCGCCGCGTCCCTCGCACCGGGCGGCACCTCCTCGTACGGCGCGTACGACACGACTCCGGTGCCCCTGACCTGGCTGTACGTTCCCGGGGACCGGCCGGAGGTGGTGCTCAAGGCGCTGGGCGCGGGGGCGGACGTGGTGATCGTGGACCTGGAGGACGCGGTCGCCCCGGGTCGCAAGGAGTACGCCCGTTCCGCGACCGCCGAGCTGCTCACCGATCCGGTGACCTGCGCCGAGGACGCCGTACCGGTCCATGTGCGGGTGCACGGGGAGGACGACGTGCGGGCGCTCGCGGGGCTGCCGGGGCTCTCGGGCATACGGCTCCCCAAGGTCACGCACGCGGCGTCGGTGCACCACGTGGCGGCGCTCGCGCCGGGCGTTCCGCTCTATCCGCTGCTCGAATCGGCGCTCGCGATCGAGCACGCCTACTCGATCGCCTCGGCCCACCACGACGTGCGGGGCATCGCGCTCGGGGAGTCGGACCTCCGGGCCGATCTGGGTGTGCGGGACGACGTGGGGCTCGACTGGTCGCGCAGCCGGATCGTGGTGGCGGCGCGGGCGGCCGGGCTGGAGCCGCCGACACAGTCGGTCTTCCCCGACGTGCGCGACCTGGACGGGCTCTGGGCCTCGTGCGGCCGGGGGCGGGCGCTGGGGATGCTGGGGCGGGCGGCGATCCACCCGCGCCAGCTGCCGGTGATCGAGCGGGCCTTCCGGCCGACCGACCAGGAGCTGGAGGCCGCCGAGGAGATCGCGGCGGCGGCCCGTACGGACGCGGGCGCGCTGGCGCTGCCGGACGGCCGGTTCGTGGACGCGGCGGTCGCCGCCGCCGCGCACCGCACTCTGGCCCTCGGGCGGCGGACGGCCGGGGCGGCGGGGGCCGGGGCGGGGGCGCCGGTCGGCTGACGGGCCCGGACACGAGGAAGGCCGCCGCACCCGGTGGGGGTGCGGCGGCCTCGTGGTGTCCGGGGGGCTCAGCTCGTACCGGCGGTACGGGCGGCGCCGTCGGTCTCCGGCTCGTCCGCGGCGTCGGTCACGACAGGCTCGTCCGCCCTGTCCGCCTCCGTCGCGTCGGCCTTCACCAGGTCGGCCTTGGTCGCGTCGGTCGTACCGTCGGCCTTCGCGTCCGGCTCCGCGTCGGTGCCGGCTCCGGTTCCCGCGTCCGCGTCGCCGTCCTCGTCCGCCGCCCGGGGTTCCACGATCTCCTCGCGGCCGGGACGCACCTTGGCCGAGACCACCAGGTAGGTGACGGCCAGGGCGAAGACGATGATCGCGGTCCACACGTTCAGCCGCAGGCCGAGCACGTGGTGGGCCTCGTCGACCCGCATGTACTCGATCCAGGCCCGGCCGGTGCAGTACGCGGCGACGTACAGGGCGAAGGCCCGGCCGTGTCCGAGACGGAAGCGGCGGTCCGCCCAGATGACCAGCATGGCGACGCCGACGCACCAGAGCGACTCGTAGAGGAACGTCGGGTGGTAGATGCCGGCGACCCGGTTCGGGGCCTCACTGATCTTCAGGCCCCACGGCAGGTCGGTCTTGCGGCCGTAGAGCTCCTGGTTGAACCAGTTGCCCCAGCGCCCGATGGCCTGGGCGAAGGCGATACCGGGGGCGAGGGCGTCGGCCCAGGCGGGCAGCGGGATGCCCCGGCGGCGGCAGCCGATCCAGGCGCCGACCGCGCCGAGGGAGATGGCGCCCCAGATACCGAGGCCGCCCTCCCACACCTTGAAGGCGTCCACCCAGTTCTGGCCGTCACCGAAGTACAGCTCGTAGTCGGTGATGACGTGGTAGAGACGGCCGCCCACGAGGCCGAAGGGCACCGCCCAGACGGCGATGTCGGCCACGGTGCCGGCGCTGCCGCCCCGGGCGATCCAGCGCCTGTTGCCGAACCAGACGGCGACGAAGACACCGATGATGATGCAGAACGCGTAGCCGCGGAGCGGGATCGGTCCGAGATCGATCACGCCGGTCGACGGGCTGGGAATGAAGGCAAGGTTCATGACGGAACCGACGCTACCCTGCCGGGCCGTGCGGACGGCACGTCACCCGGCAACGTCTGGGTAACAGGGATGGAATCCACCGTCCGCCGCGCCACCGTGATCAGGAGGCCGCGGGCGTCGGAGTGAGAGTGCCGGCCTGCTTGCCCTTGTTGGCCTCTTCCACCCACTTCTTGAGGTTGGCGACCGAGATCTGCTCGTCGCCCTTCTTCGGGAAGATGGGTTCGCCGTTCAGCAGTGCGGTCGGGGTGCCCTGGAAGCCGCCCTCGCTGAACGCCGTGTTGGACTTCGCGACCCAGGCGTTGTGCTTGCCGTCCTCCACACAGCTGCGGAAGGTCGGGGTGTCGAGGCCGGGGACCTTCTTGGACAGGTCGATCAGGGTGCTGTCCTTGCCGAAGGCGTCATCGGTCTCGGCGGGCTGGTTGGTGTAGAGGACATCGTGGTACGCCTCGAACTTGCCGGCGTCCTGGGCGCAGGCCGCGGCGTTCGCGGCGCGCACCGAGCCGGTGCCCCCCATGTTGCCGTCGATGATCGTGGCCAGGTGGTACTCCACCCGCAGCTGTCCGCTCTTGGTGAGCTCCGCGATGGTCGAGCGGAACGCGTTCTCGAACTGGGCGCAGACCGGGCAGCGGAAGTCCTCCCAGATCGTGAGCGTGGACGGGGCGTCGCTCGCTCCCACCGGGATGGCGAGGTCGTCCTTCCCGGTGGCGCCGGACGGGGCGACGACGGGGGCTGCGGTGCTGTCGTCGTCGTCCCCGGCGTTGGCCGCGATCAGGCCGATCACGGCGGCCAGCGCCAGCACCCCGATCACGGCACCGGCGACGATCAGGGTGCGGCGGCGGCGCTCGCGCGCCTTCTCCCGCTCACGCTGCTGGACGAGCCGGTCACGCGCGGCCCTTCTTCCTTCATGGTTCTCGCTCACACCCGCAGCAACGAACCGGGGAGGCACTCGCGTGCCTCCCCGGTCCCACTCCACCCGTACGGGTGACACCACACGTCAGCGCTTTCGAACACCTTCGGCGAGTTCGCCCGCGAGCGCCTTCACCGCGGCCGTGCCCGCGGCGGGGTCGGGCGCGTCCAGGATGGCCTTGACGAAGGCCGATCCGACGATGACGCCGTCCGCGAACCCGGCGACCTCGGCGGCTTGCGCCGCGTTGGAGACGCCGAGGCCGACGCAGACCGGGAGAGACGTGGTGGCGCGGGTGCGGGCCACCAGGTTCTGGGCCTGGTCGCCGACGGACGCGCGGGTGCCGGTGACGCCCATGAGGGAGGCGGCGTAGACGAACCCGGAGCCGGCCGCCGTGATGGTGGCGAGGCGCTCGTCGCGGCTGCTGGGGGCGACGACGAAGACGGTGGCGAGGCCGTGCTTCTCGGCGTTCTCGCGCCACACCCCCGACTCCTGGACCGGCAGGTCGGGCAGGATGCAGCCGGCGCCGCCCGCCGCGGCCAGTTCGGCGGTGAACCGCTCGATGCCGTAGCGGTCGATGGGGTTCCAGTAGGTCATCACGAGGATCGGGGCGCCGGTCGCCTCGTACGCCTCGCGGACCGTGCGCATCACGTCGGCGATCCGGACGCCGCCGCGCAGCGCGATGTCGTCGGCGGTCTGGATGACCGGTCCGTCGAGCACCGGGTCGCTGTGCGGCAGGCCCACCTCGACTACGTCGGCGCCGCCGGCCACGACCGCCTTGATCGCCTCGATGCCGCCGTCCACGGTCGGGAAGCCCGCCGGAAGGTAGGCGACGAGGGCCGCGCGGTCCTCGGCCTTCGCGGCGGCGAGGGTGGTGTCCAGCAGTGCGATATTGCCGGTGTGTCCGGTGTTGCCGGTGTTGCCGCTCACTTGACGTCCCCCTCGATCTCCGCGCCGTGGCCGGCCGTGTCCGCCTCGACGGCCGCGTCGGCCTCGTACAGCCCGAAGTAGCGGGCCGCGGTGTCCATGTCCTTGTCGCCGCGCCCGGAGAGGTTGATGACGATCAGGCCGTCCTCGCCCAGCTCCTTGCCGATCTCCAGGGCGCCGGCCAGCGCGTGCGCGCTCTCGATGGCCGGGATGATGCCCTCGGTCCGCGAGAGCAGGCGCAGGGCCGACATCGCGGCGGCGTCCGTCACCGCGACGTATTCGGCGCGGCCGACGTCCTTGAGGTACGAGTGCTCCGGGCCGATGCCCGGGTAGTCCAGGCCGGCCGAGATGGAGTACGGCTCGGTGATCTGGCCTTCGTCGTCCTGGAGGACGTAGCTGCGCGAGCCGTGCAGGATGCCGGGCTCGCCCGCGGTGAGGGTCGCCGCGTGCTCGCCGGTCTCGACGCCGTGCCCGGCGGGCTCGCAGCCGATGAGGCGGACGGAGGCGTCCGGGATGAAGGCGTGGAAGAGGCCGATGGCGTTGGAGCCGCCGCCGACACAGGCGATGGCGGCGTCCGGCAGCCGGCCGGCGCGTTCCAGGATCTGGCGGCGGGCCTCCACCCCGATGACCCGGTGGAAGTCCCGGACCATGGCGGGGAAGGGGTGCGGTCCCGCGACCGTACCGAAGAGGTAGTGGGTGCGGTCCACGTTGGCGACCCAGTCGCGGAACGCCTCGTTGATGGCGTCCTTGAGGGTGCGGGAGCCGGACTTCACCGCGACGACCTCGGCACCGAGCATCCGCATGCGGGCGACGTTGAGCGCCTGGCGCTCGGTGTCGATCTCACCCATGTAGATGGTGCACTCCAGGCCGAAGAGCGCGCAGGCGGTCGCGGTGGCGACGCCGTGCTGACCGGCTCCGGTCTCGGCGATGACCCGGGTCTTGCCCATGCGCTTGGTGAGGAGCGCCTGACCCAGCACGTTGTTGATCTTGTGCGAGCCGGTGTGGTTGAGGTCCTCGCGCTTGAGGAAGACGCGCGCGCCGCCCGCGTGCTCGGCGAAGCGGGAGACCTCGGTCAGGGCGCTGGGGCGGCCCGTGTAGTTGACCATGAGCTCGTTGAGCTCGGCGGCGAAGGCCGGGTCGGCCTTCGCCTTGTCGTACTCGACGGCGACCTCGTCCACGGCGGCGACGAGCGCCTCCGGGATGAACTTGCCGCCGTAGGCGCCGAAATAGCCTTCGGCGCTGGGGATCAGACCCTCGGGGTC
The DNA here is from genome assembly GCF_036188265.1 of Streptomyces sp. NBC_00247. Classification (NCBI taxonomy): domain Bacteria; kingdom Bacillati; phylum Actinomycetota; class Actinomycetes; order Kitasatosporales; family Streptomycetaceae; genus Streptomyces; species Streptomyces sp. NBC_00247. The sequence goes on along the minus strand of NZ_CP108093.1, from coordinate 5,511,746 downwards.
CGGAATGAAGAAGTCAGAGGACATCCGACGTGGCTCCTGGAGATGGCAACGGGTGGGTTCACCGTATGCGCCGGGGCGGAGCGGAGGACCGCCGCGACCGGACCGGGTCGGGCGGATGCCGGGTCGGCGCACCGACCCTCGGGTGCGCGGGACGCGGAAGCCTTCGTTCAGTGCGGCGCTCGGGCCGCGCGCCATCGCATGCCGTTGACCTGTCCCGGCTCGTCGCCGATGACGTAGCGGACCCGGCGGCCGTGCACCCGGCGGGCGGGCGCGCGGCAGCCCCGGTGCCAGAACGGCGGGGCGCAGCGCCGGGGCGTCGGGTGGTCGAGCGGGAGGAGCGGGGGCCGGCCGCCACCGTGCGCCAGGGGTGCGCGCGGCTCACGCACCGGCCGCCCGGCGGGGCGGGTGCCCTGCGGGGTGGACGGTGCGGAGCGCGAAGGCCCCTGGCGCACGGAGACGGTCATGGCGGTGGGTCAGCCCCGTCCGTGCCGGAGCGCGGGGTGGGTGCCGGCGGCGACCAGGTCGGCCACGGCGGCGCGCGGGTCGCGGCCGGTGACGAGCGACTCGCCGACGAGCACGGCGTCCGCACCGGCGTTGGCGTAGGCGATCAGGTCGTGCGGGCCCCGGACGCCGGATTCGGCGACCTTGACGATGTGGTCGGGGATCTCCGGCGCGACCCGGTCGAAGGTGGTGCGGTCGACCTTGAGGTCCTTGAGGTTGCGGGCGTTGACGCCGATGATGCGGGCGCCGGCGGCGACCGCGCGCTCGGCCTCCTCCTCGTCGTGGGCCTCGACGAGCGGGGTGAGGCCGATGGACTCGGCCCGCTCGATCAGGGAGACGAGGGCCTCCTGGTCGAGGGCCGCGACGATCAGCAGGGCGAGGTCGGCGCCGTAGGCGCGGGCTTCCCACAGCTGGTACGAGGTGACGATGAAGTCCTTGCGCAGGACCGGGATGTCGACCTTGGCGCGGACCGCCTCCAGGTCCGCGAGCGAGCCGCCGAAACGGCGCTGCTCGGTGAGGACGGAGATGACCGACGCGCCGCCGGCCTCGTAGTCCGCGGCGAGCGCGGCCGGGTCGGCGATGGCGGCCAGGGCGCCCTTGGAAGGGCTGGAGCGCTTGACCTCGCAGATGACGTTGACGCCCTCGCCGCGCAGTGCGGCGACTCCGTCCTTGGCCCGGGGAGCGCGCGCGGCGCGTTCCTTGAGCTCGTCGAGGCTGACGCGCGCCTGCCGCTCCGCAAGGTCCGCACGGACGCCGTCAATGATCTCGTCGAGCACACTCACGCGAGCGGCCCCCTTCCGGAACGAACGAATGATGGAACAGGATCAGCCGTCTCGATGGTATCCGCAGCGGAGCGATGGGTCCGCATCCGGCCGCTCCATGTCCCAGCAGGTGGTCGCTCAGGGTGCCAGCGCGGCGCCGACGGGCAGGTTCCGCACGACGCTGAAGGCCACCAGCGCCGCGCCGATCCCCCACCACCAGCGGGGCGGGACGCTCAGCCGAAGGGTTCTGCGGCGGGCGGTCCGTACGAGCCAGAGCGACCAGAGCGCGGCGAAGAGGACGTAGCCGGTGACGGCGAGGGCGTTGTCGCCGAGGGCTGTGACGAAGTCGCCGTGGGCGAAGGCGTGGGCGCTGCGCAGTCCGCCGCAGCCGGGGCAGAGCAGGCCGGTCAGGCGGAAGAGCGGGCAGACCGGGTAGTGGCCGGGTTCGCCCGGGTCGACCGCGGCGACGTACCCGAACGCACCGACGACGGCAGCCAGGGCCCCGGCCGGGGCCGCGAACCGCCGCACGCCGGGCGCCGGGCGCGGCGGTTCGTGCGGGGCGGCGTGAGCCGCAGGGCCCGCGTACGTGTCCGGCGGGTACGGGCCGGCCTGCGCGGGACCGGCGGGGGCCCCGGCGTCCGGGGGCGGGGTCGCGGCGGGGAGGGGCGAGGCGTCCACCCGCCGATTGTGCCCCCGGTACGCGGAAAGGCGCAGCCCCTCGGGGGCTGCGCCTCGCGTGTCGCGTGGTCGCGTCCGACGGGGCGGGGGCCGGTGCCCGTGCGGACGGGCCCCTGTTCCCCGCGTACGTCAGTGGCCGAGCTGGGCCTCGCCGGCACGCGCGCGGGCGGCGGCGTACTCCGGGCTCTCCTTCGGCATGCCGAGTCCGGCCATCTTCATCGCCAGCCCCACGAGGGCGCCCACGAGGGTCACGGCGATACCGGCCCAGAATCCGGCCGGGTTGGCCGCGACCATGAAGACGCCTGCGACGCAGAAGCCGATGAACGAGATGATGACACCGGTCCAGGCGGCCGGGGTGTGTCCGTGGCTGCTGCCCGCCATGAGTTGCTCCTCGTTGGTGTTGCGCGGTGTGCGGTGTGTGCGGTGTGTCCGGGGTTCACGGTGGAAAAGCCCGCCCCCATTGTCCCGTACGCGGAGGCGGGACGTGATCCGGGGGGTCGTTGGTCCCGGTCGTGTCCGGGGCCTTCCCGGGTGGCCGGCGATCCTTTCCGGAACCCGCTTCAGCCCGTGGGGTCCTCGCCCCGGTCCAGGGCCTTCCACAGTTCCTCGGGCCGGTCGGGGTCCCGGGGGCGCGCGGGGGCCTTGCGGGGGCGGGGGGTCCCGTCGCGCTCGTAGCGGCCGGACATGGTGGGCCAGCGGCTTCCGAAGCGGAGCGCGAGCACGCCGGCGATCAGGATGAACAGCCCGCCGACGGCGGTGACGAAGGGCCACGCGGTGTGGCTGAGGGCGTCGATGGTGGAGGCGCCGTCAGCGGTGGCGGCGGCGGCCTTCTCGTCCAGGGCGGCGCTGTCCGAGGCGCCGGACCAGGCGCTCAGGCCGGCTCCGAGGCCGCTGACGGCCAGCAGCGCGGAGACGACGTAGCGCCCGGTGCCCCGGACGGCGAAGACGGCGACCAGGGCGGCGAGGCCGACGATCGCCAGCGCGGCGGGGACGCCGGTGACGTCCTGTCCGTCGGCGGTCAGCGGGAGGCTGCCGCCGGCGACGAGGGCGTCGCCCCGGGCCCAGGTCTGCCCGGAGGCGAGCAGCACGACGGCGGCCCCGACCGCGCCGAGGAGCAGCCCGAGGGCCAGGCTCCGGCGGCTGCCGGGGGCGTCGGACGCGGTGGTACGGGCACGGGGCTGGGGTACGGGGACGGCGCTCACGCCTTCCACTATCCCCTACCGTCCCCGCGACCGTCGGGTGGCCCCTGATCGGCCGGAGCCGGCCGGGCGGGTCACCCGGTGGGCGCTCCGTGGTCGCGGAGCCGGTTGGCCGTGTGGACGGCGCGGAGCACCGCGGCGGCCTTGTTCCGGCACTCGTTGTCCTCGGCCACCGGGTCGGAGTCGGCGACGACGCCCGCTCCGGCCTGGACGTAGGCGGTGCCGTCGCGCAGCAGCGCGGTGCGGATGGCGATGGCGGTGTCGGAGTCGCCCGCGAAGTCGAGGTAGCCGACGCAGCCTCCGTACAGTCCTCTGCGGTTGGGTTCGAGCTCCTCGATGATCTGCATGGCGCGCGGCTTGGGCGCCCCGGAGAGGGTGCCGGCCGGGAAGCAGGCGGTGAGGACGTCGAAGGCGGTGCGGTCCTCGGCGACGCGGCCGGTGACGGTCGAGACGATGTGCATCACGTGGGAGTACTTCTCGACGGACATGAAGTCGACCACTTCCACGCTGCCGGGTTCGCAGACGCGGCCGAGGTCGTTGCGGCCGAGGTCGACGAGCATGAGGTGCTCGGCGCGCTCCTTGGGGTCGGCGAGGAGTTCCTCGGCGAGGGCCTGGTCCTCCTGCGGGGTGGCGCCCCGGTGCCGGGTGCCGGCGATGGGGTGGACCATGGCGCGGCCGTCCTCGACCTTGACCAGGGCCTCGGGGCTGGAGCCGACGACGTCGAAGCCGTCGAAGCGGAAGAGGTACATGTACGGGGACGGGTTGGTGGCCCGCAGCACCCGGTAGACGTCGAGCGCGCTCGCGGTGCAGGGCGTCTCGAAGCGCTGGGAGGGCACGACCTGGAAGGCCTCGCCGGCCCGGATGCGCTCCTTGATGTCCTCGACGGCCTCCTGGTAGGCCGCGCCGCCCCAGAGGGCGGTGTACGGCGGCAGCTCGGAGGGGGGCAGGACGGCGGGGGCGTTCTCGACGGGGCGGCGCAGGTCGCGTTCCATGGCGTCGAGCCGGCTGACGGCGTCGGTGTACGCCTCCTCGACGCCGCTCTCCAGGTCGTTGTGGTTGATCGCGTTGGCGATCAGCAGGACGGTGCCGTCCCAGTGGTCGAGCACGGCGAGGTCGGAGGTGAGCATCATGGTCAGCTCGGGGAGGCCGAGGTCGTCGCCGCCGTGGTCGCCGATGCGTTCCAGGCGGCGCACGATGTCGTAGCCGAGGTAGCCGACCATGCCGCCGGTGAAGGGCGGCAGTCCCTCGGTGCCCGCGAGGTCGCGGGGGGTGTGCAGCGCCTCGGTGGTGGCGCGGAGCGCCTGGAGCGGGTCGCCGTCCAGCGGGACGCCGACGGGCGGGGTGCCGATCCAGTGGGCCTGGCCGTCGCGGGCGGTGAGGGTGGCGTGGCTGCGGACCCCGATGAAGGAGTACCGCGACCAGGTGCGGCCGTTCTCCGCGGATTCCAGCAGGAAGGTGCCGGGGCGTTCGGCGGCGAGTTTCCGGTAGAGCCCGACCGGGGTGTCGCCGTCCGCGAGGAGCCGCCGGACGACGGGGATGACGCGCCGGTCGACGGCCAGCTTGCGGAAGGTGTCGAGATCCATGTCGGCCGGCCTCACTGGGTGTCGGGGGTGAGCAGGACGTCTCGGTCGAAGCAGGTGCGCGCGCCGGTGTGGCAGGCGGCGCCCGTCTGGTCGACCTTGACGAGGACGGTGTCGGCGTCGCAGTCGAGGGCGACGGAGACGACACGCTGGGTGTGGCCCGATGTGTCGCCCTTGACCCAGTACTCCTGACGGCTGCGGGACCAGTAGGTGCAGCGGCCGGTGGTCAGGGTGCGGTGCAGGGCCTCGTCGTCCATCCAGCCGAGCATGAGCACCTCACCGGTGTCGTACTGCTGGGCGATGGCGGGGACGAGTCCGTCCGCACCGCGCTTGAGGCGCGCGGCAACGGCGGGATCGAGGGTGCCTGCGGGCGGGTTACCGGGCGTGCCGGACGGGGGCGTGCTGCTCATGGGCCCCATTGTGCCGCGCGCACCGGCGCCGGAAGGTGCCCGGTCCACTGGGCGGACCGTGTGCCGCGGTCGTAGGCTGGCTGGCATGTCGACCCACGCGAAGCGCGAACGTCTTCTGCTAGCCGACCTGTTGGAGGCGGCGGGCCCCGGGGCGCCGACCCTGTGCGAGGGCTGGCTGACCCGGGATCTGGCCGCTCACGTGGTGGTGCGCGAGCGGCGGGCGGACGCGGCTGCGGGGATCGTGCTGGGCCCGCTGAAGGGCCGTATGGAGCGGGTGCGGCAGGAGTACGCGGAGAAGCCTTACGAGGAGCTGATCCAGCTCATCCGCACGGGTCCGCCGCGCTTCTCCCCGTTCGGCCTGAAGCAGGTGGACGAGGCGGCCAACACGGTGGAGTTCTACGTGCACGCCGAGGACGTCCGCCGGGCGCAGCCCGACTGGTCCCGGCGGGAGCTGGACCCGGTGTTCGCCGACGTCCTGTGGGCGCGCATGGAGCGGACCGCCCGGATGCTGGGGCACCGCTCCCCGGTGGGGCTGGTGCTGCGCCGCCCGGACGGGCGTACGGCGGTGGCGCGCAAGGGCACGCCGGTGGTGACGGTGACCGGGGAGCCGGGCGAGCTGCTGCTCTTCGCGTTCGGGCGGCAGTCGGCGACGACGGTGGGCCTGGAGGGCGAGGAGGACGCGGTGGAGCGGCTCCAGCTGTCGCAGCTGGGGATGTGAGGAGCGGCCCCGCGCAGGCCGCGCTCCCCCGCGTAAGGGCCGTCCTCCCCGCGTACGCCGTCCTCTCAGGCCCGGGGTGCGCCATGGCCGTGCGTGGCGGTGGCCCGCACCCTGTGGCGGGCCGGTCCGGTGGCGCCGTCCCGGCGGGTCCGGGCGGGGCGGCGGGAGCCGAGGAAGGCCAGCAGGAAACCGGCCGGAACGGTGACGAGCCCCGGGGTCTGCAGGGGGAACCAGTGGAAGTCGTGGTCCGGGAAGAGGGCGATCGGGGTCCCCGAGACCGCCGGTGAGAACGCCATCAGCAGCAGGATCAGCGGCAGGGTGCCGTAGACGGTCCAGCGCACCCCCCGCGCGGTGAAGCCGGGCCGGAAGAGGGCGTTCAGCAGGACCGGCGGCAGGACGGACGCGGCGGCCGCGAAGGAGAGCGAGAGCAGGACCTGCGGGTTGCGCTCGTGGGTGTACGCGGAGACGAGGACGGCGAGCGCGCCGATCGCGAGGACGGCCCAGCGGGCCCGGCGGATCTCCCGGGCGGACGCCCGGCCCTCGCCCTGGGCGCCCGAGTGCACCCGGAAGTCCCGGGCGACGCTGGAGGCGGCGGCGAGGGTGATGCCGGCCACCGCGGCGAGGGTGGTGGCGAAGGCGGCGCAGGCGACGAGGGCGAACAGCAGGCTCTGGCGGGGACCGGCCGCGCCGGGGTCGAGCGCGCCGGTCACCATCAGCAGGGCGGTGTTGCCGCCGGGGTCCCCGGCGCGCAGTACGTCCGCGCCGAGCAGGGCCGAGGCGCCGAGTCCCACGACGACGATCCCGGCGCAGAGGACGGCGACCGGGGCGACGGCCCAGGCCCGCACCCGGCGCGCGGTGCGGGCGTCGCGCAGCGGGTGCAGGCGCATGGTGAGGTGCGGCATGCAGGCGGCGCCCAGGAGAAGGGTGACCAGGAACCCGGTCAGGTCCAGCGCCCCGGTGCCGGTGCGGCCGAACTGGGCGCCGGGCGAGGCGTAGTGGGAGCCGGCCCCGCTGCCCTCGCGCGCGGCGTCGAAGAGGGCGAGGGGTGACCAGCCGTACCGGGCGAGGACGAGTCCGGCGAGCAGCGTGACGACGGCCACCACCACGCCCACCTTGAGGATCTGGACGTATCCGGTGCCGCGCATCCCGCCGAAGGCGGAGTAGCCGACCATCAGGGCCCCGCTGGCGACGGTGCATCCGGTGACCGCCCCGTCCGGCAGCCCGAACATGGCCGCCATCACCTTGCCCGCGGTGGTGAGCTGGACGAGCAGCAGGGGTGCCAGCACGGCCAGGGTGGCGATGCCCAGGGCCTTGCGGACCGAGGGGTCTTCGAGCCGTTTCGCGAGGAAGTCGCCGAGGGTGAACACCCCCGCGGCGCGCAGCCGTTCGGAGAGGACGCGCATGACGAGCACCAGCGAGGCGACCGTCGCGAGCGCGAAGGCCACCCCGTCGAACCCGGCGAGCGCCACGGAGCCGGTGGTGGAGAGCAGGGTGGCGGCGGAGATGTAGTCCCCGGCGATGGCGAGTCCCCCGCCGACGGGCCCGAGGGCGGCGCCGCCGCCCGCGTAGAAGTGTTCCGGGTCGTCCTGATCGGCCGCGGCGAGGCCGCAGAGCAGCAGGGAGAGGGCGACGAACCCGAGGAAGATCACCACTGCGAGGGAACGCGCGTCGGTAAGGGAGGACATGACGGGTACGCCACCAGAGGGGGCAATCGCCGTACAGGGAGCGGGCGTTCATGGATGCACCGGTACAGGCGGCGGGCCCGCTCCTTGTGTGCCGGCACATCCGGACCACTCGAACTCGCTCTGCCGGCACGTTGGTCGGCATCAGCCGAGCAGTCTGCGGGCCGCCAGCGCCAGGCAGACCTCCACCGCGTCCGCCGGACGGGTCAGACAGCGCCCGGTGAGTTGCTCGAACCGTCGCAGCCGGTTCAGCACGGTGTTGCGGTGGCAGTAGAGCCGCGCTCCGGCCCGCTGGGCCGAGCCGTCGGCTTCGAGCCAGGCGGTGAGCGTCTCGATGAGGACGTCCCGGTCGGCGGGGTCGATGCCGTCGAGGGGGCCCAGTACCCGGTGGGCGAGCGCGGTCCCGAGGGCGGGCGAGGAGACCACCAGCGCGGTCGGCAGGTGCGCGTCGAGCAGGACGACGCCGCCGGAGGCCGGGCAGGCCCGCAGCGCGGTCTCGGCGAGTCGACGGGCCTCACCGAGCGCGGCGAGCCCTTCGACGGCGGAGCCGACCCCGACGGCCGTACCGGCCGGGGCGGTCAGGCCGGCGGCGAGGCGGGCCAGTACGCCGTCCGTACCCGTTTCGGCACACCCCTCCGGCGCGTCCGCGTCCGCGACGGCGGATTCCAGTGCCACGACGGCCAGTTCGACATCGGGGCCGGTGTGCCAGAGCGCGGCGACCCCGTCCGGGAGGACCACGGGCGGGGAGGTCGCCGCGTGCGGCGCGCGCTGGGCCGTACGTACGGCGAGGACCGCGTACCGGCCGTCCTCCCGCAGCCCCAGCACCGTCGCGGCACCGGGAAGGTCGGCGATGCGGGCGGTGCCGTCCAACAGGGCGGCGGTCATGAGCCGCTGGCGGTTCTCGCGGCGCCAGTCGATGCGCTGTGCCGCCTGCCGGTAGGCGTCGGTGAGGACTCCGCAGTGTTCGTCGACGAAGTTCCACACGTCGGCGGCGACATGGACGAGGAGGCGGACGTCCTCGGGGTCGCGGCGGGCGGTCTCGTCCACGAGGCCCTGCCACACCATCGCGCCGCCGAGGCGGAACGCGTGCAGGACGGCGTCGAGCGGCACGCCCTGCTCGGCCCTGATCTCCCCGATCCAGCGGGTGGTGCGGTGCGCCGCCTCGCGGAACTCGCGGGGCTGGATCAGCGAGCCGACGTTGTGACGCAGGGAGTGGTGGACCTCCTGCCAGATGTCGGCACGGGTGGACTCGATCGCCGTCCGGTAGCCGGGCTCCTGCTCGTACAACACCTCGACCAGCCGTTCCGTCAGCTCGGGCAGCTCTTCGAGCAGCACCCGGGCCGAGCGGTGCAGCACCTCGATCGCCTCCCGGTCGGCCAGCGAGCGGAACCGCTGGGGCAGCGGTGTTACCGGGGGCGTCGCGTGCAGCGCCCTGATCCGAGGACGTACGACCTGTGGCATGGGGGCCTCCACCGGGAATCGGCCGGGCCCGTGGGCGCCGGCCCGGGCGCCCGGCCCGGCAGGGCGCGAGCGCAACCGAACGATCCTGACGCCCGCAGAATGGCATACCGGCCAGTCGGTACCTAGGGGTGTGCGTGGTTCTTATCATCACGGTCCGGCAACCTGCCGGACACATTCGGCCACGGAGGCGGGTGAAGCACGAACGGCCGGGCGGGGCGGAGGGGCGCGCCCGCGTCGGCGAAACACGGAGGCGCGGCGGAGCCAGCGGTGTCTCGAAATGCCCTGGGTTTACCATTGGTCAGGCTCAAGGAAGGCGGCAGCTATGGCGGCCAGGCAGATTCCCAGCACTTCGACGTTGCTCGCCTTCGAGGCTGCGGCACGTCATGGCAGGTTTTCGCTTGCCGCACAGGAGCTGGTCGTCACGGAAGGGGCGATCAGTCGGCAGGTGGCACGGCTGGAAGCATTCCTCGGTATTGCCTTGTTCCTTCGGGGCGGCAATCGTGTCGAGCTGACGGCGCACGGGGCGCGCTATGCCGAAGAGGTGGGGCGTTTGCTCGTGTCGTTGGAGCGGTCAACGTTTCAGGTGATGGCGTCGCCGCCGCAGCAGCAGGTACTGGAGCTCGCGGTGATCGGGACGTTCGCATCCAGATGGCTGGTACCACGGCTTCCGTCGTTCTCGCGCGAGCATCCGGACGTGATGGTGAATCTGAGCACTCGAAACGATCCTTTTGTGCTGAACGGCAGCGCCTTTGATGCTGCGGTCACCTTCGCTCATCCCGCGTGGTCAGAGGCTGAATCGAGGCACTTGTTCCGCACTTCCTTGATCCCCGTGTGCAGGGCCGATCTCGTGCCACGGGGGCACAGTACGACTTCTGGGGCATTGCCCCGCTTGCCGCTGTTGCATAAAACGGCGACGCCTGAAAGTTGGCGCAGTTACTCTCGTGAGTTCGGGCTCAGCCTTCAGGAAGCGACGGCCGGTGGCCGCTTCGAGCAGTTCTCCATGTTGATCGAAGCGGCTCTCGTCGGCTTGGGTGTGGCGCTCGTCCCTTATCTCTACATTGTGGACGAATTGCGAACGGGAAAACTTGTTGCAGTCGGTCCGCCCGGACAGCAGACAGCCAAGGAATTCATCCTCGTCAACAACTCGCGGAGCTCTCGTTCGAAACTTCTGGACGAGTTCTCTGATTGGCTGGTGGCCGTAGCAGAACCGGACTCTTCTCCTGCCGCGCCAGAAGTCGCGGTTGCTCATCCCTCATCCGTGATCGAATAGCCGCCGTTCACCCGCTCGATCCGGGCGAATCCTCGGTCGTCGAGATGGGGGCCAGCGACGATCAGCTGCTCAGCACTGACCATTTCGAGCACCCGGACGCGCGTTTCGGCGGCGCGGGTCGGATCGTTGTCCAGCGTGACCGATGCGTCGGGCCGCGCCACTTGGACAGTCGGGAAATGAACGGTGTCGCCCCAGAAGAACATGCCCTGGCCTTCGGAGCTGATGAGATAGCCCGTGTGCCCCTCCGTGTGGCCGGGAAGTGGTGTTGCCGAAATTCCGGGCAAGACCTCACCTTGGGCGAACCCGCGGAGTCTGCCGCCATAGGCATCGAGGGCGTTGCGAGCTGTCTGGAAGTTTCCCCGAGCGCGTTCGTTCGCATGCGCGAGGTTGCTGTCGTTCTGCCAGAAGGCGACCTCGCGGTGGTGAATCAGGAGTTCGGCGTTGGGGAAAGCGGCACGCCCGGAACCGTCGAGCAGGCCCCCGACATGGTCCGGGTGCGCGTGCGTAAGAAGGACAGCGTCGATGTCCGAGGGTTGCACCCCTGCCAGTGGCAGACTGGCCGTCAAGTGACCGCCCCATTGCTTGACGCCGCCGGCCCCGGCGTCCACAAGGACGGTGTGGCCGGCACCACGTACCAGGTAGCTGTTGATGTGCATGGGCGACTGATCATTCAGCCCGCCTCGCCGCTGCAACGCTGATGCCTCCTGACGGTCGACGTTCGTGAGCAGGTCCAGGCTCGCTGTGAGATAACCGTCACTGATGGCGGTAACCGTGTACAGGCCGATCTTTCGGGTGGGGAAGAGCGGAGGTGTCATTATTTTGCTCCTGTCTCGCCAACGGTTGTCCCGCAATTCGTGGTGGATCGGTGCGCGGCGTCGGATGCGGCGCATCGCAAGGCGGAGGGGCGTCCGCGTACTGGATGTAGCGGGACGTTCCGACAACGCGGCGAGGTGCCGTAGATGTCGTCGCGCATCCGCCAGGAATTGCAGGACAGCCCTTAGTTGAGGGCGTGAATGTGTTGCTTCGAGAAACTGAAGCAACGGATACGTGCGGTGAGGCCGAGGGTATCAGTGACCGCATCACTGACCTGTTGCATAAAGTGGCCCATGACCGCCGGCGGGCGGAACGGCTCCTCGCGGAAAAGGATTTCCGCAAAAACCGGGTGCCCTCTGCCCTTTCGCACGGAAACGTAGACGATGTGCACGTTCTCGAGCGCAGCCTGCAGCGTGCTGGTGCACAGCTCAACGCACTGGTCGGTAAGTGCTTCCAGTGACTCGTCCGTCGGCATGGCCCCGGATTCCACGTACAGCGTTACGTTCGGCATGCCGGCCCCTTATTCGAAGGCTGCCAAAGATGCTGTGGCCCTGAGCTGAGGAGTTATCGCCACATAGACGTGGACACCATCCGGCAGCTTCGTGGGGAGCGTGAAACCGGAGTTCGCGGTCGCGGCCATCCAGCGCTGTTCCGGGTTCTTTTCCATCGCGACGGCGCGCATGGGCTGCGAAATGAGACCTAGCCTCGTCAGAGCATCGGGGCCGGTCGAGCCCAGAACCAGGTATTCGTCCGCAGAGATATCAGGCACCCGGCTCGGTCCGCTGTACAGGTTGCGGTGCCAGTCGATGATGTCGGGCTGCCATCGGGCGAAATTACCGCCGCCCTTCTCTGCGTACTCATCCCCACTGAGCACCTCCAGCCCTTCGACGGTGTGGGCTGCGAGGTAGGTGGGACATCCGGAGCTGATCGCCTTGAACCGCTGTGAGGTGTGAAAGCCCGTGACGGAGATGAGCGCAGGCAGCTTCCGTTCGGAGTAGAACTCGTTCCACTCCTCTTCTCGTGTCGGCTCGGCAAAGCTGCACTCAACGGTGTAGATCATCGGATATTCCTTCGCTGTGACTGATGCTCAAATAATAGATCCCCTACTGGCCCGATTAGCGCCCTTCAGTGCGATATTTCAGCAACCCAGCATGACCATAGGTCACGGTGCGCGCGCTGAGACGATCCGCAGACCGGTTGACCTCGATCTTTCGTGACGGCCCGTCGGTTCTTCGAGGGACCGCTGGTCAACCGGGGTTCGGGAGGGTTTCGAGTCGTTCGACGGCGTCGGTGATCACGTCGGTCCAGGGCCAGTGGCGGGTGAACCGTAGGTGCCGCGGCGGGCGGTCGTGATGAGCCGGGCGGCGGCCGAGAGCAGTCGGAGCCTTGGCTTCCGTAACTCCCGTCTGCGGGTTTTGCCGGTCAGGCGGGCAGCGCGGCGGTCGTCCTCGTCGGCGACGCGAACCCGGTTGTCACCGGGCGCGAAGCCGTGCGTCTCCTCGGAGGTCAGGAACATCGCGCCCGCCACGTCCGTGATCTCCTGACGCCATCGCGCGAGCCAAGCAGCCGAGTAGGGCGGTCGGTCCATGGCCGGATCGTCCCGCTCCCGCCGCCCTCAGGACCAACGGTCCATCACCCGGGCCAGTTCGGTGCGGGAGCGGACCCCGAGGAGGGCGAAGATGTTGCGCAGGTGGTGGTCGACCGTGCGCGGGCTGACCGAGAGCCGCCGGGCTATCTCCCGGTTGGTGGCCCCTTCCGCCACGCAGCGGGCGATCCGCTGCTGCTGGGGGGTGAGCGCCACCGACGGCCCGGCGTCGGTGGCCGGGGGGTCCACCGCCTCGCCCGCGGCGCGCAGTTCACCGGTGGCCCGGTCCACCCAGGCGCGGGCGGAGCATCGTTCGAAGCCGACCAGGGCGTCGCGGAGCGGGCCGCGCGCCTCCCGGGTGCGCCGGCGTCTGCGCAGCCACTGGCCGTAGAGGAGTTGGGTGCGGGCGCGCTCGAAGTCGCCGCCGGCCCGGTCGTGATGGGCGAGTGCCTGGGCGTACCGCGCCTCGGCCTCGTCGGCGGGGGCCAGCAGCGCGCGGCAGCGGGCGAGCTGGGCGGGCGCGTGCGGGTCGGTGGTGCGGCTGGTCCAGATGGAGAACTCTCTTACGGCGTCGGCGAGTTCGTCGGCCCACTCGGTACCGTGGCCGGCCAGGACGGCGGCTTCGACGTAGCACGGCAGGGCGAGCATCCGGATGCCGAAGTGGCCGTGGCGGGGGCCGGGGCGCACCAGAGGGGCGAGCCGGGCCGCCGCCTCGCCCGTGCGGCCCGCCGCCAGGTCGGCGCGGGCCACCGCCCAGGTGGCCAGCGTGGCGGCCTGGGCGAGCCCGTGCGGTCCGGCCCCCGCCAGCGCGGTGTCCGCGTGGGCCGCGCACGCCTCGGCGGGCCCCTCCACCGAGGCGGTGAGCGCGAGCACCGCGTGCAGATGGGTGGTGGCGTTGGACTGCCCGTTACGGCGGGCCGCGTGCAGGCCCTCCAGTGCGTGCGCCCGCGCCCTGGCGTGCCGGCCTGCCCGCAGTTCGGCGTAGGCGAGCTGTTCGAGGGCGTGCGCGAGGAGGACCTCGGGGCCCTTGCTCCGTACGGCGGCGAGCGCGCGGGCCCCGGCCCGGCAGGCGCTCTCGGCCTCGCCGACGACCAGCGCGCAGGCGCCGGCCCGGAGCAGCGCCCAGGGGTCCTCGCCGGCTTCGGCGGCGCGCAGGCACTGCCCGAGCAGCTCGTGGCCCTCGGCCATCCGTCCCGCGAACACGGCTCGTACGCCCGCGAGATAGGGCGCGACGGCCGGGTCGTGCGGACGCCCGGGGATGCGGTTCAGTGCGTCGAGGTAGGCGATGGCGTCCCCGCCCGCCCAGGCGGCCTCGGCCGCGGCGAGCAGCGCGGAGAGGGCGCGCGCCGGGTCGTGCGGCGCGAGGTGTGCCGCGGCGGCGAGCAGCGCCTCGCGGGCGTCGGTGGCCGGTCCGTCCCGCAGGGCGAGCATCCCGCGCGTGAACCGGGTGAGCCCGCCCGCCGGTACGGCCCCGGGCAGGGGAGTGCCCGGGGCGGCGGCGACCCGGGTGAGGAGGGCGCGGGCGCGGCCGGTGTCGCCCGCGAGGCGGGCGTGCTCGGCGGCTTCGGCGAACCGGGCGGCCCGGTCCGCCTCGTCGGTGGAGAGCAGGGCGGCGCGGGTGAGGGCGGCCGAGCGTTCGGCGTACGGCCGGGGCGCGGTGGCCGCCCGCTCCAGCGCGCTCGCGAGGACGGCGTCCGGCGCCGGGGCCGCGCAGGCCCGCTGCACCAGGGCGGGCAGCTGATGCGCGGAGGCCTGGCCGAGGAGCGCGGCAAGGAGTTCGTGGGCGGCCCGCCGGTGCGCGGGCGGGGCGTGCCGCAGCACCGCGCGGCCGAGCAGGGGGTGGCTGAAGTGGACGCGGCTGCCGGTGCGTTCGAGGACTCCGGGGATGCCGCCGGGGCCGAAGAGCACGCGGTCGAGCAGGGTGGCGCCGAGCCCGGCCCGGTTGCCGGCCCGCAGCAGGAGTCCGGCGTCGGCTCCGGTGCCCTCCGGCTCGTGCTCCTGGGCGGCGGCGGCCAGCAGCAGGAGGGCGCGGGTCTCGGCGGGGAGGCCGTCGAGCTGGGCGGCGTGGGCGTCGATCACGCTCTCGCCGCCGGGCAGCGGGAAGGGCAGCACCGTGCGGCCGGCCAGTTGGTCCGGGGTGAGGTGCCCGACGAGCCCGGCGAGCAGTCGCGGGTTGCCCGCCGCCTCCCGCAGCAACTCGCCGCGGACCCCCGGGTCGATGTCGGGGGACCTGCCGGTGAGGCGCTCCAGCAGGCAGGACGCCGCCTCGTCGTCGAGCGGGCCGAGGCGCAGTGCGGGCAGTCCGGCGAAGCTCGTCTCGTCGGCCGACGCGATCAGCACGGCTGCCCGGCTGCCCGCCCCGAGCCGGCGGGCCGCGAAGCCGAGGGCCTCCCGGGACGGGGAGTCCCAGGCGTGCGCGTCGTCCACGCAGACCAGCACCGGGCGGTCGGCGCCGGTCTCCCGCAGCAGGGTGAGCAGCGCGTCGGGGGTGATGCCGGAGCGCAGCACGTGCTCGGGGGGTACGGAGAGCGGGCCGGGGGCCGAGCCGAGCAGGGCGTGCAGCCCACTGTGCGGGAGGCGGCGCTCGGCGGGGACGGCCGTCACGTGCAGCACGGGGCCGTGATGGCGGGCGCGGTGCGTTTCGGCCGCCGCGTCCAGCAGGGCGCTGCGGCCGAGGCCGGGCGGCGCGGTCACCACGAGCGCACCGCCGTCGCCCTGCGCGAGGCGGCCCAAGAGGGTTTCCACTATGGCGAGTTCACCGCTGCGGCCGTACAGCCGGAGCGGACTGTGCACGGTCGTCGAGGGAGTCACACCGGCACGTTACGTCCGCGTGAACAGGGCCGGAAGACGCGCGTCCGCTCCTTCGGCCCGAACGCCCCGGTGCGGTGCGCCGTCCCAGGAGAACGGCCTTTGGGCTGTGCGCGCGCACAGGCTCCGGCGCGCCCGCCGGTCCCCGACCGTACTTTCGTGCCATGACGATCCCGCTCCGCACCGAACAACACACCGGACTCCGCACCGAGGACGGACTGACCCTGCGGTACTGGTCCTGGTCCCGCGATCCCGATCCGGCCCTGCCTCCGGTGGTGCTGCTGCACGGTTTCGCCGCGCACGCCCGGCTGAACTGGGACGGCCCCGGAGTGGTGGAGGCCCTCCTCACGGCCGGCCGCCGGGTGTACGCGCTGGACGCCCGGGGTCACGGCACCTCCGACCGGCCGCACGAAGAGGGTTTCGGAGAGGAGTTGATGGCGGGCGACGTCCGGCTCCTGGCCGACCGGCTGGAGGCGGACGAGTACCACCTCGCCGGGTACTCGATGGGCGCGGTCGTCGCCCTGCTCACGGCGGCGTCCGACCCCCGGGTCGGGCGGCTGGTGGCCGGCGGCGTCGGCGCGGGCGTGGTGGAGGTCGGCGGCCTGGACACCCGGGCGATGCCGCCCGAACTGGTGTCGGCCGCGCTGACCGCCGACGACCTCGCGACCGTCCCCGAGCAGGCGCGCGGCTTCCGGGCGTTGGCGGACGCCACCGGCTCCGACCGGCACGCGCTGGCCGCCCAGATACGCGCGGCGTTCCGGGGCCCGGTGCCGCTGGACCGGATCGCGGTGCCCACGCTCGTACTCGCCGGGGACGCCGACCCGCTGGCGGTACGCCCCGAGGTGCTGGCCGGCGCGATCCGGGGCGCCCGGGTCACGGTGCTTCCCGGCGACCACCTGACGGTGGTGCGCGAGCCCGGATTCGCCGCCGCGATCACGGAGTTCCTCGCGGCGGGGTGAGGGGCGAGGTGAGGGCGGGATGAGGGGCGGGGCTCCCCCGCGGAGGCCCGCGATCACGTGTGGCAGAGTGGTCCGGCTGCCGCAGGGGACATCACGCCCGCGCCTGCCCGGACCGGGCGGGGCGGAACGGAGGACGACCGGCGGCGCACCGGCCACCCTCTGCCCCGCCTTCCGCACCGCCCTCTCCAGGAGTACGTCATGAACGCCAAGCGCCACCGCCTGCTGCTCGCCGCCGTCACCCCCATGCTCGCCCCCGGGGAGCAGGTCGAGGCGGCGTCCATCGTGAACCTGAGAACCGTCTCCGTACGCAGGACGGCCGCCTTCGCCGTGGCCTCGGCGGTCCTCAGCGCGGGCGCGATGAGCGTGATCCCCGTGCCGGTGCCGATGTATCTGGTCATGACCGACCGCCACTTCTTCGTCTTCCGGGCCAACCCGAACATCGCCCGGACCGGGGAGCACCTGATGACGTTCGCGCGGGCGGGCCTGGTCCGCACCGAGATCAAGGAGCGCCTGCTCAACTCGTCCTTCGTCGTCTCCTCGCCCGAGGACGTACAGGGGCTGCGGATCGTCTTCCCGCTGGTCGGCCGCAAGGACCGGAACGCGATAGCCGCCGCTCTGCCGGTGGCGGGCTGAGCCACGGGCGGCCGCACACGAGAAGCCGGACCGCCGTGTCGGGCGGTCCGGCTCCGGTTCGTACGACGGGTTACGAGGTGTGCGGGCAGGTGCCCCGGTACTCGGCGATGGTCAGGCTCGCCGAGGGGATCGGGCAGAGGAACTGCTCGTAGCGGGTGTCGTTGTCGATGAAGCGCTTCAGCCACGAGACGCTGTACTTCGCGATCGTCGTGTTCGAGGTGTTCGGCGTGAAGTGGGTGGCCGCCCGCAGCTCCAGGTACGCCTTGTCCAGTGTGCTGGGCAGCGAGTTGTAGAACGGCTTGGAGTGGGTGAGCACCGGGGCGATGGTGTCGCCGTCCGCGCCGATCACCAGGGTGGGCGTGCGGACCTCGGGCCAGGTGGTGTCGGTGTTCCAGCCGGTCAGCGGGATCGCCGCCTTGAGCGAGGTGCGGCTCTTCGCCGCTTCCAGGGTGCCGCCGCCGCCCATGGAGTGGCCCATCACGCCGAGGCGCGAGGAGTCGATCCGGGTGCGGACGGAGCTGCTCTGCGTGAGGTAGTCCAGCGCGGCGAGGAGCTGTCGGCCCCGGCTGTCGGGCTGGTCGAGCGTGGTGTTGGTGTCGATGGTGAAGACCACGAAGCCCTGGGAGGCGAGGCGCGGGCCGAGCCACGCGATGCTCGACTGGTAGGCGGTGAACCCGGGCGCGATGACCACCGCGCCGAAGGTTCCGTCCGCCGTGGACGTCGGGTAGTAGATCGTGCCGCCGCCGAAGCCGGAGACGCCGAGCGAGGAGACGGAGGTCTGCGAGGTGGCGTAGGAGCCGCGCAGCGCCTCGATGCTCGTGGTGGTCGGGGCGGGACCGCGCTCGTAGGGGTTGGTGGCGGCCTGCGCCCCGGTGGGGCTGAACGCGGTGAGCAGGCCGGCGGTGACCGCCGCCGCGGCGAACAGGCCCTTGACGGCCCGGAGTCGGCTCGTGCGGGTCCGGTGGTGCGGAGCGGTGTCGCCGGAGGTGAGGAGCTGCTGCACGGGGGATCCTCTCGGTGGGGGGTACCCCGCCGGGCGTCTCCCGGTGGCCGTCGTCCGAGGCTCCGGGGTGCTCCGCGTGGTACCGCCGCGTCGTTCGCTGGCGTTGGCCACTCTGGCGATGCTCCCCGGCGTCACGCATCGGCGATATCGCCGGTCTCGCCGCGCACTTCCCCCTCGGGCCGGGCGGCCCGCGCACGCGTGAGGGGCGGGTGCGGGACGTCGTCCCCCACCCGCCCCCTGGCGGTGTCTCAGCGGACCGGGTGTCCGGCTTCCCGCAGGGCGCTCTTGACCTCGGAGATCCGCAGATCACCGAAGTGGAAGACGGAGGCGGCGAGGACCGCGTCGGCCCCGGCGTCCACGGCGGGTGCGAAGTCGGCGAGCCGGCCGGCGCCCCCGGAGGCGATGACGGGGACGGTGACGTGGGCACGTACCGCCTTGATCATCTCGGTGTCGTAGCCGTCCTTGGTGCCGTCGGCGTCCATCGAGTTGAGCAGGATCTCGCCCGCGCCCAACTCGGCGGCACGGTGCGCCCACTCGACGGCGTCGATGCCGGTGCCCTTGCGGCCGCCGTGCGTGGTGACCTCGAAGGTGCCCTCCGGGGTGCGGCGGGCGTCGACGGAGAGCACGAGGACCTGGCTGCCGAAGCGTTCGGCGATCTCGCGGATCAGTTCCGGGCGGGCGATGGCGGCGGTGTTGACGCCAACCTTGTCCGCACCGGCGCGCAGCAGCTTGTCGACGTCCTCGGGGGCGCGGACGCCGCCGCCGACGGTGAGCGGGATGAAGACCTGCTCGGCGGTGCGGCGGACCACGTCGTAGGTGGTCTCCCGGTCACCGCTGGAGGCGGTGATGTCCAGGAAGGTCAGCTCGTCGGCGCCCTCGGCGTCGTACAGCTTGGCCATCTCGACGGGGTCGCCGGCGTCGCGCAGGTTCTGGAAGTTGACGCCCTTGACGACCCGGCCCTTGTCGACGTCCAGGCAGGGGATCACGCGTACGGCGAGGCTCATCGGTCGCCTCCGCGGAAGGCCTCGACCTCGACTTCGACGACCAGGCTGGGGTCGACGAAACCGGAGACGATGAGCATCGTGGCGACCGGCCGCACGTCGTCGAAGAGCTCTTTGTGGGCGCGGCCCACGTCGTCGACGTCCCGGGCGTGCGTGAGGTACATGCGGGTCCGCACGACGTCCTCGCGGCCGAGGCCGGCCTGCGCCAGGGCGGCGAAGGCGACCTCGAAGGAGGCGACGGCCTGCTCGTACGGGGAGCCGGCCGAGATCTCGCCCTTGACGACGGAGGTGCAGCCGGCCACCAGGACGAGGCCGCCGGGGAGTTCGACGGCGCGGGCGTAGCCGAACCTCTCCTCCCAGGGCGCCCCGGACTGGATCCGGCGCACGCCGGACGCCGGTGCGGAGGGGGCGGGTACGGAGTCCGTCATGCGGCGACCGCCTTGAGCGCCTCTTCCAGGGTGAACGCCTCGGCGTAGAGCGCCTTGCCGACGATCGCGCCCTCGACGCCTTCCGGCACCAGCAGCGAGATCGCGCGCAGGTCGTCCAGCGAGGAGACGCCGCCGGAGGCGACGACCGGGCGGTCGGTGACGGCGCAGACGTCGCGGAGCAGGCCGAGGTTGGGGCCCTGGAGGGTGCCGTCCTTGGCGATGTCGGTGACGACGTAGCGGGAGCAGCCCTCGGAGTCGAGACGGGCGAGGGTCTCGTAGAGGTCGCCGCCGTCGCGGGTCCAGCCGCGGCCGCGCAGTGTGGTGCCGCGGACGTCGAGGCCGACCGCGATCTTGTCGCCGTACTGGGCGATGACCTTGGCGACCCACTCGGGGGTCTCCAGTGCGGCGGTGCCGAGGTTGACGCGGCGGCAGCCGGTGGCGAGGGCGGCCTCCAGCGAGGCGTCGTCGCGGATGCCGCCGGAGAGCTCGACCTTGATGTCCATGGCTCCGGCGACCTCGGCGATCAGCGCGCGGTTGTCACCGGTACCGAAGGCGGCGTCGAGGTCGACCAGGTGCAGCCACTCGGCGCCGGCGGACTGCCAGGCGAGGGCCGCCTCCAGCGGGGAGCCGTAGGAGGTCTCGGAGCCGGACTCGCCGTGCACGAGGCGGACGGCCTGTCCGTCGCGGACGTCGACGGCGGGAAGGAGTTCAAGCTTCGGCATTACAGCGTCTCGATCCAGTTGGTCAGCAGCTCGGCACCGGCGTCGCCGGACTTCTCGGGGTGGAACTGGGTGGCCCACAGCGCGCCGTTCTCCACGGCCGCCACGAACCGCTCTCCGTGCGTGGCCCACGTGACGCGGGGGGCCCGGATGTTGGCGTTGGTGACTTCGAGGGTCCAGTCGTGCGCCGCGTAGGAGTGCACGAAGTAGTACCGGGCCTCGGGGTCGAGCCCGGCGAAGAGCTTGCTGTCCTCGGGCGCCTCGACGGTGTTCCAGCCCATGTGCGGGACCACGTCCGCCTTGAGCGGGCCGACGGTGCCGGGCCACTCGTCCAGGCCCTCGGTCTCCACCCCGTGCTCGATGCCCCGCTCGAAGAGGACCTGCATCCCGACGCAGATGCCCATCACGGGGCGGCCGCCGGAGAGGCGGCGGCCGATGATCCAGTCGCCGCGGGCGGCCTTGAGACCGCCCATGCAGGCGGAGAAGGCGCCGACGCCGGGGACGAGGAGTCCCTCCGCGTTCATCGCCTTGTCGTAGTCACGCGTTATCTCGACGTCCGCGCCGACCCGGGCGAGCGCCCGCTCGGCGGAACGGACGTTGCCGAAGCCGTAGTCGAAGACGACGACCTTCTTCTTCTCGCTCACGATGTCCTCAGTCCCACAGTCCCTGGATCCGCAGCACGCCCGCGACCAGGCACAGCGCGGACGCGATGCAGAGCAGCACGACGACGCCCTTGGGCATGCCCTGCTTGGCGAAGGAGTAGACGCCGCCGGCCAGGAAGAGGCCGACGACGATCAGGATGGTGTTGAGGCCGGTCACAGGGCGCCCTTCGTGGAAGGCAGGATTCCGGCCGCGCGCGGGTCGCGCTCGCTGGCGTAGCGCAGGGCCCGGGCGAGGGCCTTGAACTGGCATTCCACGATGTGGTGGGCGTTGCGGCCGTACGGGACGTGGACGTGCAGGGCGATCTGGGCCTGCGCGACGAAGGACTCCAGGATGTGCCGGGTCATCGTGGTGTCGTACTCGCCGATCATCGGCGCCATCTTCTCCGGCTCGGTGTGCACCAGGTACGGACGGCCGGAGAGGTCGACGGTGACCTGGGCGAGCGACTCGTCCAGCGGGACGGTGCAGTTGCCGAAGCGGTAGATGCCGACCTTGTCGCCGAGCGCCTGCTTGAACGCGGCGCCGAGGGCGAGGGCGGTGTCCTCGATGGTGTGGTGCGAGTCGATGTGCAGGTCGCCCTCGGTCTTGACCGTGAGGTCGAAGAGGCCGTGGCGGCCGAGCTGGTCGAGCATGTGGTCGTAGAAGCCGACGCCGGTGGCGACGTCGACCTTCCCGCTGCCGTCGAGGTTGATCTCGACCAGCACGGAGGTTTCCTTGGTGGTGCGCTCCACGCGGCCCACGCGGCTCTCGCCCGTCATGCGGCTCTCGCCCGTCATGCGTCGTGCTCCTTCTTGATTTCGCGAACCGCATCGAGGAACGCGTCGTTCTCTGCCGGGGTCCCCGCGGTCACCCGCAGCCATCCCGGTACGCCGTTGTCCCGGACCAGGACGCCCCGGTCGAGGATCGCCCGCCAGACGGCGTGGCTGTCCTCGAAGCGTCCGAACTGGACGAAGTTGGCGTCCGATTCGGTGACCTCGTAGTCCAGGGACCGGAGTTCCGCGACGATCCGGTCCCGCTCGCTCTTGAGCCGCTCGACGTACCCGAGGAGCGTATCCGTGTGCTCCAGGGCGGCCAGCGCGGTGGCCTGGGTGACGGAGGACAGGTGGTACGGCAGGCGTACCAGCTGGACGGCGTCGACCACGGCGGCGTCGGCGGCGAGGTAGCCGAGGCGCAGCCCGGCGGCGCCGAACGCCTTCGACATGGTGCGGGAGAGCACCATGTGCGGACGGCCCTCGATCAGCGGGAGCAGCGAGGCGCGGTGGCTGAACTCGCCGTACGCCTCGTCGACGACGACGAGGGAGGGCCGGGCGGCCTGTGCCGCCTCGTACAGCGCGAGGACGGTGTCGGCCTCGACGGCGGTGCCGGTGGGGTTGTTCGGGGAGGTGATGAAGACGACGTTCGGGCGGTGTTCGGCGATGGCCTTCTTCGCCGCCTCCACGTCGATGGTGAAGTCCTCGTTGCGCGGGCCGGAGATCCAGCCGGTGCCGGTGCCGCGCGCGATGAGGGCGTGCATCGAGTACGAGGGCTCGAAGCCGATGGCGGTGCGGCCGGGGCCGCCGAACGCCTGCATCAGCTGCTGGATGACCTCGTTGGAGCCGTTGGCCGCCCAGACCTGGGCGGTGGTGACCTCGTGGCCGGCGGTCCGGCTGAGGTAGCCGGCGAGTCCGGTGCGGAGCTCGACGGCGTCCCGGTCCGGGTAGCGGTTGAGGTCGCGGGCGGCCTCGCGGACGCGTTCGGCGATTCGCTCGACGAGGGCCTCGGGCAGCGGGTAGGGGTTCTCGTTGGTGTTCAGCCGGACGGGTACGTCGAGCTGGGGGGCACCGTACGGGGACTGGCCGCGCAGCTCCTCCCGGATGGGGAGGTCGTCGATGCCGACGGGGCGGGTGGTGCTGGTGGTGGTGTGGGTGGTGCTGTCGTCTCTCACGCCTGCGGGACCTTCCAGCCGAACCGTGCCTTGAGTGCCGCGCCGTGGGCGGGGAGGTCCTCCGCCTCGGCGAGGGTCACCACGTGGTGGGTGACCTCGGCCAGTGCGTCGCGGGTGTAGTCGACGACGTGGATGCCGCGCAGGAAGGACTGCACGGAGAGACCCGAGGAGTGACAGGCGCAACCGCCGGTGGGCAGTACGTGGTTGGAGCCGGCGCAGTAGTCGCCGAGGGAGACCGGCGACCAGGGGCCGACGAAGATCGCGCCGGCGTTGCGTACGCGGTCGGCGACGGCGGCGGCGTCGGCGGTCTGGATCTCCAGGTGCTCGGCGCCGTAGGCGTCGACGACCTTCAGCCCGTCCGCGAGGTCGCGGACGAGGACGATCGCGGACTGCCGGCCGGCGAGCGCGGGCGCGATGCGGTCGGTGACGTGCTTGGAGGCGGCGACCTGGGGTGCGAGTTCGGCCTCGGTGGCGGCGGCGAGTTCCTCGGAGTCGGTGACGAGGACGGCGGCGGCCATCGGGTCGTGCTCGGCCTGGCTGATCAGGTCGGCGGCGACGTGCACCGGGTCGGCGGTCGAGTCCGCGAGGATCGCGATCTCGGTGGGCCCGGCTTCGGCGTCGATGCCGATGCGTCCCTTGAGGAGGCGCTTGGCGGCGGCGACGTAGATGTTGCCGGGGCCTGTGACGAGGTTCACCGGGCGGCAGCCGTCCTCGCCCTCGGTGCCGTAGGCGAAGAGGGCGATGGCCTGGGCGCCGCCGGCGGCGTACACCTCGTCCACACCGAGCAGTGCGCAGGCGGCCAGGATGGTGGGGTGCGGCAGGCCGCCGAACTCCTTCTGCGGCGGGGAGGACACGGCGATGCCCTCGACGCCGGCCTCCTGGGCCGGGACGACGTTCATGACGACGGAGGAGGGGTAGACCGAGCGTCCGCCGGGGACGTAGAGGCCGACGCGCTCGACGGGCACCCACTTCTCGGTGACCGTGCCGCCGGGGACGACCTGGGTGGTGCGGGTGGTGCGGCGCTGCTCGCGGTGGACGATTCGGGCGCGGCGGATCGACTCCTCCAGCGCGGCGCGCACGGCGGGGTCGAGGTCGCGCAGCGCGTCCGCGAGCGCGGTGGCCGGCACCCGCAGCGAAGGGGGCCGTACGCCGTCGAATTTCTCTCCCCACTCGATCACCGCTGCCGAGCCACGATGGCGTACGTCCTCGCAGATGGGCCGCACCGTCTCCAGGGCGGCTTCCACGTCGAACTCGGCACGGGGCAGCAGGTCGCGCAAGGGGGCGCCCTCGGGGAGGACGTCGCCGCGCAGATCGATTCGAGAGATCACACCCCCAATTCTCTCAGACCGCCCGAGCCGTCCGGTCGGCCGTATCAGTGGCTGATACATATCTCCGTCACCCTGTGTTCCGTTTTCCGTTCATACGGTCACACAGGGGGAAGAACGGCAGTAGGTCGTGTCCGGCCACGCGCGTCGGATCGACGGGCGGTCTCCGGTGCGGTGCATGGCGAGGCGGTGGACACCCCGGGTACGGGATGTACTCGGGCGGTCCGACGAACCGCGAGGTGCCGCACCGGCCACCGGTCGCCCGGCGGGAACGGCCGGACACGACCCAGGGCGTGTGCACAGGGAGGTCGGGAGTGACGGAGCCGCACGAGAGCGACATCCCGGAAGGACTCAGCGCCGCGGAGCTGGGCATGTGGCAGTCCTTCCGGAACGGGACAACCTTCGATCTGCGCACCCACGACCCCGAACGCGACGATCCGTTCGGCCCGCACATGTGGGGGCCGGGGCGGAGCGTCGGCGCCCGGGTCGTGGCGAGACTGCTGCTGAGCGGTCCGCCGGCGAGGCCGGGGCGGGTGGCGGCGCTGAAGCTCAGGGGCGTACGCGTCACGGGCAAGCTGGATCTGGCCGGCGGCCGGGTCTCGCCGTACGTCGAGCTCACCGGCTGCCGGTTCGAGCAGGAGGTGGTCTTCCCCGAGTGCCACTTCACGACGCTGCGGATGGTCGGCTGCGCGATGCCCCGCCTTGAGGCGGCCCGGCTGCGCACCGAGGGCGATCTCCACATGCCGCGCTGCCGGGTCGACCGGGGCGTGCGGCTGACGGACGCCCAGATCGGTACGGACCTGCTGATCAACCAGATCAGCGTCGGCTGCGACCGGCGGGGCCGGGCCATCGCCGCCGACGGGCTGACCGTGGCGCAGGACCTCCAGGCGGAGATGGTCGAGACGTACGGCGAAGTCAGCCTGCGCGGGGCGACGGTGGGCGGCTCGCTGAGCCTGCGCGGCAGCCGGCTGCGGGCGGCGGACGGTCGCAAGGCCCTGAACGCACCGCAGTTGAGGGTGGAGCGGACGCTCTACCTGACCGAGGCGTGGGTGAGCACCGAGACGGGGAACCAGGGCACCACTCCCCCGTACGGCATCGTGCACGGCCCGACCTCGGACCTGACGCCGGCCCGCGGTTCGCGCTCACAGATCTTCGAGTGCCGAGGTGGGGTCCGGCTCGACGACGGGCGGTTCGGGGACGTGCTGGACCTGCACCTGGCGCGGTTCGTGCTGGAGCCGCAGGAGGAGCTGTCGCTGCGCCGGATCGTGGTCCCCGAGCTGCGGTTCAGCCTGGAGCGCCCCGAGGAGGGCCGGGTCGTGCTGAACGGCGCGCGGGTGGTCACCCTGATCGACCTGTCGAGCAGCTGGCCGGGGCCGGGCGGTCTGGCGATGGGCGGGTTCGTCTACGAGAACCTCGTCCCGTACGGCCACTTCCCGCTCTCCCGCCGGCTGGAGTGGGTGCTCGCCGCCACCCCGGAGTACGTCCCCGAACCGTACGAGCGGCTGGCGACGGTGCTGCGCAACTGCGGCGAGGACGCGGACGCCCGGGAGGTGCTGCTCGCCAAGCAGCGCAGGCGCCGGGAGACGCTGCCGATCGCCGGGAAGCTGTGGGGGTTCCTCCAGGACTGGACGGTGGCGTACGGCTACCGGCCGGGGCGGGCGGCGGTGTGGATGGCCGTGCTCTGGGCGGCGAGCACCCTGGCCTTCTCCCAGCATCAGCCGGAGTCGATCAAGGGGGACGAGCACCCGGAGTGGAATCCGGCGCTCTACGCCCTCGACCTGCTGATCCCGGTGATCGGGCTCGGCCAGGACGGTTACTGGCGGATGACGGGCGGCTGGCAGTGGGGGGCCGCCGGACTGGTGCTGGTGGGGTGGGTTCTGGCCACCACGGTGGCCGCCGGGGCCTCCCGGCTGCTGAGCCGGGGGTGACGGCGGGAGGGCGCGGGCGGGGGTGAGGGCGGCACTCGGCCCTGCCTCCGGCCCGGGAGCCGGGGGCGAGGAGGAGGCGGGACCGAGTAAGCGGGTGGCCCGTTCAGGCCTCCACGGAAGGTCGAATTCAAGCCACCCGCGTGCGCGTCCTTTGCCCGTTCTTGACCTTTCCGGGGGCAACCCCTCCGGATCCCCCCGCGTGGGCACGAAAGCTTCACAGCAGACCCCTGGCGCCGCTTTCACCAGCGTTTTTCAATGGTCCGCACCATGCCCTCGCTTCGCGCTCCGCTCAGTACCGCGCGCAGGGTCCGGCACAGCCCCCGGCTGTCCGCCGGACTTCCCCCGGCCGACGCGGTCATGCTCGACGCCCCCGACAGCCGGCTCTCCCCCGCGCTGGTGGCCGCCGCCGAAGGCGCGTACGGGCCGGCCGCCAAGCTCCTCGCCACCACCCGCGACGCCGCCGACTGGGAGCAGCGCGACCGCTACCTCGGCAGGCTGGTCGCCTTCGCCCGGAGCCGGGACGCCTGGCTGGACGACTGGCTGTCCGCCGCCCCCGGCGACCCGGACGCGCTGCTCGTACGGGCCGGGCTCGCGGCGCGCCGGGCGTGGGAGTCGCCCGCGCCGGCGGAGCGGCTGCGCGCGGTCGCCCCGCTGATCACCGAGGCCGCCGAGGCCGACCCGCGCGACCCGGTCCCCTGGCACCTCGCTCTGGACCAGGCCCGGGGCACCCGTGCCCCGCACTCCGTGTTCGAGTCGGTCTGGGAGGAGGCGGTCCGGCGCTCCCCGCACCACTACGGCTGCCACGTGGCGGCGCTGTACTACCTCTTTGCCACCCGGCGCGGTTCGCACCGCGCATGCTTCGACTTCGCCGAGCGGGCCGCCGAGGACGCCGCCCCGGACTCCCTGGTGCAGGGGTTGCCGGTGCGCGCCGCCGCCGCGCTGCTCCTCGACCCGCAGGCCGTCGGCTGGGCCGCCCCTGTGCCGGAGCGGCGGATCGACGACGCCGCCGACCTGGCGATCGGCCTCTCCGACGCGTATGCCGCCGGGGACCCGTGGCCCGCCGAGATCCGCAACCTGCTCGCGTACGTCCTCATCGTGCGGGGCCGCTGGAGCGAAGCGCTGGAGCAGTTCCGGCTGATCGGGCCGCACGCCCAGTCGTTCCCGTGGTCCCGGTCGCTCCCCTGGTCCTCGTCGTTCCCGGCGTCCCGGCCCGTCCCGGCGTCCCGGCCCTGGTACCGGTCCGTCCCGTGGTCGCCGGGTACCGAGGACGCGCTGGCCCGCTTCCTGGACGCCAGGGACGTGGCTCGGCTCCAGGTGGCCTCGGCGACCCCGCTGTGGAACCGGGCCGCCCACGGCAGGCCCCTCGGCCATTACGCTTGAGCGTTGTGACCACAGCGCACCTGCCCCTCTTCCCGCTCAACGCGGTTCTGTTCCCCGGCCTCGTGCTGCCGTTGAACGTCTTCGAGGAGCGATATCGCGCCATGATGCGCGAGCTGCTGAAGACCGACGAGGACGAACCCCGCCGCTTCGTGGTGGTGGCCGTCCGGGACGGCCGGGAGACCGCGACGACCGGCACCGGGATGCCGGAGAGTGCGGCGGTCCCGGCCGATCTCGCGCCCGCCGACGGCTTCGGAACCGACCCGATCCAGTCCTTCCACCGCGTCGGCTGCGTGGCGGACGCCGCCAAGATCCGTGAGCGCGCCGACGGCACCTTCGAGGTGCTGGCCACCGGCACCACCCGGGTCCGGCTGCTTTCGGTGGACGCGAGCGGCCCGTATCTGACCGCCGAGGTGGAGCATCTCGCCGAGGACGAGGAGGCCGGCGAGGCCCGGACCCTCGCCGAGGGCGTGATGCGGGCCTTCCGCACGTACCAGAAGCGGCTGGCCGGGGCGAGCGAACGGTCGCTGACCACGGGCGGCGACCTGCCGGACGAACCGTCCGTCGTCTCCTACCTGGTGGCCGCCGCGACCGTGCTGGACGTGGGCACGAAGCAGCGGCTGCTGCAGGCCCCGGACACCGCGACCCGGCTGCGGGAGGAACTCTCCCTGCTCCGCAAGGAGACGGCGGTCATCCGCCATCTCCCGTCGCTGCCCGCCGTGGACCTCACCCGTGCCCCCACGCACCTGAACTGAACCGACACCGATCCCGCCCCCACCCGAACAAGCCGGAGACCTTCCGCCCGTGGCGAAGAAGACGAAGAAGCAGCAGGGCGGTACCCCGGCCACGGTCGCGCTGACCGCGGCCGGGGCCGCGTTCACGGTCCACTCGTACGAGCACGATCCGGCGGCCCCCAGTTACGGCGAGGAGGCGGCCGAGGCCCTGGGTGTCTCCCCCGACCGGGTCTTCAAGACCCTGGTGGCCGACGTGGACGGCGAACTGACGGTGGCGGTGGTCCCGGTCGCGGGTTCGCTGGACCTGAAGGCGCTCGCCTCGGCGGTGGGCGGCAAGCGTGCCGCCATGGCCGATCCGGCGGCGGCCGAGCGCACCACGGGGTACGTACGCGGCGGAATCTCCCCGCTGGGCCAGCGCAAGCGGCTGCGTACGGTCCTCGACGACACGGCCGGATCGCACCCGACCATCTGCGTCTCGGCCGGCCGCCGGGGCCTGGAGGTCGAGCTCGCGGCGGCGGACCTGGCGCGGCTCACCGGCGCGGTGTTCGCGCCGATCGGGCGCGCGTAGCGAAGGCCCGGGCACGGCGTACGTGGGCCGGGGCCCCGGAGCCCTCTCGGACGGGCGGTCAGGGTCCTGCGGGGCCCTCCGGGTCGCTCTGCGCCCGGGCCCGCGCGGCGGGCGCGTCGGGGGCTCCGGCACCGGGCGCGCCAGGCGTACCGGGGGTGCCGGGGGCCCCGGGGGTGCCGGGGGTGCCATGGACCGGCTGTCCGGTCGTGCCGTACGCCTCGGCGCCGCGCGGCGCCCAGTCGGTGTGCGTCCACGGGGTGTCGGGGTCGGGGTCCGGGGGCGTGAAGACCGCCGTGAGGATCAGGTGCACGACCATCGCGGCCACCGGCCAGGCGAGCAGCGCTCCCTTCGCGTGGAGCTCCAACGGCGCGTCGAAGGCCACACCCTGGCCGGCGGCCTTGGCGTGGGCGACGACGTCGGAGGTCGGGCCGAGGGCGGCACCCAGCCACCAGGCGAGCAGCCCGCCCAGCACCCCGCCGAGCGCCAGTGCCACCACGGTCGGGATTCCGCCGGACCGCCGGAGCAGGTAGACCACGACGGCCGAGACGACGCCGAAGCCGGCGCCGAGCAGGGCGAACGTGCCGTCCGCCCCGATCGCCTCCTCGCCCTCGCCGTCCTTGAGGTAGACGGCCGTCTCGTCCGAGATCAGCGGGATGCGCGGGGAGAGCCAGAGCCAGAGAAGGCCGAGGGCCACACCCGCGACGGCCAGCACCACGGTGACGGCCGCTGCCCGGACGACCTCGCCCCGCGCCTCGGCGCGGTCGGGCGGCGACTGGGCGGGGGCCAGGTGCGAACCCGCCGGAGGAACCGGCCAGGGCTCGTAGGGCGTCGGCGGATCGGGCGGCGTCAAGGGTGCGGTCACCGTGCCATCGTGCCAGGCGGCCCGGCTCGGCGCCGCACCGGACCTGATCACCGGGCACCCGGCCGCCGCACCGCCGTACCCCGGCGGGCCGGCAGCCGGTCAGCGCACGGCGGCCCGGCGGTACGCCCAGGTCGCCACGGCCAGCGAGAGGACCCCCACGGCCGCGCAGACCCCGAGGTCCAGCGCGACGACCGTCCAGTCCGGGTGGGCGTCGAAGGAGCGGGCCAGCGCCTCCACCCCGTACGTGGACGGCAGCAGGTCGCGCGCCCAGCGCACCACCTCCGGCAGCCGCTCGGCGGGCAGTACGCCCAGCAGCAGCGCCGCCGACATGCCGAGCTGCCCCAGCAGGGTGGCCAGCTCCTGGCGTGGCGCCAGAAGGCCCAGCGCGGCCCCCAGCCCGGCCAGCGCCGCCCCGGCCAGCGGGACCACGGCGACCAGCACCCACAGGTGCGACATCGGCAGCTGGAAGAGCGCGCTCCCCGCGACCGCGGTGAAGACGGTGCCCGGCACCGTGAAGGAGGCGTACGCGCCCGCCGCGCCCAGCACCACGGCCGCGGGCGGCACCGGCAGCGTGGCGTAGTGGTCGAGCCCGCCGTCGGCCCTCAGCCGGCCGAAGTACTGGGCGAGCAGGTTGAGCGCGACGAAGGCGACCACCAGCACGCTGGAGCCCGCGACCACGGCCCGCGCCTCGGTGCCGCCGTCGACCACTCCGCGCATCATGATCATGATGCCGACGGACTGGAAGGTCGCCACGAACAGCAGCGGGATACGGGCCACCCGGGCCCGGGAGAGCTGGGCCCGGTACACGGCGGCCAGCGCGGGCAGCAGCCGGGCGCGCGGCGCCAGCGGGGCCGGTTCCCCGGCCCAGGACCCGCGGGCCGGCCCGGTGGACGTACCCGGGCGGCCGGACGCCTGCCCGCCGGCCGGGGACACCGCCTCGGCCCGAACGATGCTCGTCACCTGGCGCTGCTCCCGTTCGCTACCGCTGTTCGTCCACACACGTCTCGTCCGTCCACGCGGCCCCCGCCCGCCGGGGGCACCGCCCTCACGCCTTCACCAGTCCCCGGCGCGCCGCGGCCGCGTCCCCGCCGAGCGCCAGGTAGACGTCCTCCAGGCTGGGCGTGGCCAGGGTGAAGTCGTCCAGCGCCGCGAAGGCCGCACCACCGGTCACCGCGGCGACGGCGGCCCGCGCCTCGTCCGGCTTCAGGCGCAGCACCCAGCGGCGCCCGGACTCCTCGGCCGAGGGGCGCAGGGCGGCGACCTCCGGGACGTCGAGCGGGGCGCGCTCGCGCCACATCAGCTCGACCCTGACCTCGCCGGCCACCTGCTCCTTGAGGCCCTGCGGGGTGTCGCAGGCGATGATCTTGCCGCGTTCGACGACGGCGACCCGGTCGAGGACCGTCTCCGCCTCGATGACGTTGTGGGTGACCAGCAGGACGGTCGCGCCGTGCTCGGCCCGGCGCCGGTCCACGGCGGCCCAGACGGAGCGGCGGGCGACGGGGTCCATGCCGGTGGTCGGCTCGTCCAGGATCAGCACCGGGCGCCGGCCGACGAGGGCGGCGGCGAAGCAGGCGAGCCTGCGCTGACCGCCGGAGAGCTTCTTCAGGGGGCGTCCGGCCAGTTCGGTGAGGCCGAGTTCCTCCAGTACGGCGTCGCGCTCGGCGCGGGCGTCGCGTACGGAGAGGCCGCGCAGCCGCCCCGTGGTCTCGGCGGCGAGGGACACCGTGAGCTCGTCCAGGGCGGTGGACTCCTGGCCGAGGTAGCCGATGAGCCGGGAGGCGCGTTCGGGATGGCGTACGAGGTCGTGGCCGAGCACCTCGACGCTGCCGGAGTCGGGGCGCATCAGGCCGGTGAGCTGGCGGACCAGGGTGGACTTGCCGGCGCCGTTGGGGCCGAGCAGCCCGAAGATCTCGCCGCCGCGCACCTCCATCGTGACGCCGTCGGTGGCCCGCACCTCGGGCACGGCGGGCGTACCGCGGCGGCCCCGGACGGCCGGGTAGGTCTTCACCAGATCACGCACCGCGCACACGGTCCCGGTGGCCCTCAGTGCCTGTGCTGTGCCCGTACTCACGAGGTACGAGAGTACGGGGTCGGATGGTCCGGATTGCGACGGGGGCCGGTCGGGGGCCGTACCCGGCCGTGCCGGGCGGGGGCCCGCCGGGTCATTCCGGGGCGGGAGCGCGGTCCACGGCGGCCGTGATGTCGATCTCGCGCCAGAAACCGGCCCGGATGGCGTAGCGGTCGTGCTCGTCGATCTGGTCGTCCTTGTGGGCGAGGAGTCCGAAGCGCGCCGCGTACCGCAGGAGCTCGCCGTCGATCCGGTGCGGGATGCGCGGGTACATGGTGGAGAGCTTCTGGAGGTGGACGGTCTCCGGGAGCCGTTCCATCCACCGGCGGGCGAAGACCTGGCCGACCTCGAAGGGGTCGCCGCCCACGGTGGTGATGTCCTCCTCGCGGTCGGCCCAGCGCTGTTCGGCGGTGGTGACCTGGGCGAGGGTGGGCAGCGACGCGGTCTCAGGGGGTTCGCCCAGCGGGCCCCGGTCGGCCCATCCGCGGTCCGAGGACCAGCGCAGTGTGGCGTTCGGCACCGGGGCGGTCGGGGCCGTCGCCGGGGCCGCGGGGGTGCCGGCGGTGGCGCGGAGGGCGGCGAGGTCCTTCGGAGTGGGGACGCCCTTGTGGTGGTGTGCGGGCGCGGGCTCGTCCCCGGGCGGACCGGTCTCCGGGCGGGGCGCGGGCGGGGCGCCGACGCGGGCCGCCGCCTGGGCCTCCGCCTGAGCCTCCGAGGCGCGCTCGGCGGAGGCCGCGAGGGCCGCCTCGGGCAGGGGTGCGGAGAGGATCGCGGCGATCTCGGGGCGCGGCTGGGGCTGCGGGGCGCAGATCCCGCCGGCCTCCTTGGCGCGGACGGCCTTGGTGATCCAGGCACGGTCGAGCACGCGGCGCTCGTCGGCCTCGGCCACCAGGTCCTCGGACTGGTTGTAGTCGCCGTCCGCGGCCTGGACGGCCCAGAGGTGGACGGCGACCCCGTGTTCCTTCGCGGACATCAGTCCGGGCAGCAGATCGCCGTCGCCGGTCACCAGGACCACGTCGGAACAGGCGCGGTTGCGGGCCAGTTCGGTCAGTTCGGCGTGCATGGCCGCGTCGACGCCCTTCTGCGCCCAGCGCCCGTCGCTCCGGGTCAGCGCGCCGAGGCGGACGGTGACCCTCGGCATGACCCGCAGCCGACGGTGCTCGGGCTGCGGTACGCGGTCGGGGGCGCCGTCGAACCAGTAGATGCGCAGCAGGGGTTGCTCGGTGTCGGCCTCGGCCCGCTCGCGCAGACCCTGGATCAGGGCGGCGTGGTCCACGGTGATGCGCGAACGGGCGGGTTCGCCCGCCAGCAGGCTCGCGGCGGCGCCCAGCAGGTATCCGGCGTCCACCAGGACGACGCAACGGTCCACGCGTTCCACCCTCTTCCGGAATTCGGCGAACGGCCGTGCAGGGTTTTTGTCGAGTCTGCCCGACCGCGTGGAAGGAGACGGCCGGAACTCGATCTTCGGCGTGGCGGATGCGGTGGAGGTTTCCCGTCGGAGGCCCGCAGTGGTGTCCACTACGGAAGGTAATGATCCAACATGCGTGCTCTGTGGGGCTATGTGAGTCTGGCATCGGTCCTGGCAACCAGGACTCCCCACAGGAGGCATTCACCATGGCCAAGAACAAGAACCGTAAGCAGGGCAGCCAGCAGGATCGCGCGTCCGCCGCGGAGCGCGGAGCGGAGCAGGCGAAGTCGACGTCCTTCGAGGACCGGAGCACGTCTCAGTCGCAGGCCCAGGGCAGCCCCTCGGACGTGGCCCGCAAGCACCAGCGTCGTTTCGGCCACAACTGACGGCCGTGACAACGCAGTAAGGGGCGCTCCCGCCGTCGTCGGCGGGAGCGCCCCTTCGTGTGTCGTACGCGGGGCACCGGGTCACGTGTCGTGTCCGGGTGCCGCCGCGGTCAGCCGGCCAGGCAGGACGGGCCGAGCAGCACCTTGAGGTCGCCGAAGAGCGCCGGGTCGGGCTTGACGCGGTGCCGGTCGAGCCTGAGGACGGTGGTCTTGCGAGGGCCCTGGAGCTTGATGCGGACCTCGGTGTCGCCCCGGTGGCTGGAGAGCACTTCGCCGAGGCGGCTGACCATCGGGGGCGTGATCCGCACGGTGGGGATGGTGAGGACCACCGGCGCGTTGGTGCCCGCGTTCGAGATGTCGGGGACCTGCATCTCCATGGCGACGAGCCGGGGTACGTCCTCGCGCTTGTCGAGCCGTCCCTTGACGAAGACGACGGTGTCCTCCACCAGCTGGGTGGAGACCAGTTGGTAGGTGGCCGGGAAGAACATGCACTCGATGGCGCCCGCGAGGTCCTCGACGGTGGCGATGGCCCAGGCGTTGCCCTGCTTGGTCATCTTCCGCTGGAGGCCGGAGATGATGCCGCCGACGGTGACGACCGCGCCGTCGCTGTGCTCTCCGCCGGTCAGTTGGGAGATCGCGGCGTCCGCCTTGTCGGAGAGGACGTGCTCCAGGCCGAAGAGCGGGTGGTCGGAGACGTACAGGCCGAGCATCTCGCGCTCCTGGGCGAGCAGGTAGGACTTCTCCCACTCGATGTCGGAGAACTCGACGTCCAGACCGAAGCCCGGTTCGGAGGAGCCGTCGTCCGAGTCGCCCATGCCGCCGAAGAGGTCGAACTGCCCTTCGGCCTCCTTGCGCTTGACCTGGACCACGTTGTCGATCATGGGTTCGTGGTGGGCGACGAGTCCCTTGCGGGTGTGACCCATCTCGTCGAAGGCACCGGCCTTGATGAGCGATTCCACGGTGCGCTTGTTGCAGACGACCGCTTCGACCTTGTCGAGGAAGTCGGGGAAGGTGGCGTACTTCCCCTTCGCCTTGCGGCACCGGATGATCGAGTCCACCACGTTGGTGCCGACGTTGCGCACGGCGGTGAGCCCGAAGAGGATCACGTCGTCACCCTGGGCGGCGAAGTTGGCCTCGGACTCGTTGACGTTCGGCGGGAGCACCTTGATGCCCATGCGCCGGCACTCGTTGAGGTAGATCGCCGACTTGTCCTTGTCGTCCTTGACCGAGGTCAGCAGGGCGGCCATGTACTCGGCGGGGTAGTTCGCCTTGAGGTAGGCGGTCCAGTAGGTGACGAGCCCGTACGCGGAGGAGTGCGCCTTGTTGAACGCGTATCCGGCGAACGGCACCAGGACGTCCCAGAGCGCCTTGATCGCCGCGTCGGAGAAGCCGTTCTTCTTGGCGCCGGCCTCGAAGAGGACGAAGTTCTTCGCCAGTTCGTCGGCCTTCTTCTTGCCCATCACGCGGCGCAGGATGTCGGCCTCGCCCAGCGAGTAGCCGGCGACGATCTGGGCCGCCTTCTGCACCTGCTCCTGGTAGACGATCAGGCCGTAGGTGAGGCCGAGGACCTCCTTGAGGGGCTCCTCCAGCTCCGGGTGGATCGGGGTGATCTCCTGGCGGGCGTTCTTGCGCTCGGCGTAGTTCGTGTGCGAGTTCATGCCCATCGGGCCCGGCCGGTAGAGGGCCGAGACGGCGGAGATGTCCTCGAAGTTGTCGGGCTGCATCTGGCGCAGCAGCGAGCGCATCGGCCCGCCGTCGAACTGGAACACGCCGAGCGTGTCGCCCCGGCAGAGGAGTTCGTACGTCTTGGGGTCGTTCAGCGGCAGGGCGAGCATCTCCAGCTCGACGCCCTTGTTCGCCTTCACCATCTTGACCGCGTCGTCCATGATGGTGAGGTTGCGCAGGCCCAGGAAGTCCATCTTGAGCAGGCCGAGCGACTCGCACTGGGGGTAGTCCCACTGCGTGATGGTGACGCCGTCGGTGTGCCGGACCCAGACCGGGGCGTGGTCCACGATCGGCTCGCTGGACATGATCACGCCGGCGGCGTGCACGCCCATCTGCCGGACCAGTCCTTCGACGCCCTTGGCGGTGTCGATGACCTTCTTGACGTCCGGCTCGTTCTCGTACATCCCCCGGATCTCGCCGGCCTCGCTGTAGCGCGGGTGCTTCGGGTCGGTGATGCCGTTGAGGTCGATGCCCTTGCCGAGGACGTCGGCGGGCATGGCCTTGGTGAGGCGGTCGCCCATCGCGTACGGGTAGCCGAGGACGCGGGCGGAGTCCTTGATCGCGTTCTTCGCCTTGATCTTGCCGTACGTGCCGATCATGGCGACCTTGTCGGCGCCGTACTTCTCGGTGACGTAGCGGATCACCTCGACGCGCCGGCGTTCGTCGAAGTCGATGTCGACGTCGGGCATGGAGACGCGCTCGGGGTTGAGGAACCGCTCGAAGATCAGTCCGTGCTCGATGGGGTCGAGGTCGGTGATGCCCATCGCGTACGAGACGATCGAGCCGGCCGCGGAGCCTCGGCCGGGGCCGACCGCGATGCCGTTGTTCTTGGCCCACATGATGAAGTCGGCGACGACGAGGAAGTACCCCGGGAACCCCATCTGGATGATGATGTCCATCTCGTACTCGACCTGCTTCTGCCGGTCGTCGGGGACGCCGCCCGGGAAGCGGCGGTCCATGCCGACCCGGACCTCCTCGCGGAACCAGGTGACCTCCGTGTAGCCGTCCGGGATGTCGAACTTCGGCATGAGGTTCTTCGCCTCGAACATGCCGGCGGTGTCGATCTGCTGCGCGACGAGGAAGGTGTTGTCGCACCCCTGCTGCCAGGCGTCGGAGGAGTCGACGGCGTACATCTCCTCGGCCGTCTTCAGGTAGTAGCCGGTGCCGTCGAAGCGGAAGCGGTCCGGGTCGGAGAGGTTCTTGCCGGTCTGGATGCAGAGCAGGGCGTCGTGGGCGGTCGCCTCGTGCGCGTAGGTGTAGTGCGAGTCGTTCGTCACCAGCGGCGGGATGTCCAGCTTCTTGCCGATTTCGAGGAGTCCGTCACGGACCCGGCGCTCGATCTCGATGCCGTGGTCCATCAGCTCCAGGAAGTACTTGCCCTCGCCGAAGATGTCCTTGTAGTCGGAGGCGGCCTGCACGGCCTCGTCGAACTGGCCGAGCCGCAGCCGGGTCTGCACCTCGCCGGAGGGGCACCCGGTGGAGGCGATCAGGCCCTCGGACCACTGGGAGATGGTCTCCTTGTCCATGCGGGGCCACTTCTGCAGCCAGCCCTCGGCGTAGGCGTCCGAGGAGAGCCTGAAGAGGTTGTGCAGCCCGGTGGCGTTGGAGGCCCAGATCGTCTTGTGGGTGTAACCGCCGGAACCCGAGACGTCGTCGCGCTTCTGGTGCGGTTGTCCCCACTGGATCTTCCGCTTGTGCTTGCGCGACTCCGGGGCGACGTACGCCTCGATGCCGATGATCGGCGTCACACCGGCCTTCTTCGCCGAGTGGAAGAAGTCGTACGCCCCGTGGAGGTTGCCGTGGTCCGTCATGGCGATGTGCGACATCCCCATGGTGTTGCACGCCTCGAACATGTCCTTGAGCCGCGCGGCACCGTCGAGCAGGGAGTACTGGGTGTGGACGTGCAGGTGCGTGAAGGGCGGCTTGGTCACGGCGCTGAGCCTCCGGGGATGACGGATGTCGCACGCAGCACTCGGCCCGCGGTGACGGACGGGCGACGGGTGGCTGACGGCTGGGGGATGTCGGGGGGACAGCCTGGAAGTCTACGTCTTGGCGCTGACGAACGACGGGCACTTGCGAGTACGGTCACGCGTTGGAGAGGCGGGGACGCCCGTCCCTTTTGTCATGAACGCCATGTTCGACGGTGCTCGACGCAGTTCGACGCCCTGTACCAGGAGGCACCCAGCGATGTCGGAACAGCAGAGCGGCGCGGAAGACCGCGGGGAGCGCATTCTCGCCGTCTTCGAGACCGCCTTCGGTGAGCTGCTGGCGGCCGACCCGGCCGCCTTCCAGGTCAAGTTCCGGAAGATGGCGGGCTCGGCCTTCGCCTTCTACCGGGGCACCGCCTGCCTGTTCTACGACGACCTCGCCCGGGAGCGGCACGGCGGCCCGTTCCTGGACGAGCGCACCGGCCGCGTCTGGATCCACGGGGACCTCCACGCGGAGAACTTCGGCACCTACATGGACGCCAACGGCCGCCTGGTCTTCAACGTCAACGACTTCGACGAGGCGTACGTCGGCCCGTTCACCTGGGACCTCAAGCGCTTCGCCGCCTCCGTCGCCCTGATCGGGTACGCCAAGGCGCTGAGCGACGACCAGATCACCGAGCTGGTCCGGGTCTACGCCGCCGCGTACCGCGAGCGCGTCCACGCGCTCGCGACCGGCGCGAAGAACGACGAGGTGCCGCCCTTCACCCTGGACACCGCCGACGGCCCGCTGCTCGGCGCGCTCCGGACGGCCCGGTCGCTCACCCGCTTCTCGCTGCTGGACTCGATGACGGAGATCCGCGACTTCGAGCGCCGGTTCGCCCCGGACGGCGGCGCCATCGACCTCGACGCGGCGACCCGCTACAAGGTCCTCGCCGCGTTCGACGGCTACCTGGAGACCCTGCCCGAGTCGAGCCTGACCCGCCCGGACTCCTACCGGGTGAAGGACGTGGTGGGCCGCCGGGGCATCGGCATCGGCTCGGCCGGGCTGCCCTCGTACAACATCCTGCTGGAGGGCAACAGCGACGCCCTGGAGAACGACGTCGTGATCTACGTCAAGCAGGCCCAGACCCCGGCCGTCTCCCGGCACATCACGGACGCCTCGGTGCGCGGCTACTTCCAGCACGAGGGCCACCGCACGGTGATCTCGCAGCGGGCGCTCCAGGACCACGCCGACCCGTGGCTGGGCTGGACCGAGCTGGACGGCGCCGGACAGCTGGTGGCGGAGGTCTCGCCCTACGCCGTGGACCTGGACTGGTCCGACATCGACGAGCCCGACGAGATCGCGGCGGTCGTCGCCGACCTGGGCCGGGCGACGGCCACCATGCACGCGGCGGCCGACGACGAGAGCGGTCACTCGCTGGTGCCGTTCTCCACCGAGCGGGCCATCGACGCCGCCATCGCGGCCGACGAGGACGGCTTCGGCGATCTCCTCGTCGACTTCGCCCACAGCTACGGCGCGCGGGCACGCCGGGACCACCGGATCTTCGTGGACCTTTTCCGCAACGGCCGCATTCCGGGCCTCTGACCAATCCATGACAGGAGCCGACCGGAGGTCCGGGACAGCCGTCGTCCCGGACCTTTAGGAGTCGCTTACGGGGGCGCGTGCGAGACTCTCCGGCGATGGACATATCAGGGACGCGACCCAGGACCGCGCGCGCGGCGCTCTTCACCGCGCTCGTCGTCACGCTGTCCTCGGCGTCCCACGTCCTGCTCTCCCGTGAAGCCCTGCCGGTGACCGCGCTGGCGCTGGTGGGGGGCCTGGTGTTCGCCGTCGCGTACGCGCTGGCGGGCCGGGAGCGCGGCTTCGGGGCGATAGCGGGGCTGCTGGTCCCGCTGGAGCTCGCCGCCGACACGGTCTTCACCACCGGGCAGCAGCTCTGTTACGGCGCGGCGGGCGGCCCGGTGGCCGGTCCGCTGCGCTCCCTGGGGTTCGACGTGCTCTGCGGCGGCCACGGAGTGGGCGCTCCGCTGGCGCGGGTGGCCGGAGTCGGCCACCCCGCCTCCGGCGCCGCGCTGCCGCTGCCCCCCGGGCCGGGCGTCCCGTGGCTGCTGCTCGCCGCGCACGTGAGCGTCGGGCTGCTCGCGGCGGCCTGGCTGCGGCGCGGCGAGGCCGCGCTGGCGGCCCTGCTGCGGGCGGCTGCCGCCTTCGCGTTCAGCCCGCTGCTGGTCGCGCTGGCGGTGGCCCGTGGGTCCCGTTCTCCGGTGCGGGGCGCCGTACGCCTTCCGGGCGCGCGCCCGTTCGTCGCCGCCCGTCCGCTCTTCACGCACTCCGTGGGCCGGAGAGGGCCTCCGCTGCCGGTCTGAGCCCGGTACGCCCCCTCCCCTTTTTCTGACCCTTCACGTACATCCCACGGAGAACGCATCATGAGCAACCGCAACAACCAGGCGAACAAGGCAGCGGCCCGCGAGCGGCTGCGCGCGGAGCGCGAGCGCCAGGCGAAGAAGGACAAGGCCCGCAAGCAGATCGTCGTCGGCGTCTCGATCGTCGCGGTGCTGGCGATCGCCGGCGGTGTCGCCTACGGCGTCAACGAGCTGAACAAGCCGGACGCCTGGGAGGCCGCGGGCGACGCGAAGGTGGTCGCCCCGAAGAACACCACCGGCACCAACGGTACGACCGTCGTCGTCGGTGAGTCCTCCGCGAAGAAGACGCTGGAGATGTACGAGGACTCCCGCTGCCCGATATGCGCCCAGTTCGAGCAGACCGTCGGTTCGACGGTCGCCAAGGACGTCGCGGACGGCAAGTACAAGATCAAGTACGTCGGTGCCACCTTCATCGACAACAGCGACAACGGCGAGGGCTCCAAGAACGCCCTCAGCGCCCTGGGCGCGGCGCTGAACGTCAGCCCGGAGGCGTTCCTCCAGTACAAGACCGCGCTGTACTCGGCGAAGTACCACCCCGAGGAGACCGACGACAAGTTCGCCAAGGACAGCTACCTCATCGAGGTCGCCGACACGGTGGACGCGCTCAAGGACAACAAGGCGTTCCAGAAGAACGTCAACGACGGCACCTACGACGCCTGGGCCGTCAAGATGTCCAAGACCTTCGACTCCAGCGGGGTGACCGGCACGCCGACCCTGAAGATGGACGGCAAGACCGTGACCGCCGAGGGCAGCGACAGCGCGCCCATGACGGTGGCCGACTACACCACGGCGATCGACGCGGCGCTCAAGGGCTGACGCCCCGGCTCACGGCTCCCCCGGACGGGCGGGCGGACACCTCCGGGTGCCCGCCCGCCCGTCCCGCTTCCCCCACCGCCGTACGCCGCCCGGACCGGATCCCTCCCCCTGAGCGGGTTCCGGCCACGGCGGGCGCGGCGGTCGTGTGTCCCGGAGGTCACGGCCGGGGCGCCGCTTTGCGGACACACCGCCCGCGGCGTCGACGGCCCGGTTACGAGGACGCTTCGCGGACGGACGCGAGCACGGCGCCGACCGCCCGGGAAACCCACCCGTCCCTCGGCGAACAGGCCGGAAGAACACTCCCCCAGGAATGACATGCACACGTAATCTCCCGGCGGAGCGGGCGAGGAAATCCCTCACCCGCGCGTCCGATCGAGGAGTCCCTGTGCGCGCTCTCTTCCCGACCTCCCCCCACGTGCGTCGCCGCCTGCTCGCCACCGCCGCCCTGGCGGGAACCCTGGCCCTGACACCGGTGTCCGCCTCGCCGGTCAACGCCGCCGCCGCTCCCGGGGCTGCCGGCTGCGCCGACGACACGACGTCC
This sequence comes from Streptomyces sp. NBC_00247, assembly GCF_036188265.1. Lineage (NCBI taxonomy): Bacteria > Bacillati > Actinomycetota > Actinomycetes > Kitasatosporales > Streptomycetaceae > Streptomyces > Streptomyces sp. NBC_00247. The sequence goes on along the minus strand of NZ_CP108093.1, from coordinate 5,470,866 downwards.
GCCCTCGCCCGGCAGGCCCGCCCCGGGGCGGGCGCCACGGCGCACGAGCCCAACGCCGTCAGCACCGCCGCGGCGAAGACGATGGACGCGGACCTGCGCACCAGACTCGCCCAACGCCGCTCGGCGGGGGTCACCGCCGTGGCGGCCGGCGCCTCCATACCCGTGTACTTCCACGTCATCCACTCGGGCACCACCGGAAAACTGTCGGCGAGCGCCGTCAGCGCCCAGATGAGCGTGCTCAACAGCGCGTACTCCGGAGCCGGTACGGGCAACACGGCCACCGGCTTCAGCTTCACCCTGGCGGGAACGGACTACACCGACAACGCCACCTGGTACAACGTGAGCTCCGGCTCCAGCGCCGAGAGATCGATGAAGAGCACCCTGCGCAAGGGCGGGGCCAACGCCCTCAACGTCTACACCGCCAACCTCGGCGGCGGTCTCCTCGGCTGGGCGACCTTCCCGAGCTCCTACACGTCCAGCCCGAGCATGGACGGCGTGGTGATCCTCGACACCTCGCTGCCGGGCGGCGCCGCCACCCACTACGACGAGGGCGACACCGCCACCCACGAGGTCGGCCACTGGATGGGGCTCTACCACACCTTCCAGGGCGGCTGCAACGGAAACGGGGACTACGTCGCCGACACCCCGGCCGAGAAGACCGAGGCCTACGAGTGCCCCACCGGCCGGGACACCTGCACCAACAAGACCGGGGCCGACCCGATCCACAACTTCATGGACTACACGTACGACTCCTGCATGTACCAGTTCACCCCGGGCCAGGTGCAGCGCATGAGCGACAGCTGGACCGCCTACCGCGGATGAGCCACCGCCCCCGGGTCCCGGTCCGTGTCCGGGCCCCGGGGGCGCGGCACGTCAGAGGGTCGCCAGGAAGCCCAGCGCGACCTTCCACGCCAGCTCGGCCGACTTCTCGTCGTAGTCGGGCAGAGCGTCGTCGGTGAAGAGGTGTCCGGCACCGGGGTAGCGGTAGATCTCCACGTCCGCCCCGGCCCGCCGCATCTCCAGGTACCAGCTGTTCAGCCAGTCGTGCGGTTCCGAGGCGTCGGGGTCGGCGACGTGCAGCTGGACCGGGAGCTCGTCCGTGCTCGCGTTCTCGGCGAGGTCCGAGGTGCCGTGGAAGAGCAGCAGCCCGCGTGCCTTCTCGTCGCCGAGGGCGAGGGTCTGCGCCACGGCCGCGCCGAGCGAGAAGCCCACGTACACGAGCCCTTGCTCCGAGTAGGGCGCAGCGGCCAGTACCGCCCGCTTGAGCAGCTCGTCCTTGCCCAGCTCCTCCCGGTACGCCTGCGCCTCCGCCTGCGTTTCAAAGGTGTGCCCCTCGAACAGATCGGGCACGCGCACCTCATGGCCGGCTGCTCGGAGCCGGTCGGCAGCGGCGTGCACCGCGGGCCGGAGCCCGTAGGTCGAGTGGAAAAGCATGATGTTCATGCCGCCCATGGTGCCAGCTGCCACCCGGACCCCGGAGGACACGAGGATGGAGAACGTGCTGCGCCCGCTGCTGATCGTCGGCGGCTCGGTGGCGATCACCCTGCTGGCCGGCTGGCTGGTGGACCTGGCTCTGCGAAAGGCGGACGTCCGGCACCCCGACACGCCCCTGTGGGGCTTGCTGCGACGCTGCCGCCCACCCCTCCAGGTGGTGATCTGCGCGGCCCTGCTGCGCGGCACCTTCGCCCATCTGCGCCTGGAGCTGGTGCGCGACCACCGGGAGGCGATCGGCCAGGTGCTGAGCCTGGTCCTGATCGGCGCCTCGGCCTGGCTGGTGGTCCGGGTGGCGGCGACCGTCGTGGAGTCCTCGTACGCGCGGTACGCCACCTCCACCCGCGATCCGGCCCGGGTACGCCGCGTGCGCACCCAGGTGACGCTGATCCAGCGGGTGGTCATCGCGGTGGTGACCACGGTGGCCGTCGCCGCGATGCTGCTGACCTTCCCGGCGATGCAGACCGTCGGCACCTCGATGCTGGCCTCGGCCGGTGTGCTCGGCATCGTCGCCGGTGTCGCCGCCCAGTCCACCCTCGGCAACGTCTTCGCCGGGTTCCAGATCGCCTTCGGCGACATGGTGCGCCTCGGCGACACCGTGGTGGTGGACGGCGAATGGGGCACGGTGGAGGAGATCACGCTGACCTTCCTCGCCGTACGCACCTGGGACGAGCGCCGGATCACCATGCCGGTGTCGTACTTCACCAGCCGTCCGTTCGAGAACTGGTCGCGCGGCGGGGTCCAGATGACCGGCACGGTCTACTTCCATCTCGACCACGCGGCACCGATGGCCGCGATGCGGGACAAGATGCGCGACATCCTCGGCGAGTGCGGCGCCTGGGACGGTCGGACCTGGTCCCTCGCGGTGACCGACACCACCCCGACCACCATCCAGGTGCGGGCCGTGGTCACCGCGAAGGACGCGGACGACGTCTGGACGGTCCGGTGCGCGGTGCGCGAGCAGCTGATCGCCTGGCTCCGGGACCACCACCCGTACGCCCTGCCCCGGGTCGCGACGGCCCCCGCCACGCTCGTCGCGGCCGACCAGTGGCCGGAGCTGACCTCCCGTACGGCCGCGTCCGTCCGCCGCAACGGCAAGGAGCCGACCCCGCACACCGGCCGCGGCTGACCGCGCCCCGGCTCAGCGCAGGCTGCGCACGTCCAGGAACCGCAGCACCCGGTCGACCACCTCCGGGTCCGAACCGGCCTCACTGCGGGCCGAGAGCACCTCGTGGCGGGCGGCCGACAGCAGCTCCCGCTGGATGCGGCTGACCTCCTTGAAGCGCTTCGCGCGCTGGGCGTAGGCGTCGCGCCGCTCCTCGTCCACCATGTCGGGGCTGATGCGCGCCCCGATGTCGTAGGCGGCGCGCTGGAGCCGCTCCAGCACGTCCTCGGGGAACTCCTCCACCTGCTGGATCTCCTTCAGCCGCGCCTTGGCCGCCTTCGCCGCACGGATCGCGAGGCGCCTCTCCAGCTCACGTTCGGCGTCGGTGTCGGCCCGGACACCGAGCCGGCGCACCAGCCAGGGCAGGGTGAGCCCCTGGAAGACCAGGGTCGCCATGATGACCGCGAAGGCGATGAAGACGATCTCGTCGCGGCCGGGGAAGGGTTCGCCGTCGTCGGTCTTCAGCGGTACGGCGAGGGCCAGCGCCACGGAGGCCACCCCGCGCATCCCCGCCCACCACATGACGACGGTCTCCCGCCAGCTGGTCGGGATCTCCTCGCTCACGTCGCGCAGGGTGTGCAGCTTCTTGGCCAGCCAGGTCGCGGGCAGCAGCCAGAGCAGCCGTACGCCGATGACCACGGCGACGATCGCGAGCCCCCAGCCCGCCAGCCGCCACTCCCGCCCGTCGGCGGTGCCGAAGACGCTGCTGAGTTCCAGCCCGATGAGCCCGAAGGCGATCCCGGTGACCAGGGTGTCCACGATGTTCCAGAAGGTGCGCCCGGTGAGCCGGCCGAGCACGTCGTCGGCGTCCGCGGTGTGCTCGGCGAGGAAGAGCGCGATGGTCAGGACGGCGAGGACGCCGGAGCCCATCAGCTCCTCGGACAGGACGTAGGCGATGAACGGGACGAGCAGGGTGAGGCCGACCTGGAGCGTGGCGTCCCCGAGGAGCCCCATCAGCTTGAGGGTGAGCCAGCCCAGCGCGAGTCCGACCACCACCGCGACCACGGCCGACAGGACCAGCAGCCCGAGGGCCTCCGGAAGCGAGAAGGTGCCGGACACCGCCGCCGCGATGGCCACGTGGTACAGCACGATCGCGGTCACGTCGTTGAAGAGGCCCTCGCCCTCCAGGATGGAGATCAGCCGACGCGGCAGACCGAGCGAGCCGGCGACGGCCGTTGCGGCCACCGGGTCGGGGGGCGCGACGAGCGCGCCGAGCGCCACCGCGGCGGCGAGGGGCAGTCCGGGCACGACGGAGTCGGCGACGGCCGCCACGGCCGCTGTCGTCACGAAGACCAGGGCGACCGCGAGCAGGAAGATCGGCCGTTTGTTGGCCGCGAACTGCCGCCAGGAGGTGCGCTGCACGGAGGCGTAGAGCAGCGGCGGCAGCAGGGCGGGGAGGATGATCTCCGGCGGGATGTCGACGTTGGGCACGAAGGGGAGGAAGGCCATCCCCACGCCGATGAGTGTCATCAGCACCGGGGCCGGCAGTCCCAGCCGCTCTCCCACCGGCACCGTGATCACCGCTCCCAGCAGGAGCAGCAGGAGCAGTGCCATCTGGTCCACGTGGGGCGCCTTCCGCAGGATGCAGGAATCCCGCCCGGCGCGCGGCCGGGCGGGAGTTCCACCCTGTCACGCCGGGCCCGCGGGATGCGGTGACACCCCCCGCGCGACGCCGGACGGGAGCTACCGCTCCGCGAGCGTGCGGCGCATGGCGCGGTGCGCTATCCCGGCGTCCTGGAACTCGGGCCCGTACACCTGGTAGCCGAGGCGCTCGTAGAAGCCGAGGGCGTGGGTCTGGGCGTGCAGGTCGACCGCGGTCAGTCCGAGCGCCCGTGCCTCGTCCTCGACGGCGCGGACCAGTGCGGCCCCGACTCCGAGGCCGCGGGCCGACCCGGACACGGCCAGCCGGCCCAGCGAACCGACGGTGAGGTCGCCGCCGGTCTTCCCGGCCGCAGCCTCGCCGTGCAGCAGTCGGCCGGTGCCGAGCGCGGTGCCGTCCTCGGTGACCGCGATGACGTGCACCGTGGTGGCCTCGGGCCGGTCGTACGCGTCGTACTCCAGGTCCTCGGGCACTCCCTGTTCGCCGACGAAGACGTCCTTGCGGACCTGGAAGCAGGCCGCGCGGTCCGCCTCGTCCCGGGTCCGCCGGGCGGTGTACGGGGTGGTGCCGGCGGTCATTCGCTCTCCGCGGCGATCGTGTCGAGGGCGTGCCGGAGGTCGGCCGGGTAGTCGCTGGCGAACTCCACCCAGCTGCCGTCCGAGGGGTGTTCGAAGCCGAGCCGGACGGCGTGCAGCCACTGCCGGGTCAGACCGAGACGCTTGGCCATGGTCGGGTCCGCGCCGTAGGTGAGGTCGCCGACGCACGGGTGGCGGTGGGCGGACATGTGCACCCGGATCTGGTGCGTACGGCCCGTCTCCAGCTTGATGTCGAGCAGGCTGGCCGCGCGGTACGCCTCGATGAGGTCGTAGTGCGTCACGGAGGGCTTGCCCTCCTGGATCACGGCCCACTTGTAGTCGTGGTTCGGGTGGCGGCCGATGGGGGCGTCGATGGTGCCGCTCATCGGGTCCGGGTGGCCCTGCACCAGCGCGTGGTACTTCTTCTCCACGACGCGGTCGCGGAACTGCGCCTTGAGCAGGGTGTACGCGCGCTCCGACTTGGCCACGACCATCAGACCGGAGGTGCCCACGTCGAGCCGGTGCACGATGCCCTGGCGCTCGGCGGCACCCGAGGTGGAGATGCGGTACCCGGCGGCGGCGAGGCCGCCGATGACGGTGGTGCCGGTCCAGCCGGGGCTGGGGTGGGCGGCGACGCCGACCGGCTTCACGATGACGACGATGTCGTCGTCGTCGTGCACGATCTCCATGCCCTCGACGGGCTCGGCGACGATCTGGACCGGAGGAGCCGCCCGCGGCATCTCGACCTCCATCCAGGCACCGCCCTGCACCCGGTCGGACTTCCCGGCCACCGAACCGTCCACCAGCACCTTTCCGGCGGCGGCCAGCTCGGCGGCCTTGGTGCGGGAGAACCCGAACATCCGGGAGATGGCGGCGTCGACGCGCTCGCCCTCCAGGCCGTCGGGCACGGGCAGGGTTCGGATCTCGGGGTACGTACTCACCTGGTCGAGTATGCCTTGCGGCCACCGGTGCTGTGACCGGTGAGCTTCTCCGGCCTCTCCCGGGCGGGACTCAGTCCTTGTGGACGGTGCCGTCCGGGTCCAGTCCCCGGAAGGAGAGGATCACGATCAGGATGCCTCCGCAGACGATGGCGGAGTCGGCCAGGTTGAAGACCGCGAAGTGGGCCGGTGAGATGAAGTCCACCACCGCGCCCTTGAAGACGCCCGGAGCGCGGAAGAGGCGGTCGGTGAGGTTGCCGAGCGCCCCGCCGAGCAGCAGGCCGAGGGCGATGGCCCAGGGCAGGCTGCGGAGCTTGCGGGCGAGCCGGACGATGACGACGATCACCGCCGCGGCGATGACCGTGAAGACGACGGTGAAGGCCTCGCCCATGCTGAACGCGGCGCCGGGGTTGCGCACCGCTTCCAGCTTCAGCCAGTCGCCGATGATCTCGACGGGGTCGTGGTGCTCCAGTCTCGCGACGACGAGCGTCTTGCTGACCAGGTCGAGGAGGTAGGCCACGACGGCCACGGTGAAGAGCGCGACGAGCCGCCGCCTGCCCTTGCCCGTGACGGCGGTGGCGCCGTCCGCCGCACCGGCCGCGGTGTCGCCGTCGGCCGCGCCGTCCCCGGCACCGCCCGGGGCGGTGCCGTCGGCGGGCTTCAGGGGCCCGGTCTCCCCGGCACCCGGGGCGTCGGGAGTCTCCGGCGTTTCGATGGTGCGCTCCGCCTCTGCCACGTGAATCCTCAACCTGGGTCGTGTCCGGTACCGCACCCCCGGCCGCCCGGTGGGGCGACCGGACACGGCCTGGTGCCGATTGAGGACGAGGGTACGACACGGAGCGCCCCGGACGGTCAGCCGCGTCTCTCCTGCTTCTGCTTGTCCTCCACGCAGAGGGTGGCCCGGGGGAACGCCTGCATGCGTGCCTTGCCGATGGGTTTGCCGCACACCTCGCAGAGGCCGTAGGTCCCGGCGTCCATGCGGGCCAGGGCACGTTCGGTCTGCTCCAGGGTCTCCTGGGCGTGGGCGGCGAGCGAGAGTTCGTGCTCGCGGGTGATGTTCTTGGTGCCGGTGTCGGCCTCGTCGTCACCGGCACCGTCGCCGGAGTCGCGCATCAGCCCCGCGAGGGCCGCCCCGGAGGCTTCCAGCTCGGTGCGGAGCCGGGTGGCCTCGCCGGTGAGTTCCGCCCGCGCCTCGGCGACCTCCTCCGGCGTCCAGGGGTCCTCCCCCGGCCGGACGGCCAGCTCTCCGGGTACGGTCGCCACGCGTGCCTGGGGCACCGCGCTCGCGCTCGGTCCGCCGGACGCGGCCCTGGCCGCGGTCTTCTTGGCTGCCACCGTCTGCTCTCCTGTCTGCTGGGCGGCGTCGGCCGCCTCCGTGGCCGCTGGTTCGGCCTGCTTCGCCGTGGTCGTGCGGGCCGCGCTTTTCTTCGCCGGGGTCTTCGCGGCGGCCGTCTTCCTGGCGGCGGCCTTCTTGGCGGCCGTCTTCTTGGCGGCCGTCTTCTTCGCTGGTCTCGTCGCGGCCGCCTCCGACCCCGTCGCGCCGCCCCCGGCTTCCGCGCCGCTCGCGGTGTCCTCCCCGCTCCCGGCGGACGTCCCGTCGTCCGCCGCGTCCGGGGATGCCGCTGACGACGTCCGTCGGACGGTCTTCTTCGCCACCATGGGCGCGACCCCTTCACCTAGGGTGATCCTGCTCGCGGATCGTGCTGGGACGATAAATCGACCCATGACCCGCGGCAACGGGGCACGCCGCCCTGCCACCCCTCCCCGCACCCGGACACGGCCCGCCTGCATCCGTTGTGCCCAGCTCCCCGCCGGGTATTCCGCCGCCTGACGGAACCGCCGGTTCCGCGGGCCCCCGACGCGCCATTCGGGTCAGTCCAGGGGCCCCGCGCGCCCCGCGCGAAAACCGGTCGGACGTGCCGCCCCAGGCCCCGTACACTGGGCGCAGCGAGAGGCATGGATGGGACGAGTAGCGTCGTACGCAGCCCAGAGCGACCCGGGGTCGGTGGAAGCCCGGGGGCGAGCGCGTCGTGAAGATCACCCCGGAGCCGTCGGAAGAACGCCGCAGGCAGGCAAGTAGACCCGGCATCGCACCCCAATGAGGGGGCCGGGGCATGCGCCCGGGCCAAGGAGGGTGGTACCGCGGGAGCCCAGCGCTCTCGTCCCTCCGACGGAAGTGGGAAGACGTCCGCCGGAGGAAACCCGAACATGACATCGCCGCAGTACCGCCCGGTCCCCGCTCAGGTCGACCTGCCCGCGCTGGAGCACGACGTGCTCGACTTCTGGCGCGACGGCAAGGTCTTCGCCAAGAGCCTCGAACAGTCCGAAGGCCGCCCCGAGTGGGTCTTCTACGAGGGTCCGCCGACCGCCAACGGCATGCCCGGCGCCCACCACATCGAAGCCCGTGTCTTCAAGGACGTCTTTCCGCGCTTCCGCACGATGCAGGGCTACCACGTCGGCCGGAAGGCCGGCTGGGACTGCCACGGCCTGCCCGTCGAGCTCGCGGTCGAGAAGGAGCTGGGCTTCAACGGCAAGAAGGACATCGAGGCGTACGGCATCGCCGAGTTCAACGCCAAGTGCCGTGAGTCCGTGACCCGCCACACCGACGCCTTCTCCGACCTGACGACCCGCATGGGGTACTGGGTCGACATGGACGACGCGTACCGGACGATGGACCCGGAGTACGTCGACTCCGTCTGGTGGTCGCTGAAGAAGATCTTCGACAAGGACCTGCTGGTCCAGTCGCACCGCGTCGCCCCCTGGTGCCCGCGCTGCGGCACCGGCCTCTCGGACCACGAGCTCGCGCAGGGGTACGAGACGGTCGTCGACCCGTCGGTCTTCGTCCGCTTCCCCCTCACCTCCGGCCCGCTGGCCGGCCGGGCGGCGCTGCTGGTGTGGACGACCACCCCGTGGACGCTGGTCTCCAACACCGCCGTCGCCGTCCACCCCGACGTCGAGTACGTCGTGGCGTCGGACGGCGAGGAGCGTCTCGTCGTGGCGCGCCCGCTGGTGGAGAAGGCGCTCGGCGAGGGCTGGGAGCTCACCGGCGAGTCCTTCACCGGCCGGGAGATGGAGCGCTGGACCTACGAGCGCCCCTTCGACCTGGTCGCGTTCCCGGCCGAGGCGCACTACGTCGTCAACGCCGAGTACGTCACCACCGAGGACGGTACGGGCCTGGTCCACCAGTCCCCCGCGTTCGGCGCCGACGACCTCCTGGTCTGCAAGGCGTACGGTCTGCCGGTGGTCAACCCGGTGCGCCCGGACGGTACGTTCGAGGAGGACCTGCCGCTGGTCGGCGGGCTCTTCTTCAAGAAGGCCGACGAGACCCTCACCGAGGACCTGGCCGCCCGGGGCAAGCTCTTCCGCCACGTTCCGTACGAGCACAGCTACCCGCACTGCTGGCGCTGCCACACCGCGCTGCTCTACTACGCGCAGCCGTCCTGGTACATCCGCACGACCGCCGTCAAGGACCGTCTCCTCGCGGAGAACGAGAAGACGAACTGGTTCCCCGACTCGGTGAAGAACGGCCGCTTCGGCGACTGGCTGAACAACAACGTCGACTGGGCCCTCTCGCGCAACCGCTACTGGGGCACCCCGCTGCCGATCTGGCGCTGCGAGGACGGCCACCTCACCTGTGTCGGCTCGCGCGCCGAACTGTCCGAGCTGACCGGCAGCGACCAGTCGGACCTCGACCCGCACCGCCCGTTCGTCGACGCGATCACGTTCACCTGCACCGAGGACGACTGCCGGCTGGAGGCGTACCGCGTCCCCGAGGTCATCGACGCCTGGTACGACTCGGGTTCGATGCCGTTCGCGCAGTGGGGCTACCCGTACAAGAACAAGGACGTCTTCGAGAGCCGCTACCCGGCGCAGTTCATCTCCGAGGCCATCGACCAGACACGTGGCTGGTTCTACACGCTGATGGCGGTCGGCACCCTCGTCTTCGACCAGTCCTCCTACGAGAACGTCGTCTGCCTCGGCCACATCCTCGCCGAGGACGGCCGGAAGATGTCCAAGCACCTGGGCAACACCCTCGACCCGATCCCGCTGATGGACCAGCACGGCGCCGACGCGGTGCGCTGGTTCATGGCGGCGGGCGGCTCCCCGTGGGCGGCCCGGCGGGTCGGCCACGGCACCATCCAGGAGGTCGTCCGCAAGACGCTCCTGACGTACTGGAACACGGTCGCCTTCCAGGCGCTGTACGCCCGTACGTCCCAGTGGGCGCCCTCGGCGGCCGACCCGGCGCCGGCGGACCGCACGGTCCTGGATCGCTGGCTGCTGAGCGAACTCAACGCCCTGGTGGGCGAGGTGACCACCGCGCTGGACGGCTTCGACACCCAGCGGGCGGGCAAGCTGCTCTCCTCGTTCGTCGACGACCTGTCCAACTGGTACGTCCGCCGCTCGCGCCGCCGCTTCTGGCAGGGCGACAAGGCGGCGCTGCGCACGCTGCACGAGGTCGTCGAGACGGTGACCCGGCTGATGGCCCCGCTGACCCCGTTCATCACCGAGCGGGTCTGGCAGGACCTGGTGGTCCCGGTGACGCCGGACGCCCCCGAGTCGGTGCACCTCTCCTCGTGGCCGGTGGCCGACGCCTCGGCGGTCGACCCCGCGCTCTCCACGCAGATGGCGCTGGTGCGCCGGCTGGTGGAGCTCGGCCGGGCCACCCGCGCCGAGTCCGGCGTGAAGACCCGCCAGCCGTTGTCCCGCGCGCTGGTCGCGGCGGCCGGCTTCGAGACGCTCTCCGCCGATCTGCACGCGCAGATCACCGAGGAGCTGAACGTCTCCTCGCTGGCCTCGCTCTCCGAGGTGGGGGGCTCGCTGGTCGACACGACGGCGAAGGCCAACTTCCGCGCGCTGGGCAAGCGTTTCGGCAAGGGCGTGCAGGCGGTCGCCAAGGCGGTCGCGAACGCCAACGCCGCCGCGCTGTCGCAGGCGCTGCGCGAGGGCACCGCGTCGGTCGAGGTGGACGGCGAAACGGTCTCGCTGACGCCGGACGAGGTCATCATCACGGAGACCCCGCGCGAGGGCTGGTCGGTGGCGTCCGACTCGGGCGCCACGGTCGCCCTGGACCTGGAGATCACCCCGGAGCTGCGCCGCGCGGGCCTCGCCCGTGACGCGATCCGACTGATCCAGGAGGCCCGCAAGAACAGCGGCCTGGACGTGGCGGACCGGATCGCGGTGCGCTGGACGTCCGGCTCGGCCGCCACGGTGGAGGCGCTCACCGAGCACGCCCCGCTGATCGCGGACGAGGTACTCGCCCTGGACTACGCGCAGGGCGACGCGGACGACTCGTACGGCACCCCGTTCGAGGACGAGGGTCTGGGCTTGAGCTTCCGTCTCCGCAAGCACTGACCGGCACGCTCCTTCCGAAGGCCCGGCGGATCTCCCGCCGGGCCTTCGGCGTTCCCCGGACGGCTGGGAACACCGGCAATCCCTGTCCCACTACAGGGTGATTCGCTCGTATTCGAGTTGATTTACGCAACTCCGGGCGGCCTCCCGCCGGTTCGAGAACCCCGGCCGGGAGCCGCCCGGCACCCGGTCCACGGAAAAGGGCCGGGCCCCGGGGAGATTCCCCGGGGCCCGGCCCTCAGCCTGCCGACGGCTACGCGCTCAGCGAGCGCGAGCCGGTCAGTTGTCGTCCTCGTCGATGAGGAACCCGCGCATCGGCGACGGAGCCTGCTGCATCGGCTGCGGCGCCTGCGGCCGCACCGGTGCCATCGGCTGCGTCATCGCGGGCGACATCTGCTGCTGCCCACCGAAGGACGGTCCGGGACCCATGGACGGGTTGCCACCCATCGACGGGCCGCCGTGGTTGCCGGCGCCCATGCCGTGGCCCATCGCACCGGCACCGGCCGGAGCCAGCGAGGGCGACGGCGGCAGCGACGCGGCCGCCGGGCTCCGCGGCGGAGCCAGCGAGTCGTCGGCCTGGGTCTCCAGCTGACGCAGCTGGCTCTCCAGGTACGACTTCAGGCGGGTGCGGTACTCGCGCTCGAAGCCACGCAGGTCCTCGACCTTGCGCTCGAGCGTCGCGCGGGCCGACTCCAGCGAGCCCATCGCCACGCGGTGCTTCTCCTGCGCGTCCCGCTCCAGCGCGTCGGCCTTCGCCCGCGCGTCGCGCTCCAGCCCCTCGGCGCGGCTGCGCGCCTCACCGACGATCTTGTTGGCCTCGGAACGGGCCTCCGCGATCGCCTGGTCGGCGGTCTGCTGCGCCAGCGAGAGGACACGGGCGGCACTGTCGCCACCGGGGCCCTGGCCGGGCTGCTGCATCTGCTGCATGGGCTGCTGCATCTGCTGCATGGGCTGCATCTGCTGCTGCATCTGCTGCGGGGCATGGCCCATGGGTCCACCCATGGGGCCACCCATCCCGCCGCCCATGGGGCCGCCCTGCATCGGACCGGGACCGTGCTGGCCCTGCGGACCGGGGCCGTGCTGACCCTGCTGGGGGCCGTGGCCACTGGGACCGGCGGGCAGCTGCGGCGGACCCATCTGCGGGGGCTGCTGCTGGACCGGCGGACCCGATATGGCGGCGGGCACGGGAGCCCCGGGCCTCTCCTGCTGCTGCTCCGGGGGCTTGCGCATGGCCTGCTGCTGCTGGTTCTGCGCGGCGGCTCGCGTCGCGGCGGCCAGCTTGGCGCGCAGATCCTCGTTCTCGCGCAGCAGTCGCGTCAGCTCGGACTCGACCTCGTCGAGGAAGGCATCGACCTCGTCCTCGTCATAGCCTTCTCGGAGGCGGACGGTCGTGAACTGCTTGTTCCGCACGTCCTCGGGGGTCAGCGGCATCTCTTCTTCACCTCTACGTAGTCGTCGGCAGTCGGCAAGACCGTATCGTTCACACGCTGCTCGCAAGCCACTTGAACAGCTCGATCAGGATGTAGACGATGATCATCAGAACGAAGAAGGACAGGTCGAGTGCCACGCCCCCGAGACGCAGCGGCGGGATCAACCGCCGCAGGAGCTTGAGTGGTGGATCGGTGACCGTGTAAGTGGCCTCGAGAACCACCACCATCGGCTTGCCCGGCTCCCATGAGCGCGCGAACTGGAAGACGTAGTCCATGACCAGCCGGAAGATCAGCACGATGAGGAAACACATCAGCGCGACGCTGACCACATCGAGTGCGACGCCCATGACCGCGCTCCCCTCCCCTGGCTCTCGTAGCTCCGGCCTCTCGGCCGGGTCGTTCCCGTGTCGCGTTCTCAGCTCTGGTTGAAGAACCCGCCCTCCGCAATACGGGCCTTGTCCTCCGCCGTGACATCGACGTTAGCAGGCGACAACAGGAACACCTTCTGCGTCACGCGCTCAATGCTGCCATGAAGCCCGAAGACGAGTCCCGCGGCAAAGTCGACAAGTCGCTTTGCATCCGTGTCGTCCATCTCCGTGAGATTCATGATCACCGGGGTGCCCTCACGGAAGTGTTCCCCGATGGTACGGGCCTCGTTGTAGGTCCGGGGGTGCAACGTGGTGATGCGGTACGGCTCCCGCTCGGAGACGACCTTGGGCATGATCACGGGTGCGTTCTTCTCCAGGTTGGGGCGTTCAGGTGTGATGGATGCCACGGGTGCGATCCGGGCGGGTCGCACACTGTCGACGGGGAGCTGAACTGGCTCGCGCGGTGCGGGGGGTTGCACCACTCGTACCGGTTCGTCCCTTTCGCGCTCCCGCTCCACCTGGTGCGCGGGCTGATGCCTGCGCCGGTCCCGCTCGGGCTCCGGCTCGGGTTCGAATTCATCGTCGGGGTCGAACCCCGGACCGTCGTACCCATCGTCCTCCACGAGGCCGAGGTAGACCGCCATCTTGCGCATCGCGCCGGCCATGCTCCGAGTCCTCCGCTCTGTGGTGGATCGGCAATCGTCGCCAAGTGCCAGCGATCCACGGTGGCCTGCCCCGTATTGAGCGGGAATGACCATATTTTCTGCTGTGGTCCGACCTGCTTCGCGACGTTACCCGAGCCGGGGTCGGACTCCGAGTACCGCAGTACCGACGCGTACATGTGTCGCTCCGGCCGCGACGGCGTCCTCAAGATCCGAACTCATCCCCGCGGAGACCATGTTCGCAGCCGGATGGTCCCTGCGCAGCCGGGATGAGATTTCCATCAGCCGCCCGAAGGCGGCCCGTTGCCGTCCCGCGTACGGACCGGCGAGCGGCGCGACCGTCATCAGGCCGTCGAGCCGGAGTCCGGGCGCCGCCGCCACCGCGGCGGCCAGCGCTTCCACACCCTCGGGAGCCACTCCGCCCCGCTCGCCGCGCTCACCGTCGCCGGCGTCGAGGGCGACCTGGATCAGACAGCCGAGTTCACTCTCCCGCTCTCCGGCGGCAGCCGTGGAGAGTGCGGAAACGAGCTTGATCCGGTCGATCGACTGCACCACATCGGCATAACGCGTCACTGAACGAACCTTGTTGGTCTGAAGCTGACCGACAAAGTGCCAAGTAAGCGACAGATCCGAACAGTCCGCGGCCTTGGGCGCAGCGTCCTGGTCCCGGTTCTCGGCCACCTGACGCACACCGAGTCCGTGCAGGATCCGCACGTCGCTCGCGGGATAGGTCTTGGTGACCACGATGAGCGTGACCTCGTCCCGCGACCGGCCGGCCGCGGCACAGGCGGAGGCGATACGTTCCTCCACCCGCGCCAGGTTGTCGGCGAGTTCCTTGCTGCGGTCCGTCATGCCGTTCCCTCGTCGTCCTGGTGGTCCTCGCCGTCCCGGTGGCCCTCTTCGAGCGGCCCGTCCAGCCAGACGTATCCGGCGAGTCGTCCGGTGGTGCGGTCGCGCCGGTACGAGAAGTGGTCGTCCGACTCCCGCGTGCAGAACGGCGAACGCCGCACGTCCCGCACGCCGAGAGCGTCGAGCTGGGAGTGGACCCCGGCGACGACGTCCACCGCCGGCGTGCCCCACCGGGTCTCCGCCCGGGCCGCGGGGACGGTCTCGGCGACCTCGTCCCGCATCGCGGCCGGGACCTCGTAGCAACCGCCGCAGACCGCAGGTCCGGTGCGGGCGACGATCCGGGAAGCGTCGGCGCCGAGGGCGAGCATCGCCTCCACGGCCGCGGGGACGACTCCGGCGACGAGACCGGGGCGACCCGCGTGCGCCGCCGCGACGACCCCGGCGACGGGGTCGGCCAGCAGGACCGGGACGCAGTCCGCGGTGAGCACGGCGAGCGGCAGCGCCCGACGGCGGGTCACCAGCGCGTCCACCGCCGGGATCTCGCGGCCCGGGCCCCAGGGCCCGTCGACCACGGCGACCGCACGGCCGTGCACCTGGTTCATCCAGACGACCCGCTCCGGGTCGAGCCCGAGAGCGCCGGCCGCACGGGCCCTGTTCGCGACCACGGCGGCGGGGTCGTCTCCGACCGCGCCGCCGAGGTTCAGCGACCCGTACGGACCGGTGCTCACCCCGCCCCACCGGTCGGTGAAGGCGAAGTGGGCACCGGCGCCGCCGGACGGGTCCGCTGCGGGTACCGCTGTGAGAGCGGGACCCGCGGTGGCCGCGGGTCCCGAGTGGTGCCGGTCTATCACTTCAGGAAGTCCGGTACGTCCAGCTCTTCGGCCTGGGTGTCCTGGTAGGGACGAGCCGTCGGCACGTGCGGCGGGGAGACCGGCGGCAGCGAGCCGTCGTTCGTGACCGGCGCGGCCTCGACCGGGGCAGGGGCTTCCTCGCGGACCGGCACGGAACCGAGTCCGGCCGAGTGGCGGACGGGCTCGGGCCGGGCCGGCGGGGCGGGCTCCTCGCGCTTGGCGGCACCGGCGCCGATCACGTTCTCGCGGCGGGCCGGCGGCTGGCCGCCGTCGAAGCCCGCGGCGATCACGGTGACCCGCACCTCGTCGCCGAGCGCGTCGTCGATGACCGCGCCGAAGATGATGTTCGCCTCCGGGTGCGCCGCCTCGCTCACCAGTTGGGCGGCCTCGTTGATCTCGAAGAGACCGAGGTCGCTGCCACCGGAGATGGAGAGCAGCACGCCGCGGGCGCCGTCGATGGACGCCTCCAGGAGGGGCGAGGAGATCGCCATCTCGGCCGCCGCCACCGCGCGGTCGTCGCCGCGGGCCGAACCGATGCCCATGAGCGCCGAACCCGCCTCGGACATGACCGACTTGACGTCGGCGAAGTCGAGGTTGATGAGGCCGGGGGTGGTGATGAGGTCGGTGATGCCCTGGACACCCGAGAGCAGCACCTGGTCGGCCGACTTGAACGCGTCGAGCACGCTCACCTGGCGGTCCGAGATGGACAGCAGCCGGTCGTTGGGAATGACGATGAGGGTGTCGACCTCTTCGCGGAGCTCGGCGATGCCGTCCTCCGCCTGGTTCGCGCGCCGACGGCCCTCGAAGGTGAACGGGCGGGTGACCACACCGATCGTCAGGGCGCCCAGCGAGCGAGCGATGTTGGCGACGACGGGTGCGCCGCCGGTGCCGGTGCCGCCGCCCTCTCCTGCGGTGACGAAGACCATGTCGGCCCCCTTGAGGACCTCCTCGATCTCTTCACGGTGGTCCTCTGCCGCCTTGCGACCGACTGCCGGGTTGGCCCCGGCGCCGAGTCCCCGCGTGAGTTCACGGCCGACGTCGAGCTTGACGTCGGCGTCGCTCATCAACAGGGCTTGCGCGTCCGTGTTGATCGCGATGAACTCGACGCCTTTGAGACCGACCTCGATCATTCGGTTGATGGCATTGACACCACCGCCGCCGACACCGATGACCTTGATGACTGCGAGGTAGTTCTGCGGTGCTGCCACGTCGAAGGCCTCTCGCCTCGATTTACGTGTCGTCGCTCTGCGGTGGCCCGCCGCGACGACGGATGTCGATGGGGACGGTCCGAACGCCGACCCAAACCCTAACGCTGAAGTTTAGGGTTACCAGTGTGTCTGCTTCTTGGACTCTTCCGAACAGGACACTAAGTCGACAAGTGGCGCACGTTCAACGAACACGCCGAACCTCCCGTTTTTCTTTTCACCCTATGTGATCACCCGTAGCGATGACCAACCAGGGTGCTGGTCAGCCCAAATGCCCGTCAACTCTTCGAAGAGGCAGGAGCGGTGGGCGCACTGACGTCGAAGTGTCCCGCTTTGGGTGCGGCTTTCATCAGGGCGGTGAGCACTTTCGCCTTCACCGCGCCCTGTTCACCACTGCCCCAGATCACTTCGCGTCCCCCCGTCAGCTTCAGCGAGATCGAATCGTACGAGGTCACCCGCACCGCCTCGGTGACACGGGCGACGGCGGCGGGAAGGTCGCCGGCGACCGAGACCGCCTCCCGCAACAGACGGTCACCGCCGAAACGGCGCAGACTTGCGGAACGATCGGGCGACAATTCCAGCAGTGGAACCCTTTCGGGCGCTTTGTCCACGGTCGCGAACCGCACGCCCTCGGCGTCTACTTCGGTGAACTTTGCGCCTTTTTTCAGTAGAAGGACCGGCTTTCGCTCGGTCACCTCGATGTCGATTCCGTGCGGCCAGGAACGCGTGACGTCCACGGTGTCGATTCGGGGGAGTTTCCGCCGCAGCCGCTGCTCCAGGGAGTCGGTGTCCACGGCGATCAGCGGCGAGCCGACCGGAGCCGCCGCCGCCGCTTCCACCTCGGCCGGGGAGAGGACGCCGGTCCCGCTGACGCCGACCTGCTCCAGCCGGAGCCAGGAGGACCCCCACAGCGCCCAGGCCACGCCCCCCGCGAGCAGGGCGGCCCCGGCCGCACCGAGGACCAGCATCCTGCGGCGGGCGACCCCGCCCCTTCCGGGGCCGGCGTGCGGCGCGCGCGCCGGGGTGTCCGCCTGCTGCCCTGAACCGCGCTGGGCGGTCGTCGGTCCGGCCACGCTCGCTCCTTCGCCGGGCCCGGGGCGCACACCCCGGGCCCGCCCCGCCTCACGCCTGGCGGCGTGCGGCAATCGCCTCGTACACCATGCCGACGAGCAGGTCGTCGGCGTCGCGCCGACCGAACTCCGCGGCGGCGCGTGACATTTCATACAATCGGTGCGGATCGGACAGCACCGGAAGGACGTTGGCCTGTACCCACTCCGGGGTGAGGGCCGCGTCGTCGACCAGCAGGCCGCCGCCGGCGTTGACCACCGGCTGGGCGTTGAGCCGCTGCTCGCCGTTGCCGATCGGCAGCGGGACGTAAGCGGCGGGCAGCCCGACGGCCGAGAGCTCGGCCACGGTCATCGCGCCCGCGCGGCAGAGCATCATGTCGGCCGCCGCGTACGCGAGGTCCATCCGGTCCACGTACGGTACCGGGATGTAGGGCGGCATACCGGGCATGTTGTCGATACGCGGCAATTCGTTCTTCGGGCCGACCACGTGCAGGATCTGGATGCCCGAACGCTGGAGCAGCGGTGCGACCCGCTGGACCACCTCGTTGAGGTGGCGGGCGCCCTGCGAACCGCCGGAGACCAGCAGGGTGGGCAGGTTGGGGTCGAGCCGGAAGGCGGCGCGCGCCTCCGGGCGCACCCGGGCCCGGTCCAGGGTGGCGATGGTGCGGCGCAGCGGGATGCCGATGTAGCGGGCGCCGCGCA
Organism: Streptomyces sp. NBC_00247; assembly: GCF_036188265.1. NCBI lineage: Bacteria > Bacillati > Actinomycetota > Actinomycetes > Kitasatosporales > Streptomycetaceae > Streptomyces > Streptomyces sp. NBC_00247. The sequence goes on along the minus strand of NZ_CP108093.1, from coordinate 5,452,614 downwards.
GCTTGCTGTCCGGGGTGGAGACCGCGACGCCGTGGGCGTACCGGGAGCCGATCTTGTTGGCCAGGCCGGGGCGCGCGTTGGCCTCGTGGACGACGATCGGCACTCCGGCGCGCTTGGCGGCGAGGTAGCCGGGCAGTGCGACGTAACCGCCGAAGCCGACCACGCAGTCGGCCTTGGTGCGTTCCAGGATCTGCTCGGCGGCCTTGATGGTGCCGCGCAGCCGGCCCGGGACGGTGATCAGTTCCGGTGTGGGCTTACGGGGCAGCGGTACGGCCGGGATGAGCGCCAGGTCGTACCCCCGCTCGGGTACGAGCCTGGTCTCCAGGCCGCGTTCCGTGCCGAGGGCGGTGATGCCCACGGTCGGGTCCTGCCTCCGCAGGGCGTCTGCGAGGGCAAGCGCGGGCTCGATGTGGCCGGCGGTCCCCCCGCCGGCGAGTACGACATGCACCGAAATTCACCGCTCTCCGGACGGACGCTTCTTGACGCGCCGTCTCATCGTCTTCCATCTCACCCCGGGCCTCCGCATGGCCAGGGCCGCTTTCGCGCCGGTCTCGTCCCGCGCGAAGGCGATCATCAAGCCGACCGCGAACATGGTCGGCAGCAGGGCCGACCCTCCGTAGGAGAACAGCGGGAGCGGGACTCCGGCGATCGGCAGCAGGCCGAGCACCGCACCGATGTTGATCACGGCTTGCGCGGTGATCCACGTCGTCACGCCTCCCGCGGCGTACCTCACGAAGGGGTCCTCCGTGCGTCCGGCCACGCGGATACCCGCATAGCCTAGAGCCGCGAAGAGGGCGAGCACCGACAGAGTGCCCGCCAGCCCCAGTTCCTCACCTGTGATGGCGAAGATGAAGTCGGTGTGGGGTTCGGGGAGTTGTCCCCATTTCTCCACGCTCGCACCGAGTCCCGATCCGAACCAGCCGCCGGACGCGAGCGCGTAGATTCCGTGCGCGGCCTGCCAGCAGCCGCCCGCGGCGTCGGGCTCGCTGACCCCCACGCAGGCGAGCCGGGACATGCGGTTCGGGTTGGTCTTGATCAGCAGGACGGCGATGGCCCCGGCGAAGCCGAGTACGCCGACGAAGAGCCGGGTGGGCGCCCCGGCGAGCCAGAGCAGGCCGAAGAGGATCGCGGTGAGGATGATCGCGGTGCCCATGTCGCCGCCGAGCATGATCAGACCGAGCAGCATGAAGGCGACGGGGATCAGCGGCACCAGCATGTGCTTCCACTGGGTGAGCAGCCGTTTGTCCTGTTTGCGGGCGAGCAGGTCGGCGCCCCACAGTACGAGGGCCAGCTTGCCGAACTCGCTGGGCTGGAGCTGGAACGGTCCTCCGACGTACAGCCAGTTCTGGTTGCCGTTGACCGACATCCCTATGCCGGGGACCTGGACCAGGGCCATCAGGAAGACCGTGCCGAGCAGCATGGGGTAAGCGAGCGCGCGGTGCAGCTTGACCGGCATGCGCGCGGCCAGCAGCATCAGCCCGGCTCCGATGACGGCGGCCAGGAACTGCTTGCGGAAGAAGTACGTGCTCGGCTTGGCGAGTTCCAGGGCCTTGATCATCGAGGCGCTGTAGACCATCACGAGGCCCAGCACGGTGATCAGCAGGCTGGACCCGAGGATGACGTAGTACGCGGTCAGAGGACGGTCCCAGGCCCGCCGCGCCTGTTCGTAGCTCCGGCGCACCCCGCCGCCGCGCGGTTCGCGGGGCGTGGAGGCCGGACGGCCCGGTGCTCGTGGCGGCCGGGGACCGCGTCCGGAGCCGGTGGCGAGCCGTCCCCGCAGGGCGGTTCCGGGGTGCGTCGGCACCCCGGAGTCCGGTGAACCGTACGGGCCCGCCAGGGCGGCCCGGGGAGCCGGCCGGGTACGGAAGGGGCCGGTCCGCGCCGCGTGTGCCTGCGCGCGGACCCGTCCCAGGGCGTCGGGACCCTCATCGGCCGGCATAGTCGCTGTCCCCTCCGCTGATCGTGCCCGGGGCGGCGACAGCCCGGCGGCCCGGCGCTCGGACCGTACCGTCCCCCGGGCACATTCTCTCCGGGGACGGTACGGCCCGGGGGCCGGTCCTGTCAGGCGCTGTCGTCGGCGAGTGCGCGGACCGCGTCCGCGAACGCCTCGCCCCGCTCGTTGTAGTTGGCGAACATGTCCATCGAGGCGCAGGCCGGGGCCAGCAGCACGGTGTCGCCCGGGTGGGCGAGACGCGCGGCCTCGGCGACCGCTTCGGACATGGCCCCAGTGTCGGTGCGGTCCACGTCGACCACGGGTACCTCGGGGGCGTGTCGCGTCAGGGCTTCGCGGATGAGGGCGCGGTCGCGGCCGATGAGGACCACGCCGCGCAGGCGCTTCGCGGCGCCGCTCACCAGCTCGTCGAAGGTCGCTCCCTTGGCGAGGCCGCCGGCGATCCAGACGATCGGCTCGTAGGCGGCGAGGGAGGCTTCGGTGGCGTGGGTGTTGGTGGCCTTGGAGTCGTCCACGTAACGGACGCCGTCCAGGTCCGCGACGTGCTCGATGCGGTGCGGGTCGGGGCGGAAGGCGCGCAGTCCGTCGCGGACGGCGGCGGGCTGCACGCCGAAGGCGCGGGCCAGCGCGGCGGCGGCGAGGGCGTTGGCGATGTTGTGCGGGGCGGGCGGGTCGACGTCGGCGACCTCGGCGAGCTCCTGGGCCTGCTTCTGCCGGTTGGTGACGAAGGCCCGGTCCACCAGGATGCCGTCGACGACACCGAGCTGGGAGGGGCCGGGGGTGGAGAGGGTGAAGCCGATCGCCCGGCAGCCCTCCTCCACGTCGGCCTCGCGCACCAGTTCCTCGGTGGCGGGGTCGGCCGCGTTGTAGACGCAGGCCACGGTGTTGCCCTCGTAGATCCGGCCCTTGTCGGCGGCGTACGCCTCCATGGAGCCGTGCCAGTCGAGGTGGTCCGGGGCCAGGTTGAGCACGGTCGCGGAGTGGGCGCGCACCGACGGCGCCCAGTGCAGCTGGTAGCTGGAGAGTTCTACGGCGAGCACGTCGTACGTCTCCTCGCCGAGGACCGCGTCCAGCAGGGAGACGCCGATGTTGCCCACCGCCGCGGTGCGCAGCCCGGCGGCCTCCAGGATCGAGGCCAGCATGCGTACGGTCGTGGTCTTGCCGTTGGTGCCGGTGACCGCGAGCCAGGGGGCGGGTTCGCCGCCCTTGACCCCCCGCAGCCGCCAGGCGAGTTCGACGTCGCCCCAGACGGGGACCCCGGCCTCGGCCGCGGCGAGGAAGAGCGGCTTGTCGGGCTTCCAGCCCGGGGCGGTGACGATCAGTCCGGTGGCCTCGGGCAGGGTGTCGCCGTCGCCGAGGCGCACGGTGATCCCCTCCGCCTCCAGACCGGCCGCCTGGGCGCGGGAGCGCTCGTCGTCGCCGTCGTTGACGACGGTCACCAGTGCCCCGAGTCCGTGCAGGGCCCGGGCGGCGGGAATTCCGCTGACCCCGAGTCCGGCGACGGTGACCCGCTTCCCCCGCCAGTCCGACCAGGACGCCGAGTCGGTGGTGCTCACTTCTTGGCTGCCCATCCCGCGTAGAAGAGTCCGAGACCGACGATCACGCACATGCCCTGGATGATCCAGAACCGGACCACCACCAGGACTTCCGACCACCCCTTGAGTTCGAAGTGGTGCTGGAGCGGGGCCATCCGGAAGACCCGCTTGCCGGTCATCTTGAAGGAGCCGACCTGGATGACCACGGACATGGTGATCATCACGAAGAGACCGCCGAGGACGGCCATCAGGAACTCGGTGCGCGAGCAGATGGCGAGACCCGCGAGGGCGCCGCCGAGCGCGAGCGAACCGGTGTCACCCATGAAGATCTTGGCCGGCGAGGTGTTCCACCAGAGGAAGCCGAAGCAGGAACCCATCAGCGCGGAGGCGACGACCGCCAGGTCGAGTGGGTCGCGCACTTCGAAACAGGCGCTGGGGTTGGTGAGTTCCATCGCGTTGGCGCACGACTCCTGGAACTGCCAGAGTCCGATGAAGGTGTACGCGCCGAAGACCATCACCGACGCGCCGGTGGCCAGGCCGTCCAGACCGTCCGTCAGGTTCACGCCGTTGGACATGGCGAGAATCATGAACAGGGCCCAGACGACGAACAGCACCGGTCCGATCGACCAGCCGAAGTCCTCGACGAACGAAAGCCTTGTGGAGGCCGGGGTGTTGCCGTGGATGTCGGCGAACTGGAGCGAGAGCACCGCGAAGGCGATGCCGACGATCAGCTGGCCGGCCATCTTCGCCTTGGCCCGCAGGCCGAGCGACCGCTGCTTGACGATCTTGATGTAGTCGTCCAGGAAGCCGACGAGCCCCATCCCGGCCATCAGGAAGAGCACCAGGACACCGGAGAACCGGATGGGCTCGCCGGTGATCACCTTCGCCAGGACGTACGCGATGATCGTCGCCAGGATGAAGGCGATGCCGCCCATGGTGGGCGTGCCCTTCTTGCTGCCGTGCGTGCGCGGGCCGTCGTCCCGGATGAACTGCCCGTACCCCTTGCGGGCCAGCAGTTTGATGAGCAACGGCGTTCCGACCAGGGTCAGGAAGAGCCCTATGGCCCCCGCGAAGAGGATCTGCCTCATCGGCCGGTGACCTCGCCTTCGGTCGAGTTCTCCAGCAGCGCCTGGGCAACCATCTCCAGGCCGACCGACCGGGACGCCTTCACCAGCACGACGTCTCCCGGGCGCAGTTCACTGCGCAACAGGTCGACGGCCGCCTGTGCGTCGGACACGTGCACCGACTCCTCACCCCACGAACCCTCGTTGTAAGCGCCCAGTTGCAGCCAGGAGGCTTCTCTTCCCCCGACCGCGACGAGCTTGCTGACGTTGAGCCGGACGGCGAGCCGTCCGACCGCGTCGTGCTCGGAGAGCGACTCGTCACCGAGCTCGGCCATCTGACCGAGCACCGCCCAGGTCCGCCGGCCCCTGCCCATGGCGGCCAGCGCACGGAGTGCGGCTCTCATGGATTCGGGGTTCGCGTTGTAGGCGTCGTTGACGACCGTCACACCGTCCGGACGCTCGGTGACCTCCATGCGCCAGCGGGAGAGGGTGCCCGCCTCGGAGAGCGCCTCGGCGATCTCGTGTACGGGCATGCCCAACTCATGGGCGACGGCGGCTGCGGCGAGCGCGTTCGACACGTGGTGCTCACCGTACAGGCGCATGGTCACCTCGCTGCACCCGGTGGGTGTGTGGAGGCTGAATGCGGGGTGTCCGTCCGCTGTGAGACGTACGTTCTCTCCCCGTACGTCCGCTTCGGGCGCCTCTCCGAAGAGGAGGACCCGCGCTTTGGTACGGGAGGACATGGCGCGCACGAGCGGATCGTCGGCGTTGAGGACGGCCACACCGTCCTCGGGGAGCGACTCGACCATCTCGCCCTTGGCCTGGGCGATCTGTTCCCGGCCGCCGAACTCGCCGATGTGGGCGGTGCCGACGTTGAGGACGAGCCCGATCCGGGGCGGGACGAGTCCGGTGAGGTAGCGGATGTCGCCGATGTAGCGGGCACCCATCTCCAGCACGAGGTGCTGGGTCTCCTCGGTGGCGCGGAGCGCCGTGACCGGCAGGCCGATCTCGTTGTTGAGGTTGCCCACCGGGTAGACGGTCGGCCCCATGCGCTCCATGAGCTGGGCGATGAGGTCCTTGGTGGAGGTCTTGCCCGCCGAGCCGGTGAGGGCGACGACGGGCAGCCCGAGGCGGTCGACGACGACGTGGCGGGCGAGGGAGCCGAGCGCGGCCACGACGTCGGCGACGACGATCGCGGGCACCCCGACGGGACGGGTGGCCAGCACCGCGGCGGCGCCGGCCGCCACGGCTCCGGTGGCGTAGTCGTGGCCGTCGACCTGTTCACCGACGAACGCGGCGAACAGGCTGCCTCGCTCCACCTTCCGGGAGTCGATGACGACCGGGCCGTCGACGACGACCGAGGTGTCCGGTATGTCGTGCGGCTGCCCGCCGACGATTTCGGCGATCTCGGCGAGGGAAAGGGCGATCACTTGGTCATCCCTGACTGTTGTTCTCGTGGTGGGCTTCGTGGGCTTGCGAGTCGGTGGCGCCGGAGCGCCCCAGGGACCGTTCGATGGCCGCGCGCAGGACCTGGCGGTCGTCGAAGGGGCGTACCACCCCGTGGACGTCCTGCCCCTGCTCGTGGCCCTTGCCGGCGACGAGGACGGTGTCGCCGGGAAGCGCGCGGGCGACGGCCGCCGCGACGGCGGCGGCGCGGTCCGCGTCGACGAGGACGTCACCGCGTTCGTGCGCGGGCACCTCGGCGGCGCCCGCGAGCATCGCGGAGAGAATCCCCAGCGGGTCCTCGGAGCGGGGGTTGTCGGAGGTCAGTACGGCGGTGTCGGCGAGGCGGGCGGCTGCCGCGCCCATCGGCCCCCGCTTGGTGGTGTCGCGGTCTCCGCCGCAGCCGAGCACGACGTGCACCCGGCCCTGGGTGACCTTGCGCAGCGAGCGGAGCACCGATTCCACGGCGTCCGTCTTGTGCGCGTAGTCGACGACGGCGAGGTACGGCTGCCCCGCGTCGACCCGCTCCAGCCGGCCGGGAACGCCGGGTACGGCCGCGACGCCGTCGGCGGCGGTCTGCGGGTCGACCCCGGCGACGGCCAGCGTGACGATCGCGGCGAGGCTGTTGGCCACGTTGAACGGGCCGGGCAGCGGCGCCCGGGCGGTGATGCGCTCGCCTGCGGGGCCGACTACGGTGAACGTGCTGTCCTGCGGGCCCACTTCGACGTCCTCGGCGCGCCAGTCGGCGTCGGGGTGGCCCTCGGCGGAGAAGGTGGTGACCGGAACGCCGGCCTCGGTGACGAGCCTGCGGCCGTAGGCGTCGTCGTAGTTGACGACCCCTCGCCTGCTGCGCTCCGGGGTGAACAGCTGGGCCTTGGCCTGGAAGTAGTCCTCCATGCCGGAGTGGAACTCCATGTGTTCCGGGCTGAGGTTGTTGAAGACGGCGACGTCGAAGACGCAGCCGTCGACCCGGCCCAGTACCAGTGCGTGGCTGGAGACCTCCATGGCGACGGCGTCGACGCCGCGTTCGCGCATGACCGCGAAGAGGGCCTGCAGGTCGGTGGCCTCGGGGGTGGTGCGCTCGGACTTGATCCGCTCGTCGCCGATGCGCGTCTCGACGGTGCCGATGAGCCCGGTGGAGCGGCCGGCGCGGCGCAGCCCGCCCTCGACGAGGTACGCGGTGGTGGTCTTGCCGGAGGTCCCGGTGATGCCGATCTGGAGCAGGCCGGCACCGGGGCGGTCGTAGATCTCGGCGGCGAGGTGTCCCATGACGGCGCGCGGGTCCTCGGCGACCAGCACCGGCAGCCCGGTGGAGGCGGCCCGGCCGGCGCCCGCGGGGTCGGTGAGGACCGCGACGGCGCCCAGTCCGGCCGCTTGGGCGGCGAAGTCGGCGCCGTGCAGCCTGGCACCCGGCAGAGCCGCGTACACGTCACCGGGACGGACCGCCCGGGAGTCGTGGGTGATGCCGGTGACCTCGACCTCCGTGGGCAGTTCGAGGCCCAGGCGGGCCGCCGGCTCGCCGAGGGGTGTCGGCCGGAGCCGTTCCGGTCGGGGCGCTCCCGGGTAGTTCACGGGCGCGTCCTTCTGGGTGATTCGGTACTGATCAGCGTGGGGCACGGCGGTGAGCGTACCGGGCTGACCCGGCCTCTCGCGAAGCGAGGGGCCGGGGTTGCGGAACTTCTCGTTCCGGTTCCCCGGATCGGGGGTGATGGTTGTCACTGGTGCTCCCCTGGGAACGTACGGGGCCACGGCCTGGTCCGGCGCGGTGCGGCTCGTCCTCGGCGCGCGGCGGCCGGAACGTCTCCGTCCGCCCGACGCGCGCGCCTCGGTCGTCCCGCGACCGCCTGTCGGCTCAGCCGCCCGCCTGGAAGTAGACCGGCAGGCCGGGCGACTTGGTGCCGCTCGGCTCGGTCTGGAGGGTCTTCAGCGCGAACTCCATGACCTTCTTGTAGATCGGCCCGCAGATCTGGCCGCCGAAGTAGTCGCCCTTGGTGGGGTTCTGGATCGCGCAGTAGACGGTGATCTGCGGGTCGTCGGCCGGCGCGAAGCCGGCGAAGGAGGCGGTGTAGCCGTCGTACACGCCACTGACCGGGTCCACCCGGTTGGCGGTACCGGTCTTGCCCGCCACCCGGTAGCCGGGGATGCGCGCCTTGGTTCCGGTGCCCTCCTCGTCGCCGACGACGGACTCCAGCATGGTGGAGAGTTCCTTGGCGGTCTTCTCGCTGACCACCCGGGTCTCCTCGGGCTTCGCCGCCTGCGTGTACCGGCCGTCGGCGCCCTTGGTGCCGCGTACGAGCGTGGGGGCGATCCGTACCCCGCCGTTGGCGATCGTCGAGTAGACCGAAGCCGCCTGGACGGCGTTGAGCGAGAGTCCTTGGCCGAACGGGATCGTGTACTGCTGGGAGGTCGACCAGTCCTGGGGCTCGGCGAGGATGCCCGCCGACTCGCCGGGGTAGCCGAGGCCGGTGGGGCGGCCGATGCCGAACTTGCGCAGGTAGGAGTAGAGGACCTTGTTCGCCTCGGGCTGGGTCTTGCCCAGCTGACCGGTCGCCAGGATGGTGCCGATGTTGCTGGACTTGGCGAGGACGCCGTTGAGCGTGAGTTCCCAGGTCTTGTGGTCGATGTCGTCCTTGAAGAGCCGGTCCCCGCGGTGCAGCCGGTTGGGCACGGTGACGTGCGTGAGAGGAGTGGCGGCCCCCTCCTCCAGCACGGCGGCCATGGACATGACCTTGGCGGTGGAGCCGGGCTCGTAGACGTCCTGGAGCGCCGCGTTGCCCAGCGAGCCGGCACCGACGGTGGAGAGGTCGTTCGGGTCGAAGCCGGGGGCGTTGGCCATGGCCAGCAGCTCGCCGGTCCTGGTGTTCTGCACGACGACGTAACCGCCGTCCGCCTTGGACGCCTCGACCTGCTCGGAGATGGCCCGCTGGGCGGCCCACTGGATGTCCCGGTCGATGGTCAGCTCGACGTCCGTGCCTTCGACGGCCGGGATCTCCTTGGCACCGGCGGTCGGCACCCGGCGGCCGCCGGACTGGGCGTACCGGATCTTCCCGTCCTGGCCGGCGAGCTCCTCGTTCAGCTGGGACTCCAGACCGCCGCCGCCCTTGCCGTCGGCGTTGACGAATCCCAGTATCCCGGCGGCGAGGTCGCCGTTCGGATAGACCCGCTTGGTCGTCGGCTCCTGGAAGACACCCGCGAGCGCGCTGGTGCCCTTCCCGCCGTTCTCGGCCGCCTTGTCCGCGAGGACCGACTTCAGGTCCTTGATCTGCTTCCAGACCTGCGGGGTCTGCCGCCGGGCGAGCACGGTGTAGCGGCTCCCGGGCTTGGACAGCTGGGCGGTGAGCGTGGCCGCGTCCTTGCCGAGGATCGGCGCGAGCAGGGCGGCCGCCTGCTCGGGGGCGTCGGAGATCTTGCTCTCGGCCGGGGTGAACATCTTCGGGTCGGCGGTGATGTCGTACGCGTCGACGCTGGTGGCCAGCGCGATCCCGTTGCGGTCGGTGATCTCCCCGCGCTCGGCGGCGACGGTGTACTCCAGGTAGCGGTTCTCCTTGGCCTTGGCCGAGTACGCGTGCGCGTCGACGGCCTGGACCTGGAGGAGCCGCGCCACGAACACCAGCATGACGAGGGTCAGTCCGAGGCTGACCAGGCGCAGCCGGGGGCGCGGGTTGCCGAGGCGCAGGGAGCGCGGTGCCGGGCGGCCGGGCCGGCCGGACGAGGGGCGCGGGCGGCGGGCCTCGGGGCGGGCGGCGGGCCGGGGGCGTCCCGTCCCGCCCGCGGCCCCTCGGGGGCGGGCGGGGCCGGGCACACGGCGGCGCGGCGGTTCCTTGGACGGCACTGCGTCACCTGCCGGGGCTCGTCGGGGTCGTGGTCGTCGCGGCGTCGGTCGTGGCGGAGTCCTCGGAGGTGGAGTCCGCGAGGGTGGCGGCCGTGGTGAGGGGCGAGGCTCCGGCGGACGGGCTCGCGGTCGCCCCGGCTCCGGCGGCCTGAGGTTCCCCGGTGGCCGCCGGCTCTTCGGCGCCGGCGGGCTCTCCGGCGGCCGCGGGGGTGTCCGCCGGGGACGGGGTGGGCGTGGGTGCCGGGTCGGCGGTGACCTCGGCGGGCACGCCCCGCACCGTGCCGTCCGGGTTCAGGAAGGCGGGGCTGCCGCCGGGGACCATGCCCAGCTCCCTGGCCCGCCGCTCCAGCGCGTCGGGCTGCGAGTAACCGTCCACGTCCCGCTGGAGCGCCTGCTCCTCGTCGGTGAGGTCGGTCGTCTGCTTCCGCAGCTCGCTGAGGCGGAACGAGCCCTCGTTGAGCGCGGAGTTCAGCAGCAGGAGACAGATCAGCCCGCCGCCGAGGAGGACCACGACCAGCAGCATGAAGGGGGTACGGGCCGCGTTGCTCGGCGCCGACGGCATCAGCCGGGCGAGCCGGGCGGCGCGTCCCTTCAGCGGTGCGGCCGGTCCGTTCACCGCGCCGCCCCCAGTGCCCCGGCGCCGTCGGCGGGCGTGTGCCCCGGGTCCGCGGTCACCGCTCCTCCTCGCGGATGCGTTCGGCGCCGCGCAGCCGGGCCGGGGCGGCCCGCCGGTTCTCGGCGACCTCCTCTTCGGTGGGCAGCTCCGCACCCCGGGTGAGGAGCTTCAGGCGGGGCTGGTACTTCTCGGGTACCACGGGCAGTCCCGGCGGCGCGGTGTTCGCGGCGCCCGCCGCGAACACCTGCTTGACCAGCCGGTCCTCCAGCGAGTGGTACGACAGCACGGCGATCCGGCCGCCGACCGCGAGGGACGCGACCGCGGCGGGGACGGCGTTCTCCAGGACCGTGAGTTCGCCGTTCACCTCGATGCGCAGCGCCTGGAAGGTGCGCTTGGCCGGGTTGCCGCCGGTGCGCTTGGCGGCCTGCGGCAGGGAGTCACGGATCAGTTCGACCAGCCGCGCGCTGTTGGTGAACGGTTCCTTCTCGCGCTCGCGCACGACGGCCGAGACGATCCGCTTGGCCTGCTTCTCCTCGCCGTACGCGCGCAGGATGCGGACCAGTTCGCCCGGCGGGTAGGTGTTGAGGACCTCCGCCGCGCCGATCCCGGTGGTCTGGTCCATGCGCATGTCGAGCGGCGCGTCCTGGGCGTACGCGAATCCCCGGTCGGCCTCGTCCAGCTGCATGGAGGAGACGCCGAGGTCGAAGAGGACGCCCTGGACCTTGGGGATGCCGAGCCGGTCCAGCACCTCGGGCAGTTCGTCGTAGACCGCGTGCACCAGGGTGGCGCGGTCGCCGTACGGGGCGAGGCGCTCGCCGGAGAGCCGGAGTGCCTCCTTGTCCCGGTCGAGCGCGACCAGCCGTACTTCGGGGAAGGCGGTGAGCAGGGCCTCGCTGTGTCCGCCGAGTCCGAGGGTGCAGTCGACGACCACCGGTGGGGTGCCGCCCTCCCTCCGCAGCGCCGGGGCCAACAGGTCCAGGCATCGCTGGAGCATCACCGGGACGTGTCGGGTCTGGCTCAATGCGCCCTCTCAGGCTCAGGTCCGTGAGGCGGCACGTGCGGTCTGGTCCCCGCCCGCTCAGAAGGGGAGGCCTGCCGGCGCCGGGGAAGGGGCGCCGGCCGGCCATGAGCGGGAGAGGGCCGGGCCGCACGTTCGCCGCACATCACGGGGACATCGGAAATGCGGAGAAAAGCGGATCAGCACCCGGGGATGCCGAGGATTACGGGAACAACGACTACTGCGACTGCGTACGGGGACCACTGCGACGCGTCGCGGAGCACCACTGGAACCGCCGCGGTCGCGGAAAGGACCGGAACACGCGGTGGGAACGCTCGGAGCCCGCTCGACGCGACCGGCCTTCCGGCCGCTCGGTAACTTCGCGTCACTTTAGTCCACCCTGCCATTCGATCGATTCCGGATCAACGAACCGCACAGCGCGTCGCCCCGCTCGGGTGGCCCACGGTCCTCACCCGGACGGGGGAGCCGTGGTGAGTCCTGTGGGTTAGCTCACAACAAGCCTCGTTGACGTTCTTTGTCCTTTTCCCCGGGCCGCTCCGAGCAGGTGGGACGGCTAACGTCGTAGCCATGTCGACTTCCGCACAGTCCCCCTCCGCCGCCGACCCCGCCTCCCCGGACGCGCCCCGTACGGGCAGCACCGTCACGGACCGCCTGGTGGCGGCGAACGGCCAGTACGCGGGTGCCTTCACCGACCCGGGCATGGACGCCCGTCCGGTCCAGAAGGTCGCCGTGGTCGCCTGCATGGACGCACGTATCGACCTGCACGCCGCGCTGGGCCTGGAACTCGGCGACTGCCACACCATCCGCAACGCGGGCGGTGTGGTCACCGACGACGTGATCCGGTCGCTCACCATCAGCCAGCGGGCGCTGGGCACCCGCAGCGTCATACTGATCCACCACACCACCTGCGGTCTCGAATCGCTGACGGAGGACTTCCGCCACGAGCTGGAGCTGGAGGTCGGCCAGCGGCCGGTGTGGGCCGTGGAGTCCTTCTCCGACGTCGACCAGGACGTGCGCCAGTCGATCCAGCGGGTCCGCACCTCACCGTTCCTTCCGCACACCGACGACGTCCGGGGCTTCGTCTTCGACGTCACGACCGGTCTGCTGCGCGAGATCTCCCCGGCCTCCTGACCCTCCCGCTCGGCGGGCCCGCGAGCCGGACCGTCCCGGCGGTCCGCGGGCCCGCCGCCGCGAGCCGCCGCCGGCCCCTCCCGCGGGCCTCCGCCGTCGGCCACCCCCTTCCCCACCAGCTCTTCGCCGGTCCCGTCCGACCGCCGCCGGCCACCCGGTCCCGCCCCCGCCGGAGCTCGTACCGGCATCCGAATATCGACAACACCCGACATATCGGCCCCGGTTGTCCACGCGCGAGTGACACGAAGCGGTAACGGCAACAAGAATGCGGTGGGTGACGCACTCCGGGGCTTCCGGAGGGGCGTCCGCAATCGGGGTGGGCCAGGCCGTTCGACGGCGCGGGCCCGTGCGTGAAGGGCCGAGGAGGACCGGGTGACCACCTATGACGAGCGAGCGAACCTCACAGATCTGACCGCCACGACGGAGCGGGTGCGCGGGTCGGTGGAGCGCGTGATCGAGGGCAAGCCCGAGGTCGTGCGGATCGCGCTGACCGTCCTGCTCGCCGAGGGTCACCTGCTGATCGAGGACGTGCCCGGGGTCGGCAAGACCATGCTGGCCAAGGCACTGGCCCGGTCCATCGACTGTTCGGTGCGCCGTATCCAGTTCACTCCCGACCTGCTGCCTTCGGACATCACCGGCGTGTCCGTCTTCGACCAGCAGCGCAAGGACTTCGAGTTCAAGCCGGGCGCCATCTTCGCCCAGATCGTGATCGGCGACGAGATCAACCGCGCGTCGCCCAAGACGCAGTCCGCGCTCCTGGAGTCGATGGAGGAGCGGCAGGTCACGACCGACGGGCAGACCTACGCCCTGCCCGACCCCTTCATGGTCGTCGCGACCCAGAACCCGGTCGAGATGGAGGGCACCTACCCGCTGCCGGAGGCGCAGCGCGACCGGTTCATGGCCCGGGTGTCCATGGGGTACCCCAGCCTGGATGCCGAGCTGCGGATGCTCGACGTGCACGGCGGGGTCCCGCCGCTGGACGACCTCCAGCCGGTGGCCCACGCGCACGACATCGTGAAGCTGATCGACGCCGTCCGCTCGGTGCACGTGGCCGAGTCGGTACGGCGGTACACCGTCGAACTGGTCCAGGCCACCCGCAGCCACCCCGACCTGCGCCTCGGCGCCTCCCCCCGGGCCAGTCTGCACCTGCTGCGCGCGGCGAAGGCGGCGGCGGCCCTCGACGGCCGGGACTACGCGCTGCCCGACGACGTCCAGGCGCTCGCGGTGCCGGTGCTGGCCCACCGTCTGCTGCCCACCGCGCAGGCGCAGCTGAACCGCCGCACGGCGGAGCAGGTGGTGCAGGAGATCCTGCGGCGCACGCCCGTACCCACCTCGCCGGACTCGGTGGCCACTGCCCCGCGGGTGCCTCCGTACCCGCAGGGCGGTCCCGCGTACGCGCCCGGCGCACGGCGGCCGTGATGGCTGACGCGCAACGGGGTCCCGGTCCCCGGGGCGGCGCCGCCGGCGACACCCCGGACGACGGCAGAGGCACCCTGCGGGCGGCGATGGGCGGGCTGACCACCCGGGGCCGCTCCTTCCTGGCCGCCGGAATCGCCGCCGCGGTCTGCGCCTGGGTACTGGGCCAGGCCGACCTGCTCCGGGTCGGCATGCTGCTCGCCGTGCTGCCGCTCGTCTGCGCGGCCGCGCTCCACCGCACCCGCTACCGGGTGGTCGGCACCCGGCGGCTGTCGCCCTCGCGGGTGCCCGCGGGCTCGGAGGCGCGGGTCCACCTGAGAGTGGACAACGCCTCGCGGCTGCCCTCCGGGCTGCTGATGCTGCAGGACCGTGTTCCGTACGTGCTCGGCCCGCGGCCCCGCTTCGTGCTGGACCGGGTGGAGCCCGGCGGGCGGCGGGAGGTGTCCTACCGGGTCCGCTCGGACCTGCGCGGCCGGTATCCGCTGGGGCCGTTGCAGCTGCGGCTGGCCGACCCGTTCGGGATGTGCGAGCTGACCCGCTCCTTCAGCGCCCACGACACCCTGGTGGTGATCCCCCGTACCCAGGCGCTGCCGCCGCTCCGGCTGACCGGGGCGGCCTCCGGGTACGGCGACGGGCGTCAGCGCTCGCTCGCCCAGGCGGGCGAGGACGACGTGCTCCCGCGCGGTTACCGGCACGGCGACGACCTGCGCCGGGTCCACTGGCGCTCCACCGCGCGGTACGGCGAGCTGATGGTGCGCCGGGAGGAGCAGCCCCAGCGGGCCCGGGCCTCGGTGCTGCTGGACACCCGGCGGGCGGCCTTCCGCGGCGCCGGACCCGAATCCGCGTTCGAGTGGGCGGTGTCGGCGGCGGCCTCCGCGCTGGCCCACCTGGTGGAGCGGGGCTTCGCGGTACGGCTGCTGACCGACGAGGGCGGGGCCGTTGCCGGTGACGGCGGTCCCGACGGGTTCTCCGGTCCTTCCGGCTTCGACCACGAGTCCGCCGAGGCGGCCGGGCTGATGCTGGACACCCTCGCGGTCGTCGAGCACTCCGACGCGAGGGGCCTGGCCGGCGCGCACGACGTGCTGCGCGGTGGGCACGAAGGGCTGCTGCTCGCCTTCCTCGGCGACCTCGACGAGGAGCAGGTGGCGGTCGCGGCCGCCATGCGGCGACGCAGCGGTGCGGCCGTCGCGTTCGTACTGGACGGCGAGGAGTGGGCACCGGGCGCGGAGCAGGCGCCCGCGATCCCTTTCGCGGAGCGGCTGCGGCTGCTGCGCGAGGCGGGCTGGACCGCGGTGCCGGTGCCGCCCGGGGCGGATCTCGCCCGGGTGTGGCAGCAGGCCGGACAGCCCGGTGACACCCAGCCCGCCGGTGGCGGCGCTGCGACAGGTTTCTCCGGAGGATGGTCATGAGCGGTCCGGTGCGGCTGGCCCTGTGCGCCTACGCGGCGACACTGCTGGCGGCGGGGGCGCTGCTGCCCCTGGTCGACCCCTGGACGTGGATCTTCGAGGCCGCGCTGCTGCTCGCGGTGCAGAGCGCGGCGGGGGCGCTGGCCCGCCGGTTCGTCCCGGCGCGCACGGGGGCCGTCGCCGTGCAGGCGCTGGTCGCCCTGGTGCTGCTGACGGCCGCGTTCGCCCGTGACCGGGCGTTGCTCGGGGTGCTGCCCGGACCGCGGGCCGTCCAGTGGCTGGGCGACCTGCTGACGGCGGGCACGGACGACGTCGGACGGTACGCGATCCCCGCACCGATGACGGACGGTATCCGGCTGCTGCTGGTCGGCGGGGTCCTCCTGATCGGGCTGCTGGTCGACGTGCTGGCGGTGACGTTGCGCGCCTCCGCCCTGGCCGGACTTCCGCTGCTCGCGCTGTACTCGGTGGCGGCCGGACTCTCCGACGGCGGGGCGAACCGGCTCCTGTTCTTCCTGGCCGCCGCGGGTTACCTGCTGCTCCTGCTCGCGGAGGGCCGGAACCGTACCGCCCAGTGGGGCCGGCTCTTCGGCGGCCCCGCGCGCGGCGGGCCGGCCCCGGGGAACCGGGTGAAGCGCCCGGTACGGACGGGGCACCGGATCGGCGCGCTGGCGCTGGGCGTCGCACTGCTCGTACCGGGTTCCATGTCCGCGCTCGGCGGCGGTCTGCTGGGCGATCTCGGCACGGGCAACGGGCGGGGCGGCGGGGGCACGATCTCCGCCGTGAACCCGCTGGTCTCCCTCCAGGACGACCTGAACCAGTCGGAGGACCGGGAGGTGCTGACGTACCGCGCCACCGACGGCGCCCAGCAGGGCACCTACCTGCGCATCCTCTCCCTCGACCGGTTCACCGGGAGCGAGTGGCTGCCGTCGAAGCGCGCGCTGAGCGACGTACCGGACCGGCTCCCGCAACCGGCGGGCCTCGCGAAGGACGTCATGGCCGTGGAGACGACCGCGGAGATCACCGCGTCCGACGACTACCAGCAGGACTATCTGCCGATGCCGTACCCGGCGACCGGGGTCCGGGTCGACGGCCGGTGGCGGTACGAGCCCGAGGGGCGCACGCTCATCGGCGACGGCGGCCAGACGACGGGCGGGGAGCGCTACCGGGTCAGCAGTCTGACGGTGGAGCCGACGGCGGCGCAGCTCGCCGCGGCCGGGTTGCCTCCGAAAGGGCTGACCCTGGAGTACACCGAGGTGCCGACCTCCCTGCCGGACGTGGTGGCTCAGACGGCCGCGCAGGTCACCCGGGGTTCGGGCAACCACTACGAGCAGGCGGTGGCGCTGCAGGACTGGTTCGCGCAGAACGGCGGGTTCAGCTACGACACGACGGTGAGCTCGGGCACCGGAACCGCGGCGATCGCACGGTTCCTCAAGGACCGCCGGGGCTTCTGCGTGCACTTCTCGTTCGCGATGGCGGCGATGGCCCGGACGCTGGGCATCCCGGCACGGGTCGCGGTGGGCTTCGCCCCGGGCACGACGCAGGAGGACGGGTCCGTCTCGGTGGGGCTGCGGGACGCCCACGCCTGGCCCGAGCTGTACTTCGAGGGCGTGGGATGGACCCGCTTCGAGCCGACCCCGACGCGTGGCACGGTGCCCGCGTACACGGTGCCGGAGGCTCCCACCGGGTCCGCGGACACCTCGGCCGCTCCGACCGCGTCGGCCTCGGCGCAGCCCTCGGCCGCCCCGTCCGCCTCGGAGAGCTGCCCGGCGCAGATGCGCCGGGAAGGTGTGTGCGGGGCCTCGGCCGCCCCGGTCGCCACCGACACGGCAGGGCCGGGGTTCCCGCTCGGCACGGTGGTCCTGGTGGGGCTCGGCGCCGCGCTGGTCGTGCTGGTCCCGCTGTCGCCGCTGCTGTGGCGGACCCGGCTGCGGGCCCGGCGGCTGTACGGCTCGGGCGGGCGGACGCCCTCGGACGCGGCGGCGAGAACGCTGGCGGTCTGGCGGGAGATCACGGACACGGCCTGGGACCACGGCATCGTGCCGGACGACGCGCTGACCCCGCGCAGGGCGGCCGACCGCATCGTCCGGCTGGGCGAGCTGGACGGTGAGCCGGCGGCGGCACTGCACCGGGTGGCGGGAGCGGTGGAGCAGGCGCTCTACGCGCCCCGGCCGCAGTCGCCGGTCCGTGCCGCCGAGGACGCGGTGACCGTCAGGGCGGGGCTGGCCGAGCGGGCGAGCCGGTTCACCCGGCTCCGGGCCGCACTCGCTCCCCGCTCGGCCGTCCGGGTGGTGTGGGCGGTCTCGGAGCGCCGGACGGCGTCGGCGAAACGGTTCACGGAGCGGATGGGGGCGGCCGGCCGGTCCCTCCGCCCGACCAGGCCCCGGGGCTGAGCCCTGGGGCCGGTGCCTCAGCGCCGAGGGGCGGGGGCGCGGGGGCCCGGGGCGGAGGGCCTCAGTGTCGGGGTCGGAGTGCCGAGGTGGCCGGGGCGACGGGGCGTGTGCCCTGTGCCCTGTGCCCTGCGCCCTGTGCCGCAGGGTGCACGGCGCGGGGGGCCCTGGTGCCGACGGCCGGGGAGGCGCAGGGCCGACCCGTCCAGGCGCGCACGCCGTGGCTGAGGGGCGAGCCGCGTCGTGCGCGTCCCGCCCCTCAGCCGTACGTCGTGCGCTGTCGCGTCGAACCGGCCCCTCCCGGCCCGCCGGGAGGGGGAAGTCTCACTGGCCCTGTTCGTCGCGGCGGCGCTGCCACCGTTGCTCGATGCGGTTCATCACCGATCGGCGCTGTCTGGGCCTCTGCCCGGCTGCCGGAGTGCCGCGCTGCGGCTGTTCTCCGGGCTTGGGCGCCCTGCGCCAGCCGGTGACCGCGAGTACGGCACAGCCGAGCATGACGAGGAACCCGACCACACTGATCCAGATCTGCTGGGCGACCATTCCGGCCATGAGGAGCGCGATACCCACCAGAAAACCAGCGACCGCCTGGTATACCCGTCGCCGGGTGTACGTACGCAGCCCGCTTCCCTCAAGCGCTGTCGCGAACTTGGGATCTTCGGCGTACAGCGCTCGCTCCATCTGCTCGAGCATGCGCTGCTCGTGCTCCGAGAGCGGCACGGAGTCCTCCTCGTCGTCGGCCGCGGGGGCGACCGGTAAGCGGCCCTTCCAGGATAGGCAGGGATTCGCCCCCGGGAAACCCGCCCACCAGCCAGCAGCCAGTCCGTACCGCCATGTCGGTTCGGCCCTTGAGGCGTTGATTCCCCGACGGCCGATCCGTCATGCCGGATCCTGTCACCCGATCATACGGGGCCCGGGGCCGGATCGGGGGTCCGGAGCGAGAGGGGATGCACCGGGCCCGTCCCCCTTGCGGCGCTGATCAGCCGCTCCCCCGTCACCCCGTGTTCCCGGGCGGACCACCGTCAGGCCCGGCGCTCTCCCAGGACGTGCAGCTGGGTGGCGACGGCATGGAAGGCGGGCAGCTCGGCGGCGGCGGCCTCCAGCTTCAGCAGGGCCTCCATCGCGCCCGGTTCGGTGTCCACCAGCACACCGGGGACGAGGTCGGCGAAGACCCGCACCCCGTGCACCGAGGCCACGTCGAGCCCCGCGTCGCGGACCAGGCCGGAGAGCTGGTCGGCGGTGAACCTGCGGGGCACCGGATCGCCGTCCCCCCAGCGGCCGGCCGGGTCGGTGAGGGCCCGGCGGGCCTCCACGAAGTGACCGGCGAGGGCGCGGGCCAGCACGGCGCCGCCCGAGCCCGCGGTGAGCAGGCTGAGCGCGCCGGACGGGCGGAGCGCCTCGACCGCGTTCCGCACGCCTTCGGCCGGCTCGTCCACGTACTCCAGGACGCCGTGGCAGAGCACCGCGTCGAAGGCGCCGCGCTCCACCACGTCGAAGAGTCCGAGGATGTCGCCCTGGACACCGCGGACCCGGTCGGCGACACCCGCCTCGTCGGCCCGGCGCTCCAGCGCGAAGAGGGCGTCGGGGCTGGGGTCGACGACGGTGACGCGGTGGCCCAGCCGGGCGGCGGGCACGGCGAAGTTGCCCGTGCCGCCCCCGGTGTCCAGAACCTCCAGGCTGTCGTTGCCGGTCGCCTTCGCCTGACGGTCGAGGGCGCCCTTGAGGACCTCCCAGACCACGGCGGTACGGAGGGAGGCGCGGGGGCGCGGCTGGTCCGACACGGCAGATGACTCCTCGGCACGGTGCCGCTGCGGGGCGGCGGAGCGTGAACAGTGCAGGTGGTGCGGGTGCGCTCCTACCCTATTGCCTCCCGTTCCCCACCTCCGTCGCCCACGCCCCGTCCGCCGGGGACGCCGTCACCCCGCGCCGGGGCGCCCCCTCCTCGGCTGCGGGAGGACGGGGTGGAGCCTGAGCAGCCGCTCCACCAGCCGTAGGAACATCGCCACGTCGCGCAGCAGGTCGTCGGCGTCGCGCCGGCTCGCCGCACCGGGAAGGCCCGCCTCGGCCCGGGCCCGCCGCTCGGCCCCGGAAGCGAAGAGGGCACTCCATTCGCTGAGCTCCGGCGCCGTCTCGGGGAGCACCTCCCACGCGCTGCGGATGCGTTCGCGCCGGTGCTTGGTGGTCTCGGGGCGGCCACGGGCTGCGAGCACGGCGGCAGCCGCGCGCAGGGCCGCGAGGTGAGCGGTGGCGTAGCGCTCGTTGGGGGCGTCGAGAACGGCGGCCTCGGTCAGGCCGGCGTGGGCCTTGGCGAGGAGATCGAGGGCGGCAGGCGGGGCTCCGGCCCGGCGCGGGACGGGGTGCACGTCGTCGGGCGGTCCGGTCGGTGAGGGGGCAGGGCTGCCTGTGCGGCGCCGCGGAGCGGCAGCTGCGGACGAGCTGGCCATGACGATCCTCCTGTCGTCAGTGACGGCTCGATGGCCGTATGTGTCCATGGTGGCGGGTACCACTGACAATCCGGTTCAAGCCCCCTTCGACCTGGAGTTTTCCCTCGCCCCACGCGGGCGGCGTCCGGCGGGACCGCCCGGTGGGACCGGAGGTACGCGGCGACGGGGCCGCCCGCGGGGGTTCCGGCCGGATCACGTGCCCACTCGCCCCATCACACCCGCCGCGGCGCCTGAGCCTTTTGCTTCGGGCGCACGTTCGAGCTAGTTTTTGCACTGACCAGTCAGTGCAAAAAATGGATCGAAGCGGATCCCGGTACGGAGCAGGGGAAGCGATGACGGACGAAGAACCCGCGGGCGCACCGCGCGGGGCGGCCGTGGAGGTACGCGGCCTGGGGCTGCGGGGGCCACGCGGGTGGGCGTTCCGGGGCGTGGAGTTCGACGCCCCGGCCGGCACACTCACCGCCTTGGCGGGTCCGTCGGGTTCCGGCCGTACCGCGCTGTTGCTGGCCCTCACCGGCCGGATGCGGACGACCGAGGGCCGGGCGAGCACGGGCGGTCACCCGCTCCCGGGACGGCTCGCCGCGGTCCGCCGCATCACCGCGCTCGGGCCGGTACCCGGCGTCAGCGAACTCGACCCGGCACTGACCGTCGCCGAACACCTGCGGGAGCGCGCTCTGCTCCGGAGCCGGTACACCGGCCCCGTCCGGGCACTGCTCCGGCCGCGCCGGGAGCGCGCGGCCGCGGACGAGCGGATCGCCGAAGTGGTGGGGGCCGCCGGGCTCGACCTCACCGCGCTGCCGAAAGCCGGGCGGACCCAGGTCCGGGACCTGGAGCGTCTGGACGCGCTGCGGCTCTCCGTCGCACTCGCCCTGCTGGACGAACCCCGGCTGCTCGCGGTCGACGACACCGGCCTCGGGCTCGACACCCCGGGCCGGGCGGCGGCCTGGGAGCTGCTGCGCGAAGTCGCCGCCCGGGGCACGACCGTGCTCGCGGTGTGCGCGGAGGCCCCGGAGGACGTGCGGACGGTGCGTACCGGTCCGGGCGCGGGCACCGGCGGAACACCAGCCGCAACCGGCACGGCCACCGCGACCGACACCGACACCGACGGAAAGGGGACCCGCGATGCGTGCGACAGGTCTGGCCGGGCTTGAGCTGAAACGCTTCGGCAGGGGGAAGCTGCCGCGCGCCGCGCTGGCCGCTCTCCTGCTGCTGCCCCTGCTGTACGGGGCTCTCTACCTCTGGTCCTTCTGGGACCCCTACGGGCACCTGGACCGGATTCCCGTCGCCCTCGTCAACGAGGACAAGGGCGCCGAGACATCCGGGGGCGGAGCGGACCGGGCGGGCGGGAAGGCCGGCGAACGGCTCGCCGCCGGTGAGGAACTCACCCGGAAACTGCTGGACTCCAAGACCTTCGAGTGGCACCTGGTGAGCGCCGCCGAAGCCCGGCGGGGTGTCGAGGACGGTACGTACTACCTCTCGCTCACCCTGCCCGCGGACCTCAGTCGGCGGATCGCGTCGAGCGGTGGCGACTCCCCCAGGACCGGTGCCCTCCAGGTGCGCACCAACGATGCCAACAACTACATCGTCGGCCAGATCTCCCGGACGGTGTTCTCGGAGATCCGCGCCGCCGCGTCGACCGCCGCCTCGCGCGGCTTCCTCGACCGGATCTTCGTGGACTTCTCCGATCTCCACGACGCGACGGCGAAGGCCGCCTCCGGCGCCGACGACCTGCACAGCGGTATCGCGACGGCCGAGCGGGGTTCGAAGGACCTCGCGGAGGGCCTCCAGGAGAGCAAGGCGGGCAGCGAGCGGCTCTCCGACGGGATCACCGCGCTCGACCGGGGGTCCGCCGATCTGCGGACCGGATCGCGGCAGGTGGCGGACGGCACCCAGCTCCTCGCCGACGAGGTCAACGGGATCGCGGCGGACGTCCGCCCGTTCCTGGAGGACGGTGGCGAGTCCATCGGGGACACCGCCCGGCTGGTCGCCGACGCCTCGCGGACCGTACGGGAGAACCTCGACGAACTGGTGGAGGCCGCGCCCGTCGCGGCCACCGCCGCGCACAGCGCCGCGGACGACCTCGCCGCCGTGCACGAGCAGCGCTGCCAGGACGCGCCGGTGCCGGACCCCGCCGTCTGCGGCCCGCTGGAGAAGGCGGTGACGGCGGCGGCCGACGTGGCCCGGGTCGCCGACGACGTCGGGGCGCTGGTGAAGGACGAGGACGGCGATCTCGCCTCGCTGCGGACCCGGCTGACGGTATTGCAGCAGCGGGCGGAGGACCTCGCGGACCACGCCCCGGCGCTCGGCGACGACCTGGAGTCGGCGGTGGCGAAGGTCAACTCCCTCAACGCGGGCGCCCAGCGGGTCGCCGAGGGCGCCGGGACCCTGCACACCGGGCTGTCCACGGCGAAGTCCGGGGCCACCGCGCTGGACACCGGCGTCGGCGAACTGAAGACCGGCGCCACCGGCCTGGACAGCGGGCTGCACCGCCTGAGCGACGGTTCCACCGCCCTCGCCGAGGGTCTGAACGACGGGGCCGACCGGATTCCGGACTACGACGATGCCGACCGCGACGCGCGTACCGGCGTGATGGCCGACCCGGTCCGTCTCGCCTCCTCGTCCCTGCACGCCGCTCCGAACTACGGCACCGGCTTCGCCCCCTACTTCATCCCGCTCTCCCTCTGGGTCGGCGCGATGGTGGCGTACATGCTGGTGCAGCCGCTGAACCGACGCGCCCTCGCGGCCGGTGCCTCCGCCCGCCGGACCGCGTTCGCGGGCTGGCTGCCGGTGGCCGCGACCGGCCTGGTCCAGGTCGCCGCGCTGATGTCGGTACTCCACTGGGGGCTGGGCCTGGAGATGGCGCGTCCGGTGGCCACGGTCGCCTTCCTCGCCCTGGTGACCTGCTGCTTCGCCGCGATCGTGCAGTGGCTGAACGCCCGGTTCGGAGCCGCGGGACGGATTCTGGTGCTGGCGCTGCTGATGCTCCAGCTGACCTCGGCCGGCGGCACCTATCCCGTCCGGACCAGCCCCGGCTTCTTCGAGGCGATCCACCCCTGGATGCCGATGAGCTACGTCGTCGACGCGCTGCGCCGGCTCATCACCGGCGGTGGGTCCGGGCCCGTCCTGCAGGGCTGCGCGGTCCTGGCCGCGTTCACGGCGGGGTCCCTCGCGCTGACCGCCGTCGCCGCCCGCGGCAAGCAGGTGTGGACACTGGAACGGCTGCACCCGGAGCTGAGTCTGTGAACGGGCTCGGCGCGAACGGGCTCGGAGCACCGGCGGACCTGTGAGAATCGACCGCATGGAAAGCAGTGGCACCACGCGCCGCCAGGCGACCCGGCAGAAGCTCTACGAGGCGGCCGTGACCCTCATCGCCGAGAAGGGTTTCTCGGCGACCACGGTGGACGAGATCGCCGAGCGGGCCAAAGTGGCCAAGGGCACGGTGTACTACAACTTCAAGAGCAAGACCGAGCTCTTCGAAGAGCTGCTGCGGCACGGCGTCGGTCTGCTGACCGCCGCGCTGCGGGCGGCTGCCGACGAGACCGCCGCCCGCGGCGGGACCCGGGTGGCCGCGCTGGACGCGATGATCCGGGCGGGTCTGGCCTTCATCGACCGCTACCCGGCCTTCACCCAGCTGTACGTGGCCGAGCTCTGGCGCACCAACCGGGCCTGGCAGGCGACTCTCCTGGTGGTGCGCCAGGAGGCGGTCGCCGTGGTGGAGGACGAGCTGCGGGCCGGGGTGGAGAACGGCGAGCTGAGTTCGGAGATCGACATCCCGCTGACCGCCGCCGCCCTGGTCGGGATGGTGCTGGTGGCGGCCCTCGACTGGCAGGCCTTCCAGCCCGAACGGTCGCTCGACGAGGTCCACTCGGCGCTGTCGCTGCTTCTGCACGGCCGGGTCAGCGGGCGCTGAGCGCGGCGGCCCGCGGCAGGACGTACCGCGGCAGCGGAAAAGACGCCGGTCCGGCGGAGTTCGATCCCCCTCGAACCCCGCCGGACCGGCGTCCCGCGTACTGCCGGAGGAGCTTCCCCCGTGACCCGGGTCCCCCGTGGCCCCTGGCTCCTCCGTCGTGCGCCCCCGTTGCGTCGGAGGCACGGACCGTCCGCCGCCCCGTGCCGGCGGTCCGGGCACCGTGCCCCTTCCGTGCCTCCACTCTTCCGTCCGAGCGGGTGGCGGCCCATCCGCGTACCTACTCATCCGAAGCACTGGGTACACGTACTCAGACCTGTGTGCGCGAGCTCATCCGCAGCCGCCGCGAGGTGGCTACGATCGCCTCCGTGTCCGTACTCCCCTTGGTCTTCACGAGCGGCTGGGCGAGCGGGATCAACGCGTACGCGGTGGTCCTGCTCCTCGGCGTCTTCGGCGCGACCGGCCTCACCGACGAGGTCCCCGCGTCCCTGCAGCGCACCGACGTCCTCGTCGTGGCGGCGCTGCTCTTCCTGCTGGAGGCGGTGGCGGACAAGATCCCGTACCTGGACACCGCCTGGGACACGGTGCACACCGTGGTCAGGCCGGTCTCCGGGGCGGTCGTCGCCGCGCTGCTGGCGGGCGGCTCCGGTTCGCTGCCGGAGCTGGCGGCGGGGGCGGTCGGCGGTTCGACGGCGTTGCTGAGTCACCTGGTCAAGGCCGGTACGCGCATGGCGGTCAACACCTCCCCCGAGCCGGTCTCCAACGTGGTGGTCAGCTCGGCGGAGGACCTCGGCGTGGCGGGGATCATCACCTTCGCGATATTCCATCCGGTGGCGGCGGCATCCGTCGCGGCGGTGCTGCTGGTGCTCGGCCTGCTGGCGCTCTGCCTGCTCGCCTCCCGCATCCGCCGCTACCTCCGCCGCCGGGCGCAGCGGCGGCAGGAGCGGGAGACGGCCGGAGCCGGCCGACGCTGGCCGTACGGCTGACGGACGGACGGCTGACGGACGGACGGCTGACGGACGGACGGCTGACCGCCCGGCCGGTCCCGGCGGGCGGCGCGACCTGGCGCCCGGGCGTCCGCCGGTGGTCGATAAAGTCACCGGCATGGCACGAATTGCGGTGATCGGCGCCGGGACGGGCGCCATGGCGGCGGCTGCCCGGCTCGCGGTGGCAGGCCACCGGGTGACGGTGTACGAGCGGTCGGACACGTACGGCGGCTCCCTCGGGCGGCACGAGCGGGACGGCTTCGTCTTCGACACCGGTCCGGCCCTGCTGCACCTGCCGGCCGTGCAGCGCGACCTCTTCGTCAAGACCGGCAAGGAGTCCCTGGAGCAGCGGGTGACGCTGACCCAGGTCGATCCGGCGAGCCATCACGTCTTCGCGGACGGCACCCGGGTCTCGCTGCCCAACGCCTCCCGGGCCGGGGTGGTCGCCGCCCTGGACGGGGCGCTCGGCGGGGGCGCGGGAGCCCGGTGGGGCGAGTTCCTCGACCGGGCCCGGGACGCCTGGGACCGCTCGCGCCGGCCGCTGCTGGAGGAGCCGCTGCGGCCGGACTGGCAGGTGCTCGGCCGTGATCCGTACCCGGCCGTCCGGACGCGCCGGCTGCTGCGCGGGGCCCGGCAGGCCACCACCCTGGCCGAGGTCGGCGCGTGGGAGCTGGCCGATGCCCGGCTGGCCGCCCTGCTCGACGGCTGCGCCCTGTCGTACGGCCTCGACCCGCGTGAGGCTCCGGCGAGCGCCGCACTGCTGCCGTACATGGAGGAGACCTTCGGCACCTGGTACGTCGCGGGCGGGATGCGGGCGCTGGCCGAGGCGCTGTACGAGCGGTGCCTGGCGCGGCGGGTGGAGTTCGTGTTCGGCGCGGAGGTGGTCCGGGTCGTGGAGAAGGACGGCCGGGCGGCCGGGGTGGAGCTGGCGGACGGTGCGCGGTCCGAGGCCGGACACGTGGTCATGGGCGTACGCCCCCGCCCGGACCTGGTGCCGGGGACGGCCGTGTGGGCGGCCGGGGATGTTCCGGTGCAGCCGCGCCCCGGGGCCGGACCGCTGCCGGGCCGCCTCGTCGTGATGCTCTCCCTGCGCGGCGGCCGGGACGCCGGGGCCCCGCACCGGACGGTGGTGCACGCGCCGGACGGAGCCGCGGAGCAGGAGGCACTCTTCGCCGGGCGGCTCGCCGGGGTGCCCACGGTCACCGTGCTGCGCCCGGACGACCCGGCGACCCGGCCGGACGAGGACCACGAGGCGGTGACGCTGGTGGCCACGGTCGCCCCGCACGGCCCGGTGGACTGGAAGGACCCCGCGCTGCGCGAGCGGTACGCCGCGACGGTGATCGCCGCCGCCGGGAAGGCGGTCCCCGGGCTGCGCGAGCGGGTCCTGGACACCGAGGTGCGCACCCCCGCCGAGACGGAGGCGCAGACGGGGGCCGCCGGCGGTTCGGTGCCGCCGCCCGCGCTGGCGGGAGCCGCGGGGGCCCGGCTGCACGCGGCCAACCGCACCCGGCTGCCGGGCCTGTACCTCGCGGGCGGCTGGTCGCACCCCGGTGGCGGTCCGGCGCACGCCGGGATGTCGGGCGCCTTGGTCGCCGGGCTGATCGTGGAAGGCGACGGCTTCAAGGGATCGCGGTGAAACGGGCACGGTGACCCGGGCGCCCGACATCCCCGCACGCGACGCGGCGGGGAGGACACCTGTGTGCGCCCCCTCACCGGAGGGGCCGCACACAGGGGCGGTGGTGGTGCCGCGTCAGTACCGGTGCTGCTCGTTCTGGCCGGTGTCGTTGCCGTAGCCGCCGTTGCCGTATCCCTCGTCGCCGGCCGGATAGCCGCTGCCGTACGGGGCGGGCGTGCCCTGCGCGTACTGCTCGCCCTCCCGCTGCTGCGGCACCCAGACACCGCCCGGCGGGGTGTCCGAGCCGTACTGGGGGGCAGCGTACGGCTCGGTGTACTGCTGCTGGTTCGCGTAGCCGCCGCCCGACCCCGCGTCATAACCGTTGCCGTAGGCGTCGTAGGACGCGTACGTCGGAGCGGCCGTGCCGCCGGTACCGATGTACGGGTCGGAGTACGCCGCATAGCTGTGCTGGTCGGTGCCGTAGGCGTAGCCGCCGTTGTACGAGGGGTTCTGCGCGGGCTCGCCGTAGCCGCCGTACGTGTCGTGGGCGGCGTACTGGGGCTGCGCGTCGGCCGGTTGCTGCTGCTCCTGGTACCCCTGGCCGCCGTCCGGCTGCGCGTACGGGCTCGGGCTGTACACGCCGTACTGGCCGGTCTCCTCCGGCATCGGCTGCGGCTCGTACACGGCGGCCGGGTCGTCCCCGACAGGCGCGGCCGGTTCCTCGTACTCCAGGCCGGAGACTTCGAGGACGGGCTCCTCCTTGGCGGAGGGCTGCCGGCCGCGGCGACGGCGGCTGGCCCCGGGGCTGCCCCCTATGGCCCAGCCGGTGGAGAAGCCCCGCCGGAAGGAGAGCGTCACGTAGGTCTGACCGACCGCGAAGGCGATCGCGCCGAGCGCGATGACCAGAACCGACGGAATCAGGACGCCGAGCACCACGCAGAGGAATCCGGAGAAGGCGAGAAGCCTCCAGCGCAGCCGCGCCTTGTACTGCAGAAGCACCTCGCCCAGCAGCCACAACGCCACCACGCCGAAAGCGATGTAGAGGACCGTCCAGCCCACGCCCGCCCCCTTCTACGGCCGCCGCCGCCGGATCGGAGACGGGTACGGCCGGTCAGGACTGCTTGTGCAGTCCGAGATTCTCGTAGATTTCGAGCGTTGCCGTCGAGTTGTTGAGCGTGATGAAGTGCAGTCCGGGCACACCTTCGGACAGCAGCTCCGCGCAGAACTCCGTTGCGAACTCGATGCCAATGGAGCGTACAGCCGCGGGATCGTCCTTGACCGCGTGGATGCGCTCTTCCAGGGCCTTGGGCACGGCCGCGTTGCTCAGCTGGGGAAATCTTTCGAGCTGCTTCACGCTGGTGACCGGCATGATCTCGGGGATGATGGGCGTATCGCAACCCGCGGCGACCACACGCTCACGCATCCGGAGGTAGTCGCCGGGTTCGAAGAACATCTGGGTGATCGCGTAGTCGGCGCCCGCCCGGCACTTGTCGACGAAATGGCGGACGTCGGTCTCCCAGTCGGACGACCTCGGGTGCATTTCGGGAAACGCGGCGACACCCACGCAGAAATCGCCGGATTCCTTGATGAGCCGCACCAGATCGGCGGCATACCGCACACCCTCCGGGTGCTCGACCCACTCGCCCATCGGGTCGCCCGGCGGGTCACCGCGCACGGCGAGGATGTTCCTGATCCCCGCGTCGGCGTACTGCCCGATCATGTTGCGCAGCTCCGCGACGGAGTGGTTGACCGCGGTGAGGTGCGCGACGGGGGTGAGTGTGCTGTCGGCGGCGATCTGCTGCGTCGCCCGGACCGTGCCGGACCGGGTGGAGCCACCGGCTCCGTACGTCACGGAGACGAAGCTGGGACCCACGGCCTCGACCCGGCGCAGCGCGTTCCAGAGGTTCCGCTCGCCCTTCTCGGTCTTGGGCGCCCAGAACTCGAAGGAGTACGACGTGCCGGACGCGAGCAGGTCGCGCACGGTGCGCGCGCGGTCCGTCCGGGTGGAAGAGGTACCAAAGGCCATACCGCGAGATTAACCAGGGTGCGGCCGTCCCCCAACCAGAGAGGGACATTTGTCCGTATTGCAGTGAATGCTGTCCACGCCTCGGACAGCGCGCACCGCCCCCGTCGCGGGTCCACGGCGGAGTCGGTCGGGAGGCGGGATCAGCGTTCGAGGATCCGCTTCGCCAGGCCGGCCGCGGCCTCTGCGGGGTCGTCGGCCTCGGTGATCGCCCGGACCACCACGACGCGCCGGGCGCCGGCGTCCAGCACCTCGTCGAGGTTGCCCGCGTCGATGCCGCCGATGGCGAACCACGGGCGGGGCTGGTCCAGCGAGGCGGCGTACCGCACGAGACCGAGCCCGGGAGCGTGCCGGCCGGGCTTGGTCGGGGTGGGCCAGCAGGGGCCGGTGCAGAAGTAGTCGACGCCGGGCTGCGCGACGGCGGCGTCCACCTCGGCCTCGGCGTGCGTGGAGCGGCCGATCAGCGGGGTCCCGCCGATGATCGCGCGGGCGGCGGGGACCGGCAGGTCGCCCTGCCCGAGGTGGAGCACGTCGGCGCCGACGGCGTGGGCGATGTCGGCGCGGTCGTTGACGGCGAGGAGCTTGCCGTGGCGTGCGCAGGCGTCCGCGAACACCTGGAGGTGCTCCAGCTCCTCGGCGGCCTCCATGCCCTTGTCGCGCAGCTGGACGATGTCCACTCCGGAGGTGAGGACGGCGTCGAGGAATTCGGGAAGGTCGCCCTGGCGCCTGCGGGCGTCGGTGCACAGGTAGAGGCGGGCGTCGGCGAGCGGCTGGCGCGGCGTGGTCATGAAGGTTTTCCCCCCGTGGGTCACCGTGGTCGCGGGCCGTGGAGAGCACGGCCCGCGACCACGTGTGCGGTCGTCTCGGTCAGACGGCGAGCGCCTGGGCGCGGCGCTTCACCTCCGTCCCGCGATTCTCGCTCAGCGCCTGCGCGGGGGTGCCGGGCAGGCTCGGGTCGGGGGTGAAGAGCCAGTCCAGCATCTCTTCGTCGGAATAGCCGTCGTCCCTCAGGAGCGTCAAGGTCCCCGCGAGGCCCTTGACCACCTTGTCGCCGTCGATGAAGGCGGCGGGCACCTGGAGTGTCCGGTTCTCACCGCGACGCACGGCGATCAGCTGGCCTTCCTTGACCAACTGCCGCACACGCGTCACCTCGACGTCGAGGAGTTCCGCGATGTCGGGGAGGTGGAGCCAGGCAGGGACGAGAGCATCGATCTTTGCGTCAATCTGGGTCACGAGGACAAGCGTGCCATCTGGGACCGACAGCCGGTAGCCGGGCCGACCGTACGGACCGTGTCAGGATGGCGTCCGCGCAGGTCGCACCGGGGTCCGGCACGGGCCGGCCGGGTGCGTGGGGGCCGGTCCCGGGTCCCCGCCGGGGGCTCAGAGGACGGCGGACTTCAGGGGTACGGCGGGGTCTGCGGCCCGCTCGGGGTCGACGGTCCCGCCGGAGGCGAGGAGCCTGCGTCCCTGGGTGAGATCGCGCGGACGGCCGACCGCCAGCAGGGCGACGAGCGCGCCGTCGCGCAGCCAGAGCACGGTCCACTCCCCGTCTGCGGGGTCGCCGCGCCACAGCAGGGTGTCGGCGTCCGCGTGGTGCCCGGCGTACTGGACGAAGCGGCCGAACTGCTCGGACCAGAAGTACGGCACCGGGTCGTACGGTTCCGGGGCCCCGCCCCCCGCGGCCGGCCCCGCGATGCCCGCGGCGACGGTACGCGGGCCCTGGAGCGCGTTGTCCCAGTGGTGGACCAGCAGCCGTGCGCCGTAGCGCGCGGAGGGGTACGAGGCGCAGTCGCCGACGGCGTACACCCCGGGCGCCGAGGTGCGCAGCGCGGCGTCGGCGGTGACCGATCCGTCCGCGCCGAGCGCGATGCCGGAGCCGGCGAGCCAGTCGGTGGCGGGGCGGGCGCCGATGCCGACGACCACGGCGCCGGCCGGGAGCCTGCGCCCGTCGGCGAGGACCACGGCGCCGGTCTCGACGCGGTCGACCCGGACGCCGGTGAGGAGCGTGGCGCCGCCTCGGGCGTACCAGTCGGCCATGGGGGCGGCGACCTCGGCGGGCAGTACCCCGGCGAGCGGGCGGGCCGCGGCCTCCACGACGGTGACCGCGCAGCCTGCGGCACGGGCGGCGGTGGCGAACTCGGCGCCGATCCAGCCCGCGCCGACCACGACGACGTCGTGCTTCTCGGCGAGGACGGGCCGCAGCCGCGCGGCGTCGTCGACGGTGCGCAGCAGGTGGACGCCGGGAATCCCTTCGGAGCCGGGCAGCGTCAGGGGTTCGGCTCCGGTGGCGAGGACCAGCACGTCGTACGGCACCGGGCCTGCCTCGGTGTCCACCTCCCGGTCGGCGGGACGCACGCCGTCGACGGAGAGCCCGAGGCGCAGGCGGACGCCGAGGGCCTCGAAGTCGATGCCGAAGGCGGAGTGTTCGGCGGTGCCGAGCAGTACGGCCTTGGAGAGCGGCGGCCGGTCGTAGGGCTGGTGGGGCTCCGCGCCGATCAGGGTGACGGGCCCGGTGTAGCCCTCGTCCCGCAGCGCCACGGCGGTCTGCACTCCCGCCATGCCCGCTCCGACGATGACGACGCCGTGCTCCGGCGCCCGCTGGTCGCTCTGTTCGCTCACGTACCCACCTTAAGCACCTGACTCCCCGCCAGTTCAAGGGGTCGGCCCGGCTCAACGGCGGCTCCTTCGTGCGGCTCGGACGCCGGGGTCTAGGGTGGCCGGGCAAAGACACTCGCGGGAGCCCGGACGAACCGGGCTGAGAGGGAGGCTGGCGGCCTCCGACCGTACGAACCTGATCCGGGTCATGCCGGCGAAGGGAGGGGCTGGACATCCATGCGTACTTCACGGGAACCGGCTTCCGCCGAAAGCGGGGCCACGACTGCCGCCGGCCGCCGGGGGCCCTCGTACGACGTGCTCGTCGTCGGGGGCGGCATCATCGGCCTGGTGACCGCCTGGCGGGCCACACGGGCGGGGCTGCGGACCGCGGTCGCCGATCCGGAACCGGGTGGCGGCGCCGCGCGGGTGGCGGCCGGGATGCTGGCCGCCGTCACCGAACTCCACTACGGCGAGCAGGTGCTGCTCGGGCTCAACCTCGCCTCCGCCGCGCGCTACCCGGACTTCGTGGCGGAGTTGGAGGCGGCGAGTGGCCGGGAGACGGGCTTCCGCGCCTGCGGCACCCTCGCGGTGGCGCTGGACTCCGACGACCGGGCGCACCTGCGCGAACTGCACGCCCTCCAGGAGCGGTCCGGGCTCGACTCGCAGTGGCTCTCGGGGCGCGAATGCCGGCGGCTGGAGCCGATGCTGGCGCCGGGCGTACGGGGCGGGCTGCGGGTGGACGGCGACCACCAGGTCGACCCCCGCCGACTGGCGGCGGCGCTGCTGGCGGCCTGCGAACGGGCCGGGGTGGTCTTCCACCGCAGCCCCTGCGAGCGGCTGGAGGTGGCGCGCGGCCGGGCGTCCGGGGCGCTGCTCGCGGACGGCACCGCGGTCTCGGCCGGGCAGGTCGTGCTGGCCGCCGGGAGCCTCAGTGGCAGGCTCCCCGGGCTGCCGGAGGGTGTCGCCCCGCCGGTGCGCCCGGTGAAGGGCCAGGTGCTGCGGCTGACCGTGCCGCGTGCGTACGCCCCCTTCCTCAGCCGGACCGTGCGCGCGGTGGTGCGGGGCCAGGACCTGTACCTCGTACCGCGCGAGAACGGCGAGCTGGTCGTCGGCGCGACGAGCGAGGAAATGGGCTGGGACACCACGGTGACGGCGGGCGGGGTGTACGAGCTGCTGCGCGACGCCCACGAGCTGGTACCGGGCATCACCGAGCTCCCGCTCACCGAGACCCTGGCCGGGCTGCGTCCCGCCACCCCGGACAACGCGCCGGTGCTCGGCCCGACCGCGCTGCCGGGCCTGCTGGTCGCCACCGGCCACCACCGCAACGGGGTGCTGCTGACCCCGGTCACCGGCGACGTCATGGCGCACGCGCTGACCACCGGCGAGCTGCCGGAGGTGGCCCGCCCGTTCGCGCCGGACCGTTTCACCACCCCCACCGTCCCCGCGCGCGAGGAGCAGTACGCATGACCGACCACCTGTCCGGACCGACCGCCGTGACCCGCGGGGTGTCCGTCTCCGTCAACGGTGACCCGCGCGAGGTCGCCGCCGGCACCACCCTGGGCTCCCTGGTGGCGTCCCTGACCCGGGCTCCCTCGGGGGTCGCCGCCGCCGTCAACGAGAGCGTGGTGCCGCGCTCGGCGTGGGACACCACCCCGCTCGCCGGGGGCGACCGCGTCGAGGTCCTCACCGCGGTGCAGGGAGGCTGACCATGTCCGACGATCTCTTCCACCTGGGCGGACACGAGTTCTCGTCCCGGCTGATCATGGGTACCGGCGGCGCCCCCAGCCTGGACGTGCTGGAGCGGGCGCTCGTCGCGTCCGGCACCGAGCTGACCACCGTCGCGATGCGGAGGCTGGACCCGACCGTGCAGGGCTCGGTCCTCTCCGTGCTGGAGCGCCTCTCGATCCGGGTGCTGCCCAACACGGCGGGCTGCTTCACCGCGGGCGAGGCGGTGCTGACCGCCCGGCTGGCCCGGGAGGCCCTCGGCACGGACTGGGTCAAGCTGGAGGTGGTGGCCGACGAGCGGACCCTGCTGCCGGACCCCGTCGAGCTGCTGGACGCGGCGGAGATCCTGGTCGACGACGGGTTCACGGTGCTGCCCTACACCAACGACGATCCGGTCCTCGCACGGAAGCTGGAGGACGTGGGCTGCGCGGCGGTCATGCCGCTCGGCTCCCCCATCGGCTCCGGGCTCGGCATCCGCAACCCGCACAACTTCGAGCTGATCGTGGAGCGGGCCGGGGTCCCGGTGATCCTGGACGCCGGGGCGGGCACCGCCTCGGACGCGGCGCTGGCCATGGAGCTGGGGTGCGCGGCCGTGATGCTCGCCTCGGCGGTGACCCGGGCCCAGGAGCCGGAGCTGATGGCGTCGGCGATGCGGCACGCGGTGGACGGCGGCCGTCTCGCCCGCCGGGCGGGCCGCATCCCCCGCCGGCACTTCGCCGATGCGTCCTCCCCGGTGGAGGGCCGCGCGGTCCTGGACCCGGAGCGCCCGGCGTTCTGAGGGGTCCTGCGTGTCACGGCTCGGCTGCGATACGGCCCCGGGCCCGCTCCGGGGCGCCCGGGGTGTCCGCGGCGGCTCGTAGACTCGTCGGGTGGACACGACCCTCCAGGACCCGCTGCTCGGACGGCTGCTCGACGGCCGCTACCGCGTCGAGGCGCGCATCGCCGTGGGCGGGATGGCCACGGTCTACCGGGCCGTGGACATCCGGCTCGACCGGGTGCTCGCCCTCAAGGTGATGCACCCCGCGCTCGCGGCCGACGCCTCCTTCGTCGAACGCTTCATCCGTGAGGCGAAGTCGGTGGCACGCCTCGCGCACCCCAACGTGGTCTCCGTCTTCGACCAGGGTGCCGAGGGCGCTTACGTCTACCTCGCCATGGAGTACGTCGCGGGCTGCACGCTCCGTGAGGTGCTGCGGGAGCGCGGGGCCCTCCAGCCGCGCGCCGCGCTCGACATCCTGGAGCCGGTGCTGGCCGCGCTGGGCGCCGCGCACCGGGCCGGGTTCGTGCACCGCGACATGAAGCCGGAGAACGTCCTGATCGGGGACGACGGCTGGGTGAAGGTCGCCGACTTCGGGCTGGTGCGCGCGGTCGGCACCGCCACCGACACCACCGGATCCCTGCTGGGCACGGTGTCCTACCTCGCCCCGGAGCAGATCGAGCACGGCACGGCGGACACCCGCTCGGACGTCTACGCCTGCGGTGTGGTGCTGTACGAGATGCTGACCGGCACCAAGCCGCACACCGGCGAGAACGCCGCCCAGATCATCTACCAGCACCTCAACCAGGACGTCCCCCCGCCGTCCGCCGCCGTGCCCGGGCTCTCCCCGGCGCTGGACGCGCTGGTCGCGGGGGCCACCGCGCGCGACGCCCGGGCCCGCGCGCAGGACGCGGTGGTGCTGCTCTCCGAGACCCTCGAAGCCCGGGCCCTGCTCAGCGACGCCGAGCTGGACGCCGTACCGCCGCAGGCGCTCGCCCCGGCCGCCTCCGGCGCCGAGGACCGTACGAGCGTGCTGCCCCGTGCCGTGGCCGAGGGCCGGGGCGCCACCGACCGGACGAGCCGGCTGGAGATGCCCGCCACCGTCACCCCCTCGGACGCGCCCCTGCGGCCCCGGCGGAACGGTCGGACCGGGCGGGCGGAACGTCCCGGGGGCGGCCCGCGCCGCAGGGTCTGGGCCTCGGTCGCCACCCTGGTGGTGGTGCTGCTGGTCGGCAGCGGTGTCTGGTACATCAACTCGGGTCAGTTCACCCAGGTCCCCTCGCTCCTCGGCCAGCCCCAGGAGGCCGCCGAGAAGCGGCTCGACGAGGCCGGGCTCGACGTGAAGTCCGTCGACAAGGCCTACAGCGACACGGTCGACCGGGGTTCGGTGATCAGCAGCGACCCCGCGCCCGGCGACCGGGTCAGGGGCAACGAATCGGTGAAACTGGTCGTCTCGCGCGGCCCGGAGATCGTGGAGGTCCCGGACGTGGCGGGCACCTCCCTGGCCGACGCGCGCCGGACCCTGAAGGAGGCCGGCCTGGCTCCGGGCATGGTGACCCGGGAGTTCAGCGAGGACGTCGGGCGCGGCGAGGTGGTCCGTACGGACCCCGGGGCCGGCACCGGGCGCCACCCGGACTCCGCCGTGGCGCTGGTCGTGAGCAAGGGCTCCCCCGTCGACGTTCCGGACGTCTCCGGGCTCTCCGTCGAGGACGCCACCGCCGCCCTGGAGGAGGAAGGGCTCAAGGCCGAGGTGAAGCCCGGCCGGATCAACTCCCCCGAGGTGGCCGGAGACGTCGCCGAGCAGACCCCCGACCCCGGCGCCGAGGCGGCCGAGGGGGACACCGTCCAGCTCACCGTGTCCAAGGGCCCACGGATGATCGAGGTACCGGACGTCACCGGCAAGGACGTGGACGAGGCGCGGGAGATCCTTCAGGACGCCGGGTTCGAGGTCAAGGTCGACCGGCCGTTCCTCTCCTTCAGCGACACGGTCGCCGGCCAGTCCGTCGAGGGCGGCGGCCGGGCGGCCGAGGGATCGACCGTCACCATCAGGACCAAGGGACTGTGACCGTGCGCAACCCGGTGGGCGGACACGTCCCGGTGGCCGGCGGGCTGGTGAGGACCGGCATCGCGTACGCCGACGAGCTGGCGGCCGAAACCGTCCAGGTCTTCGTGGCGAACCCGCGCGGCTGGGCCACCCCGGCGGGCAAGCCCGACCAGGACGAGCTGTTCCGCGAGGAGTGCGCGGCCCGGTCCATGCCCGTGTACGTGCACGCCCCGTATCTGATCAACTTCGGCTCGCACACCGAGGCGACCGTGGAGAAGTCCGTGGAGTCCCTGCGGCACTCGCTGCGCAGGGCGCGCGAGATCGGCGCGCTGGGCGTCGTCGTCCACACCGGATCGGCGACGGGCGGCCGGCCCCGGGAGCAGGCGCTGGCGCAGGTGCGCGACCACATGCTCCCGCTGCTGGACGAGCTGACCCACGACGACGATCCTGATCTCCTGCTGGAGTCCACCGCCGGCCAGGGGTCCTCGCTCTGCTCGCGGACCTGGGACTTCGGGCCGTACTTCGAGGCGCTGGACTCCCACCCCAAGCTGGGCGTCTGCCTGGACACCTGCCACATCTACGCGGCGGGCCACGACCTGGCGGGCCCGTCCGGGATGCGGCAGACCCTGGACCTGCTGGTGGAGACGGTCGGCGAGGGGCGGCTGAAGCTGATCCACGCCAACGACTCCAAGGACGTGGCCGGCGCCCACAAGGACCGGCACGAGAACATCGGCTCGGGCCACATCGGCGCGGAGCCGTTCCGCGAGCTCTTCGCGCACCCGGCGACGGCCGGGGTGCCGCTGGTCATCGAGACGCCGGGCGGGAAAGAGGGGCACACAGCGGACGTGGCGCGGCTCAAGGAACTGCGGGCCTCCGCGAGTCTCTGATCCCCTGCGGGGCCGGGGCGCGGGCTCGGACCCCACGGTCTCGGACGCCACGGTCTCGGAAGCCCCGGGCTCAGAGCTCCGGGCCGTCGCCGGGCTTCTCCTGGTAGGAGTAGCGCTGCTCGCTCCACGGATCGCCGATGTTGTGGTAGCCGCGCTCCTCCCAGAAACCGCGGCGGTCGGCCGTCATGTACTCGACGCCGCGGACCCACTTCGGGCCCTTCCAGGCGTACAGGTGCGGGACGACCAGGCGCAGTGGGAAGCCGTGCTCGGCGGTGAGGAGTTCGCCGTCCTTGTGGGTGGCGAAGAGGGTGCGCTCCGAGGCGAAGTCGGCGAGCCGGAGGTTCGAGGAGAAGCCGTACTCGGCCCAGACCATCACATGGGTGACGTCGTCGGCGGGCGGGGCGAGACCGAGGACGACCGAGGCGGGCACGCCGCCCCACTCGGAGCCCAGCATGGAGAACTTGGTCACGCAGTGCAGATCGGCGACGACCGAGGAGAACGGGAGTTCCGAGAACTCCTCGTGGTTCCAGCAGCGCTTCTCACCGTCGGCGGTGGCTCCGAAGACCCGGAATTCCCAGCGTTCGGGGCGGAATTTGGGTACGGGACCATAGTGGGTCACCGGCCACCCGCGTTGCAGTCGCTGGCCCGGCGGAAGCTCGGACTGCCCCGCTGCGCGGTACCCCTCACTCTCCGGCTGACCCATGCCTCCATGGTGACAGACAGGCAGGGGTGGTGATGACCAGGGACGAAGCGAATGGCGCAACTCGTACTAAGCATGCACTTACTGGACGCCCGGGGGGTGCGGTGCGAGGATCTGCGCAACTGTCCGGTACACCGGTTGGAAGGAGCCTCTGCGATGCAGGGCGACCCCGAGGTCATCGAGTTCCTGAACGAACAGCTGACGGCCGAACTGACTGCCATCAACCAGTACTTCCTGCACGCGAAGATGCAGGACAACTTCGGCTGGACGAAGCTCGCCAAGTACACCCGGGCCGAGTCGTTCGACGAGATGAAGCACGCGGAGATCCTGACCGACCGGATTCTCTTCCTCGACGGCCTCCCGAACTACCAGCGCCTCTTCCACGTGCGGGTCGGCCAGACCGTGACGGAGATGTTCCAGGCCGACCGCCAGGTGGAGGTGGAGGCGATCGACCGCCTCAAGCGCGGTATCGAGGTCATGCGGGCCAAGGGCGACATCACCTCGGCCAACATCTTCGAGTCGATCCTGGAGGACGAGGAACACCACATCGACTACCTGGACACCCAGCTGGAGCTGGTGGAGAAGCTCGGCGAGCCCCTCTACATCGCCCAGCAGATCGAGCAGCCGGAGGGCTGACGTCCACGGATCGCGCGAAAGCGTACGGCTCAGCTCAGGCGGCTTCGGGGTACGCGGTCTCCAGCGGGTCCGCGGCGGCCGGCAGGCCCGCGGAGGCGGCCGACGGGTCGGCGCGACGTTCCAGCAGCTCCCGGCGCGGGGACTCGCCGCGGCCCAGCAGCGCCTGGATGCGGCGGACGCAGCCGCCGCAGTCGGTGCCGGCCTTGCAGGCGGAGGCGATCTGCCGGGGAGTGCAGGCCCCGGCCGCCGCATGCTGCTTCACCTGCTGTTCGGTGACGCCGAAGCAGGAGCAGACGTACATGCGGTTCACCTCCCGGGGAGCGTGCGGAGCACCTCCCGACGCGGTGAGGCAACCCTTACCTTACCCATCGGAGCCGGTGGGCAAAAGCCCCGGAATGCCCGTGGGGCACGGATCACATGGATCCGTGCCCCACTGTCGCGTTCCGCGATCTTCAGGACTTACTGGTCGCGGTACATCTCCGCGACGAGGAAGGCCAGGTCGAGCGACTGGCTGCGGTTGAGCCTCGGGTCGCAGGCGGTCTCGTAACGCTGGTGCAGGTCGTCCACGAGGATCTCGTGGCCGCCGCCGACGCACTCGGTGACGTCCTCACCGGTGAGCTCGACGTGGATGCCGCCCGGGTGGGTGCCCAGGCCCTTGTGCACCTCGAAGAAGCCCTTGACCTCGTCCAGGACGTCGTCGAAGCGGCGCGTCTTGTGGCCGGAGGCGGCTTCGAAGGTGTTGCCGTGCATCGGGTCGGTGACCCAGGCGACGACCGCGCCGGAGGCGGTGACCTTCTCGACCAGCTCGGGCAGCTTGTCGCGGACCTTGTCGGCGCCCATGCGGACGACGAAGGTCAGCCGACCGGGCTCGCGCTCGGGGTCCAGGCGGTCGATGTAGCCGAGCGCGTCGTCGACGGAGGTCGTCGGGCCGAGCTTGATGCCGATCGGGTTGCGGATCTTCGAGGCGAACTCGATGTGGGCGCCGTCCATCTGGCGGGTGCGCTCACCGATCCAGACCATGTGGCCGGAGGTGTTGTAGAGCTCGCCGGTGCGCGAGTCGGTGCGGGTCAGCGCCGTCTCGTAGTCCAGCAGCAGGGCCTCGTGCGAGGAGTAGAACTCGACCGCCTTGAACTCGGCCGGGTCGGTGCCGCAGGCCTTCATGAAGTTCATGGCGTTGTCGATCTCGCGGGCGAGCGCCTCGTAGCGCTGCCCGGAGGGCGACGACCGCACGAAGTCCTGGTTCCAGGCGTGCACCTGGCGCAGGTCGGCGTAGCCGCCGGTGGTGAAGGCCCGCACGAGGTTCAGCGTCGAAGCGGACGCGTGGTACATCCGCTTCAGGCGCTCGGGGTCCGGGACGCGGGCGGCCTCGGTGAATTCGAAGCCGTTGACGGAGTCGCCGCGGTAGGTCGGCAGGGTGACGCCGTCGCGGGTCTCGGTCGGCTTGGAACGCGGCTTGGAGTACTGCCCGGCGATCCGGCCCACCTTGACGACCGGGACGGCCGCCGCGTAGGTCAGGACGGCGCTCATCTGGAGCAGCGTCTTCAGCTTGGCCCGGATGTGGTCGGCGGACACGGCGTCGAAGGCCTCGGCGCAGTCGCCGCCCTGCAGCAGGAACGCCTCGCCCTTGGCGACGGCTCCCATGCGGGCGCGCAGCTGGTCGCACTCGCCGGCGAAGACGAGCGGCGGATACGACGCGAGGTCCGCGAGTACATCGCGCAGCGCCTCGGAGTCGGGGTACTCGGGCTGCTGCGCCGCGGGAAGGTCTCGCCAGGTGTTGCCACCGGCGACGGAGGTATTGGCGTTCACGGTCACGGCCACCACCCTACGTGGTCACGGGACGCACCCATTCGGGCCGCTCAATAGTTGAGACGCTCGCTCGCATGGCGGGCGGGGGTCGAGATCGCCTCCGGCACGGCACGCGGTGGTCGCAGGGGTTGTCCGCACGGCCCCGGGTGGCGCTAGGATCGCCCCATGTTCACGCACACGACCCAGAACTGGTGGTGGCCCGCTCGACGGCGGCCCGCTGACAGTTCGCGCTGAACATCTCGCGAAGGCCGCCCCCGAGGGGCGGCCTTTTTCCGTTTTCGCGGAGCCGTTCCTCTCCCCTGGGAAACCCCTTGGAAGGAACCTCATGCCGCACCGCGCCGCCTCTCTCGTCCACCGCCTCCTCCAGGACGACGCACCGCCCTTCGCCCTGCTGCGCCGCCGCACGCCCGGTCACGACCACGACACCGTGGAGGTGCTGACCGGCGAGGTCCGTCAGGTGGCGCGCCTCGCCGACCTGCCGGTGGGCGAGCTCCCCTCACTGGCCCTGGTGCCCTACCGGCAGATCGCCGAGCGCGGCTTCGACGTGAGGAACGACGGGACGCCGCTCGCGGTGCTGGTCGCCGACGAGGCGTACGCGCTGCCGCTGGCCGAGGTGCTCGCGGCGCTGCCCCCGCACGAAGTGCGGGTGACGGGCGGCGCCTTCGACGTGCCGGACGAGGAGTACGCGGGGATCGTCCGCCGGGTGATCGAGGACGAGATCGGGCAGGGCCAGGGCGCGAACTTCGTGATCCGGCGCACCTTCCGGGGCGAGATCCCCGGCTACGGGCGGGCGGACGCGCTGGCACTGTTCCGCAGACTGCTGGAGGGCGAGCGCGGCGCGTACTGGACGTTCGTGGTGCACACCGGCGGCCCCAAAGGGCGGACCCTGGTGGGCGCGAGCCCGGAGGTCCACGTCCGGATGTCGGGCGGCACGGTGGTGATGAACCCCATCAGCGGGACGTACCGCTACCCGGCGGAAGGCCCGACCGTCGAGAGCCTGCTGGACTTCCTCGGCGACCGCAAGGAGACCGAGGAGCTCTCCATGGTGGTCGACGAGGAGCTGAAGATGATGTGCACGGTCGGCGACATGGGCGGGGTGGTGGTCGGCCCCCGGCTGAGGGAGATGGCCCATCTCGCGCACACCGAGTACGAGTTGCGCGGCAAGTCGACGCTGGACGTGCGCGAGGTGCTGAAGGAGACCATGTTCGCGGCGACCGTCACCGGCTCCCCGGTGCAGAACGCGTGCCGGGTGATCCGACGGTACGAACCCACCGGCCGCGGCTACTACAGCGGTGCGCTGGCTCTGCTGCGCCAGGACGCGAACGGCGCCCAGACCCTCGACTCGCCGATCCTGATCCGTACCGCCGACATCGCGGCCGACGGCACTCTCGCGGTGGGCGTGGGCGCCACGCTCGTACGCCACTCGGACCCCGACGGAGAGGTCGCCGAGACCCACGCCAAGGCGGCCGGGGTGCTGGCGGCTCTCGGGGCGCGGCCGGGCCGGCGGCGCGAGGAGCGGTCCGGACCCCGGCTGGCCACCGACCCCCGGGTGCGGTCCGCGCTGGACGACCGGCGGGGCGGGCTGGCGCCGTTCTGGCTGCGGATGCAGGAGCGGAACCCCGCTGTGCCGGGTCACGCGCTGGTGGTGGACGGCGAGGACACCTTCACCTCGATGCTGGCGCATCTGCTGCGCGCCTCGGGGCTCGACGTGTCGGTGCTCCGTTTCGACGCCCCCGGGCTGCGGGAGACCGTCCGGGCGCACCGGGGGCCGGTGGTGCTGGGCCCCGGGCCGGGAGACCCGGGCGATGCCCACGACGCCAAGATGCTGCTGCTGCGCTCCGTCGCGGCCGAGCTGGTGCGCGACCACCGGGACGGGCTGCTGGGCGTGTGCCTGGGCCACGAGCTGATCGCGGCGGAGCTGGGCCTGGAGGTGGTGCGCAAGGCGGAGCCGCATCAGGGGGCGCAGACGCGGATCGAGCTGTTCGGCCGGCCGGAGACCGTGGGGTTCTACAACAGCTTCGCGGCGCGGTGCGACGACGCGGCAGCCGCCGAGCTGGGCGCGCACGGCATCGAGGTGAGCCGGGACGGGGCCACCGGCGAGCTCCACGCGCTGCGCGGCGACGGGTTCGCCTCGGTGCAGTTCCACCCGGAGTCGGTGCTGACGCTGCGGGGCTCGGCGATCGTCACCGAGCTGCTGGCGGGGCTGCCCGTACGCGGCTGAACGCCCGGGAGCCGGTACCCCGCGCCCGGGGCACCGGCTCCCGCAGCTCGCTCACCCCTCCGGGGCCGCCGGTACCAGGACGTTGTCGCCGCGGCGTCCGGAGAGGTAGTCGTCCACGTTTGCGGCGGTGGCGTCGATGATCTGCCCGACCGCGTCCTCCGTGTAGTAGGCCTGGTGCGAGGTGACCAGGACGTTCGGGAAGGTCAGCAGCCGGGCGAGGGTGTCGTCGTCGATGCCCTCCAGCGACTTGTCCAGGAAGAAGAGCCCGGCCTCCTCCTCGTACACGTCGAGGCCGACGCCCAGGAAGTGGCCCGAGCGGAGTTCGGTGACCAGCGCACGGGTGTCGACCAGTCCGCCGCGGCTGGAGTTGACGAGGATCGCGTCGCGCTTCATCAGCGCCATGGCCCGCTGGTCGATGAGGTGGTGGGTCGCGGGCAGCAGGGGGACGTGCAGGCTGATGAGATCGGCCTCGGCGAAGAGCTGGTCCTTCTCGACGTACCGCATGCCCAGTTCCACGCAGGCGGGGTTCTCCGCGACGTCCCAGCCGAGCAGGTTCATGCCGAAACCGTGGGCGATCCGGGTGAACGCCTCGCCGATCTTGCCGGTGCCGATCACGCCCGCCGTCCGGCCGTGCATGTCCCGGCCGAGGAGTCCGGCGAGCCGGAAGTCGAAGTCGCGGGTCCGGGTCGCCGCCCGGATGACCTTGCGGTTCACGGCCATCGCCAGGGTCCAGGCGAACTCGGCGACGGAGTGGGGCGAGTAGTACGAGACCCGGGCGACGCGCAGTCCGAGACTGTCGGCGACGCCCAGGTCGATGTTGTTGAAGCCGGTGGAGCGCTGGGCGATCATCCGCGTGCCGCCCGCCGCCAGGGTTTCGAGGACCTTGGCGCCGAGGTCGGCGTTGACGCTGGTGGAGATGATCTCGTACCCCGCGGCGATGGCCGCCGTGTCCGGGGTGAGGAACACCTCCAGACAGCGGACCTCGTGTTTTCCGGCGAACGCCTTCTCGATCAGGGGCTTCTCGTCGGCCTGCACACCGAATGCCAGGATTTCCACGACGTCTCCCGTTGGTGCTGCGGTACGGCACATGCTCCGGTCACCGCGAATATACGGCCCGGGCCCCGGGTGTGCCGCTCGGCGGCGGCCGGGGCGCCGGGCTCTGCTCAGACGTCGTCCAGGCCCCGCTCGATGGCGTACCGGACCAGCTCCACCCGGTTGTGCAGCTGGAGCTTGCCGAGGGTGTTCTGGACGTGGTTCTGGACCGTGCGGTGCGAGATCACCAGGCGCTCCGCGATCTGTTTGTACGACAGTCCCTTGGCGACCAGCCGGAGCACCTCGGTCTCCCGGTCGGTCAGGCGCGGCGCCTTCGGATCGTCGGGGGCCGCCGGGGCCGGATCGGAGGCGAGCCTGCGGTACTCGCCGAGGACGAGCCCGGCCAGCCCGGGGGTGAAGACGGGGTCGCCGACCGCGGTGGAGCGGACCGCCTCGATCAGCTCCTGGGTGCTGGCGGACTTGAGGAGATAGCCGGTGGCCCCGGACTTCACCGCCTCCAGCACGTCGGCGTGCTCCCCGCTGGCGGAGAGCACCAGTACCCGCAGGCCCGGGTGGTGCGCCACGAGCTCCTTGCAGACCTGGACACCGGGCAGGCCCGGCAGGTTCAGGTCGAGCACGAGG
The DNA here is from genome assembly GCF_036188265.1 of Streptomyces sp. NBC_00247. NCBI lineage: Bacteria > Bacillati > Actinomycetota > Actinomycetes > Kitasatosporales > Streptomycetaceae > Streptomyces > Streptomyces sp. NBC_00247. Next base: position 5,408,801 of record NZ_CP108093.1, on the reverse strand, counting down.
ACGTCGGGCCGGACCGCCTGGGCCCGGCGGACGGCCTGCGGGCCGTCGCCCGCGGTCGCGACGACGTCGAAGCCGGACTCGGCGAGGTCACGGGCGACGGCGTCGCGCCACATCGGGTGGTCGTCCACCACCATGACCCTGATGACCGTGCCGTCGGCGTGCGTCTGCGGCCGGGGCCCCGGCGCGGCCGCCGCGTCCGGTCTGTCCTGTGCTGCCGGTGCGCCTGGTGCTGCCGGTGCGTCAGGTGCTGCCGGTGTGCCCGGTGCTGTGGGTGTACTCATCGGATCGATCCTGCCTTCCCCCGTGGGACCTTCGGAACCTTCAACTCGACCTCGGTGCCCTGGCCCGGTACCGAGATCACTTCCGCCGTGCCGCCCAGATCGCGCAGCCGCCCGCGTATGGAGAGGGCCACGCCGAGCCTGCCCTCGCCCTCGGCTTGGGCCAGCCGTCCTTCCGGGATACCCGGTCCGTCGTCCCGGACCGTGACGACCACCTCGCCGGGTTCGTCCTCGACCAGGATCCACGCCTGCGCGTCCTGCCCGGCGTGCGCGCGTACGTTGTCCAGGGCGGCGCCCGTGGCGGCGGCCAGCTCCCTCGCCGCGGCGGACGGCATCAGGACCGGGGCGCCGGGCTCCGCGAAGCTGACCCGGGAGCCCGCGTGCGGGGCGAGCAGGGTCCGCAGATCGGTGTCGGGGGCACCGTCGGACGGCTCCTCCGGGGCGACCGTGCGGACGACGGCGCCGAGCGAGGAGTCCTCGGAGACCCGGGTGGTGGGCAGCAGGCCGCTGGAGACGAGGGTACGCAGGGCGATCTCCTGTTCCCCGGCCATCCGGCCCAGTTCGGCCGCCTCGCCGCCGAGGGCGTTGCCCCGGCGCTGGACCATGGCGAGGACCTGGAGGACGCTGTCGTGGATGTCGCGGGCCAGCCGCTCCCGCTCGCGGGTCGCGGCCTCGATCTCCAGGGCCCGTGCGAGGGTGCGCTCACTGGCCCGGGCGACCTCGACGACGTACCCGATCGCGATGGAGGCGACCCAGACCAGCAGGACGTTGTGGAAGGTGTCCCGGCTGGGCTCGCCGCGCTCGACGATGTTGGCGCCCGCGACGAGCGTGGACGCGAAGGCCGCCCACCGCCAGCCGCCCTTCAGCGCGAAGGCGAGCACCGCTCCGGCGGTCCAGATCGACGGCAGGGTCGAACCGTCGAGGTGCCGGGCGTCGAGATCGGCGACCGGGGTGAGCAGGATGCCGGTGAGCGCCACCACCAGATCCGCGCCGAGGAACGGCCGAGTGCAGCTCGCCGCGTTGGCGACCCGGGGCAGGGTGAGCAGCGTCCACACCGCCATCACGGCGAGGAACCCGAAAGCGACCGCGGGCCGTTCGAACTCGGTGCGGCCCATCACGGCCAGCGCCAGGGCGTAGAGGGTCGTCAGCACCCGGTACCCGGTGAGCGCGCGCCACAGCGGCTGCTCGACCGACATCCGTACGACCCGCTCGCGTCCGGTCATCTCCCCCACCCCCGTGGTCCGCGCCCCCGCCGGCCGGACCTTCCTTCCCCGCCTCTGCCGCGGGCCCCTGCCGCGCCGCGGGCTACAGGCCCACCGGCCGCCCGCCCGCGACCGCACGCTACGGTGCGGGCGGTCGCCCCGTCGAACGCTGCTTCTCGTCCCGCGCCGCCTGCTTCTGCTCCAGCGCCGTCCGCTTCTGGTCCTGGGCGGCGTGCTTCTGTTCCTGGGCCGCCGCTTTGGCCTCGTCGGCGATCCGGCGCTTGGCGGCCGTCGCGTAGACGTCCACGTACTCCTGGCCGGAGAGCCTCATGATCTCGTACATGACCTCGTCCGTCAGTGAACGCAGGATGAACCGGTCGCCCTGCATCCCCTGATAGCGGGAGAAGTCCAGCGGTTCGCCGATCCTGATGCCGGGACGCAGCAGCTTGGGAATGACCTGGCCGGGCGGCTGGATCTTCTCCGTGCCGATCATCGCGACCGGGATGACCGGGGCGCCGGTGGCCAGCGCCACCCTGGCGAGCCCGCCGGGCTTGCCGCGGTAGAGGCGGCCGTCCGGCGAGCGGGTGCCCTCGGGGTAGATGCCGAAGAGCCCGCCGTCCTCGACCACTTTGATGCCCGCCCGGATCGCGGCCTCGCCGGCGCCCCTGGCTCCGGAGCGGTCGACGGGCAGCTGGCCGACGCCCTTGAAGAAGGCCGCGGTGAGCTTGCCCTTCACTCCGGGAGCGGTGAAGTACTCGGCCTTGGCGATGAAGGTGACCTTGCGGTCCAGCACGGCCGGCAGGAAGAAGGAGTCGGAGAAGGACAGATGGTTGCTCGCGAGGATCGCCGGACCGGTGAGGGGGATGTTCTCCAGGCCCTCGACCCACGGCCTGAAGGCGAGCTTCAGGGATCCCCCGAGGGAGAAGTGCATCGCGCCGTAGATCAACTCGGGTGCCTCCTGTGTCCTGTGTCACCGACCCTACCCGCGGGCAGGCCGCCGCTGCCGCACGGTGCGGGGCGCAGCCCGGTGCCGGTGGGGCGACGGCCCTGGTCGGTGTCGGCCCGGTCGCGTACGGTGAAGTCATTCTTCTCGCGGGTGCCCCGTACGCCCCCTCGCAAGCCCTCACGCACTCCCCCGCCCGAGCCCAGCCTCACGAACAGGAGTCACCGGTGCCGGTTCTCCCTGGAGCCGAGCCGTTCCGCCACGAGGGCGGAGAGGTCGGCGTCCTTCTCTGTCATGGCTTCACCGGATCACCCCAGTCACTGCGCCCGTGGGCCGACTACCTGGCCGCGCGCGGGTACACCGTTTCGCTGCCGCTGCTGCCGGGCCACGGAACCCGCTGGGAGGACATGGCCGTCACCGGCTGGCAGGACTGGTACGCCGAGGTGGACCGGGAGTTGCGCGTACTGCTCGCCAGGTGTGCGCGGGTCTTCGTCTTCGGCCTCTCCATGGGCGGGGCGCTGGCGCTGCGGCTCGCCGCGCGCCACGGCGACGCGGTAGCCGGTCTGGTGCTGGTCAACCCGGCGAACAAGGTGCACGGCCTGTCCGCGTACGCGCTGCCGGTCGCCCGCCACCTCGTCCGTACGACGAAGGGCCTGGCCGGGGACATCGCGCTGGAGGGCGGGTACGAGGTGGGTTACGACCGGGTCCCGCTGCACTGCGCCCATTCGCTGCGCCGGTTCCTCGCCATCGTCGACACCGAACTCCCGCAGGTGACACAGCCGTTGCTGCTGCTGCACAGCTCGCAGGACCACGTGGTGCCGCCCGCCGACACGGCCCGCGTCCTGGGCCGGGTGTCCTCGCGGGACGTCGAGGAGGTGCTGCTGGAACAGAGTTACCACGTCGCGACGTTGGACCATGACGCGGAGCGGATCTTCGACGAGAGCCACCGGTTCCTCGTCCGTCTCGCATCCGGCGTCGCGGAGAAGGGGAGTACGTCCGGTGGCTGAGCAGGACGCGGATCGCACGGGCAGTGACGAGGAGCGCGAACCGCCGAAGGTGGAGGGGCAGACCGCCGCTCCCGGGATTCCCGGCAGCACGGACGAGGAGCCCCCGCCGGCCGGGACGCGCCCGGACGAGGTGCGCCCGCTGGACGAGGACGCCGCGTGGGCCGCGATCGTCGCGGGTTACGGCGAGGAGCCGCCGGACCCGCCGGGCGCCAAGCCCTTCAAGCCGGTGAAGGACCTCGCCCTGCCGGACGAGGACCTGATCAACGTCACGGACGACGGGGACCGGCCCGCGCCCCCGGCGGACAAGGGCAACGGAAAGAGCGGGCTGGGCAGTTCGGTGGTCTTCGCCCCCGGCGTCGGCGGCCCGCGCGACCATGTGCTGCCGGACGGGGATTCCGGCGGGGGCGACGACGGCGACGCGGAAGGGCACTTCGTGCCGCCGGAGCCGCCGCCGCTCCCGGAGGCCGACGCCGCGTCGAAGTTCGCCTGGCTCGGGGTCGTCGGCTCGCCGGTGCTGATGCTGCTCGCGGTGCTGCTGGGCTGGGAGATGACCTGGTGGCTGACGACCGTGTGCATCGGCGGGTTCCTCGGCGGCTGCGCGACGCTGGTGGCCCGGATGCCCCACGACGACGACGAGGACCTGGGCGACCCGGGGCACGGCGCCGTCGTCTGAGGCCGGCGGACCGACCCGGGCGACCGGTGCCGGGGAACCGCCGGGCCGGTGACGGTCGCCCGCCGGACCGGTCAGGCCGGGTGACCGCCGGACCGGCGCGCCGCCGCGGGCAACCGGAGGGCGGCCAGCACCGGCAGATGGTCGGTGGCCGCCCGCAGATCGGAGTCGTCCACGCCGGGCAGCCCGGCCGGGACCCCGCAGCCGAGGACCTCGATGCCCTCGGTGGCGAGTACGGCGTCGATGCGGCGCACCGGTCCGCCGGAAGGGAAGGTGTGCTCCCCTCCCCAGGGCCGGACCTCCCGGCAGTCCTGGAGCCGCCCGGCGAGCAGCCGGAACGCCCCTCCGGCAGGCTGGTCGTTGAGGTCGCCGCCCACCACCGTGCGCTCCGCGCCCATCGCATCCACCCGCTCCAGCAGCGCCCGGGCCTGGGCGAGGCGTTCGTCCGGCCGCAGGCTCAGATGGCAGCTGACGACGCCGAGCCGGGTCCCGGCGATCCGGACCACGGCCGTGGCGAAGCCTCTGCGGTGCAGCCCGGGGGTGCGCGGCAGCAGGACGTCCTCGGTGCGTTCGACGGTGGCGCGCAGGGAGCAGAGCAGCAGAGGGCCGGCGGCGGTGGCACCGCCGGAGAGGATGACCAGGTCGGTCGCGGCGGCGAGCCGGGCGGCGGCCTTGCGCCAGCGGAAGAAGCGCGGCGCCTCCTGGACGAACACCAGGTCGGGGGCGCAGGCGCGGATGACGCGTGCCAGTGCGGCGGGGTCGTCGCGCATCGAGCGGATGTTGTAGCTGAGGACGCGGACGACGGCCGATCCGTCGTCCTCGGTACGGGAGTCGGGCAGCGGCGTCAGAACCATGCGGGCCACGATACGACGGACGCCCGCCGCGCCCCTGGGGGCACGGCGGGCGTCCGTTCGGATCGTGTGCGGTGGATCAGCCCTGGCGGGCCAGGTCGGCGGCGCCGACCAGTCCGGCCTTGCCGCCGAGCTGGGCGGCGAGGACCTGGGCGTGCGGACGCCACTCGCCGCCGATCAGCCAGCGGCGGAACGACTTGCGGATCGGGTCCAGGACCAGCTCGCCCTCGTCGGAGACTCCGCCGCCGACGATGAAGGCGGACGGGTCGAAGAGGGAGGCCAGGTCGGCCAGGCCCGCGCCGGCCCACCGGGCCAGTTCGCGGAACGAGTCGATGGCCACCGCGTCGCCCTGGCGGGCGGCCTCGCTGATGTGCTTGCCCTCGATGCCCTCGACCGTGCCGTCGCCGAGCGACAGCAGGACGGCGGCGTTCTCCGGGGTCGCGTTGGCGCGCTGCTTGGCGTACCGCACCAGGGCGCGGCCGGAGGCGTACTGCTCCCAGCAGCCCTGGCTGCCGCAGCCGCAGAGCAGACCGTCCGGGACGACCCGGATGTGGCCGAACTCGGCGGCCACGCCGAAGCGTCCGCGCCGCAGCTTGTTGCCGATGATGATGCCGCCACCGAGACCGGTGCCGAGCGTGATGCAGATGACGTCGTCGTGGCCCTTGCCCGCGCCGAAGCGGTACTCGCCCCAGGCCGCGGCGTTCGCGTCGTTCTCGACGACGACGGGGAGGCCGACACGCTGTTCGACCTCGTCCTTGAGCGGTTCGTGGCGCCAGTCGATGTTGGGCGCGAAGAGCACGGTCGCGCGCTTGTCGTCGACGTAACCGGCCGCGCCGATGCCGACCGCCTCGATGGTGTGGCCCTCGCGCGCACCGTCCACGGCCGAGCAGATGGCGTCGACGATGCCCGAGGCCGTCGGCGGGGTCGGTACTTTGAACATCGAGAGGATCTGGCCCTCTTCGTCGACCACTCCAGCCGCGATCTTCGTGCCGCCGATATCGACGCCGATGGTGAGTCCCATGAATCCCTCAGTTCCGGTCGAGCCCCGCTGGGTCAACCGTACCCGAGAAGGCAGCCGGAATTTCCGGCCAGGGCTCAGTCCAGGTCGATGGGTTCACCCGTCGACGGCCCGTCCGAGGGCCGGTCCCGGGGGTCGGACGGGTCGTCGGCGGCCCGTCCGGGCGTGTCGGTGGGGTGGGGGGCTCCGCCGTCGGCGCCCTCGGTGGTCCGCGTCCAGCGGCCCTCCTGGCTCTCGACCGCGGAACGGTAGGCGGCCAGCAGCTCGTTGCCCGCCGCGGCGAGATGGTCGAAGATCTCCGGATTGCGCTCGATGACCGGTTCGACCGCCGACTTGGCCTGCTGGACGACCTGCCGCACCGCGCCCTGGGCCGCGGTACCGAGCAGCGGCGAGGAGAACGAGCCGAGCTTGCCGGCCACCGCGTCGACCAGTCTGCGCAGTTCCTCGGCGGCGGAGGCGGGCGGCGGCCCGTAGGTGGCGCGGCGGCGGGCCTTCTCGGCTTCCAGGTCCTCGGCGCAGGCGTCGGCCCACGCGTCGCCGTCGGCGGGACGATCAGTGGCTTCACTCATGGCGGGCTCCTGCGACGCGGATGACGTACCTCCGACGTTACCCGAACGGAGGTCGTCCGTTCAGGGAGTGCGCGGCCGGAGGGAAGGCGCCGGTCCCGCCGTCAGGGAGTACGCGGCCAGAGCGACGGGTCGGGGGTGAAGCGGACGCGCAGCACACCGTCCCGGAGCGCGGCCCCGGACACGGTGCAGCGGCGGAGCGCGGACTCCAGGCGCACGCTGCGGCGGAAGGGGCCGACGGCGAGGAGGATCTCGTCGCCCCGGCGGACGAGCCGCAGGCCGGACTTGACGGCTCCGGGCAGCGGCAGGCACCAGACGAACCCCTCGTGCCCGTCGGGGCCGTCGGGGGCCGCCCGTTCCGTCCACCAGGGGTCGTCGGCGCGGCCGGCCGGCCGGTCGTCGGGGGCGGGGACACCGAGCAGGTCCAGGTCCTCGGCCCCGCGCGGGTCGTGGCCGAGGTGCGGGGCCTCGTACAGCGCCTCGCGGGACGCTGCGGCCCCACCGCCGGGAGCGGCGGTCTCCGGCGCCCGGTCCTCGTACCAGCGGGCGAGGGTCTTCTCCTGCTGGGCGGCGAGTCCGGCGAAGAAGGGGTCGGCGCTGTGGCGCGGCAGCACCCGGTTGGCGACCAGCAGGTCGGTGCGCAGTCCGTGCAGCGCGAACCCGGTACGGGCGGCGCGCAGGGCCTCCTCGGCGGCGGGTCCCGGCTCCGCGACCAGCCGCAGCGTGGTCGAGCGGTCCCCGATGAGCGCCTCGGCCTCCGCGAGTTCGGCGTCCTTGCGGGCGGCGGCGGCGTACAGCCACTGCGCGGGCATCGGGACCCCGGCGAGCTGGGCCAGCACCGGGCGCAGTGCGCGGGCGGCCTGTCGCTCCTGGGGCAGCAGCCGGCGCAGGTAGCGGCGCAGCTGGGCGGGGAGGGCGAGCAGGGCGATGGCCTCGGTCAGGGGCGGCAGGGCGATGACGAGGGTGTCGTAACCGGCCCGGGACCAGTCGCCGGCGGCGGCCCGGTGCAGGGTGTGCAGGAGTGCGAGTTCGGCGCTGCCGGGGAGTTCGGTGAGCTCCTCGGCGTCCATCCGGCCTGCGCCGAGGAGGTCGAAGACGGTGGCGGCGCGTTCCTGGAGGGCGAGGAGTTCGGCGCGGAAGTGTGCGCCGGAGTCGGTCCGCGCGTGGTCCAGGAGGTGGTCCGCGGCGACGGGTCCGGGGTCGTCCGGGAAGCCGAGGCCACCGGGCACACGGTCGCGGGTGACCAGGAGGGTGCGGCGGCCGGCCCGGGCCGAGGCCCGGGCGGTGGCTGCCGCGACCGTGGTGGTGCCGGCGCCGCCGGGCCCGGTGACCAGGACCGTGCGCACCGGGTCAGCCCTGGGGGGCGGACTCGACGCGCTTCTTCAGACCGGCCAGCGCGCGGTCGATGATGACCTTCTCCGCCTTGCGCTTGATCATGCCGAGGAGCGGGATCTTGACGTCGACGGCGAGCCGGTAGGTGACCTCGGTGCGCTCGCCGCCGGCGAGGGGCTCCAGCGCGTACGTGCCGTCGAGCGCGCGGAGCATCTGGGACTTGACGAGGCTCCAGCTGACCTCGTGGTCGCCGTTCCACGTGTAGGCGAGGACGTGGTCGTCCTTGATGGCTCCGGCGTCGAGGACCAGGCGCACCTGCTCGGCGCGACCCCGGTCGTCGGTGGCCAGCACCTCGGTCTCCTTCACCTCGCCGGTCCATTCCGGGTAGCGGGCGAAGTCGGCGATCACGCTCATCACGTCGGCCGGTGCCGCCTCGATCGTGATGCTCGAGCTGGTGTGTTCAGCCATCGCCGTGGCCCTCCATGCGCTGTGCCGGTCCGTTCTCGGCAGGAGCCTGCCGGGTGCAGGCTATCGCGTGCGGGTGAGCGCCCCGCGCGGGCATCCCTCGCGGGCCACCGCGGGCTTTCACCACTCCAGCGCCCACGGCCTGCCGGTGGAGGCGAAGTGGCCGACGTTGACGCACTCGGTCGCGCCGATCCGCATCCGGCGGGCCAGGGGCTGGTGGACGTGGCCGAAGAGGGCGTACCGGGGGCGGGTGCGGCGGATCGCGTCCAGCAGGGCGCGGCTGCCGCGTTCGAAGCGGCGGGCGACGGTGTCGTAGACGAGTTCCGGCATCTCGGGCGGGATGTGGGTGCAGAGGACGTCGACCTCGCCGACCGCCTCCAGCTTCGCGGCGTACTCCTCGTCGCTGACCTCGAAGGGGGTGTTCATCGGGGTCCTGAGCCCTCCGCCGACGAATCCGAAGACCCGTCCGCCGATCTCCACGCGCTGGCCGTCCAGGACGGTGGTGCCGGGTTTCGCGTACTCGGGCCAGAGGGTGGGGACGTCGACGTTGCCGTACGTGGCGTACGTCGGCGTCGGCATGGCCGCGAACATCTCCGCGTACTGCTTGCGGACCGCGCCGAGGATGGCGGCGTTGCGGTCCAGGCCCGCCCAGAGCTCGCGGCCGAAGTCGCGGGCCTCCTCGTAGCGGCGTGCGGTGCGCAGGGCCACGATGCGGTCCGCGTTCTCCACACCGAAGAGGTCGGGGAAGATGCCGCGCGAGTGGTCGGCGTAGTCGAGGAAGAGCACCAGGTCACCGAGGCAGATCAGGGCGTCCGCGCCGTCGCCCGCACGGGCCAGCGCCTCGGCGTTGCCGTGGACGTCACTGACCACGTGGACGCGGGTCCGGCCGCCGCGGCCCGCCGTCGGCCGCTCTTCTCCTGCACGCATGTGATCACCCTAACCACGGCCCCGTGGCCTGAACAGGGCTTCGGACCTGCGGTTACTTCCGAGTCCCGAGGGCGGTGGTCTAGGGTTCCGGGAACGGCGGCCTCTGTATGTGATGCATAAGACATCTGTCCTGCTCCTCTATCCGGAAGCACTACCGGTGGGTAACGTCCGGGCAGTCCAGTCGTGCTCACCCCACTGAGCACCTGCCAATCGTGGACCGCTTCCGGTGCGTCACACAGAGCCGTGGCACCGGAGCCCGATGAGGAGCAGCAGTCTTGCGCGAGTTCAGCCTTCCGGCCCTGTACGAGGTCCCCACGGACGGCAACCTGACGGATCTCATCCGCCGCAACGCCGCTCAGCATCCCGCCACCGCGGTGATGAGCCGCAAGGTGGCCGGAGTGTGGACCGACGTGACCGCGACCCAGTTCCTGGCCGAGGTCAGAACCGCAGCCAAGGGCCTCATCGCCTCCGGCGTGCAGCCCGGCGACCGGGTCGCCCTGATGTCGCGCACCCGCTTCGAGTGGGTGCTCCTCGACTTCGCGATCTGGACCGCGGGCGCCGTGACCGTACCGGTGTACGAGACCAGTTCGCCCGAGCAGATCCAGTGGATCCTGGGCGACTCCGGTGCCGTCGCGGTGATCGTCGAAAGCGACGCGCACGCCGCGTCGGTCGCCTCCGTACGGGGAGGGCTGCCGGAGCTCAAGCAGGTCTGGCAGATCGACGGGGGCGCGGTCCAGGAGCTGAACGCGGGCGGCGGCGAGGTCTCCGAGGAGACCGTGGACCTGCGGACGACCGCGGCGAAGGCCGACGACCCGGCCACCATCGTCTACACCTCCGGGACCACCGGCCGTCCCAAGGGCTGCGTGCTCACCCACCGCAGCTTCTTCGCGGAGTGCGGCAACATCGTGGAGCGGCTCAAGCCCCTCTTCCGTACCGGTGAGTGCTCGGTGCTGCTCTTCCTCCCCACCGCGCACGTCTTCGGGCGGCTCGTGGAGGTGGCGGCCGTGATGGCGCCGATCAAGCTCGGCTGCGTACCGGACATCAAGAACCTCACCGACGAACTGGCCTCGTTCCGGCCGACGTTGATCCTCGGGGTGCCGCGCGTCTTCGAGAAGGTCTACAACGCGGCCCGCGCCAAGGCGCAGAGCGACGGCAAGGGCCGGATCTTCGACCGCGCGGCGTCGACGGCCATCGCCCACAGCCAGGCGCTGAGCAGCCCCAAGGGCGTCTCCCTCGGACTGAAGCTGCGGCACCGCCTCTTCGACAAGCTCGTCTACGGCAAGCTCCGCGCGGTCCTCGGCGGGCGCGGCGAGTACGCGATCTCCGGCGGCGCCCCGCTCGGCGAGCGGCTCGGCCACTTCTACCGGGGCATCGGCTTCACCGTCCTGGAGGGCTACGGCCTCACCGAGAGCTGCGCCGCCACCGCCTTCAACCCGTGGGACCGGCCGAAGATCGGTACGGTCGGCCAGCCGCTGCCCGGCTCGGTGGTGCGGATCGCCGACGACGGCGAGGTCCTGCTGCACGGCGAGCACCTGTTCACGGGGTACTGGGGCAACGAGGCGGCGACCGCCGAGGCGCTGGCCGACGGCTGGTTCCACACCGGTGACATCGGCACCCTGGACGAGGACGGCTATCTCGCGATCACCGGCCGCAAGAAGGAGATCATCGTGACGGCGGGCGGCAAGAACGTCGCCCCCGCGGTGATCGAGGACCGCATCCGCGCCCACGCCCTGGTGGCCGAGTGCATGGTGGTGGGCGACGGGCGGCCGTTCGTCGGCGCGCTGGTCACGCTGGACGAGGAGTTCCTCGGCCGCTGGGCCGACGAGCACGGCAGGCCCGCCGGTTCCACCGCCCGCTCGCTGCGCGAGGACGCCGAACTGCTGGCGGAGATCCAGCGGGCGGTGGACGACGGGAACGCGGCGGTCTCCAAGGCGGAGTCGGTGCGCAAGTTCCGTGTCCTGGACGCCCAGCTCACCGAGGAGGCGGGGCACATCACCCCCTCGCTGAAGCTGAAGCGGAACGTGGTCGCCAAGGACTTCGCCCACGAGATCGAGTCGATCTACGGCGGCTGATCCCGCCGCGCACGACGGGAGGCCCGTACGCGATCGGATCGCGTACGGGCCTCCCGTCGTGCGCGGCGCCCGGTCAGAGCAGGGTGCGGAGCTTGTCGGCGAGCAGGTCCCAGCGCCACTTCTCCTCGACCCACTCACGCCCCCGCTCCCCCATCCGGCGGCGCAGTTCCGCGTCGCCGAGCAGGGTGACGATCCGGTCGGCGGTGTCCTCGGCGTCGCCGCCGCGCACCACCCAGCCGGTCTCGCCGTCCAGGACCGCGTCGGGCGCCCCGCCCGAGTCCCCCGCCACCACCGGCAGCCCGGTGGCCGAGGCCTCCAGGTAGACGATGCCGAGGCCCTCCACGTCGAGGCCGCCGCGCCGGGTCCGGCAGGGCATCGCGAAGACGTCGCCGGCGCCGTAGTGCGCGGGGAGCTCCTCCCAGGGCACGGAGCCGGTGAAGCGCACGGAGCGGCTCACCCCGGTCTCGGCGGCGAGCCGCTCCAGGTCCTCGGCGTACGGGCCGCCGCCGACGATCAGCAGCACGGTGTCGGGGTGGCGGGCCAGGATCGCGGGCATCGCAAGGATCAGGGTGTCCTGGCCCTTGCGCGGCACCAGCCGGGAGACGCAGACGACCACGGGCCGGTCGGTGAGCCCGAGCCGGGCCCTGACCCGGTCGCCGCCGGACGCCGGATGGAAGGTCTTCTCGTCGACGCCGGGCGGGAGTTGCACCATGCGGGCCGCCGCCTCGGGGGTGAGCGCGGCGGCGATCCGGGACCGGGTGTACTCACCGAGGTAGGTGATCGTGTCGGTGCCCTCCCCGATGCGGCGCAGCAGCTGCCGGGAGGCGGGCAGTTGGGCCCAGCCCGCCTCGTGGCCGTGGCTGGTGGCGACGAGCCGGCGGGCCCCGGCCCGGCGCAGCGCGGGGGCCATCAGGCCGAGCGGGGCGGCGGCGCCGAACCACACGGAGGCGCAGCCGTGCTCCCGCAGCAGCCCGGCCGCGCGGCGGGTGACCCGGGGGGTGGGCAGCAGCATCGTCGTGCGGTCCCGGACCACGGTGAAGGGCTGTTCGGCGTCGAAGTCGGCGGTGGCCCGTACGCCCTCCTCGGTCCGCTTCCAGGTGGAGGCGTAGACGACGAGCTGTCCGGGGTCCAGCCGCAGCGCCATGTTGTGCAGGAACGCCTGGATGCCACCGGGGCGGGGCGGGAAGTCGTTGGTCACGATCAGGGTCTTGTCCATCGCCGCCGACAGTAACGGACGCCCGGCGCGTGACGGACCGCCACCCGGAGCGGTACGTCCCCCGGCCGCCGGGTCCGGGAACGGTTCCCGGCCGCGCCTGAGTCCCGCGCGAGGCGGCGCCCGGCATCATGGCTCCGGACGACGGACCCTTGGGAGCGCCATGACGGGACGGGCCGGCACGGTGGCACTCCTCGCTGTCTGGGTGCCGACCAGGGCGACTCTGCTGCTCTGGGTGCTGAAGGTGGCCACCGCGCCGGGTCTGGACGTCACCGTGGACGTCTCGGTGATCTACCGGGGCTGGTACGACGTGCTGCGCACCGGGGTCTTCCCGCCGGGCGACCTCACCTGGCAGTACCCGCCGGCGGCGGCGCTGCCCGTCCTGGCCCCCGCGTTGCTGCCGTTCCTGGAGTACGCGACGGCGTTCTCCGTGCTCGTGCTGGTCTGCGACGCGTTGGTGCTGGGCGTGCTGGCGCGGGCGGGCTCCCGGCCGGGGGCGCGGCGCGCGGGCGCCTGGGTCTGGGTGGCGGGAGTACCGCTGCTGGGCCCGACCGTCTACGCCCGGTACGACCTGATGGTGGCGGCGGTCGCGGTGGCGGGGCTGCTGGCCGGGGTGCGGCGCCCGAGGGTGCTGGGGGCGCTGGCGGCGTTCGGGGCGCTGCTGAAGGTGTGGCCGGTGCTGGTGCTGCTGGGGACCGCCCCGGGGCGGGTGACCCGGCGTGCCTGGTCGGCGGCGGTGGTGGTGGCCGGGGTGGTGGCGGCGGGGTTCTGGCTGGCGATGCCGGGTGCGTTCGGGTTCCTCGCCCATCAGCGGGACCGGGGCACCGAGATCGAGTCGCTGGGCGGGCTGGCGCTCCATCTGGCCCGGCGGTCCGGCTGGCCGGGACGGATCGAACTGTCCTACGGCTCGATGGAGTTCCTCGGGCCGGGGGTGGGCCTGGTGTCGTCGCTGGCGCTCTGGCTGAGCGTGGCGGGGTTCGGCTGGCTGGTGGTGTGGCGGCTGCGGGCGCGTACGTTCGCGGCGCACACCGCGGCGGACGCGGCGTTCACGGCGGTGCTGCTGTTCACGACGACGAGCCGGGTGATCAGCCCGCAGTACCTGGTGTGGCTGGTCGGGCTGGCCGCGGTCTGCCTGGTCCTCCCGGGCAGCCGGATGGGCCGGCCCGTGTGCCTGGTCCTGCTGGCCTGCCCGGTGACCTTCCTGGAGTTCCCGCTCGGCTTCGTGCACGTGGTGGCGAGCGACGGCACGGGCGTGGCCCTGCTCCTGGTGCGGAACGGGCTGCTGGTCGCCGCGGCGGTGATCGCGGCGGCGAGGCTGTGGCGCGCGGCTGGACCGGTGGCCGCGGAGGAGGCGGTCGGACCGGCTGCCCGGGTGCCTCAGCCGAGCCGGTCGGCGAGGTAGTTCCGCCAACGGGTGGTGAACTCCCGCTCGCCGATGCCGAGGACCTTCTCCATCGCCGTGTCCACCGCCCCCCCGCGTCCGTCGTGGGCCCCCACCTCCCGGTAGAGCTCCCTGAGCGCGTCCTCGCCCCACTCCCCGGCGATGAGCGCGCAGGCGAGCCAGCCGCCCTCGTACGCCCGCGCCAGCTCGTCCGCGTCCCGGTCGAAGGCGAAGTCGTCGTCCAGGGGCAGCGCGGCGGGCAGGTCCCGGGCGCGGACCGCGGTGACGAGTTCGGGGGCGATCTCACCGGCCGTACGGTCCTCCTGCCGGTACGCGGCCCAGTCGGCGAACCCCTCGGAGAGCCAGAGCGGGGTGGCCGCCGTGGTGGTGGTACGGGTCGCCACGTGCGTGGTCTCGTGGGTGAGGACGACCCTGCGGCCGAAGGTGCCGAGGGTGGCGTACGCCTCCGGGTTGACGACGACCCGGTCCGCGAGGCCCGGGTGCCCTTCGCCGTCGGAGACCGCGCCGGTAGTGACCGCGGCTATCCCGCGGTAGCTCCCGTCCGCCGAGCCCAGCAGCTCCGCCATGTCCCGGGTGGAGGCGGGGACGAGGTAGACCACCCGCGCCGCCCAGGTGTCCGGCCAGGCGGTGGAGACGGCCGGGACCGCCTCGTCCGCGGTCTCCGCGATCTCGCGGAGCTCCTTCGCCGGGCGGCCGACGCCGAGGACCAGGCTGTGGGTGCCGTGCACCGCGACCACCTTGCCCTGGTCCCACAGCGGTACGGCCGCGCCCTTCGCGGGCCGGTCCGCCGTGAGGTACCAGGACCCGGCGGAGCCGTCCCGGGCGAGCTCCACGGTGCGGCGGGCGGTCGCGGGCGCGGTGTCGAAGCCCGCGACGCGGTAGTCCAGCTCGACGTCGGCGCTGGCCCGGTCGGCGCCCCGCGCGGTCACCGCCTTCACGGTGTACGTCCAGGACCGCAGGGGCACGTCCGCCAGGGCGGCCAGCGTGGTGCGCTGGGCCGTGCGCAGCGCGGTGGCGTCCGGGTCGACCACGGCCAGGTAGGCGGCGGTGTCGTGGTGCAGCACGGCGGCGGCCCGCCGGTCCAGGACCGTGGTGATCTGTCGGGCGGTGGCGGCGTCGGCGGTGCGGTGGGGGGCGGCGCACCCTCCGGCGGACAGCAGCCCGGCGACGAGCAGGCCGACGAGCGGGGCGCCCGCCGCACGCCGGGTGCGGGGGCGGCCCCGCCGCGCGTCGGACCGGGGTGGCGCCAGTTCTGCCATTGCGCCGATCGTACGGTCAGACGCGGGTGACCGAGGAGACGGGCATCATGCCGACGGGGTCGAAGCGGACCTGGGCACCGGGGTACGGGGCGTGGATGACCTGGCCGTTCCCGGCGTACATGGCGATGTGGCTGGCGTCCGCCCGGTAGGCGACGAGATCCCCGGGGCGTGCCTGGGAGAGCGGCACCATGCGGCCCGCGTACCGCTGGGCCTGGGAGGTGCGGGGCAGGCTCACGCCCGCGCGGGCGTAGGCCCACTGCATGAGCCCGGAGCAGTCGAAGCTGCCCGGGCCGTTGGCTCCCCAGACGTACGGGCTGCCCAGTGCCTGCTGGGCGGCGGCCAGGGCGGCCAGGGCTCTGGCCGAGCCCGGAAGGCTTCCGGTGGCCGCCCGCAGGGCCTCCGGGCCCCCGGAGCCGCCCGGGCCGGGGGGACGGCCGGAGCGGGACGCGTGGTCGTCGAGGGCGGCGCGCTCCTCGGGGGGAAGGGCGGCCAGCAGCCTGCGGGCCTCGGCGAGCTTGGTCTCGACGGTGTGCTTGTGGCGGGCCACGGCGGCTCGGCCGCGTTCCAGGTCCCGCAGGTCGTCCGCGGCCTCGGCGCGGATCTGCTCCATCTTCTGGCGGGTCCGGCGGAGCTTGTCGAGCACGAGCGACTGGCGCTCGCCGAGCCGGTCGAGGGTGGCGGCCCGGTCGAGGTAGGTGTCCGGGTCCGAGGAGAACAGCAGCGCCAGGGCGGGATCGAGGGATCCGGCGCGGTACTGCGCCCCGGCGACGGCACCGAGGCCCCCGCGCATCTCGTTGAGGGCGGCCTGGGTGCGGGCGGCGGCCTCCTGGGCCCGGTCGACCTTCTCGCGGAGGCGGTCGGTGTCCTCGCCGGCCCGGTTGAACTTCTCGGTGGCCCGCTCCGCCTCGCCGTACAACTGGTCGACGCGGGCCCGGGTGGCCTCCCGGTCGTGCGCCGGTTCCGCGCTCGCGGGCGCCCCGGTGAGGCCGGCGGCCGCGCTCGCCGCGGCGGCGGTCAGCACCGTGGCGCGGACGCCCCGGTTGAGGCCGGACTGGGTGGGACGGCGATGGGACGCCACGGGCCGTGCTCCTTCCGCTGCGCGCGTACGCACGCGGCCCCCTGCCGCCCGGGCCGGGCGGGCCGACGGACGGGGGCCGCACAGCAGACAGACAGTAATCGTCCGGTTGCACGACGGCCAAGGACCGGAACGGCCGCGCGGGGGGCCGAAACGGCTCCGCCCCGGCGGTGACCTCGGTCTCCGTCGGGGCGGGGCGTCGTGCGGGGGCGTACCGATTCGCCCGTTCGGGCGTCGGGCCGGTGCGTCAGATGCGGACGCCGACCTGGAAGCTGCCGATGGTGTCCATCGACTCGTAGCGGACGTACGCGCCGGGGTGCGGGGCGTGCAGCACCGTGTTGTCGCCCGCGTAGAGGGCGACGTGCTCGGTGTTGTTGAAGAACACCAGGTCGCCCGGCTTCAGCGAGCTGCGGCCGATCTGCGTGCCCTGGTTGATCTGGGTGTACGTGGTGCGGGTGATCGCGACACCCGCCTGCGCGTAGGCCCACTGCGTGAGGCCCGAGCAGTCGAACGAGCTGGGGCCCGTGCCGCCGGAGACGTACGGCTTGCCGATCTGCGTGGCGGCGTTGGCGAGGGCGGCGGCGCCGAGGGCGGAGGCCGGGACCTCGTTGCCCAGGTCGACTCGGGTGCCGGCGGAGCGGCTGGCGCGCGCGTCGTCGTCGGCCATTTTCTGCCGCTCGGCGGCGGTGAGGGTGTTCAGCAGGGCCCGGGCGTCGGCGAGCTTCTTCTGGTACTTCTTCTTGTTCGCGCCGAGGGCGTCGCGGACCTCGGAGAGCTCGGAGAGCTTCGCCTCGGCCTCCTTGCGCTCCTGGGCGAGGCTGCGCTGCTTGGCCTGGATCTTCTCCAGCGACTCGGTCTGCTTGGCCGTCAGCTGGTCGAGCGCGGAGGCCTGGTCGAGGAAGGTGTCCGGGTCCGAGGCGAGGAAGAGCTGCACGGAGGGGTCGATGCCGCCGGAGCGGTACTGCGCGGTGGCGATCGAACCGAGTTCGCCGCGGAGGCTGTTGAGGTCGGCCTGCTCGCGGGCGACCTTGTCCTGGAGGGCGTCGACCTCCTTCTCCAGCTTCTCCTGCTGCTCCTTGGCCCCGTTGTACTTCTCGGTGGCGGCCTCGGCTTCGGCGTAGAGCTTGTCGACCTTCTCCTTGACCTCGGCCTTGGTCGGCTTCGGGTCGGCGTGCGCGGCCTGGGCGGACAGGGCCACGGCGGCCGCCGCGGTCGCGGTGAGCACGGTCACACGGGCACGGCTCGGCTGCTTGGGTCGACGGTGGGACGCCACGAAGGCGAGCTCCTTCTTCCTCAGAGCCGCCTACCAGACCGGAGGGGAAACACCCGGAACGACCCGGCTCCGCACACTTCACGGACTCGGCGGTTCCTTCGCCGCCACCCCGAATGAGTGATCAACCGTGCGAAGGTTCGAGGCATGACCCTAGTGACCAAGCTGTGATCAGTTCAAATCCTTCCCGGAAGAACTTCGTCACACCCGGCACTTTCCCACCCTCGACGCACCGCGAGCGGCCAGGAGTTGACGGTACGTTTCTCCGAATCCGGCCGCGTGCGGCATGCCACGCCAAACCGGCCCTCACGGACCGCGGACAGCCCTCAGACGCGCGAAAGCCGCTTCAGGAGCAGGGCGGAAGCGACGGGCCGGGCACCGGCCTTGGCCACTCCGTCCGCCACCTCCCGGTCGGTGGAGACCACCACGACGGGCCGTCCCGGCGGTTCGGCACGGGCCAGTTGACGGATCAGCTCGTCGGCCGTCACCCCCGCCTTGCTGAAGAGCACCCGGACCCCCCGCGGCGGCGCGAGCAGCACCGGCACGGCGAGCTCCGCCCCGTCGAACACACAGGTCATCTCGGCGCCCGTCTGCGCGGCGAGCATCGAGAGCCCGCCCAGCAGCCGCAACCGCTGCTTCTCCAGCGGCATCTGCGGATAGCCGGTCTTCGTGACGTTGTAGCCGTCGACGATCAGGTGCGCCTGCGGCAGGGCCAGCAGCTGGTCCAGCAGCGCCGGGTCGGTCTCCGACAGCGCCCTGGCGGCGATGTCCTTGGGCGACATCCGGCCCGGCTCGACCGCGTCCACCCCGTCGGCGGGGCGGGACGTCGCGGGCGGCAGCGCGAGTTCGCGGCGCAGCCCCGCGGCGGCGTCGAGCACGGTGTCCAGCAGCAGGCGCAGCCGCATGTCCTCGACCGAACGGCCCTCGCGGGCGGCTCTGCGGCCCGTCTCCACGGCCGTCTCGGCCTCCGCCAGGCGCGTTTTGAGCCGGCGGTTCTCGCTCTCCGCCTGGGAGACCTGGGCCGCCGTCTCGGCGCGTACGGCGTCCGCCTCGGCTGCGGCCCGGCGTACCGCGGCCTCGCTGCGCTTGACCTCGCTGAGGGCACTGCGCAGCTTGCGGTGGAGCGACTCGGACTCCTTGCGCGCGGCGTCCAGTTCGGCGCGGAGCCGCTCGGTGTCGGTCTTCGTCTGGTCGCGCGCGTGCGCCAGTTCCTCGCGCAGGCGTTCCGTCTCGCGCCGGGTCTCGTCGTCGGCGCGCTCCGCGCTGGCCCGCTGGACCTCCTCGCCGGCTGCCTGCACCAGCTTGACCCAGCCGACCGGGCGGAGCACGTACGCGGCGGCGGCGACGTCCACCGGATCGGCGGCGGCCGGCGGCGCGCCGGCCTCCAGGGCGCGGGCCAGCTCGGGCTGGGCGGCGGCGATCCGCTCCCCGATGCGCCCGCGGAAGCGCGCGTCGCCCTCCAGGGCCGCGGCCATGGCGTTCCCGGCGAACTTCGCCCGCCTGGTCGGGGTGAAGCGGGCGTACTGACGCAGCTGGGCGGGCAGCTCTCCGACCGTCAGACCCCCGAAGGCGTCCGAGACCAGTGCGACGACCCGCCGCCGCACTCCCTCGGGCAGCGGGCGGTCGAGCGCCTCGACGGCGCCGTCGGCCCCATCGGCCGGATCAGCGCCGTTGGTCGGCTGCTCCACCATCCGTCACCCCATCGTGTCTGTGGTGCGACTCCGTCAGGAGTCGGCACCTGGCCTGTCCACCAGTTCGATCTGATCCACCGCGTTGCACCAGCGGCAGCGCACCGATTCGATCGTCTCACTGACGACCTCCCGCTCCTCGACACTGGCGTCACCGGCCAGGTCGAGGTGGATGTACTCCACCACCTTCGACGACCTCGTCACGTCGAAACGAGTGAGGTTCCCGCAGAGCGTGCAGCGCCAGCGGGTCGCGTCGGTCGGCTGGGGAACCGTCGTCATCGTGCCGTCCTCTTTCGTCGTCGGGGCCTGGTGCCGTCCCGGACCGAGCCCCGTCCTGTCCTGCCTCAAGGATCTCGCGGTGCGCCGTCGAACTGCGGTGTCCTGGGGCAACCCTACGGCCTCGCACCCCACCACCGGCACGGCGAGGCGGCCCGTACCGTTCCGTCCCGGTACGTCATGCTCCGTACATGATCGAACGGCGTGGCAGCGACCCTCTGGGCGCGGTACGGAGACTCCGCCTCCCGGCGGCGGCGGGCGACGCCCCCGTCACGTACGGCCTCATCGCGGTGTGCTGCCTGGTCTTCGTGGTCAGCCCGGTCTCCGGCCTCGGCCCGTCCTACGCCACCGCCGACGCGGCACTCGCCGCCCAGGCCGGATACTTCGAGCGCTGGGGCGTGATCCCGGCGGAACTGTGGGGCGGCCCGGCGCACGCGTGGCTCACCCCGTTCACCGCCCTCTTCGTGCACGGCGGCTGGCTGCACCTGCTGGGCAACATGCTCTTCCTGCACGTGTTCGGCGCCATGGCCGAGGAGCGGATGGGCCACCTCGGCTTCGCCCTCTTCTACACGGGCTGCGGCTGTCTGACCCTCGTCGTCTACGCGGCGGCGTACTCCGGCTCCGAGCAGACGCTGGTCGGGGCCTCCGGCGCCATCTCGGCGGTGCTCGGGGCGTTCCTGCGCCTCTTCCCCCGGGCGCGGGTCACCAGCATCTTCCCCTTCCTCCTCTTCCTGCCGCTGCGCTTCCCGGCCTGGATCGTGCTCCTCTTCTGGTTCGTCCTCCAGTGGCTGGCCGCCCGGAGCGCGGGGAGCGGTCCGGGCGTGGCCTACCTGGCACACGTGACGGGGTTCGGAGCAGGATTCGTCCTGGCCCGGGGGCCCCACCGGCGTGGGGCTAGAGTGAAGACACCAGCCACGGCCACCGAGGGAGAAAGCCAGCCGTGATCACCGCGATCGTGCTCATCAAAACCAGCGTCGACCGGATTCCGGAGATCGCGGAGTCCATCGCGGCGCTCGACAGCGTCAGCGAGGTCTTCTCGGTCACCGGCACGTACGACCTGATCGCCATGGTCCGGGTGGCCCGCCACGACGACCTCGCCGAGGTCATCCCCGGCAAGATCAGCAAGATCCCGGGCGTGGAGGCCACCGACACCCACGTGGCCTTCCGTACGTACTCCCAGCACGACCTGGAAGCCGCGTTCGCCATCGGCCTCGACGCGTAACCACCGCTTACGGAGCGGTCCTCGGCAGCACTTCGGCCGGGGACGGGCAGCTGCCCGTCCCCGGCCGAAGTGTTACCGGCATCGCCGTCAGATCTGCGCGGCGCCCCGGTCCGGGACGCAACGGCCGCCCTCGGTGCGGTACTTCCACTGGGCACCCTCGCTCACCAGCTCGCCGACCGCGCGCACGAACCGGTCCACGTGCTCGTCCGGCGTACCGGCGCCGAAGCTGACGCGGATGGCGTTCAGGGAGCGCTCGCCCGGCTCGGCCTCCGGCGCGCCGCACTCGCCCGGGTCCTGCGGGTCGCTGCCGAGCAGGGTGCGGACCAGCGGGTGGGCGCAGAACAGGCCGTCGCGGACGCCGATGCCGTACTCGGCGGAGAGCGCGGCGGCGAAGTGGGAGCTGTTCCAGCCCTCCACCACGAAGGAGATGACGCCGACGCGCGGGGCGTCGTCGCCGAAGAGCGAGAGCACCTTGACCTGCGGCACCTCGGCGAGGCCCGTGCGGACCCGGGCGACCAGTCGCTGCTCGCGGGCGACCAGCTTGTCGAAACCGGCCTCGGTCAGGGCCTTGCAGGCGGAGGCGATGGAGTAGACGCCGATGACGTTGGGCGAACCGGCCTCGTGGCGGGCGGAGGTGGTGTGCCACTCCACGTCCACGCCGCCGTCGGTGCGCCGGGCGACCTTCTTCGAGGCGCCGCCGCCGGCCAGGTAGGGCTCGGAGTCCTGGAACCAGTCGGCGCGCCCGGCGAGGACGCCGGAGCCGAAGGGGGCGTAGAGCTTGTGACCGGAGAAGGCGACCCAGTCGACGTCGAGTGCGGCGATGTCCACCGGGTGGTGCGGGGCGAGCTGGGCGGCGTCCAGCACGATGCGGGCACCGTGCGCGTGGGCGGCGGCGGCCAGTTCCTTGACCGGCCACAGCTCGCCGGTGACGTTGGAGGCGCCGGTGACGCAGACGAGGGCCGGACCGTAGGGGTTCCGGTCGGCGAGCGCGCGCTCCAGGGTCTCGACGGCCTGCTGCGGGGTGCGCGGCGCGTTGAGGTAGGTGACCCGGGCGTCCCGCCAGGGCAGCAGCGAGGCGTGGTGCTCGGTCTCGAACACGAAGACCTCGCAGTCGGCCGGGATCACGGCCGCGAGCAGGTTGAGCGAGTCGGTGGTCGAGCGGGTGAAGATCACCTGGTCGCCGGGGCGGCAGCCGAGGAACTCCGCGACGGTGGCGCGGCTGTTCTCGAAGAGGTCGGTGGAGAGCTGCGAGAGGTAGCCGGCACCGCGGTGGACGCTGCCGTAGTACGGCGCGTAGGCGGCCACGTCGTCCCAGACGCGCTGGAGGGCCGGGGCGCTGGCCGCGTAGTCGAGTGCCGCGTAGGTGACCTCGCCGCCGGTGACGAGCGGGACGGTGACGTCCTTGCCGAGCACCGGCAGCGGGGCGGTGTCCGCGTCGAAAGCGGCGGAGGAATCGGGGGTGTTGAGGGCAGCAGAAGACACGGACATGACGAACTCCCGGAGTACACAGGCGAATTCACCGGGCCGGCGGGTACGCGGCAGCACGGTGCGAAGAGAGGAGAGGGGTGCGGAGAAGGGCGTTGCGCCCTATCGCATTCGCTTGCTCACAAGAGGCTCCCTAGGGACCAGGACCCCGGGGGTTGGCATCGAATGCCGAGGGGCCCGCGCTTGCCGCAGACCTCGCTGCCTGCGGCCTGGTCTTCACCCGGGGCACCCCGCCACGGACGGAGGGTTGCCGGACAGCGGGCCGGGG
This sequence comes from Streptomyces sp. NBC_00247, assembly GCF_036188265.1. Taxonomy (NCBI): domain Bacteria; kingdom Bacillati; phylum Actinomycetota; class Actinomycetes; order Kitasatosporales; family Streptomycetaceae; genus Streptomyces; species Streptomyces sp. NBC_00247. The sequence continues at coordinate 5,386,312 of NZ_CP108093.1, read as the reverse complement.
CCGTAGTCGCTGTCACTCATGACCTGCCAGCATCTTGCCACAGGTGCCGGTGAACGCAAGGGCGCGGTCCGCATCGCGGACCGCGCCCCTTCTTCACACGTGCACGTCAGGCGTTGCTGGCCGCCACCCAGCGCTCCAGCGCGCGGTGCGCGGACCCGGAGTCGATGGACTCGGCGGCGGCCTCGATCTTGGCGCCGATCTGCTCGGTGAGGGTGCCCTCGCCCGGGTCGAGCGCCACGAGCGCCGCCGCCGAGTTCAGCAGCACCGCCTCGCGCACCGCACCCTTCTCGCCGTCCAGCACCCGGCGGGCGACGTCCGCGTTGTACGAGGGGTCGGCGCCGCGCAGCGCCTCGACCGGCACCAGTTCCAGCCCCACGTGGCGCGGGTCGAAGGCCTCCTCACGCACCTCGCCGTCCCGGACCACCCAGACCCGGGAGGTCGCGGTGGTGGTCAGCTCGTCGAGCCCGTCGTCGCCGCGGAAGACGAGCGCGGAGTTGCCGCGCTCGGCGAGGACACCGGCCACGATGGGCGCCATCCTCAGGTCGGCGACCCCCACGGCCTGGGCGCGGACGTGGGCGGGGTTGGTGAGCGGGCCGAGGATGTTGAAGGTGGTCTGGGTGCCGAGTTCCTTACGGGCCTTGGCGGCGTACCGCAGGGCCGGGTGGAACTTCACCGCGAAGCAGAAGGTGATGCCCGCCTCGGCCGCCACCTCGGCGACCCGCTGCGGGGTCAGCTCCAGGTTGACGCCGAGCTTCTCCAGGACGTCGGAGGCACCGCTGGCCGAGGAGGCGGACCGGTTGCCGTGCTTGACGACCTTGGCCCCCGTGCCGGCGATCACGATCGCGGACATCGTGGAGATGTTGACCGTCTTCGCGAGGTCGCCGCCGGTGCCGACGATGTCGACCGAAGGGCCGGGCACCTCGATGGTGCGGGCGTGCTCGTACATCGCGCGCACCAGGCCGCTCACCTCGGCGACCGTCTCGCCCTTGGCGCGCAGCGCGATGGCGAAGCCCGCGATCTGCACGTCGGTGGCGTCCCCGCTCATGATCCGGTCCATGGCCCAGGCGGTGTCGTCCGCGCCGAGGTCCTGGCCGCGCACCAGGGACGTCAGTACGCCGGACCAGGAACGGTCCGCCGCGCTGTCGCCGCCGTTCGGGGTCGCCACGTTCATGGTCCGCTCCAAGAATCCACAGCCGGAAAGGGGGGTGCCGCTCCACCCTATCGGGGCCCGGGAACGGCGAAGAGCCCCGTCCGGCGAATGGACGGGGCTCCTGGCTGTGGCGATCAGTTCAGGCGATCAGTGGTGACCGTGGCCGCTGGTGATCTCCTTGTACTCCTCGGCGGTGGGCTTGGCGATCTGGTTGTGCTCGCCGTAGTAGCCCTTGCTGAGCTTGGCGCGCAGCTTCGTGAGGGCCGAGACCTTGCGCTCGACACCGTTCTCGTCGACCGTCGGGCCGATCTCGAGCGGGGTGTACTGGTCGTGCGCCGTGAGGGTGTGCAGCTGGCCCTGGCTGAGCGGCTCGTGGATCTCCACGAACTCACCGTGCGGCAGGCGCTTGATGAGCCCGGACTCGCGTCCGTGCAGCACCTTCTCCTTGTCGCGGCGCTGGAGGCCGAGGCAGATCCGCTTGGTGGCGATGAACACCAGGACCGGCACCACGAAGAAGCCGACACGCACGAACCAGGTGATCGCGTTGATCGACAGGTGGAAGTGGGTGGCCCAGAGGTCGTTTCCACCACCGACGAGCAGCACGAAGTACCAGCTGATCCAGGCGACACCGAAGGCGGTCCGGGTCGGCGCGTTGCGCGGCCGGTCCAGGATGTGGTGCTCGCGCTTGTCTCCGGTGACCCAGGATTCGATGAACGGGTACACCGCGATCGCGGCCAGCACCAGCGGGAAGATGACCAGCGGGATGAAGACGCCCAGGACGAGCGTGTGACCCCAGAGGTTGATCTCCCAGCCCGGCATGACACGGATCAGGCCTTCGGAGAAGCCCATGTACCAGTCGGGCTGCGCGCCGGTGGACACCTGGTCCGGCCGGTACGGGCCGATGGCCCAGATCGGGTTGATCGAGGCGATGGCGGCGACGACCGAGATGACACCGAAGACCAGGAAGAAGAATCCTCCGGCCTTGGCCATGTAGACCGGCAGCAGCGGCATGCCCACGACGTTCTTGTTCGTGCGGCCGGGGCCCGCGAACTGCGTGTGCTTGTGGTAGAAGACCAGGATCAGGTGGCCCACCAGCAGGCCCATCATGATGCCGGGGAGCAGCAGGATGTGGACCGAGTAGAACCGGGCCACGAAGTCGCCGCCGGGGAAGTTCCCGCCGAACAGGAAGTACGCGAGGTACGTGCCGACGATCGGCACGGACAGGATCGCGCCCTGCATGAAGCGGACACCCGTACCGGAGAGCAGGTCGTCCGGGAGCGAGTAACCGGTGAAGCCGGTGAACATGCCCAGGACGAACAGCAGGAACCCGAAGAGCCAGTTGATCTCGCGCGGCTTGCGGAACGCGCCCGTGAAGAACACGCGCATCATGTGCACGAACATGCCGGCCAGGAAGATCAGCGCGGCCCAGTGGTGGATCTGCCGCACGAGCAGACCACCGCGGACGTCGAAGCTGATGTTCAGCGTCGAGGCGTACGCCTCGGACATCCGGATGCCCTGCATGGGCTCGTACGGGCCGTGGTACACGACCTCGTTCATGCTCGGGTGGAAGAACAGCGTCAGATACACACCCGTGAGGATGATGATGATGAAGCTGTAGAGGCAGACCTCGCCCAGCATGAAGGACCAGTGGTCCGGGAAGATCTTGCGCATGTTGGCCTTGGCCAGGCCGTAGATCCCCAGCCGGCCGTCCGCCCAGTCGGCGACCCGCTCACCTGCGGGCGCCTTGCGCGTGGTTTCCGTCGTAGTACTCATCCGCGCTCCCAGAAGGCAGGACCGACGGGCTCTTCGAAGTCACCGAGAGCTTCGAGGTCGCCCTCGCTGCTCACGCCGATCCGCAGCTGCGGAAGCGCGTGCCCGGCCGGACCGAAGATGACGCGGGCGCCGTCGGAGAGGTCGAAGGTGGACTGGTGGCACGGGCAGAGCACGTGGTGCGTCTGCTGCTCGTACAGGCTGATCGGGCAGCCGACGTGGGTGCAGATCTTGGAGAAGGCGACGATGCCTTCGTGCGCCCACTCGCGCTCGCGCTTGTCCTTGATGTCGTTCGGCTCGATGCGAATGATCATCAGGGCGGCCTTGGCGATCTGCGCCTGGAAGTCCTCGGCGTCCTCCTCCAGGCCCTCGGGCATGGCGAAGGTCAGCGAACCGACCGCGATGTCCTCAGGACGAAGAGGCTCCATCGTGTTCATGTTGATGAGCTTCTTGCCGTTGGCCCACAGCGTGGAACGGAGCTTCTTCTCCGGCAGCGGACCGAGGTCGCGCAGCAGCACCACACCGGCGAGCGGCACCAGGGCCAGCGCGCCGAACATCGTGGTGCGGATCAGCTTGCGACGGCCGATCACGGACTCCTCGGCACCGGCCTTGAAGTCCGCGAGGACCTGCGCCTTGACCTCGGGCGTGGCCTCGATCGCGTGACGCTCGGCGGGGACCTCGACGTCGGACATCAGGGTGCGGGCCCAGTGGACGGCACCCGCGCCGATGGCGAAGAGCGCCACACCCAGGGTGAGACCCAGGGAGAAGTTCAGCGCGCTCACGTGGCCGAACGGCCAGATGTAGACGATCTTGTCGACCGGGAAGATGACGTAGGAGGCGATGAACGCCACCGTCGCCAGCATGGACAGCATGAACAGGTACGCGACGACTCGCTCGGAGCGGTCGGCGGCACGTTCGTCGATGTCCTGGATGCGCGGCTTGTGGGCCGGCAGCCCCGGGTTCGCGAACGGATCGTCCGCGACCACTACCGCGCCGTGCGCGGCGTCCTGCTCGGCGAGCAGGCTCTTCTCTGGATTCTCTTCTTGGCTACTCATGACTTCTTGGCCTTAGCGGTGTGGGCCGCGACCCAGACGGCGACGGCGATCAGAAGGCCCAGACCGAAGATCCAGGCGAACAGGCCTTCGCTGACCGGTCCGAGGCCACCGAGCGACAGGCCGCCCGGGCTCTCGCTGTTGTCACCGTTCACGGTCTTGATGTACGCGATGATGTCCTGCTTCTGCTGCTCGGGCATCGTCGTGTCGGGGAAGGAGGGCATGTTCTGCGGGCCGGTCTGCATGGCCTCGTAGATGTGCTTCGGGCTCGCGCCTTCCAGGCTCGGGGCGTACTTGCCGTCCGTCAGCGCACCGCCTTCGCCCGTGAAGTTGTGACACTGGGCGCAGTTGGTGCGGAACAGGTCCCCGCCCTTGGCGATGTCCGCCCCGTCGGGGCTGACCTGCTTCTCGGTCGGCGTGATGGGGCCGGCGCCGAGCGAAGCGACGTACGCCGCGAGCTGGTCGATCTCCCCCTGCGAGTAGATGACCTTCTTCGCCGGAATCTGGGCACCCGGCTGCTGCGCGGGCATGCGGCCGGTGCCGACCTGGAAGTCGACGGCGGCGGAGCCGACGCCGACCAGCGAAGGCCCGTCGGACGTGCCCTGACCACTGGTTCCGTGGCAGCTGGCGCAGCCGACGGTGTAGAGCTTCTTGCCCTCCTCAATGGGGAGGGACTGGACGGATTCGTCTGCCTGCGCCTTGCCCGCAGGCGCAAACGCGGCGTACAGCCCCCCGGTAGCCGCCAGCGCGAGGAGTAGTACGACGACGGCCGCCAGTGGATGGCGTCGTCGTGCGGAGAGCTTTTTCACGGATTACCCCGGTGTCAGGATCTTCTGCGTCGATGATGGGTGGGTGCGAGCGCCCGGTTACTTGATCATGTAGATCGTCGCGAAGAGGCCGATCCACACGACATCGACGAAGTGCCAGTAGTAGGACACGACGATGGCTGCGGTCGCCTGTTCGTGGGTGAACCTCTTGGCCGCGTATGTTCTGCCGAGAACCAGCAGGAAGGCGATGAGACCGCCTGTCACATGCATGCCGTGGAAGCCGGTGGTCAGGTAGAACACCGAGCCGTACGGGTCCGAGGACAGGGAGAGCCCGTCCGTCTTGACCAGCTCGGTGTACTCCACGACCTGGCCGCCGATGAAGATCGCACCCATGACGAACGTGATGATGAACCACGTCCGGAGCTTCTTCACGTCGCCCCGCTCCGCGGCGAAGACGCCGAGCTGGCAGGTGAGAGAGGAAAGCACCAGGATCGTGGTGTTCGTCGCGGAGAACGGGAAGTTCAGATGGTCGGCCATCTCCTTCCAGTGATCCGGTCCCATCACCGATCGCAGGGTGAAGTACATCGCGAAGAGGGCCGCGAAGAACATCAGCTCGGAACTCAGCCAGATGATGGTTCCGACGCTGGTGAGGTTCGGCCGATTGACCGACGGGTGCGCGTGCCCGGTTTCTACTGTCGTTGCTGTCGCCACGACCGACATTATGTCGGTCGCTTATCCCGCCCTCACTCCCGGGGGTGCCGTTCGGTGTGTCAGAGGGGTGTGTCCTCCCCGAACGGCCCAGTGAATCGATGTCATTAGCGGTGCTGACGAGCTGTCCGCGGGAGTACGATCCGCGCATCGGTTCATGCCCCGAGAGCCCCGACGACACAGCTGTCACGGAGGAACAATGCAGGCGACCGCCACGGTCCTGGTCTACAGCGACGACGCCAACATCCGCGAGCAGGTGAAGCTCGCCACCGGGCGACGGCCCGCGGCCGACGTCCCCGAGGTGCGGTTCCTGGAGTGTGCGACGCTGCCCGCGGTGCTGTCCGCGCTCGACGCCGGCGGCGTCGACGTCTGCGTACTGGACGGCGAGACCGCGCCCGTGGGCGGCATGGGCGTGTGCCGGCAGATCAAGGACGAGGTGTTCCACTGCCCGCCCGTGCTGCTGCTGATCGGGCGCCCGCAGGACGCCTGGCTGGCCACCTGGAGCCGCGCGGACGCCGCCGTGACCCTTCCGGTGGACCCGGTCGAGTTCGCGGACGCCCTGGCCGCCCTGGTGCGTACACGGCTCCAGGTGGCGGCCGGAGCGTCCTGACACCTCTCGCCCGGCCCTGCCGGACGGTCCTACCGTGAGGCGGCGCACCCCCGGCGTCACACCTGGGGACGCAATCGCGCCGCCTCGACCGTGTGGGTTCCGGCCCCGGGCGTGGCGTTCCGCAGGGCGCTGCCCTTCTGCCACGCCTCCCAGGAGACGTTCCAGTCCCCGAACCCGTTGTCGAAGGGGGTCATGGTCTCCCCCTCGCTGCCGACGACCTTGACGACGTCTCCCTCGCGGACGGTGTCGAAGAACCATTCGGCGTTGTCCGTGCTCATCCCGGTGCAGCCGTGGCTGACGTTGGCGCTGCCCTGCGACCCGACGGACCACGGCGCGGCGTGCACGTATTCGCCGCTCCATGTCACCCGGGTGGCCCAGTAGACCGGCAGGTCGTACGACTCAGAGGAGTCGGTCGAGATGCCGACGGTCTCCCCGCGCATCCGGACGAACGCCTCCTTCCCGAGCACGACCTTGATGCCGTTGCGGGTGGAGAAGCCGGGCTTCCCGGTGGTGACCGGAATGGTGTTGATCACTTCTCCGTTGCGGAGCACGGTCATCTCGTGCTCGGCGGCGTCGGTGACGGCCTCGATCCGGTCGCCGATGGTGAGCTTGAGCGGCTTGACCTCCGCGCCGTGCAGGGCGTTGGTCACCTTGATGCCCTTGAAGTTGCTGCTCACTTCGACGGACGCCCCTGCGGGCCAGTACTCCTGGGGCCGGTAGTGCAGGATCTTGTCGTCGACCCAGTACCAGGAGCCGGTCACCGCGGGCGTGGAACGGACCTTGAGGGAGCGTTCGACGGTGGCCCTGGCGGCCTTGTCGGTGACCGGAGCGCTGAGTTCCGCCGTGATGGGCTGTCCGACCCCGTACGTGCCCGCGCGCGGGCCGAAGGAGACGTTCAGGAGCTTCTTCGGGGAGGTGGTCTCGAAGGAGAGCGTACGGCGGCCGGGGGCCCCGTCCTCGTCCTCGGTGGTGACTCTCACTTCGTACCGCGCGCCAGCGGCGAGCGGGGCGGTGGAGTGCCAGCGCTTACCGTCGGCGGCGAGCTCGCCGGCCAGACGGCGGCCGGTGCTGTCCGCGGCCGTCACATCGGTGATGCGTCCCTCGTCACCCTTGACGGTGACTTCCAGAGGCTTGTCGGGATCGGCCTTCCCCTGCGGGGCATGGCCGTTGAAGGAGACCTGGTCCGCCGCGTCGAACGGCTTGGCCGAGAGCGGGTGACCGTCGGGTCCTCCACAGGCGGTCGCACCGGCGGCCAGGGTCACGACCAGCAGGGTGCAACTCACTGCGGAGCGGGTACGCGGCGTGTCGTTCATGAACCCACGCTAAGAAGATTCATCCGATCCAGCGCGTTGTACGACTGCAAACGAGCGAGGGGCCCGACCGCTCCAGCCGAGCAGTCGGGCCCCTCGCGAGGTGTTACGGGTAACGCGGTGTCACTGGGTGCGGTTCTCACCGCGGTAGTACTCGAAGACCCAGCCGAAGAGGCCGATGGCCAGCATCGGGGCCGAGAAGTACGCCAGCCACCAGCCGAAGGCGATGCTCATGAAGAGCAGTGCGCCACCGATCGCCAGCGACAGCGGCTGCCAGCTGTGCGGGGAGAAGAACCCCACGTCGCCGGCCTCGTCGGCCACATCGGCTTCCTTGTTGTCCTGGGCCATCTGGTCGACCCTGTTGGCCGTGAAGGCCAAGTAGAAGCCGATCATCATGGACAGCCCGAAGGCCAGGACGAGGGCGGTGGTGCCGACCGGCTCCTTCGACCACACGCCGTAGGTGACGGCCATGATCAGGATGAAGACGCTCAGCCAGATGAACAGCTTGCCCTGGATCTTCACTTGCCTGCCTCCTTACCACCGGCGAGGACCTTGTCGGCCTCGGAGTGGTGGCCGAGCTGCTCCAGCGCGGCGATCTCCGGGTGGTGCAGGTCGAACGCCGGGGATTCGGAACGGATCCGCGGCAGGGTGATGAAGTTGTGGCGCGGGGGCGGGCAGGAAGTGGCCCACTCCAGCGAACGGCCGTAGCCCCACGGGTCGTCGACCTCGACCTTCTTGCCGTACTTGGCGGTCTTCCACACGTTGTAGAAGAACGGCAGGATCGACAGGCCGAGCAGGAACGAGGAGATCGTCGAGATCGTGTTCAGCGCGGTGAAGCCGTCGGCCGCGAGGTAGTCCGCGTAGCGACGCGGCATGCCCTCGGCACCGAGCCAGTGCTGCACCAGGAACGTGCCGTGGAAGCCCACGAACAGCGTCCAGAACGTGATCTTGCCGAGCCGCTCGTCCAGCATCTTGCCGGTGAACTTCGGCCACCAGAAGTGGAATCCGGCGAACATCGCGAACACCACGGTGCCGAAGACGACGTAGTGGAAGTGCGCGACGACGAAGTACGAGTCCGAGACGTGGAAGTCCAGCGGCGGCGAGGCCAGCAGAACGCCGGTCAGACCACCGAAGAGGAAGGTGATCAGGAAGCCGATGGACCAGAGCATCGGCGTCTCGAAGGACAGCGAGCCCTTCCACATCGTGCCGAGCCAGTTGAAGAACTTCACACCGGTCGGTACCGCGATGAGGAACGTCATGAAGGAGAAGAACGGCAGGAGCACGCCGCCCGTCACGTACATGTGGTGCGCCCAGACCGTCACGGAGAGACCCGCGATGGCGATGGTGGCCGCGATCAGGCCGATGTAGCCGAAGAGCGGCTTGCGGCTGAATACGGGGATCACTTCGGAAATGATTCCGAAGAACGGCAGCGCGATGATGTACACCTCTGGGTGTCCGAAGAACCAGAAGAGGTGTTGCCAGAGCAGTGCGCCGCCATTGGCCGCGTCGAATACGTGGGCCCCGAATTTTCGGTCCGCTTCCAACGCGAAGAGCGCGGCGGCGAGAACCGGGAAGGCCAGCAGGACCAGGACGGCCGTCAGCAGGACGTTCCACACGAAGATCGGCATCCGGAACATCGTCATGCCGGGCGCGCGCATGCAGATGATCGTGGTGATGAAGTTGACCGCGCCGAGGATCGTGCCGAAGCCGGAGAAGGCCAGACCCATGATCCACATGTCGGCACCGACACCCGGCGAGCGGACGGCGTCCGACAGCGGGGAGTAGGCGAACCAGCCGAAGTCGGCGGCGCCCTGCGGGGTGAGGAAGCCTCCCACCGCGATGAGCGAGCCGAAGAGGTACAGCCAGTACGCGAACATGTTCAGCCGCGGGAACGCCACGTCGGGCGCGCCGATCTGCAGCGGCATGATCCAGTTGGTGAACCCGGCGAACAGCGGCGTCGCGAACATCAGCAGCATGATCGTGCCGTGCATCGTGAACGCCTGGTTGAACTGCTCGTTCGACATGATCTGCGTACCCGGACGGGCCAGCTCGGCGCGCATGAAGAGCGCCATCAGTCCACCGATGCAGAAGAACGCGAACGACGTGACCAGGTAGAGCGTGCCGATCGTCTTGTGGTCAGTGGTGGTCAGCCACTTGATGACGACGTTTCCCGGCTGCTTGCGCCGTACCGGCAGCTCATCCTCGTACGAGTCGTCTGCTGCCGCGGCACCCTGAGGTTCGTTGAGGATGCTCACAGTTTGTTGGTCTCCGCATTCCTGGCGGGGTCAGTCTGCTCGATGCCTGACGGCACGTAGCCCGTCTGCCCCTTCTCCGCCAGCTCCTTGAGGTGCTGCTGGTAACGCTCGGGAGAGACCACCTTGACGTTGAAGAGCATCCGGGAGTGGTCGACTCCGCAGAGCTCGGCGCACTTGCCCATGAAGGTGCCCTCCTTGTTCGGAGTCACCTCGAACGCGTTGGTGTGGCCCGGGATGACGTCCTGCTTCATGAGGAACGGCACCACCCAGAAGGAGTGGATGACGTCACGCGAAGTGAGGATGAAGCGGACCTTCTCGCCCTTCGGCAGCCACAGGGTCGGACCCGGGTTGCCGGTCTGGGGGTTGCGCGTGCCCGGGATTCCCGCGTCGTAGACGCCGCCGGCGCCCTTCGGGAAGTCCGCGAGGTAGCGGTCGGGGATCGAGGAGAGCTCCTCGGGCGTCTTGGTGGTGGACGGCGAGCCGTCCACGTCCTCGACGTAGTTGAACGCCCAGCTCCACTGGTAGCCGACCACGTTGATGTTGTGGACGGGCTTGGTGGAGAGGGTGAGGAGCTTCGATTCATCGCGCGCGGTGAAGTAGAAGAGCACCGAGACGATGATGAGGGGGACCACTGTGTACAGCGCCTCGATGGGCATGTTGTACCTGGTCTGCGGAGGGACCTCCACCTTGGTCCGGCTACGCCGGTGGAAGACGGCGCTCCACAGGATCAGCCCCCAGACGAGGACACCCGTGGCGAGCGCTGCCGCCCACGAGCCCTGCCAGAGGGAGAGGATCCGAGGGGCCTCTTCCGTTACCGGGGTAGGCATACCGAGGCGAGGGAAATCCTGCCAGTTGTACGAACAACCGGAGGCCGTCGCCAGGACCAGGCCCGCAGTCAGCACCTGCGGCAGCTTCCGCCGCATCGGGCGCCGCGACGAGCGGTCGGAGCCGTTGGGACTCACGTAGCGCCTTCCCGAGAGTCTCGCCCGCTACGGTCGGCGCGCCCGTATGTCTCTGGTCGGTCGCCGCCCTGTCGCGGGCAGGGGTTTGGATGTTTATGCGGACCAAACCCTACTGGACGCTATTTGGGGTCGCGCGGGGAGGGTGCCCAACGCGCCGTCCGACACCCCGAAGGGGTGGAATCCCGGCTTCCGGGGCCCATCTGACGTTCCCTTTCCTGGTTCGCGGGCGGCCGCCACCGGCGGCGGCCCGCCCGCGGGCTAGCGTGGCGGGGTGCCCTACTTCGACGCCGCCTCCTCCGCGCCCCTGCATCCCGTGGCCCGTCAGGCCCTGCTGGCCTCCCTGGACGAGGGCTGGGCCGATCCCGCCCGGCTCTACCGGGAGGGACGGCGGGCCCGGATGCTGCTGGACGCCGCCCGCGAGGCGGCGGCCGAGGCGGTCGGCTGCCGCCCGGACGAGCTCGTTTTCACCCCTTCGGGGACGGCCGCGGTGCACATGGGAATTGCCGGAGCTCTTTCGGGCCGTCGGCGTGTCGGCCGTCGCCTGGTCGCGTCGGCCGTCGAACACTCGTCGGTATTCCATGCCGCGGCCTCGCACGAGGCCGCCGGCGGGTCCTTCACCGAGGTGCCGGTGGAACGGACCGGAGCGGTGGATTCCGCGGTGTTCGGCGCCGCCCTGCGCGAGGACACCGCGCTCGCCTGCCTCCAGTCCGCCAACCACGAGGTGGGCACCGAGCAGCCGGTGGCGGCCGTCGCCGCCCTCTGCCGGGAAGCGGGGGTCCCCCTGCTGGTGGACGCGGCGCAGTCGCTGGGGTGGGGGCGGGTGGCGGACGGCTGGTCACTGCTGACGGCGAGCGCGCACAAGTGGGGCGGACCGGCGGGCGTCGGACTGCTGGCGGTACGCAAGGGGGTCAGGTTCGCACCCCAGGGCCCCGCCGACGAACGGGAGTCGGGGCGGTCGGCCGGCTTCGAGAACCTGCCGGCGATCGTGGCCGCCGCCGCCTCGCTGCGCGCGGTGCGCGCCGAGGCGGAAGCGGAGGCGGCGCGGCTGCGGGCGCTGGTGGACCGCGTCCGCGCGGAGGTGGCGGCCCGGGTGCCGGACGTGGAGGTGGTGGGCGACCCGGGGCGGCGGCTGCCGCACGTCGTCACCTTCTCCTGCCTCTACGTCGACGGGGAGACCCTGCTGCACGAGCTGGACCGGGCCGGTTTCTCCGTATCGTCCGGTTCGTCCTGCACCAGCAGCACGCTGACGCCCAGCCATGTGCTGAAGGCGATGGGGGTGCTCTCGGAGGGAAACGTCCGGGTGTCGCTGCCCGCGGGCACGGCCGCCTCGGACGTGGAGCGCTTCCTCGACGTGCTGCCAGGGGTGGTCGCCGGGGTCCGGGAGCGCCTCGGAGTTCCGGTGGCCGGCGGGTCCGCCGGGTCCGCCGCCGTCGCGCCGGCCGCCTCGCTCGTGGTGGATGCGCTGGGCCGGCGCTGCCCGGTCCCGGTGATCGAACTCGCCAAGGTGATCGGCGACGTACCGGTGGGCGGCACGGTCACGGTGCTCGCCGACGACGAGGCGGCCCGGCTGGACATCCCGGCCTGGTGCGAGATGCGGGAGCAGGAGTACGTGGGCGAGGAGCCGGCGGAGCGGGGCGCGGCGTACGTGGTCCGCCGACTGGGCTGAGGAGACCGGAGGCCCGTACGGTCCGGCGGGAACCGGACCGTACGGAAGGACCCGGGCTCAGGCGAGGTGCGCGCGGACCTCGTCGGCGGCCTCGTGGCCGTACGCCTTGGCGAAGCGGTCCATGAAGCGGGAGCGGCGCAGGGTGTACTCCTGCGTGCCGACCGTCTCGATGACCAGGGTGGCGAGCATGCAGCCGACCTGGGCGGCGCGCTCCAGGCCGACGCCCCAGGCGAGGCCGGAGAGGAAGCCGGCGCGGAAGGCGTCGCCGACACCGGTCGGGTCGGCCTTCGCCTCCTCGTCGGGGCAGCCGACCTCGATGACCGGCTCGCCCACGCGCTCGATGCGCACTCCCCGCGCGCCGAGGGTGGTGACCCGGTGGCCGACCTTGGCCAGGATCTCCTCGTCGGTCCACCCGGTCTTGGACTCGATGAGCCCCTTCTCGTACTCGTTGGAGAAGAGGTAGGTCGCGCCCTCCAGCAGTATCCGGATCTCTTCGCCGTTCATCCGGGCGATCTGCTGGGAGAAGTCCGCGGCGAAGGGGATGCCCCGGGAGCGGCACTCCTCGGTGTGGCGGAGCATCGCCTCCGGGTCGTCGGCGCCGATGGAGACGAGGTCGAGGCCGCCGAAGCGCTCGGCGACGCTGTGCAGCTCGATCAGCCGGGCCTCGCTCATGGCGCCGGTGTAGAAGGAGCCGATCTGGTTGTGGTCGGCGTCCGTGGTGCAGACGAAGCGCGCGGTGTGCAGCACCTCGGAGATGCGGACCGATCCGGTGTCCACGCCGTGCCGGTCGAGCCAGGCGCGGTACTCGTCGAAGTCGGATCCGGCGGCGCCCACCAGCACCGGGGAGGTGCCGAGCTGCCCCATGCCGAAGCAGATGTTGGCCGCGACCCCTCCCCGGCGCACGTCCAGGGCGTCGACCAGGAAGGAGAGCGAGACCGTGTGCAGCTGGTCCGCGACGAGCTGGTCGGCGAAGCGGCCGGGGAAGGTCATGAGGTGGTCGGTGGCGATGGAGCCGGTGACTGCGATACGCACGGGAGGCTGCTCCTGCGGGGCGGGGGGAGACGCGTGAGCGTTCCGGGACGGCGTGACACCTCACGCTACCCGTTGAGGTACCGAGTACCGATGGGACGAAACTACCCGATAGTAGGTCTTTCTACTCAGTGGGATCGGTGCGTACGGTGCGGATATGCCCACACACAGCGTCGTGACCGAGACCGAAGCGAGCCTGGCCGATCTGAGGCGTGACTGTGTGCGGATGGCGCCGCACTGGGTCGTTCCGCCGAAGACTGCCACGCCACCCGTCGCGCCGTCCCTGATTCACGGAGTCACGGTGCCGCCCGCCTCCGCGCGGCTGATCGAGGCGACGGAGGAGTACGGCGGCTGACTCCCCTACCCGGGAAGGTGGTTGACGCCCCGGTGTCGCGTGCTCGCCGGGAACCGATCGCCGCTCCGCCCCGTCACAGCCCCGTCCCCCCTTCCCGGGGACGGGGCGGGAGCGTCCGCCCCGGACGCGACGGCGAAGGAGCTTCACAGTGAGCATCGAGCGATCGGACGAGAACCCGGCCGGTTCCCGGCGCCGGCCCCCGGCCCTGATCGGCGCGGTGGTGGCCGCGGTGGTGCTGGCCGGCGGTGGCGGCGTCTGGTGGGCGGCCACGGCGGACAGCGGCGGCGAGGGGAAGAACTCCGCAGCGGCACCTGCCTCGCCTACTCCGACTCCGACTCCGACTCCCCTGAGCATCTCCGGACCGGCCGACCGGACCGATCCGGCCGCCCAGGGCATCGCTCCCGGCGAGCCGGCCCCCACGGGCGTGATCTACCGCCCCGGCGGCGAGTTCCCCGAGGGCCCCGCGACGGCGCGGGTGCACCGGACCGCGGCCACCGTGTCCCTCGCCGACGCGACGCGGCTGGCCCGGGTGTTCGGCATGCCGGGCACCCCGGCGTCGCAGGGCGGCTACTGGCGGCTGGGCGCGGGCGGAGCGGAGCCGTACCTGGAGGTCTCCCGGGCGGCGCCGGGGACGTGGACGTACCTGCGCGGCACCGGCGGCCTCTCCCCCTGCCCGTCCGGCTCGGTGTGCGCCGACGGCCCCTCGGGCCGGAGCCCGGTGAGCCCCGGGGCGGCGAGGGCGGCGGCCCGGCCGGTGCTGGAGGCCCTGGGCCTGGGGGACGCGGCGCTCACCGACGGCGGGCTGCTGGGCGCGCTGCGGGTGGTCGGCGCCGATCCGGTGGTGGGAGGGCTGCCCACGCACGGCTGGTCCACCGACGTCCGGGTGGGGCCGGACGGTGCGGTGGCCGGGGCCTCGGGCCGGCTGGTGCTGCCCGAGGCGCGGGACGCCGCCTACCCGGTGGTGGGCGCCCGTGCCGCGCTGGCGTCGCTGAACGCCGCACAGGGGGCCGGGACCGCTCCCGCCTGCGCGACGGCCGTCCCCCTGGACGGCGGGGACGGCGGACCGAAGACGGCGGGACCGGAGTGCGTACCGTCCTCGGGGCGCACCGCGCCGCCGACGCCGATGACGGTGGAGAAGGCGGTGTTCGGGCTCTCGGCGCAGTCCGTGGACGACGCGCCGGCCCTGGTGCCGTCCTGGCTCTTCACCGTGCGGCCGGAGGCGGGCGGCACGGTCTCCACGGTTGCCCAGGTCGCCGTCGCCCCCGCCTACCTGGAGGCCCCGTCGGCTTCGCGGCCGGCCCGCGGCGTGACGCCGCTTTCGTACACCGAGCACGGGCGGACGCTGGAGGTGGCGTTCTGGGGCGGCGTGTGCGGCACCTACTCGGCGAGCGCCGAGGAGGACCGTACGGAGGTCCGGGTCACGATCACCGAACCGCGGCCGGAGCCGGGAACGGCCTGCGTGGCCATGGCCGAGAGGGTGACCGTCCCGGTGGCCCTGGACGCTCCGCTCGCCGGGCGGACCGTCCTGGAGACGGCATCCGGCAAGCCGGTTCCCCGCGGGTAGGACACCGGAACGTACGAAGGCGGCCCCGGAATCGCTTTCGGGGCCGCCTTCGTCGTACGTCTTCGTCCCGCAGCCGGTCCGTGGACCGGGCGTCTCCGGGAAACCGGTGAAGACTTAGCTGAACGAGTCGCCGCAGGCGCAGGAGCCGGTGGCGTTGGGGTTGTCGATCGTGAAGCCCTGCTTCTCGATGGTGTCGACGAAGTCGATCGAGGCACCGCCGAGGTACGGGGCGCTCATGCGGTCGGTGACGACCTTGACGCCGTCGAAGTCCTTCACGACGTCGCCGTCGAGCGAGCGCTCGTCGAAGAAGAGCTGGTAACGCAGGCCGGAGCAGCCGCCGGGCTGAACGGCGACGCGCAGGGCGAGGTCGTCGCGGCCCTCCTGGTCCAGCAGGCCCTTGACCTTGGCTGCGGCGGCGTCGGACAGGAGGATGCCGTCGCTCACGGTGGTGGTCTCGTCCGATACGGACATCTGCTTCTCTCCCGGGTTGTACGGACTGCTTGCCGACGGTGCAACCGTCGCGCGCGCGGATTCATTCCGCGCCCGCGGCCGTCTGTTCCTTTTCATGCTCGCACACGGCGCGCGCGAGGGTATGCGTCACATCGACGGTAACGACGTCGTCAAACTGACGCGATCCGGTTATCATAGATAACGTCAAATAGACGAAAAGACTCCCGGCGCTGACCACCGGCCTCACCGACCGGCTCCGCCGCGCTCATCAATGACAAGAAAGGGTGCGTGACGTGACCACGGCCCACCCCCCTGTGGAACTCGATGTTCAGCCGTCGCCCCTGGCCCTGCTCCTGCTCGGCCGTGAGGCCGACCCGAAGAGCGAGCGCGGAGTGGAGTGCCCCGGCGACCTGCCCTCCCCGTCCGACCCGGACCTCGTGGAGCGCGCCCGCGCGGCCAAGGAGAAGCTCGGGGACAAGGTGTTCGTCCTCGGTCACCACTACCAGCGCGACGAGGTCATCCAGTTCGCGGACGTCACCGGCGACTCTTTCAAGCTGGCCCGTGACGCCGCCGCCCGCCCGGAGGCCGAGTACATCGTCTTCTGCGGTGTGCACTTCATGGCCGAGTCCGCGGACATCCTGACCGGCGACGACCAGAAGGTCGTGCTGCCCGACCTGGCGGCCGGCTGCTCGATGGCCGACATGGCCACCGCCGAGCAGGTCGCCGAGTGCTGGGACGTACTGACCGAGGCGGGCGTGGCCGACCGGACCGTCCCCGTCTCGTACATGAACTCCTCCGCCGACATCAAGGCGTTCACCGGGCGCCACGGCGGCACCATCTGCACCTCCTCCAACGCCGAACGGGCGCTGGAGTGGGCCTTCGAGCAGGGCGACAAGGTCCTCTTCCTCCCCGACCAGCACCTGGGTCGCAACACCGCCGTCCGGGACATGGGGATGTCGCTGGAGGACTGCGTCCTCTACAACCCGCACAAGCCGAACGGTGGCCTGACGGCCCAGCAGCTGCGCGACGCGAAGATGATCCTCTGGCGTGGGCACTGCTCGGTGCACGGGCGCTTCTCGGTGGAGTCCGTCGAGGACGTCCGCGCGCGCATCCCCGGCGTCAACGTCCTGGTGCACCCGGAGTGCAAGCACGAGGTCGTCGCGGCGGCCGACCAGGTCGGCTCGACGGAGTACATCATCAAGGCGCTGGAAGCGGCCCCGGCCGGCTCCAAGTGGGCCATCGGTACGGAGCTGAACCTGGTGCGCCGTTTGGCGAATCGTTTCGCCGCCGAGGACAAGGAGATCGTCTTCCTCGACAAGACGGTCTGCTTCTGCTCCACGATGAACCGGATCGACCTGCCCCACCTGGTCTGGACGCTGGAGTCGCTGGCCGAGGGCAAACTCGTCAACCGGATCGAGGTCGACCCGGAGACCGAGAAGTACGCGAAGCTGGCGCTGGAGCGGATGCTGGCGCTGCCGTAGGGCACGCGCCCCGCGCACGGCTGAGGGCCCGGCACCCGCACTCCCGTGAGGAGAGTGCGGGTGCCGGGCCCTTCTTCCGTCGCCGTGGCGGGGTCAGACGCCGGAGTGGGCCGCCTCGCGGGAGCCGTCCGTACCGGAGTCGCTCTGTGCGGGGACCTGGCCCTTCGCCTCGCGCTTGGCCGCCCTCTTCTCGGCCCGGCGCTCCTTGCCCAGCTCCACCATGGCGTACAGCGTCGGCACCAGAAGGAGCGTCAGCAGGGTGGAGGTGATCAGACCGCCGATCACGACGACGGCCAGCGGCTGGGAGATGAGCCCGCCCTCGCCGGTGATGCCGAGCGCCATCGGCAGCAGCGCGAAGATCGTCGCCAGCGCGGTCATCAGGATCGGCCGGAGCCGGTGACGGCCCCCCTCGACGACCGCCTCGACGACACCCATGCCCTGGGACCTGTACTGGTTGATCAGGTCGATCAGCACGATCGCGTTCGTGACCACGATGCCGATGAGCATCAGCATGCCGATCATCGCCGGGACGCCCATCGGGGTGCCGGTGACGAGCAGCAGACCGATCGCGCCGGTGGCCGCGAACGGGATGGAAACCAGCAGGATCATCGGCTGGATCAGCGAACGGAAGGTCGCCACCAGCAGCATGAAGACGATCGCGACGGCCGCCAGCATGGCGAGGAAGAGCTTCGTGTACGCGTCGCTCTGGTCCGCGCTGACACCCCCGATGGTGGCGGTGGCGCCCTCGGGGAGGTCCAGCGCGTCGAGCTTCTTCGTGAGCTCCTGGCTCACCCCGCCGGTGTCCTCGTCGGTGGGCCGCGCGGTGATGGTGGCGGCGCGCTGTCCGTCGATACGGGTCATGGAGACCGGTCCGTCGACCACCTCGACGTCCGCGATCTGGCTGAGCCGGACCGTGCCCACCTTCAGGTCTTCGAGCTGGGCCATGGTGGTGGCCGGCGTCGCCGACTTCACGACGACGTCACGCTCGGTGTCGTCCAGCATGGCCTTGCCCGACTTCGTACCGCCGACCGCGCCGGTGACGAGCGCGCCCAGCGTGGTCTGGTCGAAGCCGGCCGCGGCGGCCTTGTCGTTGGCGCGGACCGAGATGCGCGGGACACTCTGCGAGAGGTCGCTCTGGACGTCGGTGACGCCGTCCAGCTTCTTCACCTCGGCGCGCACCTCCTCGGACGCCTTCCTCAGCACGTCCGGGTCGGCCGCCTTGACCACGACGCTCAGATCCTGGCTGCCGAAGCCGCCGCCCGCCGCGATGCTGGTCTGGCCGATGCCGTCCAGCTTCGCGAGACCCTCCTCGATCCGCTTCTGGGCCGCGTCGTAGTCGCCGGCGTCCTTCAGCGTGATCTGGTACGAGGCCTGGTTGGCACCCGTGCTGCCGCCGAAGGCGGCCAGGAAGCCGGAGGAGCCGACGGTGACCTGGTAGTCCTTCACGCTCTTGTCGGCCGTGATGACCTTCTCGACCTTGCGGGCGGCCTCGTCGGCCGCGTCCAGGCTCGTGCCCGGAGCCAGCTCCTGGGTGAGCGAGATGACTTCCTGCTCGCCCTCGTCGAAGAGGGTGGTCTTCAGGAGCGGGGCCATGCCGAACGTGCCGAGCAGGATCACCAGCGCGATCACCACACTGGTGACCCGGCGCCGGGTGGCGAAGCCGAGGACGGGGACGTAGATCCGCTGGAGCCGGCTCGCCGCCTCCTTCTCCTCCGCCTTGCGGCGGGCCTGGTCCGGGTTCTCGTCGGTGCCCTTGGGCGCGCGCAGGAACCAGTAGGACAGGACCGGGACGACGGTCAGCGACACCAGCAAGGACGCGAGCAGGGCCGCCGTGACGGTGAGTGAGAACGAGCCGAAGAGCTGGCCGACCATGCCGCCGACGAGACCGATCGGCAGGAAGACGGCGACGGTGGTGAGGGTGGAGGCGGTGACCGCTCCGGCCACCTCCTTCACCGCCGCGACGATCGCGGACTGCCGCTCCTCGCCGTAGCCGAGGTGCCGCTTGATGTTCTCCAGCACGACGATCGAGTCGTCCACCACCCGGCCGATCGCGATGGTCAGCGCGCCGAGGGTGAGCATGTTGAGCGAGAGGTCCCGGGTCCACAGCACGATGAGCGCGAGGACCACGGAGAGCGGGATGGAGACCGCGGTGACGAGCGTCGAGCGGATCGACGCCAGGAAGATCAGGATCACCACGACGGCGAAGAGCAGGCCGAGCGCGCCCTCGATGGTCAGACCGGAGATCGCCTTGGAGACGGCCGGGCCCTGGTCGGTGACGACCGTCAGCTCGGCGCCGGCACCCAGGTCCTTGCGCAGATCGGGGAGGATCTTCTCGACCGCGTCGGAGATGGCGACGGCGCTGCCGTCCTTGTCCATCGTCGCCGCCACGGCGAGGCTCGGTTTGCCGTTGGTGCGGGTGATGGAGACCGGGGTGGCCTCCTCCTGCTTCACGGTGGCGACGTCACCGAGGCGGACCGGCTTGCCGGGCTTGCCGGTGGCAGCACCGGGGACGATCCGGACGTCCTCGATCTGCCGGAGCGAGGTGAACCCGCCGCCGACCTGGATGGTGCGACTCTCGCCCGACTCGGCGAAGGAGCCGGCCGCCATGGTGCCGCCCGCCGCCTGGAGCGCCTGGGAGACGGAGGCCGGGGAAAGACCTGCCGCCGCGAGCTTCTGGTCGTCGGGGACGACGGACACCTGCATGTCCTGGACGCCGCTGATCGCGACCTGGCCCACGCCCTCGATGTCTTCCAGGGCGGGCACCACGGTGTGGTCCAGCTGGTCGGCGAGCGCCTGCTGGTCCTTGTCCGAGGTGACGGCGAGGACCACGGCCGGGATGTCGTCGGTGGAACCGGCGACGACCTGCGGGTCGACGCCCTCCGGGAGCTGGCTGCGTGCCCGGTTCACGGCCTGCTGGATGTCGGCGACGAGCTGCTTGGTGCCCTCGTCCCCGAAGTCGAAGCTGGCCATGACGATGGCGTTGCCCTCGCTGGCGGTCGAGGTGACGCCCTCGATGCCGTCGACGGCCTTGATGGCGTTTTCGAGCGGTTCGACGACCTGCTTCTCGACCACATCGGGGGAGGCCCCCTGATAGGGCGCCAGGACCGACACCATCGGCAGTTCGATGGTCGGCAGCAACTGCTGCTTGAGCTGCGGGATCGCTATCGCGCCGAAGACCAGCGCGATGACGGAGATCAGCCCGATCAGGGCCCGTTGCGCGAGGCTGAACCTTGACAGCCAGGACATGGGTGGGGTCTCTCTTCTGTGGCGTACGCGGTGACGACCGGATGCGGGGATTCGACGGGGACACACCCGATCCAGTCATACGATCCCTGATCGCCTCCGCCGGAACGTCGCCCCCCGGGGTGCTTTTGCGACCCGCGTGTACCGCAGCTGGAGTACGCGGGCCTCCACCCGGTCTGCACCCCGCGGGGTGCGTGAAGGGCCGTCCGGCGGGCGGCCGTTCACGCGCCCCGGGGGCGTACCAGGCCCGACTCGTAGGCGATGACGACCAGTTGGGCCCGGTCGCGGGCGCCCAGCTTCGCCATGGCCCGGTTCACGTGGGTCTTGACGGTGAGCGGGCTGACGGCGAGGCGTTCGGCGATCTCGTCGTTGGAGTGTCCGGCGGCGACTTGGACGAGCACCTCACGCTCGCGGACGGTGAGCGCGTCCAGCCGCTCGGCGTGGGCGGCGGCGTCGGGCAGTTCGTCCGAAGAGGCCGCCTGTGCGAGGAAAGTGGCGATCAGTCCCTTGGTGGCGGCCGGGGAGAGCAGCGCCTCGCCGGCCGCGGCGACGCGTATCGCCTGGAGGAGCTCCTCGGGTTCCGCGCCCTTGCCGAGGAAGCCGGAGGCCCCGGCCCGCAGCGACTGGACGACGTACTCGTCCACCTCGAAGGTGGTCAGCATGACGACCCGTACGCCCACGAGCGCCGGGTCCGCGCTGATCAGCCGGGTCGCGGCGAGGCCGTCGGTGCCGGGCATCCGGATGTCCATCAGGACGACGTCGGGGGCGGTGGCGCGGGCGAGTTCCACCGCCTGGGCGCCGTCGGCGGCCTCGCCGACGACCCGCATGTCGGGTTCCGAGTCGACCAGCACCCGGAACGCGCTGCGCAGCAGCGCCTGGTCGTCGGCGAGCAGCACCCTGATCGTGCTCACGCGAGTCCCCCCGTACGTCCCGGACCGCCCGGCCGGACGTCCACCGGGAGGATCGCATGCACCCGGAACCCGCCGCCGTAGCGGGGGCCCGCCGTGAGGGTGCCGCCGAGCGCGGTGACGCGCTCGCGCATGCCGAGGAGGCCGTGGCCGCCGCCGAGTCCGCCCTGGGCGGGGACCGCGGGGGTGCCGCGGCCGTTGTCGAGGACGGTCACCTCGGCCGTCCCGCCGACCCGTACGACGCTGACCTCGGCCTTCGTACCGGCTCCGGCGTGCTTGCGCACATTGGTCAGGGCCTCCTGGACGACCCGGTAGGCGGCCAGGTCGACGGCCGCGGGCAGGGGGGCGGAGTTCTCTGGGCAGGCGACCTCCACCGGGAGTCCGGCGTTGCGGAAGGTGTCGACCAGTTCGCCGAGGACGGCGAGGCCGGGCGCGGGTTCGGTGGGCGCGGTGGGATCGCCGGACTGGCGCAGCAGTCCCACGGTGGCGCGGAGTTCGTCGAGGGCGGAGCGGCTGGCGTCCCGTACGTGCGCGAGCGCCTCCTTGGCCTGGTCCGGTCGCTTGTCCATGACGTGGGCGGCGACCCCGGCCTGCACATTGACCAGGGCGATGTGGTGGGCGACGACGTCGTGCAGGTCGCGGGCGATGCGCAGGCGCTCCTCGGCGACACGGCGGCGGGCCTCCTCGTCGCGGGTGCGCTCGGCGCGTTCGGCGCGTTCCTGGATCGCGTCGATGAAGGCCCGGCGGCTGCGTACGGCGTCGCCGGCCGCCCCGGCGAGGCCGGTCCAGGCGACGACGCCCAGGTTGACCTGGCTGTACCAGGGGGCCGCCCCGAAGATCATCGCGGCGGCGCTGAGCGCGCCGCTGGTGACGAGCCCGACCCGCCAGGTGGTGGGCCGGTCGGTGCGGGAGGCGACGGTGTAGAGGGCCACGACCGCGCTCATCACCACCGGTCCCGGCGGGTCGACCACCACGAACTCCACGACCGACAGGCAGCAGGTGAAGCCGAGCACCTGGAGGGCCCGCTTCCTGCGCAGCACCAGTGCGGCGGCGCCGAGCAGCATCAGGACGACGCTGGAGGCGACGGGGCTCCGGGAGCCGAAGAAGGGCCCGTGGTGGCCCGGGCGGGAGCCGGCGAAGGACGCCGCGAGCATGGTCCCGAGGACGGCGAGGGCGAGCGCCGCGTCGAAGGCGAGCGGGTGGTCCCGCAGCCAGCGGCGGGCGCTCGCGAGTCCGGTTCCGAGGGTGGTCACGTCGGGCAACGGTACGGCGTGCGGGAGACGGCCCGGACGGGGCGGCGGCCATCGCGCCCCGGTACGCGCCCGCGCACGCCCTGGGCCGCCGGACGCACCGCCCGTGCCCGCGGCCCGTACGCACCCGGCCCTCCGCACCCCGGCGCACCGCTCCGGAACGCGCCTCCGCCCGCCCGGTGGTCCCGGGCGGGCGGAGGGGTGGAGTGCGCCGTCCGGTGGGTCAGCCGGGGATCAGCCCGTCGTCGTGGAGCATGGCGCGGACCTCTTCGAGGGTGGCGTCGGGCGAGGGCAGGATCAGTTCGGACGGTTCCAGGGAGTCGTCCGGCAGCGGCGAGCCCAGCTCGCGCACCCGGCCGAGCAAGGCGTGCAGCGTGGCGCGGAATCCGGGGCCGTCGCCGCGCTCCATCTCCGCGAGCAGTTCGTCGTCGAGCGCGTTCAGCTCGGCGATCTCGCCGTCGGCCAGTTCTACCTGGCCCTCCCCCATGATCCGTACGATCATGACCGTCCCTCAGCTCTTGTCGTACCGGTGCGGTGACTGCTGCTGGGAGCCGGGCGCGGTGTCCTCGGAGCCGCCCTCGATGGCCTGCTGGCCGGCCGAGGTACCGCCGGCCAGTTCGGCCTTCATCCGCTGGAGCTCCAGCTCCACATCCGTACCACCGGAGATGCGGTCCAGCTCGGCGGCGATGTCGTCCTTCGCCGTGCCGGTGGGGTCGTCCAGGGCGCCGGAGGCGAGCAGCTCGTCGATCGCGCCGGCGCGGGCCTGCATCTGCTGCGTCTTGTCCTCGGCCCGCTGGATGGCCAGGCCGACGTCGCCCATCTCCTCGGAGATGCCGGAGAACGCCTCGCCGATGCGGGTCTGCGCCTGGGCGGCCGTGTAGGTGGCCTTGATCGTCTCCTTCTTGGTGCGGAAGGCGTCGACCTTGGCCTGGAGCCGCTGGGCCGCGAGAGTGAGCTTCTCCTCCTCGCCCTGCAGCGTCCGGTGCTGCGTCTCCAGGTCGGTGACCTGCTGCTGGAGGGCGGCGCGACGGGAGAGCGCCTCGCGGGCGAGGTCCTCCCGGCCGAGCGCGAGCGCCTTGCGCCCCTGGTCCTCCAGCTTGGACGACTGACCCTGCAACTGGTTCAGCTGCAGCTCCAGCCGCTTGCGCGACGTCGCCACGTCGGCGACTCCGCGACGCACCTTCTGCAGCAGTTCCAGCTGCTTCTGGTACGAGTAATCGAGGGTCTCGCGCGGATCCTCGGCCCGGTCAAGAGCCTTGTTTGCCTTCGCGCGGAAGATCATTCCCATACGCTTCATGACACCGCTCATGGGCTTCGCGCGCCCCCTTCTCAACGACTGAGCTCCAGCACTCCAACAGAACCCACAGTACGGGCCCTGCCTCCATTACCGCACTGTTCGGGGCCCGATGTGCTCCTCCCCAAGGACGACTGCGCCGGGCGTTCGCTCCCGCCCGAGGTGGAGAGGGCGGGTGCGGGCCGACCGGGCACGGACCGGGGTGGACGCCCTGGTCGCCCCTGTGGGACACCGTGGAGGACGCGGGCCGTTGCCGGATCGTTCCCGCCCGGTCCGACTGCGCGCGCGCCGGACCCCGTACCCTTGGGTTTTGTGTTCCGTAGCCGTTCCAAAGAAGAGAAGGCCCCCACCGACAAGGTGACGGCGGACCTCTCCACCCAGTCCCGCGACCCCCAGGCTCCGAAGGGTCGCCCCACGCCGAAGCGCAGTGAGGCGCAGACGCAGCGGCGTCGTGCCTCGACCACGCCGGTCGACCGCAAGGAGGCGGTGAAGCGCTCGCGCGAAGCACGCCGGGTCGACATGGCCAAGCAGCGCGAGGCCCTCGCCTCCGGCGACGAGCGCTACCTCCCGACCCGCGACAAGGGCCCGGTGCGGCGCTTCGTCCGCGACTTCGTGGACTCGCGCTTCTGCATCGCCGAGTGGTTCCTGCCGATGGCCGTGGTCATCCTCGTCCTCAGCGTGATCCAGATCCGGAACATCCAGAACATCTCGCTGCTGCTCTGGCTCGGCGTGATCGTGCTGATCGTCCTGGACTCCATCGGTCTGGCGTTCCGGCTGCGCAAGCAGCTGCGCATCCGCTTCCCGGACACCCCGCAGCGCGGCGCCGTCGCCTACGGCCTGATGCGGACGCTCCAGATGCGCCGACTGCGGCTGCCGAAGCCGCAGGTCAAGCGAGGAGAGCGGCCCTGACCGCGGAGACCTCGGGATTTACCGGAGGTTCCTCGACCTGGCTCGCGGGGCTCGGCGGACTGCGCAACATCGTCCGCCAGGAGCTCGTGGCCCGGCAGCTGGACGAGCAGATAGCCGCCCGCTTCCCGGTGGGGCGGCGACTGCGCGTCCTCGACGTCGGACTGGGCCAGGGCACGCAGGCCCTCCGCCTGGCACGGGCCGGTCACTCGGTGACCGGCCTGGACTCCGACACCGCGATGCTGGCGTCGGCCCGTGAGGCGCTGGCGCACGAACCCGAGGGCATCCGCGAGCGCGTCCGGCTGATCGAGGGCGACGGTTCGGAGACCGGGGTCCATTTCCTGCCCGGCAGCTTCGACATGGTCCTCTGCCACGGCGTACTGATGTACGTCGAGGAGCCGGACGCCCTGCTGGCGGGGCTGGCCCGGGTGCTGGCGCCCGACGGTCTCCTCTCCCTGCTGGTACGCAACGGCGACGCGCTCGCGATGCGCCCCGCCGCGGCCGGCGACTTCGCCACCGCGCACGCCGCGTTCGACACCGCCCGCTACACCAACCGGCTCGGCCTCCGGGTCCGGGCCGACCGGCTCGACGCGCTGACCGCCACCCTGGCGGGGATCGCGGCGCCGCTGCACGCCTGGTACGGGGTGCGCGTCTTCACCGACAACGCCCCGAACGACGCCCCGCTGCCCGACGCCGCCGAGCTGGAGCGGATCTTCGCCGCCGAGGAGCGGGCCGGGCGGACCGATCCGTACCGGCGGGTGGCCGCGCTGCTCCACCTGTGCGGGGTACGCGGCGGGACCTGACGGACCCCGGGCGGGGTCCGGGCGACCGGTGGAGTCCGGTCCGTTCGGCCCACCAGCACCCGCCGCCCGGAGGGGGCGAACGGGATACTCCGGACATGGACGCTTCCCCCTCCCGCAGCCTCGCACGCCGACTGCCGCCGTCCCTGGTGGCGGGTCTCTGCTCGCTCGCCCTGGTGAGCGGCTGCTCCGGCTCCCGCTCGCCCTGGTGAGCGGCTGCTCCGGCTCCGGCTCCGGTCCGGCCTCTCCCGAGTCCTCTCCCGAGACCTCCGCGTCGGCCGCCCGGCAGGGTTCGGCGTCCCGCGCCGTCGCGCAGCTGGAGACCGACTACCAGCGGGTCATCGGCGACGTGCTGCCCTCCGTCGTCCAGATCCAGACCACCGACGGGCTGGGCTCCGGCATCGTCTACGACGCCGACGGCAACATCGTGACCAACGCGCACGTCGTCGGTGACGAGAAGTCCTTCAAGGTCAGCGTCGCCACCGGGGAGAAGGAGCTCGCCGCCTCCCTGGTCTCGTCCTACCCGGCGCAGGATCTGGCGGTCATCCGCCTCGACGACGTACCGGACGGGCTCCGGGCGGCGAGGTTCGGCGATTCGGAGAAGGTCGAGGTGGGGCAGATCGTGCTGGCGATGGGCTCGCCGCTCGGCCTGTCCAGCAGTGTCACGCAGGGCATCGTCTCGGCGCTCGGCCGGACGGTCAGCGAGTCCCGTTCGGGCGGCGGAACGGGGGCGACCCTCGCCAACATGGTGCAGACCTCGGCGGCGATCAACCCGGGCAACAGCGGGGGCGCGCTGGTCAACCTGAACAGCGAGGTCATCGGCATCCCGACGCTGGCGGCGACCGACCCCGCCCTCGGCAACAGCGCGGCGCCCGGCATCGGCTTCGCCATTCCGGTGTCGACGGTGAAGACCATCGCGGACCAGATCATCGACAGGGGCAAGGTCACCGACTCGGGGCGGGCCGCACTCGACATCACCGGCCGCACGGTCGTCGACGACGACTACCAGCCCGCCGGGGTGGCGCTGGTGAGCGTGGAACGGGACGGGGCCGCGTACGACGCGGGGATGCGGGTCGGCGACATCGTCACC
Organism: Streptomyces sp. NBC_00247; assembly: GCF_036188265.1. Lineage (NCBI taxonomy): Bacteria > Bacillati > Actinomycetota > Actinomycetes > Kitasatosporales > Streptomycetaceae > Streptomyces > Streptomyces sp. NBC_00247. The sequence goes on along the minus strand of NZ_CP108093.1, from coordinate 5,359,692 downwards.
GAGCTCGCCGGTACCGGGGTCACCACCATCACCTCGCTCGCGGAGGCACTCGCGGCCGAGCAGCCGGGGGACAAGGTCCGGGTGACGTACACCCGCGGCGGTACCACACGGACGGCCGAGGTCACGCTCGGCGAGATCTGACCCCGCCGGTCACGGGAGCGGCCGCCGCGGAGGCCGCGGGCGTCCAGGAGCGGGACGGTACGGGAGCGGGCGGTCCGGGAGGTTCCCGGGGCCGCCCGCTCCCGTACGGTCAGACGGTCTCCGCGTCCGGGCCGGGGTCCGCCGCCGCCTCGGTGCCGGAGGGCTCGGGTTCGGGCTCCGGAGCCGGGTCGGGTTCCGCGTGGAGGCTCATCGGGCCGTAGATCTTCGTGGAGTCGTCGAAGAGCGTCACCTGGTCCGCCCCGCCGTCCAGGAGTTCCTTCCAGAACTCGCCGATCCAGGACTCCGCGTCACCCTGCGTCGTGAATTCCTCCGGCTGCAACGCCGGCTCCGTCTCCGTACCGTCGGACTTCTCGAACCGCCACGTCCACGCCATGTCAGCCTCCTGGGTCCTGATGCTGCCCCGAGCCTAGGGCCTCCACCCGCGATCCTGCCGCGATCGTCGGGAACATTGCCGCCGCGGGGGCCGGGAACCGGCCCCGCGGGCCCCGGAGGAAGGCCGCGCGGCCCGCCGGGGGCCCGTGGCGTGTCTCGCGGGCGCGGCCGGGCGCGCACGCCCGGCGCGCACGCGGCAGGATCATGGTGTGGAACTGACTCTCCTCGGCACCGGAGCCCCCGGCGGGCTGCCGCGGCCCGACTGCCCCTGCGCCGTGTGCGCGACCGCCCGCGGCGGGTCCGCGCGGGCCACGACGGCCCTGTTGGTCGACGACGCCGTGCTGCTCGACCTCACCCCGGGCGCGGCGCTCGCAGCCGCCCGGGCGGGTCACTCACTGGCGGGGGTGCGCCAGGTGCTGCTGACCCGCCCCCAGAACGGTCCGCCGGTCGAGCTGCCCCCCGGGCTCCCCCGGGCGGGCCGGGTACCGGACGGACAGGTGCTGACGCTGATCAGCGGGCACCGGGTGCGGGCGGTGCCGATGGACGCGCCGGGCACGGGGTACGAGGTCACCTCCCCCGCCGGAGATCGGCTGCTGTACCTGCCGCAGGGCGCCGCTCCGGCCGGGCTCGCCGAGCCGTTCCCGGAGCCGTACGACCTGGTGGTCGGCGATGTGGTGGGGCGGCCCGACGCGCTGGCCCGGCTGCGCGCGGTGGACGCGGTCGGGCCGGCCACCGAGGTCGTCGCCGTCCACCTGGACCACGACGCCCCGCCCGGGGCCGAGCTGGACCGCCGGCTCGCGGCGGCCGGGGCCCGGGCGGTGCCCGACGGGACGACGCTGGTGGCCGGGGAGTACCTCCCCCTCCCCGGGGTGCCCCGCCGCACCCTGGTGACCGGGGGCGCCCGGTCGGGGAAGTCGGTGGAGGCGGAGCTGCGGCTGGAGACCTTCCCCGACGTGGTGTACGTGGCGACGGGCGGGCGGCGGGACGGGGACACCGAGTGGGCGGCACGCGTCGGGCTGCACCGGGAGCGCCGGCCGTCCGCCTGGCGCACCGAGGAGACCTGCGAGGTCGCGGAGCTGCTGCGGGCGGACGGGCCGCCACTGCTGATCGACTGCCTCTCGCTCTGGCTGACCGACGCGATGGACCGGGTGGACGCCTGGGACGACGGCCGGTGGGCGGCCGGCGGCGAGAAGGCGCTGCGGGCGCGGGTCGCGGAGCTGGTCGCCGCCGTGCGGGAGACCTCGCGGACCGTGGTGGCGGTGACGAACGAGGTGGGTTCGGGCGTGGTCCCGGCGACGGCGGCGGGACGGCGGTTCCGTGACGAGCTGGGGCGGCTGAACGCGGCGTTCGCGGCGGAGTGCGAGACGGTGCTGCTGGTCGTCGCGGGCCTGCCGGTGGTGCTGCGCGGCTGAGGACTCTCCCGGTGGTACGCCGGGCGTGGGCGAAGCGGTGGGCGGCCGGGCGTGGGCCGGGCGGCGTTCGGCCGCGCCGCCGAGTCGCGCCCGGCCCCTGTCCGAGCTATCTCAGCCGGTTCAGTACGGCGGTCGCCATGGCCTGCTCGCCCTTGGCGTTCGGGTGGGCGGGAGCCGCGGGCGCGGCCGGCACGAGCGGCTCGATCCAGCGGTTCTCGGGCGCCTCGCACATGTCGTGCCCGACGGTGGGTCCGTAGGTGTCGACGTACTCGGCGCGGTTGCGGACGGCCACCTCGCGGAGCATCGCGTTGAGCCGCTTCTCGGTGTCGCGCAGATAGGGGAAGTCCCCGGCCGCGAAGGGCACGGCGGGGAAGCAGCCGCTGCCGTCGTCGGGCAGCAGATCGGGGTACCCGACGACCAGCACCCGGGCGTGCGGCGACCGCGCGTGCACGGCGCGCAGCACGCGCTCGATCTTCGGGGCGGTCAGCGCGACGGCTTCGGTCAGCTGGTCCGTCCCCAAGGCCGTGTAGTGGCTCCGGCAGGGATCGCCCGCCGGGTCCTGGACGCCCAGACCGGCGCAGGTGGCGATGATCGACCCGAACCCGACGTCGTTGCCGCCTATTTGCAGCGTGACGAGACCGGTGTCGTGCCGGAGCGCCTCCAACTGCGGGGGGTTGGTGCCCTGCGCGGTCCACATCTGTTGGGTCGTCGCACCGCCGCAGCTCACGTCCACGAACGCGGACGCGTCTCTCCGCTCCGCGACCAGGGAGGGGTAGTTGCGGGCGGAGCGGGCACAACCGGGGTCGACCTGCGGGGGGATGACGGGCCCCGACGTGTACGAGTCACCGAGGGCGACGTAACGCGGGCCGCGCGCCGGAGCCCCTCCGTGCCCGTTGCCGCCCCCGTGGCCGGAGCCTCCGTGGCCCTTGCCGTCGCCGTGCCCGGCGCCGGAGTGCCCAAGGTCCCCGTGCCCGGCGGCCCTGCCGTGCGCGGCGGCCGGCGTCACCGCGGCCACGAGCAGTGCGCAGCTCCCGAGCACGGCCCCCACCGCCATCGCCCGTGCCCGGCGCCGCGCCGCCCGCCCCGTACCCGCACGTCCGCTTTCCGCCATGCCTGTTCCTCCCGTGGGACCTGGACACCGCCGCGCGAAACCGACACCGCACGACACGACGGAGCTTGTATACCGCCGGGTAGCTCCACGCGGCCAGAGGCGGGCGGTGGCAATCTCCCCGGCGGGCTCTCCCACGGGCCCGGGGCCCCGCGCGCCGGGACCTCGCGGGCGGGTTCCCCGGCGGGTGCCCTCGCGGACCTTCGGGGGAAGGATGCGGCGGATACTGTCCGGATACTGTTCCGCAGGGAGCCCGCAGCGGGCTCCGGCCCCCGACGCAACGACCCGCGAGGCAGACCTCCGTGAACCTGGACGACTTCTCCGACCTGATCGAGCGCCCCGACGGCGGTGTGCGGCGCGACGCCGAGGAACGCCGGGGACGGCTGATCGTCCCTCCCGGCGCGCTCGGCCGGCTCGACGAACTGGGCGAGTGGCTGTCCGCCGCGCAGCAGTCCGTGCCGGTCCGGCCCGTGGAACAGCCGCGCGTGGTGCTCTTCGCGGGTGACCACAAGGTCGCCGAACTGGGCGTCTCCGGGCGCGCCCCGGGGAGCGCGTACGAGCTGGTCCGCGCCACCCTGGACGGGGCCAGCCCGCTGGCGGTGCTGGCCCGGAGCTTCTCGGTGCCGGTGCGGATCGTCGACGCCGGTCTGGACTGCGACCCGGAGCTGCTGCCGGAGTCCGTCGTACGCGGCCGGGTGCGGCGCGGGACCGGGCGGATCGACGTCGAGGACGCCCTGACCGCCGAGGAGGCTGCCGAGGCCGTACGGCTGGGCATCCGGATCGCGGACGAGGAGGCCGACTCCGGTACCGACCTGGTGGTGCTGGGCGACCTCAGTGTGGGCGGCACGACGGCGGCGGCCACCCTGATCGCCGCGCTGTGCGGTACCGACGCCTCGGTGGTGACCGGACGTGGAGGCGCGGGGATCGACGACCTGGCGTGGATGCGCAAGTGCGCCGCGGTCCGGGACTCGCTGCGCCGGGCCCGTCCGGTCCTCGGGGACCAGGTGGAGCTGCTGGCTGCGGTGGGCGGCGCTGATCTCGCCGCGATGACCGGGTTCCTCCTCCAGTGCGCGGTGCGCCGGCTCCCGGTGGTCCTGGACGGTGTGGTCTCGGCGGCCTGCGCGCTGGTGGCGCAGCGGGCCGCGTTCCGGGCACCCGACTGGTGGCTGGCCGGGCACGCGAGCGGTGAGCCGGCGCAGGCGAAGGCGCTGGACCGGATGGCGCTGACGCCGCTGCTCGACCACAAGGTCACGGTCGGCGAGGGTACGGGCGCGCTGCTGGCCCTCCCGCTGGTGCGGGCCGCCGCCGCGTTCGCCGCCGAGCTGCCGGAGCGGGAGCCGGAGAAGCCCGTCGAGGGCCCTGCCGAGGACTCTGCCGAGGAGCGGGACGGCGAGCGGGACGACGTCGTGGCGGACCCGGCCCTCTGAGCGGCTGCCGGGTCAGGGTTTCGGGCCGGGCAGCGGTACCCGGTCCGGGGCCCCGCCGATCAGGTCCTGGAACTTGCGGCGGGGCCCGGCCCATCGCACGTCGTGGTGGTAGGCGCGCAGCACCGCGCGGGCGCGGGCCCGGTGGCGGCGGCCGTAGAAGCGCTTGGCCCACGGTGAGGCGGGGCGGGCCAGCCGGAGGGCGCCGATCACCGCGACGAAGGGGACGAGGACGCCGACGACCGCCATCCGCGCCTTGCCCTTGAAGAGCGTGACCAGGACGAAGAGGAAGTTGACGACCATGGTCAGGACGAGGCCGAGCCGGCCGCTCTCCTGTTCGTCCGTCAGTTCGTTCACCCCGAGGGGCGAGAAGCCCGCGAGGGCCAGCACCACGAGCGAGGTGGTCAGCACGACCATCTCCACGCTCTGGCGGCCCTGTTCCGTCCAGTAGACGTCGTCCAGGTGCAGGATCAGCGCGAACTCGTCCAGCACCAGGCCCGCCCCGACCCCGAAGATCACCGCGAAGACCATCGCGGTGATGCCGTGCTGGCCGCTGGCGACGGCGCCGAAGCCGCCGAGGACGGAGAGCACCACCCCGGGGACGACGTGGTGGACGTGGACCCCGCCGGGTGTGATGTTGCGGAACGGTCCCTTCCCGGCCCGGATCATGCGGGTGACGGTGCGGGTGATGGCGAAGGTCAGCACGAAGGCGGCCAGCGCGAGGAGCAGCGGCAGTTTTCCCGGTTCGGTGATGTTGGTGTGCCACCAGTGACCCATGCCACCCTCTCCCGGCCGAACCTCTTGTACGCATTCGTCACATCTTGTCCGATCGGGCAGCCTTGCGCGCGGGCTGGGGCTTCCGCCCGGACCGGGCCGCCCGGCGAGAGGCGCTAACGTGCTCGCGGTGAACTCCCTGAACAGCCACGGCCTCCGTTTCGCCTTCGGCACCCTCACCGTGCTGCCCGTCCGCGTCACCCGCTGGGACCGTACGGCCGCTCGCGCGGGCATGCTCTGCGCGCCGCTCGCCGGGCTCGTGGTGGGGCTGCTCGCGGCGGGACTGGGTTCGCTGGCGCTGCTGTGCGGTTCGGGTCCGCTGCTCGCCGCGGTCGCCTCCGCCGCCGTACCGGCCGCGCTCACCCGGGGTCTCCATCTGGACGGCCTCGCGGACACGGCGGACGGGCTCGGCAGCGGCAAGCCGGCCGAGGACGCGCTGCGGATCATGAAGCAGTCGGACATCGGGCCGTTCGGCGTGATCACCCTGCTCTTCGTCCTGCTGGCCCAGGTCGCCGCCGGCTACGAGCTCTACGGGCGCGGCTGGGCCGAGGGTGCGGCGGGCACGGTGGTGGCCGCCGTCGCCGCCCGTCTCGCGCTGACCCTGGCCTCCCGCCGGGGCGTACCTGCGGCCCGTCCGGAGGGGCTGGGCGCCGTGGTGGCCGGCACGGTTCCCGTGCCGCGGGCGGTCCCGGTCGCGGTGGCCGCGGTCGCGGCCTGCGCGGCGGCGGGCCTGGCCGGCGGGGCGGGCGGGGTGGCGCACCACGCACTCGCCGCGCTGCTCGCGCTCGGGACGTCCGAGGCGCTGCTGCGGCACTGCGTGCGGCGGTTCGGCGGGGTGACGGGGGACGTGTTCGGCGCGGTGGAGGAGACGGCGACGACGACGGCGCTGGTGGTGCTGGCACTCGGCTGACGCGGGACCGTACGGGCCGGGCCCGCGATCGGAGCCGTACCGGCGAAGCCTCACCGGGCCGGGGAGGAGGCGCGGCCGGGCGGTACGGTCCCGCGGCGGTTCACGCGCCCGCCGGGGCTCCCGTCCCCGTCGCGCAGCTCTCGCGCCAGACCCCCAGCTCGTACTTCTTCTCCAGCGAGCTGAGCCCGAGTTCACGCGAGCGGGCGCAGAACGCGGCGGCCGGGAGTTCGTACTCGACGTGGAAGACGGCCTTGTCCGCCTCGACGAACGGGGTCAGCTCCTCGCACTCCCCGTACTGCGCGCACTGCTCGTTCACCGCGAAGTCGAAGTCCGGTTCGAGCGCGGGGATCTGGTCGAGGTCGTTCTTGAGGCCGACGGCCAGGCCGTGGCGGTGCGCGATGCGGGCGATCAGCCGGTTGTACGCCAACTGGTCGACGGCGGTGAGCGGGAAGCCGGTGTCGTTGCGGTAGCCGTCCATGTTGTCCGGCTCCACGGCGTCGAAGCCCTTCTTCGCGCACATCGCGATCCGGGCCTCCATCAGGGGCTCCAGTACGTCGGTGCGCCGGACGTCGAGCCAGCGCTCGCCCTCCCAGCCGTTGCCCTTGCCCAGCACGGAGGCGGGGAACGCGTCGGCGTCCGGGCGGAAGTCCTCGTGGGCGCCCGTGGAGAGGTAGCAGATGACCTTGCGGCCCCGGTCGTGCAGACCGGCGACGGCGGCGGCGTCGTGGTCGAAGCCGTCGATGTCGTACACCGGTACGTCCACGCCCGCGTCGAGCCGCCCGGAGAGCTGCCACTGCCAGTCCACGCCGGGCCGCGGCTGCCAGCGCCCGGCCGAGGAGGCCGTCGGGGCGCCGGCCACGGGGCGCTCGGCCCCCGCCTCGCGGGACTCCCCCGAGGTGCAGCCGGAGAGCAGCAGCGACACCATCAGGAAGGTGACCGCCACCGTGCGGCCCGGCCTTGTCCCGTACACCGTTGCCCGACCCCGTTCCCGTACCCGCCGCACCCGCCCCGGCGCACCTTCGACCCACTGCCTCACAACGACCCTATGCGACCGGCCGGTTCGCCCCGAGAACCGCCCTGACCGGCCCGGACGTCCCACCACTGGGACCACCGCCGTGATTCGGCGCGAACGGCGCGCGTAGGCTCGTTCCCCGGGCATTGCGGACACGTCTACGATGCGCCGGGCGCGGTCGGCCCACCCCTCGACCGATTCCACGTACTCAACGGAAGCGAGAATTCACCACCGTGACTGCTCTCACTCTCAGCACCGCAGGTGCGGCGACGCTGCGCGCCGACGCACTCGTCGTCGGCCTCGCCAAGGGCTCCAAGGGGCCGGTGCTCGCCCCGGGCGCCGAGGCCGTGGACAAGGCGTTCGACGGAAAGCTCGCCGCCGTCCTGGAGACCCTGGGCGCCACCGGTGCCGAGGGCGAACTCACCAAGGTTCCCGCCGCCGGTGGCCTCAAGGCCCCCGTCGTCGTCGCGGTCGGCCTCGGCACGGCCCCGGACTCGAACGACGCCTACGACTCCGAGACCCTGCGCCGCGCCGCCGGTGTCGCGGCCCGCGCCCTGACCGGCGCGAAGAAGGCCGGCTTCGCCCTTCCGGCCGCGACCGTGGAGGACGCCGGCGCCGTCGCCGAGGGCGCCCTGCTCGGCGCGTACGCCTTCACCGCCTACCAGGGCGGCGAGAACAAGCTCGCCCCCAAGTCGGCCAAGAACACCGGCCCGAAGCTGCCGCTCGCCGAGGTCACCGTCCTCGGCGCCAAGCCGCGCGACAAGGCCTTCAAGGCCGCCGCCGAGCGCGCCGTCGCCGTGGCCGAGGAGATCAACCGCGCCCGCGACCTGATCAACACCCCGCCGAACGACCTCTACCCCGAGTCCTTCGCCGCCGTGGCCACGGCCGCCGGCAAGGAGCACGGCATCAAGGTCCAGGTGCTCGACGAGAAGGCCCTGGTCAAGGGCGGCTACGGCGGCCTGATCGGTGTCGGCCAGGGCGCCGTCCACGGCCCCCGGCTGGTGAAGCTCGCCTACACCCACCCGAAGGCGGAGAAGACCCTGGCCCTGGTGGGCAAGGGCATCACCTACGACTCGGGCGGCATCTCGCTCAAGCCGGCCGGCCACAACGAGACGATGAAGTGCGACATGAGCGGCGCCGCCGCCGTGTTCGCCACCGTCGTCGCCGCGTCCCGCCTCGGCCTGCGCGTCAACGTCACCGGCTGGCTGGCGCTCGCGGAGAACATGCCGGGCGGCAACGCCACCCGTCCGGGCGACGTGCTGCGCATGTACAGCGGCAAGACCGTCGAGGTCCTCAACACGGACGCCGAGGGCCGGCTCGTCCTCGCCGACGCGCTGACCCGCGCCTCCGAGGAGGCCCCCGACGCGATCGTCGACGTGGCGACCCTGACCGGCGCCATGGTGCTGGCGCTCGGCAACCGCACCTTCGGCATCATGGCGAACGACGACGCCTTCCGTACGTCGATCCACGAGATCGCCGAGGAGGTCGGCGAGGCGTCCTGGCCGATGCCGCTCCCCGCGGACCTGCGCAAGGGCATGGACTCCCCGACCGCCGACATCGCCAACATGGGCGAGCGGATGGGCGGCGGCCTGGTGGCCGGTCTGTTCCTGAAGGAGTTCGTCGGCGAGGGCATCGCCTGGGCGCACCTGGACATCGCGGGCCCGGCCTTCCACGAGGGCGCGCCGTACGGCTACACCCCCAAGGGCGGCACCGGCTCCTCGGTGCGCACCCTGGTCCGGCTCGCGGAGCTCACCGCCGCCGGCGACCTGGGCTGACCACCCGCCGGTCCGCCGTGACCGACCTCGTACAGCCCCGGGCGGATGTCCGGGGCTGTACGCATTGAGTGCGCCGTTCGAACGGGGGCAGGCTCCCGTCGACCCGGTTTCGCTCTGGACGAACTCGACTGAATCCATACGTTTCTGCGCGGATCGGCCCCGTGACGTGACGCACGGCGCCCCGTCCGGAACGGGCCCCGCGTCCCGTCGGCGGTCAACAAGTGCGAAGATGGGTTCTCGGCAGGACAGGGCCCCCACCACAGGGCCGAACGACTCAAGCGGCCGAACACCAGCCGACCGGCCGGTCACACCCCACGGGGCCCGGCGTACGGCGCACATGCATGGAGGACGTGACGTGGCGAACGACGCCAGCACCGTTTTCGACCTAGTGATCCTCGGCGGTGGCAGTGGCGGTTACGCCGCGGCCCTGCGCGGAGCGCAGCTGGGCCTGGACGTCGCCCTGATCGAGAAGGGCAAGGTCGGCGGTACCTGCCTGCACAACGGCTGCATCCCGACCAAGGCGCTGCTGCACGCCGGCGAGATCGCCGACCAGGCGCGCGAGGCCGAGCAGTTCGGTGTCAAGGCCACCTTCGAGGGCATCGACATCGAGGCGGTCCACAAGTACAAGGACGAAGTGATCTCCGGCCTGTACAAGGGCCTGCAGGGTCTCATCGCCTCGCGCAAGGTGCACTACGTCGAGGGCGAGGGCCGTCTGTCGTCCCCGACCTCGGTGGACGTGAACGGCGAGCGCATCCAGGGCCGCCACATCGTGCTGGCGACCGGCTCCGTGCCGCGCTCGCTGCCGGGCCTGGAGATCGACGGCAACCGCATCATCTCCTCGGACCACGCGCTGAAGCTCGACCGTGTCCCGAAGTCGGCCATCGTGCTCGGCGGCGGCGTCATCGGTGTCGAGTTCGCCTCGGCGTGGAAGTCCTTCGGCACCGACGTGACCATCGTCGAGGGCCTGAAGCACCTGGTCCCGGTCGAGGACGAGAACAGCTCGAAGCTTCTGGAGCGCGCGTTCCGCAAGCGCGGCATCAAGTTCAACCTCGGCACCTTCTTCGACAAGGCCGAGTACACGCAGGACGGCGTCCGCGTGACCCTCGCCGACGGCAAGACCTTCGAGGCCGAGCTGCTGCTGGTCGCGATCGGCCGCGGCCCGGTGTCGCAGGGTCTCGGTTACGAGGAGGCCGGGGTCGCGATGGACCGCGGCTACGTCCTCGTCGACGAGTACATGCAGACCAACGTGCCCACGATCTCGGCCGTGGGCGACCTCGCGCCGACCCTCCAGCTCGCGCACGTCGGCTTCGCCGAGGGCATCCTCGTCGCGGAGCGGCTGGCCGGTCTGAAGGTCGTCCCGATCGACTACGACGGGGTGCCGAAGGTGACGTACTGCCACCCCGAGGTCGCCTCCGTCGGCATCTCCGAGGCCAAGGCCAAGGAGATCTACGGTGCGGACAAGGTCGTCGCCCTCAAGTACAACCTGGCGGGCAACGGCAAGAGCAAGATCCTGAAGACCGCGGGCGAGATCAAGCTCGTCCAGGTCAAGGACGGTGCCGTGGTCGGCGTCCACATGGTCGGCGACCGTATGGGCGAGCAGGTCGGCGAAGCACAGCTGATCTACAACTGGGAGGCGCTGCCGGCCGAGGTCGCGCAGCTCATCCACGCCCACCCGACCCAGAACGAGGCCATGGGCGAGGCCCACCTCGCGCTGGCCGGCAAGCCGCTCCACTCCCACGACTGATCCAGTCCCGGGCGACGACCGACCACTTCCGCAATTCGTAAGGAGCAACCGAAACCATGTCGGTTTCCGTAACCCTTCCGGCGCTCGGCGAGAGCGTCACCGAGGGCACTGTCACCCGTTGGCTGAAGGCCGAGGGCGAGCGCGTCGAGGCTGACGAGCCGTTGCTGGAGGTCTCGACCGACAAGGTCGACACCGAGATCCCGGCCCCCGTCTCCGGCATCCTCGCGTCCATCAAGGTCGCCGAGGACGAGTCCGTCGAGGTCGGCGCCGAGCTGGCCATCATCGACGACGGCTCCGGCGCCCCCGCGCCGGCCGCCGCCCCGGCCGAGGCCGCCGCTCCGGCCACCGAGGCCCCCACCGCCCCGTCGACCGAGACCGAGGCTCCCGCCCCGGCCCCGACCGCCGAGGCCACCGCCAGCGCGTCCTCCGCCGAGGGCACCGACGTCACCCTCCCGGCGCTCGGCGAGAGCGTCACCGAGGGCACCGTCACCCGCTGGCTGAAGGAGGTCGGCGAGGAGGTCACGGAGGACGAGCCCCTGCTCGAGGTCTCCACGGACAAGGTCGACACCGAGATCCCGGCCCCGGTCTCCGGCGTGCTGCTGGAGATCGTCGTCGCCGAGGACGAGACCGCCGAGGTCGGCGCCAAGCTCGCCGTCATCGGTGCCAAGGGCGCCGCTCCGGCCGCCGCTCCGGCACCGGCTCCGGCCGCCGCCCCGGCACCGGCTCCGGCCGCTCCGGCTCCGGCTGCTCCGGCACCGGCCGCCCCGGCACCGGCTCCGGCCCCCGTGGCCGCTGCCCCGGCTGCCCCGGCTCCGGCCGCTCCGGCTGCCCCGGCCCCGGTCGCCGCTCCGGCTCCGGTCACCCCGGCCGCGACCTCCGGTGACGACGGCGCGTACGTCACGCCGCTGGTCCGCAAGCTCGCCTCGGAGAACGGCGTCGACCTGGGCGCGGTGAAGGGCACCGGCGTCGGTGGCCGCATCCGCAAGCAGGACGTCGTCGCCGCCGCGGAGGCCGCCAAGGCCGCCGCGGCCGCTCCGGCTCCCGCTGCCGCCGCCGCTCCGGCCGCCTCCAAGGCGCCGAAGCTGGAGGCGTCGCCGCTGCGCGGTCAGACCGTCAAGATGACGCGCATGCGCAAGGTCATCGGCGAGAACATGATGAAGGCGCTGCACTCGCAGGCCCAGCTGACCTCGGTCGTCGAGGTCGACATCACCAAGCTGATGAAGCTGCGCAACCAGGCGAAGGCCGCGTTCGCCGCCCGTGAGGGCGTCAAGCTGTCCCCGATGCCGTTCTTCGTGAAGGCGGCGGCCCAGGCGCTGAAGGCCCACCCGGTCATCAACGCCCGGATCAACGAGGACGAGGGCACCATCACGTACTTCGACTCGGAGAACATCGGCATCGCCGTGGACGCCGAGAAGGGTCTGATGACCCCGGTCATCAAGGGTGCGGGCGACCTGAACATCGCCGGTATCTCGAAGAAGACCGCAGAGCTGGCCGGCAAGGCCCGCGGTGGCGGCCTCACCCCGGACGACATGTCGGGTGCCACCTTCACCATCAGCAACACCGGTTCGCGCGGTGCGCTGTTCGACACCGTCATCGTGCCCCCGAACCAGGCCGCCATCCTGGGCATCGGTGCCACCGTGAAGCGCCCGGCCGTCATCGAGACCGCCGAGGGCACCGTCATCGGCATCCGTGACATGACGTACCTCTCGCTCTCCTACGACCACCGTCTGGTGGACGGCGCGGACGCCGCCCGTTACCTGACCTCGGTCAAGGCGATCCTGGAGGCCGGTGAGTTCGAGGTCGAGCTCGGCCTCTGAACGATCCTGTTGTAACGAGCCTCACCAGCGGCGCCCCCGTCCGGACCACCTCCCGGGCGGGGGCGCCGCCGTATTGTCTAGGGGGTATCCGGCGGTCACTGCCGGTCAACACCACGGGCCTCAGCGACCGTGGCCGGTCCCAGGCGGCACCGGTTCGCCCGAAGGAGCACCTCATGACCCCGCCCGTCGTCCACTCGCTGCGCGAGCAGATCCGCGAGCACATCGTGGACGGGATAGTCAGCGGGCGCTGGAAGCCGGGCGAGCGCATCGTGGAGCGGCGGATCGCCACCGAACTGGAGGTCAGCCAGACGCCGGTGCGCGAGGCGCTGCGCGAGCTGGAGACGCTGCGGCTGATCGAGTCGGCGCCCAACAAGGGCGTCCGGGTCCGCAATCTGACGGCCGCGGACCTGGAGGAGAGCTACCCCGTGCGTGCGGGTCTGGAGCAGATCGCGGCGGAGCTGGCGGCCTCCGCCCTCGGCGCGGACTGCTCGGCCCTCCAGCCGCACGTGAGTGCCCTCTACGAGGCCGACCGGGCGGCCGACGGGGAGGCGCAGGTGCGGCACACGGTGGGCTTCCACCGGGAGCTGGTGCGGGCGGCCGGCAACGCGGTGCTGCTGCACACCTGGGAAGGGCTGGGCATCGAGGTGTTCACGGCCCTGTCGATCCGCTGGCTGGGCACGGTGCAGAAGTCGTACGCGGAGGAGCACGAGGCGCTCATCGACGCGTTCCTGCGGCAGGATCCGCAGATCGGGCCGCTGGTCAAGGCGCACGTGCTGGGCTGCGCGCCGCGCGCCTGAGTACCGGTGTCCGCACGCGCGCCGCGCCCTTGAGTACCGGCGCGTCCGCGAGCACCGTCCGTGCGGTCGGCACGAGCGGACAGTAGCGGGGTCCGTACTTGTCATTTCTCACGTCCGCGTTGCCGCCAGGTTTCCCATCCGTCACCGTCGTCGCTCTTTCGAGCAAGTCGTGACAGTTTTACACCGTTTTATCCCGTCACTCCGTGCCCCATTTGGCGGCACCCCATGCCATTTTCTTCATATCGAGAAGTTTTCCCCTTCAACCCTTTGATCGATCATCGATCAGGGATTTACAGTTCTCCGCGGGCCCACCGGCCCGTCGCCCTGTCCTGCCAGCCAGGGACTTCTCCACCCCCTCCCACTCCGGAAGGCGGCGATCATGACCGACCCCGTAGGAAAGCGTCCGAGCGAACTCGACCAGTTCCCGGACCGCGACCCCGAAGAGACCGCCGAATGGGCGGCCTCTCTGGACGCCGTCACCAAGGCCGCGGGGCCGCATCGCGCCGCGTACCTGATGAGGCGTTCTCTCGAACACGCCGAAGGCGCCGGTCTCGCGCTGCCCAAGCTGCTGGAGACCGACTACGTCAACTCCATCCCGACCGCCGCCGAGCCCGAGTTCGACGGCGACCTGGAGATGGAATCCCGCATCACCGCGTGGAACCGCTGGAACGCGGCGGCCATGGTGACGCGTGGGGCGAAGTACGGCGTCGGCGGCCACATCGCCACCTTCGCCTCCGCGGCCTGGCTGTACGAGACGGGCTTCAACCACTTCTTCCGCGGCAAGGAGGGGGACGGCTCCGGTGACCAGCTCTACATCCAGGGCCACGCCTCCCCCGGCATCTACGCCCGCGCCTTCCTCGACGGACGCCTGAGCGAGCAGCAGCTCGACAACTTCCGTCAGGAGTCGGGCGGCGACGGCCTGCCGTCCTACCCGCACCCGCGGCGTCTGCCCTGGCTGTGGGAGTTCCCCACCGTGTCGATGGGCCTCGGCCCGCTGTCGGCCATCTACCAGGCGCGCTTCAACCGCTACCTGGCCAACCGCAACATCAAGGACACGTCGAACTCGCACGTCTGGGCCTTCCTGGGCGACGGCGAGATGGACGAGCCCGAGTCGACGGCCGCCCTGGCGCTCGCCGCCCGTGAGGGCCTCGACAACCTGACCTTCGTCATCAACTGCAACCTGCAGCGTCTCGACGGCCCGGTCCGCGCCAACTTCCGCGTGGTCCAGGAGCTGGAAGGCGCCTTCCGCGGAGCCGGCTGGAACGTCGTCAAGACGCTCTGGGGCAACGCGTGGGACGAGCTGTTCCAGCTCGACACCTCCGGGGCGCTGGTCCGCCGTCTCCGCGAGGTCCCGGACGCGCAGTTCCAGACGTACGCCACCCGTGACGTCGCGTACATCCGCGAGCACTTCTTCGGCGCCGAGCCCGCGCTCGTGGAGCTGGCGAAGCTGCTCACCGACGCGAAGATCGCCGAGTGTTTCTACACCTCGCGCGGCGGTCACGAGGCCCGCAAGGTCTACGCGGCGTACAAGGCGGCCCTGGAGCACAAGGGTGGCCCGACCGTGATCCTCGCCCAGACGGTGAAGGGCTTCACGCTGGGCAAGGGCTTCGAGTCCAAGAACGCCAACCACCAGATGAAGAAGCTGTCCCTGGACGAGTTCAAGGACATGCGCGAGCTGCTCGGCCTGCCGATCCCGGACAGCGCCTTCGAGAGCGGTGTGGTGCCCTACGGCCACCCCGGCGCCGACTCCCCCGAGGTCCGCTACCTCCAGGAGCGCCGCGCGGCCCTCGGTGGCCCCGCCCCCGCCCGCCGGGTGCACGCCGCGGCCCTGCCGCAGCCCGAGGAGCGCGCGTTCGCCGCGCTGAAGAAGGGTTCCGGCAAGCAGGAGATGGCCACCACCATGGCCTTCGTCCGCCTCGCCAAGGACCTGATGCGGGACAAGGAGACCGGCAAGCGCTGGGTTCCGATCGTCCCGGACGAGGCCCGTACCTTCGGTATGGAGTCGCTCTTCCCGTCGGCGGGCATCTACTCGCCGCTGGGCCAGACGTACGAGCCGGTCGACCGCGACCAGCTGATGTACTACAAGGAAGCCAAGGACGGCCAGATCCTCAACGAGGGGATCACCGAGGCCGGCTCCATGGCGGACTTCATCGCCGCGTCCACGTCGTACGCGACGCACGGCGAGACGATGATCCCGTTCTACATCTTCTACTCGATGTTCGGCTGGCAGCGGACCGGCGACCAGATGTGGCAGCTCGCCGACCAGCTCGGCAAGGGCTTCATCGTCGGCGCCACCGCGGGCCGTACGACCCTGACGGGTGAGGGCCTCCAGCACGCGGACGGTCACTCGCACCTGATCGCGGCCACGAACCCGGCGTCGCTCAACTACGACCCGGCCTTCGCGTACGAGATCGCGGTGATCGTCAAGGAGGGCCTGCGCCGGATGTACGGCGAGCCCGTCGTGGGCGAGGACTCCAACGTCTTCTACTACCTGACGGTCTACAACGAGCCGAAGCCGCAGCCCGCGATGCCGGAAGGCGTCGAGGAGGGCATCGTCAAGGGCCTGTACCGCTTCAAGGAGGGCACGCCGGCCAAGGCCGACGCGCCGCGCCTGCAGCTGCTGGCCTCCGGTACCGCCATCCACTGGGCCCTGGAGGCCCAGGAGCTGCTGGCCGCCGACTGGGGCGTCACCGCCGACGTCTGGTCCGCCACCTCGTGGGGCGAGCTGCGCCGCGACGCGCTGGACGCCGACGCCGCGCTGCTCCGGGGCGAGGAGCGGGTGCCGTACGTGACGCAGGCGCTGGCCGGTGCTCCCGGTCCGGTGCTCGCGGTCAGCGACTGGATGCGGCAGGTGCCGGACCAGATCAGCCAGTGGGTGGAGCAGGACTGGTCCTCGCTCGGCACGGACGGCTTCGGTCTCTCCGACACCCGTGACGCGGCCCGCCGCCACTTCGGTGTCGACGCGCAGTCGGTCGTCGTCGCGGCCCTGGCCCAGCTCGCCAAGCGGGGCGAGATCCCGGCCTCCGCGATCAAGGAGGCCCGGGAGCGCTACGGACTCTGATCCGCAGGCCCTGACGCCCTCGCCCTGAACGCCGTGGCCCCTCCGGAACACCGGAGGGGCCACGGCGTTCCGCGTGCGCCCCCGGCCCTCGCGCGCGTCGACGAGAATGGGGGTATGCGTGCCGCCCGACTGATCACCATGGTGCTGCTCCTCCAGTCCCGGCCCGGGATGACCGCGGCCGAGCTGGCGGCGGAGCTGGAGGTGTCGGAGCGGACCGTGCTGCGGGACGCGCAGGCGCTCGGTGAGGCGGGCGTCCCGGTGTACGCCGAGCGCGGCCGCACCGGCGGCTACCACCTCGTCGACGGTTACCGCACCCGCCTCACCGGTCTCGCCCGGGGCGAGGCCGAGGCGCTCTTCCTCTCCGGGCTGCCCACCGCGCTGCGCGACCTGGGCCTGACCGACGCCGCGTCCGCCGCCCGGCTCAAGGTGGCAGCCGCCCTGTCACCGTCGTTGCGGGACGCCCCGGACACGGTGGCCCGGCGCTTCCATCTGGACGCCCCGGGCTGGTTCCGGGCCCCGGTGGCCCCGGCGCTGCTGCCCGTCGTGGCGAAGGCCGTCCGCGACGACCTCACGGTCCGGGCCCGCTACCGCCGGGGCGACGCCGAGGCGGAGCGGGTGCTGCTGCCGTACGGGCTCGTGCTGAAGGCGGGCGTCTGGTACCTCTGCGCCCGCTGTACGGACCGGGTGGAGGCTCCCTCCGCCCAGGACGGATTCCGGGTGTACCGGGTCGACCGGTTCGTCTCCGTAGAGGTGGAGCCGGAGCCGGACGGCGGCCGGTTCGAGCGGGACGCCGGTTTCGACCTGGCCGGGTTCTGGGCCGAGCGGTCCGCGCGGTTCGCCCGCTCCCTGCTCCGTACCGAGGTGACCGTACGGGTCTCGGGGGCGGGTGCGGGGCGGCTCCCGCACCTGGTGGACCGGGCCGCCGCCGAGGAGGCCCTGGCCGCCGCCGGACCGCCGGACGGCGACGGGTGGCGCACGCTCACCCTGCCGGTGGAGTCCCCCGAGGTGGCGTACGAACAGCTGCTGGCACTGGGCGCGGAAGCCGAGGTGCTGGCGCCGGCCGCGCTGCGCGCCCGCTTCCGCGCGACGGCGGCGGGGATGCACGGCCGCTACCGGTAGGGCCCCGTCCGGACCGGGCCGGCACGCGGACCCGTCACGCCCCGGACGAAAGCCCGGCAGCTCCGCGTGCGTGGGCCGCCGCCGGAGCCGATGCTGTACTCGTGATGGACGAGACGGAGTTCTGGGAGCTCATCGACAGCACCCGCGAGGCCGCCGAGGGCGACCCCGAGGAGCACGCCGAGCTGCTCGTGGAACGGCTGGTGCGGCTGGACCCCGAGACCGTGCTCGACTTCGCCCGGCACTTCGAGGCCCGCTACCACCGCGCGTACCGCTGGGACCTGTGGGGCGCCGCCGCCCTGCTGCTCGGCGGAGCGGGCGACGACGCCTTCGACTACTTCCGCTGCTGGCTGATCGGCCGGGGCCGGGAGGTGTTCGAGGGCGCGCTCCAGGACCCGGACGACCTCGCCGAACTCCTGGACGACTTCGACGAGGAGGTCGACGGGGACGGCGAAGAGCTGGGCTACGCGGCCGACGAGGCGTACGAGCAGCTCACCGGGGTCGTCTCGCCGGACCTGGGGCTGCCCCCGCAGGCCCGCGAACCGGCCGGGGTGCCCTTCTCGTTCGAGAACGACGAGGTGCTGGCGGCCCGCCTGCCCGCGCTGTGGGAGCGGTTCGGCGGAGCCTGAGCGGCCCCGCCGCCGTCAGAGCGCGCGGCCCATCAGCACGTCGTCGACGTACCCGCCCGCCAGGAAGAGCTCGCCGGGCAGCACGCCCTCCACGGCGAACCCCTCGGAGGCGTAGAGCGCGCGGGCCGGCCCGTTGTGGCCGAGGACGCGCAGGGTGATCCGGTTGGCGCCCTGGCGCCTCGCCTCGGCGCACGCGGCGCGCAGCAGCGCCCGCCCGATGCCGAGTCCGCGCGCCGTGGCGGCGACGGCGAGGCCCTGGATCTGCCGGACGTGCTGGTGGCAGGCGAGCGGGGTGGGCGCGACCAGGCGGATGTACCCGGCGACACCCGGGGCCCCGGCGGCGTCCGTATCCGTACCGGCCCGCCCGCCGCCGGGCGCCGTCTGGGCGACGAGGAAGTCGCGGGGCGGGTGGCGCTCGTCGAAGAACGGCGGGTACGGCGGCTGCGGGCGGGGCTGCACGGAGTGCAGGGTCGACCAGGTCTCCCGGTCGAGCGCGGCGAGCACCGCCTCGTCGGAGGGGAGCGCCGGGCGTATGGCGTGGAGGCGGAGCTCGTGCATGGGCGTCACTGTGCCATGCCGTGTCCCCGGCGATCGCGGCGATCGGGGTGGTCCATGGGGCAGGATGGGCCCATGGAGCGCTCCCGTATCGCCGTCACCGGATCGACCGGACTCATCGGAGCGGCGCTCGTGCGCTCGCTTCGGGCCGACGGGCACGAGGTCGCCCGTCTGGTGCGCCGGCCCGCGAAGTCGGGCGACGAGGTCGAGTGGGATCCGCACCGGGGGTACGTCGACGCGGCCGGGCTGGTCGGCTGCGACGCGGTCGTGCACATGGCGGGTGCCGGGGTCGGCGACCACCGGTGGACCGAGGCGTACAAGAAGGAGATCCGGGACAGCCGGGTGCTGGGCACGGCCACGATCGCGGAGGCCCTGGCCTCGCTGGACGCCCCGCCCAAGGTCCTGGTCTCGGGTTCCGCGATCGGCTACTACGGCGACACCGGTGACCGCGCGGTCGACGAAGGCGCCCCGCCCGGCGAGGGTTTCCTGCCCTCGGTGTGCGAGGAGTGGGAGGCCGCCACGGCACCCGCCGAGGAGGCCGGCATCCGGACCGTGCACACGCGCACCGGGCTGGTCGTCGCCTCGGGCGGGGGCGCCTGGGGCAAGCTCTTCCCGCTGTTCAAGGCCGGGCTCGGCGGGCGGCTCGGCAACGGCCGCCAGTACTGGAGCTTCATCGCGCTGCACGACCACGTCGCCGCCCTGCGCCATCTGCTCGACACGGAGTCCCTGTCCGGGCCGGTGAACCTCACCGCGCCCGAACCGGTCACCAACGCCGAGGTGACGGCGGCGATGGGCCGGGTCCTGCACCGGCCCACCTTCTTCACGGCCCCCGCCCCGGCGCTCCGCCTCGCGCTGGGCGACTTCGCCGAGGACGTGCTGGGCAGCCAGCGGGTGATCCCGCGCAAGCTGCTGGACTCGGGCTTCACCTTCGCCTTCCCCGGCGTCGACAGCGCCGTCCGCGCGGCCCTCGGCTGACGGACCCCGTCCGGCGTCCCGTCCCGGGGGGCGCGTGCGACCCCGTCCGGCGTCCCGTCCCGGGGCGCGTGCGACCCCGTGCACCGGTGCCTGCTTACGGGCCACTGTCCAGGTATCGGCCATCCTCCTAGCCTCTTTGGCGAACTCGGGCATTCCGGTAGCAGGTTGGGGGCATGAGCCTCCCACCGCTCGCACGACTCGGGGAGGGCATGTGCGTAACCCGGCACACCACGCGGACGTGGTCATCATCGGAGCCGGTACAGCCGGCTTGTCAGCCGCCCACCTTCTCGTACGGGCGGGGGTGAGCGTCAGCGTCCTGGAGGCAACACCGCGCATCGGCGGCAGGCTGGCCACGGACGAGGTGGACGGATTCCGGCTCGACCGTCTCGGCCCGCTGCTCAGCAGCGTGCCGGAGGAACTCGGGGACATACCGGGGCTGTCGAGCCTGGTGCTCCGCGAGTTCGATCCGGCGGTCGTGGTCCACAACGCCGGTCGCCACTATCGCGCCGGTGGCATACGAAGCACCAGGGGCGCGTTCATGCCCATGCGCGCCCGTTCGAGCGCCCCCGTCGGCACCGACCGCGCCGCCCCGTCCGGCCGCGGCGGCGCGGTCGGCGAGGCCCTGGACCGGGCCCGGCTCGGCGCGTCGCTGGCCCGGCTCTCCGCCACCTCCACCGCCCGCATCATGGCCAAGCCCGACCGGGCGGCGGAGTCGGCGCTCGCGGCGCGCGGGCTCCCGGCCCGTACCGTCGACGGCTTCCTCCGCCCGCTGCTCGCCGCCCTGCTCAGCGATCCGGAACTGCGGGTGTCGAGCCGGGTCGCGGAACTCGTCCTGCGCGACTGGGCGCGCGGCACGCTCCGGGTGCCCGAGGGCGGTTCGGCGGCGCTGCCCGAGCTGCTGGCGTCCACCCTGCCGCCGGGCACCGTGCGGACGGACGTCCAGGTGACGGCCGCCGACACCACGTCCGTGACCACCAAGGAGCACGGCGAGCTGGGCTGCCGGGCGCTGCTGGTGGCGACCGGCGCGGGGGCCGCCGCCGAGCTGCTGCCCGGTCTGCGGGTGCCCGGCTTCCATCCGGTGACGGTGCTTCACCACACCGCCCCCGCCCCTCCCGGCACGGGCGCCTCGCTGGTGCTGGAGGCGGGCGGGGCGGGTCCGGTCGCGTACTCGGCGGTGATGAGCGGGATCGACCCCAGCCGTGCGCCGCAGGGCCGCGCGCTCATCACCTCCGCGGTGCTCGGCACCCCGCCGCCCGGCCTCGACCGTGCGGTGCGCGGCCATCTGGCGGCCCTGTACGGGACGCCCACGGACGACTGGGAACTGCTGGCCACCCATCACACCGCCGAGGCGGTCCCGGTGATGACGCCGCCGCACGACCCGAGCCGCCCGGTCCGGGTGCTCGCCGGACTGTACGTGTGCGGCGACCACCGGGACACCAGCACCCTGCGGGGCGCCCTGCACTCCGGGCGGCGCGCGGCGGAGGCGATCCTGGCCGATCTCGGGGCGGGTCCGGGGTACGTACCGGAACCGGGGGCCACGCTGTCGGGGGCCGCCTGAGCGCGCGGTCGGGGGCGGCCCGTCCCGGCAGGGCCGCGGTGGAGGCGGGTCGCCGCCGTCAGCCGAGGGCCGCGATCTGCTCGCGGTACCCGCGTACCGCCGCCGCGTCGCGGTAGGGCTCCAGCCTGCGCTCGAACTCGCGTACGTACTCCGTCGCCCGGACCGAGCGCATCTCGCGGGCCTGCTGGGCCGCCTCGGCGCCCAGCAGGCAGGCCTGGTCGAGTTCGCCGAGGCCGAGCCGTGCCGAGGCGAGAACCACCCGGCAGAAGAGCCTGCTGCGGGCGTACGCGGGGGCGCGCAGCTGGAGCGAGCGCTCGGCGTGCAGGGCGGCGGCCCGGTACTGCTGGAGGTCCCGGTGGCAGTGCGCCAGCTCGTCGGCGAGCTGGGCCTCGTCGAAGTGGCGGGCCCAGTGCGGCGCCTCGTCGCCGGGGCGCACGGCCTCCAGGGCGCGCTCCGCGCGCGCCAGTGAGACGGCGCACGCCCTCGCGTCCCCGAGCACGCCGTGCCCGCGCGCCTCGACCGCGTGCAGCAGGGCCTGGACGGCCGCGGGCGCCGCGGGTCCCACCCCCTGCTGGGCCACCCGGGCGAGCTGGACGGCCTCGCGGCCGTGCCCGAGGTAGACCGCCTGCCGGCTCATGGTGATCAGCACGTAGCTGCCGTAGGCGCGGTCCCCGGCGGCCTGGGCGAGCCGCAGGGCCTGGACGAAGTACCGCTGCGCCAGCCCGTGCGCGGCGATGTCGTACGAGGTCCACCCGGCGAGCCGGGTCAGGTCGGCCGCCGCCGCGAAGAGCCGGCGGCCGGTCGTCTCGGTGTAGCTGCCCCGGAGCATGGGCTCGGCCTCGTGCTCCAGGTAGCGGATCAGCGCCTGGCGGGCGTGCCCGCCGCCGTAGGCGTGGTCGAGCGAGCGGAAGAGTTCGCCGACCGAGCGCAGCGCCGCCACGTCGCCGTTGCCGACGCGCTGCCCGGGCCCCCGCTCGGTCTGCCGCTGGCGGGGCACCGCGGGGCGCGGGGTTCCGGGGGTTTCGGCGGGGCCCGTACCCGTGCCGCCGTCCGCCGCGCCGCCCGGCCCGTGGCCGGGGGCCGGGCGCTGACCGCCGATCCAGGCGCCCGCGCCCGGGGTGCCGCCGGGGCCGTGCAGGGTGCCCGTGCGGGGGCCGGGGCGCGCGTCACCGAACGGGCCGGGGCCGGTAGTGGCGCCGGGCCCGCCCCGGGTGCCCCCGGCACCGGGTCCCCGGGTCGCGGCGGCAGCCGGGGCGGGGGCCGGGAGGTCGTCCCGGGAGACGGACTCGTCGGCCTGACCGATCAGCCAGTCCCGGCTCGGCACCACCAGCCCGGCCGGGGTGAAGGCGATCTTGCGCAGGTCCGCCTGGTTGCCGGAGTCCTTGCGCCAGAGTCCGCTGACGATGTCGACCGCCTCGGCCGGGGTCGCCGCGAACTCCAGGCCCGCGTAGACGGGCGCGCACGCGTCCAGCCCGAGGTCCTGGGCGGTGAGCCGGCGTCCCAGGCGCCGGGTGAAGACCTCGGCGATCAGGGCGGGTGTCGTCCCCCGCGGTTGCTGGCCACGCAGCCAGCGGGTCACCGAGGTCTTGTCGTACCGCAGGTCGAGGCCGTGCTCCAGCCCCAGCTGGTCCACCCGGCGGGCCAAGCCCGCGTGGGAGAAGCCGGCCTCCGAGATGAGTGCGGCGAGTCTGCGGTTCGGGGGGTGCGGGGTGCGCTGCGGGGGTCGTTCCGACATCTGCGGTGCGGTCTCCTGCCTTGCCTGGGCCGGGCGTGGCAGCCCTTGGGGAACGGCGTGAATTTAGCGGCCCCCGGAGCGGCCCCGGCCGGGTTCGCTCCATGTTCATCCGATCGTGTGAGGAGTGACGGTCATGCTGACGGAACGACCTGCCGGACCGCCCGGTCCGGGACGGTCGTACAGTGATTCGGGCGCGATCAGTGCACGGTGACGACGGGCGGAGGCACCCCTCCGGGCCGGCGTCACCACGAGTAGGGAGGCATCGCCGTGAGCGAGCTGCGTTTCGTCCGGCTGGGGTTCGGCACGGAAGCCGTCGAGTACCAGGAGGCCTGGCAGAGGCAGCGCGAGCTGCACGCCGCCCGGTTCGAGGACACCGTCCCCGACACCTGCCTGCTGCTGGAGCACAGGTCCGTCTACACGGCGGGCCGGCGCACCACCGACAGCGAGCGGCCCCTGGACGGCACCCCGGTCGTCGACGTGGACCGCGGCGGAAAGATCACCTGGCACGGTCCGGGTCAGCTCGTCGGCTACCCGATCCAGAAGCTGCCGCGCCCGGTCGACGTCGTCGCCCACGTGCGGCGCCTGGAGGAGGCGCTGATCCGCGCCGCCGCGGAGTTCGGCGTGGCGACCAGCCGGGTCGAGGGCCGCAGCGGGGTCTGGGTGCTGGGCGATCCTGTCGAGCGGCGGCCGTCGGTCGGCGGCCTGTCGCTGGACTTCGACCCCCGGCTGACGGACGAGGAGTTCGACCCGCGGCTCAACGGCCCCGAGTACGCCCCCTCCAACGCCGGGCAGCGCCGCGAGGACCGCAAGCTGGCCGCCATCGGCATCCGGGTCGCCAAGGGCGTCACGATGCACGGTTTCGCGCTGAACGTGAACCCCGACAACACCTCTTTCGACCGGATCGTGCCCTGCGGCATCCGCGACGCGGGCGTCACCTCGCTCGCGTACGAGCTGGGGCGCGACCTGACCGTCGCGGACGTGCTTCCGGTCGTGGAGAAGCACCTGCGTGACGTCCTGGAGAACGCCGAGCCCGCGCCCCGCGAGGTGGCGCCCGCTCCCGCGAGCGCCTGACCGCCGGCGGCCCCGGGGGTGCCGTACGGGCCGTCGGCCGCCCGCACGGACGTCCTCGGTCCCGCGGTGTGGGCCGTACGGGGAATAGCCCCCGTCGGCCACAGGTTGGCCGGACGTAGGACCGTGCGAATGACGGGCGTACCCTGGTCTTCGCCGAAGAATCCAATGCAGTAAAAGCTAAGGGGAGTGCCGGAGTGTCCGCTGTCGCACCCGACGGGCGCAAGATGCTGCGCCTGGAGGTCCGGAACAGCCAGACCCCCATCGAGCGCAAGCCCGAGTGGATCAAAACCCGGGCGAAGATGGGCCCCGAGTACAACCAGCTGCAGAAGCTCGTCAAGAGCGAGGGGCTGCACACGGTCTGCCAGGAGGCGGGCTGTCCCAACATCTTCGAGTGCTGGGAGGACCGCGAGGCGACCTTCCTCATCGGCGGCGACCAGTGCACCCGGCGCTGCGACTTCTGCCAGATCGACACGGGCAAGCCGCAGGCGCTGGACCGTGACGAGCCCCGCCGGGTCGGCGAGTCCGTCGTCACGATGGACCTGAACTACGCCACGATCACCGGCGTCGCCCGCGACGACCTGGAGGACGGCGGTGCGTGGCTGTACGCGGAGACCGTCCGCCAGATCCACGCGCTGACGGACGGACGCGAGGCCGGCCGCACCAAGGTCGAGCTGCTGATCCCCGACTTCAACGCGGAGCCCGCACAGCTGGCCGAGGTCTTCTCCTCGCGCCCCGAGGTGCTGGCCCACAACGTGGAGACGGTCCCCCGCATCTTCAAGCGCATCCGCCCGGGCTTCCGGTACGAGCGTTCGCTGGAGGTCATCACGCGGGCCCGGGAGGCCGGCCTGGTGACCAAGTCCAACCTGATCCTCGGCATGGGCGAGACCCGCGAAGAGGTCAGCGAGGCGCTCCAGGACCTGCACGACGCGGGCTGCGAGCTGATCACGATCACCCAGTACCTGCGGCCCTCCGTGCGGCACCACCCCGTCGAGCGCTGGGTGAAGCCGCAGGAGTTCGTGGAGCTCAAGGACGAGGCCGACGCGATCGGGTACTCCGGCGTGATGTCGGGCCCGCTGGTGCGCTCCTCGTACCGCGCCGGACGCCTCTTCCAGCAGGCGATGGAGGCCCGCGACGCGGCCGCCTCCAAAACGGTCGCGCGCGCCGCGGCCGTGTGAATCCGAGCACAAGGCATTACCGGGCGGTAACCGCCCGTCGGAGGCGGCCCGTACGCTCCCCGCAGGTGGGGGACGCGTATGGGCCGCCCCGGCGTGCGCACGGGGCGCATCAAGGTTTCATTGGTGTTTGACCGACCGGTCATGCCCTGGTAACACCAAGGGGTGACCCTGGTCCCGGAGCAGTGATCCTGGTCCGGCTCCGGAGCAGTGACCCCGGTTCCACGGGCCTCAGTGGCCGAACCCGCTGTCGCCCTCCGTCTCCCGCACCCCGTTCCGCGCAGCGCGCGGACCGCCCCGAGAGGGAACACCGCCATGCAGGCCGCGCCGGTACGTGCCCACGCCCTTCCGACCGTCACCCACGCCCTCCGCGCCGTCGAGTCGCTGCTGCTCAGCGGCGGCCAGCGGACCGCCCGCCGCAACGCCTGGACCGCGGTCCTGGAGGACCGCCGCCGCGCCAAGGACCGGGTCGAGGCCCAGCACGTACTGGAGGCCGTTGCGGAGCACCGTTCCTCGGCCACGTAAACTTCTGTACATGGCGAGGAAGGCAAACACTGAAGGCGCGGACAGCGCCGAGAACGCGGGGCGGCTCAAGCAGATCGCCCTGACCTACAAGATGACCCGACGGTCGGACCCGAAGATCGGTCTCGTGCTCGCGGGACTGTGGATCGTCATCTTCGGCGTGCTCCTCGCGATCGGCTTCGCGATCGGGCACCCGGTCTACCTGGGCATCCTGGGCTTCTTCGTGGCCGTCATCGCGGTGCTGGTCATCTTCGGACGGCGCGCGGAGGCCGCGGCCTTCGGCCAGATGGAGGGCCAGCCCGGTGCCGCGGCAGCGGTGCTGGACCGTATCGGACGCGGCTGGACCACCACTCCGGCGGTGGCGATGAACCGCAGCCAGGACGTCGTCCACCGCGCGGTCGGCAAGGCCGGCATCGTCCTGGTGGCCGAGGGCAACCCGAACCGGGTGAAGAGCCTGCTGGCCGCCGAGAAGAGGCGGATGGCGCGCATCGTCGTCGACGTCCCCGTGCACGACATCATCGTGGGCGACGGCGAGGGCCAGGTGCCGCTGAAGAAGGTACGCGTGAAGATGCTGAAGTACCCGCGCATCCTCAGCGGCCCGCAGGTCACGGCGGCCAACGACCGACTGCGGGCGATGGGGGACCTGATGAGCAACATGCCACTGCCGAAGGGCCCCATGCCGAAGGGCATGCGGATGCCGCGCGGCGGAAAGATGCGCTGACCGGCACCTCGCAGGATTTGTTGTTCCACTTCGCTTCTCTCGCCGCGCGGGCGCGGGACGCGGCTTGCCGTGGTTCCGCGCCCACACGTCACATGTCATGCGTCATACGCTCACCCCAGAGGGGCGGCCCGGACCGGAACGGTCGGGGCCGCCCCTCTTCGCACGCCCGGACGGTGCGGTGGACGGGGGCGCGGCCGGGGTACGGCCGGCCCGGGAAGGGGTGCCGGGGGGCCGTGGCGGCCATGAACGACCGGCCCGTCCACATGGTGAACGAGCCGGGTCACGGTACGGATGCGGTTGTCCGGATGGCGGAACGCCTCGGGCCGACTGCGGAAGGCCGTGGCGGGCCCGGAGCGGCCACCGGGCGCCGGCGGGGCGTCGGCGGGCTCCGGGAGGGTCAGAGGCGGACCTGGACGGACCGGGAGAGCCGGTCGTGCAGTCCGCGTCCGTCGCGGTCCCAGATGAAGGGCGGGATCACCAGGAGCAGCAGCACGGTCCGTACGAGTACGCGCACCGGACCGACCCGCCCGCCGTCCTCGGAGACGAGGCGCAGGCGCAGCAGGCGCTTGCCGGGGGTGAAGCCGAGGGTGCCCACGGTCAGGAAACTCAGGACCAGGAAGACGAGCAACGCCCAGTTCCCGGCGGCCTGTTGGTCACCGCCCGCGATGAGCCCGTATGCGATCAAGAAGCAGAGCGCCCAGTCGATGAAGATCGCGCCGAAGCGGCGGCCGAGCGGGGCGACGGACCCCGGGCCCTCCTCGGGCAGTCCGAGGCGCTTGCCCCGGTAGCCGAAGTCGACGCCCATGTCCTCGGCGGCGGCCTGGGGGCCGGAGAGCCACGATCCGATTGCTTGCCTGTTGTCCACCCGACCACGGTACTGCGACCGGGTTTGCTTCCTGCCGCCCGGGGCACGGGATGGGGCGTTGGGGTGTCTCCCACCGCGCGCCCGGTTAACTTGGGCGAAACAAATGGGTCATGCTGGGGAAATCCCGTCTGCCTAAGGTCGCCCTCAACGTGCGCCACCGCACTGGCGACACACACGAGCTACAACCCCAGCCCCTCCGGGCCGGGAGTAGGAGGAGTTGGATGTTCCAGAACGCCGACGAAGTGCAGAAGTACGTCGCGGACAACGACGTGAAGTTCATCGACGTCCGCTTCTGCGACCTGCCCGGTGTGATGCAGCACTTCACCATCCCGGCAGCGAGCTTCGACCCGGCCGAGGAACTCGCCTTCGACGGTTCGTCGATCCGCGGCTTCCAGGCCATCCACGAGTCCGACATGGCGCTCCGTGCCGACCTGTCGACCGCCCGGGTGGACCCCTTCCGTCGCGACAAGACGGTCAACATCAACTTCTTCATCCACGACCCGATCACCGGCGAGCAGTACAGCCGTGACCCGCGGAACGTGGCCAAGAAGGCCGAGGCGTACCTCGCCTCCACCGGCTTCGCCGACACCGCCTACTTCGGTCCCGAGGCCGAGTTCTACGTCTTCGACAACGTCCGCTTCCAGACGTCGGCGAACGAGAGCTTCTACCACATCGACTCCGAGGCAGGCGCCTGGAACACCGGTGCGGTCGAGAACAACCGCGGTTACAAGGTCCGTTACAAGGGCGGCTACTTCCCGACCCCGCCGGTCGACCACTTCGCCGACCTGCGTGCGGAGATCTCCCTGGAGCTGGACAAGAACGGCCTCCAGGTCGAGCGCCAGCACCACGAGGTCGGCACCGCCGGCCAGGCCGAGATCAACTACAAGTTCAACACGCTGCTCGCCGCGGCCGACGACCTGATGCTCTTCAAGTACATCGTGAAGAACGTCGCCTGGCGCAACGGCAAGACCGCGACCTTCATGCCGAAGCCGATCTTCGGCGACAACGGCTCGGGCATGCACGTGCACCAGTCGCTGTGGCAGGGCGGCGTGCCGCTCTTCTACGACGAGCAGGGTTACGCCGGCCTGTCGGACATGGCCCGCTACTACATCGGCGGCATCCTCAAGCACGCCCCGTCGCTGCTGGCCTTCACCAACCCGACGGTGAACTCGTACCACCGCCTGGTGCCCGGCTTCGAGGCCCCGGTCAACATGGTGTACTCGCAGCGCAACCGCTCCGCCGCGATGCGCATCCCGATCACCGGCTCGAACCCGAAGGCCAAGCGCGTCGAGTTCCGCGCCCCGGACCCGTCCTCGAACCCGTACCTCGCGTTCGCGGCGCTGCTGATGGCCGGCCTCGACGGCGTGAAGAACAAGATCGAGCCGGCCGAGCCGATCGACAAGGACCTGTACGAGCTGGCTCCCGAGGAGCACGCCAACGTCCAGCAGGTCCCGACCTCGCTGCCGGCCGTCCTCGAGGCGCTGGAGCAGGACAACGAGTACCTCCAGGCCGGCGGTGTCTTCACCACCGACCTGATCGAGACGTGGATCGACTACAAGCGCACCCACGAGATCGCCCCGATCCAGCTGCGCCCGCACCCGCACGAGTTCGAGCTGTACTTCGACCTCTAGGCCGCGGGGTCGGGTGACCTTCGCCGGAGACTCGGGAACGTGATGTGACCTGCGGAAACACCCTCCAGTGTTCCTCATTGGCACCGCTCGTTTCCCAGGCTGTTGTGCACCGAATGCGCACCGGTCCGGCAAGTTCCTGACTGGGCGTCAGAGTTATCGGTGGGGGCTGCCTTCCTGATTGCCAGGGAAGCAGCCCTCACTGCTTCTAAGTGGACAGTTCGTAAGTCTCTGAGGGGATCGATTATCGCCTGTTGGTTGGCGTCGAGGCGGAATCTTCTGGTTCACGGTCGTTGATCTGGTGATGTGACCGGGTGAGTGAACGCAAGCCGTGTCCGAGTGACTTACCGGACGAGCAGTGGTCGTTGATCGAGCCGGTGATCACCGCATGGAAGGGGCGGCACCGGTCGCTCGGCGGCCATCAAGGTGCCTACGACATGCGGGAGATCGTGAACGCGATCCTGTACCAGGGACGGACCGGCTGCCAGTGGGCCTGCCTTCCGCATGACCTGCCGCAGAAGAGCGCGACCTATTACTACTTCGCCGCCTGGCGGGATGACGGGACCGACCAGGTCATCCACGAACTCCTGCGGTGCCAGGTCCGCGAACGCGCCCGGCGATCAGAGGACCCGGCCCTGGTGGTCCTGGACACGCAGAGTGTCCATGTGGCTGCCGGGGTCCCCGCCGACACGAGCGGCCATGACCCGGCCAAGCGCGTGCCCGGCCGCAAGCGGGGGCTGGCTGTGGATGTCCTTGGACTGGTCATCGCGGTCGGCGTCCTGGCCGCGAACACCCATGACAATGCCGCGGGCATCGTCCTGCTGGACCAGGTCGCCGAACAGGGCGGCGGAACCGTTCGTTAGGCTCCCGTCTACTAGGGCTTCAAGAACCAGGTCGTCGCGCACGGCGCCGGCCTGGGCGTCCACGTCGAGATCGTCGCCTGCGACCCGCAGATCAAGGGATTCGTGCCGCAGCCGAAGCGCTGGAGGGTCGAGCAGACCTACGGAACCCCAATACTGCACCGGCGCCTGGTCCGCGACTGCGAGCACCACCCTTCCTCCTCCGTTTCACGCGTCTACTGGGCCATGACCCGCCGGCTCACCGGCTCGAACACCCCCACCTGGCGCGAGGCACAGGCGGTCGCATGAACATCCAGCCGTTGCTCGAAGCCCTGGAACTGCAGGAGCAAGCCGCCCGGGCCCTGGCCGACGACCTCCGTGAACAGATCGACGGCCTGCAGAACCGGTTACAGGAGGCCGAGACCCGTCTGGAGCATCTCGCGATCACCCGCACCACCGTCACCAGCCTCGCCGACCGGCTTCCCGCTGCCGCACCAGGCCTGCCCGGGCACCCGGACTACCCCGCATCCTCGCCGCCTTCAACCACGCGACTGGACCAATACGGGCCAGGGGCCCAGGGCCCCGGGGAGAGTCCTGTTCGCCCGGCTTGATCACGCGTCGGTGTGGCCCGGTCAGGTCCGGTTCAGGATCAGAGTTCAGCTGGTGGCAGGCCGAGGTGGTCGTGCAGTGCCCGGCGGCCGGCGGGTGTCACGAGGAGGGCGCGGGTGGTGCCGATGCGCGTCATCCACCCGGTGGCGAGTGCGTGGGCGGACAGGGCGGCGCCCACAGCGCCGGCCAGGTGGGGACGGCGCTCGGTCCAGTCGAGGCATACGCGCACCGGTGGCCGGCGTGAGCTGGCGGGCACCGTGATGCCGGTCTCGGCAAGCCAGAGGGTGCCCTTGCCGGTCAGGCCCGGCTCGGGTCCCCACTCCAGGAGTCCGCGTTCGACCATTGCGTCGGTGATGGCCAGTGCGGTGGTTCCGGCCAGGTGGTCGTAGCACAGCCGGGCGCGGGCCAGTGCCTGCTGCCGGCCGGAGGCCGACAGCGAGCGTGGTGGGGCGCTGTGCTTCGGGGCCAGCGCGGCAAGGCTCTCGATCAGTTCGACCACTCTGCGGTCGGCCACCCGTACGTAGCGGTGGCGTCCGTGCCGCTCCTCGACGAGGAGCCCGCCGTTTACGAGCAGGTTCAGGTGCGAGGTCGCAGTGGACGGCGCGACTCCGGCATAGCGCGCGAGCTCGTTCGCCGTCCAGGCCCGGCCGTCGAGCAGCGCGAGGCAGAAGGCGGCCCGGGTGCCGTCGGCCAGCAGTCTGGCCACGCCCGCCAGGTCCACACCCACATCCTGGCCTGCGCGCTGAATGTCCACGGTGCCCATTGTCGCCGACGTCCCTTCGACGTCCGTCGAAGCGTCCCCGTCCTAGCGTCGGCCCGTGCGCCGGTTTCACCGGCCCTGCACCCGCATCCGCTCACGTACTGGAGCAACCATGCCTGCGTCCGACACTGCCGTCACCGTTTCCCGCCAGCCCGCCCCCCATCCGGACTGCATGCTCACCGACGCCCCCGACCCGGAGGACGCCGCGAAAATCTCCGACGCGCTGGACCGCTTCAACATCGAACACACGGGAATCGCCGACCGCAAACCTCTGGCCGTCCTGGTCCGTGATCCCGAGACGCACCAGGTGGTCGGCGGACTGACCGGGCGTACCTCGCTCGGGCTGTTCTTCCTCGACCTCTTCTACCTGCCGCCCCGGCTGCGTGGCAGCGGGCTGGGAACAGAGATCCTCCGGCAGGCCGAGGACGAGGCTCGTGCCCGTGGCTGCCGCACGGCCGTGCTCTACACCATCACCTTCCAGGCCCCGGGCTTTTACCAGAAAAACGGGTGGAAGCGGCTGGGAGAGGTGCCCTGCGATCCGCCGGGCACCAGCCGCGTCTTCATGACCAAAGAACTCGCCGCACCGGCCGGTGAACCAGTCCGGTCCCGGTAAGGTCGCCGTGCTCGTTGCACCATCATCCGTTCCGTCCGCTCTGCACCTGCCACAGTCCGCGTCCGGGGCGTCACGGCCCGAGGTGGTGGTGCCGTCCGGGCTGCTCGACGCACTGTCCCTGGTGCCAGATCCGAGGAATCCGCGTGGGGTGCGGTTCCGGCTGGCCACGCTGCTCGCGGTCGGCGTGTGTGCACTCACCAGCGCCGGACACAACTCCCTGACCGCCATTGCCGAGTGGGTACGCCGTTGCGACCAGGCTGTCCTGGCCCGGCTGGGCTGCCCTTTCGACCCCTTTACCGGCCCGTTCAAGGCTCCGGGCGAGCGCACCCTGCGCGATGTATTCGCCCGCGTCGACCCCGCGCTCCTCACCGCCGCCGGTTTCACCAGGCTCACCACACTCCAAGGCCCGCCCGATATCCGCAACAACCCCGGACGGGACCGTAGAGCGCGAACAGCGCCGCGCCCACCGGATCGCCCAGCACGAGACAGACCGGCCGCAACCGCGTCGTGCGGCTTTTGCCGTGGACGGCAAATACCTGCGCGGAGCCGTCCGTGCGGACGGCAGCCGGATCGAGCTGGACGGACTGACGTATCAAGAACTCCGCCCCTTGCTGCCCGCTTCCCAGCGCCTGGCATGGCTCAATCGCAGCGGCGAGTACAGCCCTCACGCGTACGAGCGCCTGGCTACCTACTACCGACAGCTCGGCCATGACCACGATGCACACACCGTGCAGTTGGCCCGCCATCGAAGGCGACGCGGCTCCGCACAGCTGCCTGCCCGACTCTGGGGGTACTTCGAAGACCTCACCGTCGGCTACGGCTACCGCCCAGGGCGCGCTCTCGGATGGCTCCTCGCCCTCACTACACTTGCCGCCATCGTTTTCGCAGCAGTACCGCCACAACCCGTCCGTGCTAACGGTCCGGCCTTCCAGCCGGCCGCGTTCGCCCTCGACGTCATCGGGCCTTGACCCCTGATGTTGGACACACGAGACACTGGATCCTGCGGATCTGAGAACGGACATCTCGTGGTCATGAAGAACTACCCGCCGCAGTTCAAGGCGGACGCGGTCGCGCTGTACGAGTCGCGGCCGGAAGCGACGATCAGGTCGGTCGCAGCCGATCTGGGGATCAACCCGGAGACACTGCGGAACTGGGTGAGGGCAGCAGGGGTGAGCCGTCCCCGAGGACGGCGGACGCAGGAGCCGGCCCAGCCGCCGGCCCCGCTGGAGGCGGAGAACGCCGCCTTGCGGAAGAAGGTCCGTGAGCTGGAGGAGGAACGCGAGATCCTGCGCAAAGCGGCGAAGTATTTCGCCGGGGAGACGCGCTGGTGAACCGCTTCCAGTGCGTCGCCGACCTCCAGCGCCGTCACGGCGTGAAGCGGCTCTGCAGCATCCTCGGCGTCAGCCGCTCGAGCTTCTACTACTGGCGGCGGACGGCAGCGGACCGGGCCGCCCGGCAGGTGACCGACGCCCGCCTCGCCGCCCGGATACGGGCGGTGCACCAGGAATCGGACGGCACCTACGGAGCCCCGAGGATCACCGCCGAGCTCCGCGAGGAGAACGGTGTCGCGGTCAACCACAAGCGCGTCGCCAGGATCATGCGGGCGTCCGGGATCGAAGGGGTCCGGTTGCGTCGCCGGCATCGCACCACCGTCCCCGACCCGGCAGTGGCCAAGGCGCCGGACCTGATCGGCCGCGACTTCACCGCGGACAGGCCGAACACGAAGTACGTCGGTGACATCACCTACCTGCCCATCGAGGGCGGGAAGTTCTGCTACCTGGCGACCGTCATCGACCTCGCCTCGCGCCGTCTGGCCGGCTGGGCGATCGCCGGCCACATGCGCGCGGACCTCGTCACCGAGGCCCTGGCCGCGGCGATCCGAACCCGCGGCAGTCTCGCCGGATCGATCATGCATACCGACCACGGAGCTCAGTACACGAGCAGGATTTTCGCCGAAGCTTGCAGGTCAGCAGGGGTTCAGCAAAGCATGAGCGCGGTCGGGTCCAGCGCGGACAACGCGCTCGCCGAGTCCTTCAACGCGACCTTCAAACGCGAGACCCTGCAAGGACGAAAGAACTGGCCGACCGAGCGCGAGGCCCGACTCGATGCCTTCCGATGGCTCCACCGCTACAACACCCGACGCCGACACTCCCACCTCGGACAACGATCACCGATCGCCTTCGAGAACGCCCTCCACCTCACACCAACTACGCTGGCACAAGCCGCATAACCCGTGTTCAGGATTCGGGGTCAAGGCCCATCCTGCCCATCCTGGACCTCGGCCAGGAGAAGGCATTCACCCCCTCCGGCAACACTGCGTGGGTCGCCTGGGCAAGTGCGATAGCCGGTTGGCTCCTGGCTACCACCGTCATTGCCGGCCTCACCCGGCGCCTGTCCCGCTCTGGGCGCTAAACCCCACATGATGTGCACCCAATGTGCACCGGGCCCAGCGGCGCGACGGCTAATCACCGCAGGTCAGGGCCTCCTTCGAGCTGCACTTCGACCTCTAGGCCGGACCGCCGCGCCCGGCCGCGGCATCGTCCCCCGGGACGGACAGGCCGTCGACCGCTGCCTTCCAGGCGCGGTCGACGGCCTGTCGCATGTCCGCTCCCGCCGGAAGGGGAGCTGCCGGCCGGTCAGCGGAGCTCGACGACCGGCCGGACGAAGAAGTCCTCGTACTGGTCCTCGCCGTCGGGTTCCCGCAGGAATGCGGCAAGTCCGGGGTTGTGGTTGGCGGTTGCCATGGGCAGCCAGGTGAGGAAGGTGCCGTAGCCGCCGCAGGCGGCCTCGCCGCCGTCGCCGCCGTGGACGTGCCCGGGGTCGCTGGTCACCTCCGCCTCGTACACGCTGTACCCGAAGCGCAGGCCGAAGGCGTTGGGCAGGTGGTGCGGGCCGGGCCCCTCCCCGTACGGGGAACTGTCGGCCGGGTACGTGTCGCCCCAGCGGAACAGGGTCTCGGCGCCGGCGCCGCAGGCGTGCTCCCACTCGTCGGGGGTGGGCGGACGCAGGCCGCGGGCCGCGAGCACGGCGGCGGCCTCGGCCGGTACTTCGGAGAGCGCCTCGGCCTCCACCGCCATGAGGACGGTGGGAAGGGTGACCGTGCGGCGGGGCGTCAGGACGCCGGCGAGGTGGACGAAGAGGTCGGCGTCGAAGCCGAAGCCGCCCGCGACGCTCTCCTCACGGTAGGAGCGGAGCTGTTCGGCGGTAGGGGTCCACGCGGCCAGGTCGAATCCGACGCGCACCTCGCCGCCGGGTATCAGGGCGAACCCGTGCCCGTCCCGTTCGATCACCGCGCGGTGCGGGACCCGGCCCCGCGCCGGATCGCTCTCCCACTCGGCGAGGGTGCCGCCCACCTGGTGGGCGGCCTGCTCGGCGTGACTGCGCGCGGTGGCCCTGTCGAGGGTGCACCAGCGGGCGAAGGTGAGATCGGCGAAAGAGACGGCGGAGGGCATGGCGGAAGTCTGCCACCCGTCCCCGACAGGTGGGTTCGGGCCTCACGAGGGACGCAGGAGCGTGGCGGCGAGGATGCCTGCCAGCCAGTCCTGGTAGTCGTCCGCGCTCCATCCCCGGCCCGCGGTGAGTTGGGTGAACAGGTGGGGCCCGGTCAGGGCCCAGCAGGCGTCGGCCGTCCGCCGGGGCTCCGCGCCGGGACCGAGGACCCCCTGGTCGGCGAGGTGGGCGAGGAAGGCGGTGATCCCGGTCAGCCGTTCGGCCTCGCCGGTGGCGAGGATCTGCCCGGCTTCCGGGCCCGCTTGGGCGAGCAGCGCCGACAGGGGGGCGGTCCGTTCGTGGACGCCTCGTACGAAGGCGGCGTACAGGCGCAGTTTGGTGTGCGGGTCCCGGGTGTTCCAGACCCCCCGCAGCGCGGGGCGCTCGGCCATGCTCACGGGTTCGTCGTCCCCCGCGAGGGTGCTGTCCCACAGGGCCTTGAGCAGACCGGGCTTGCCGCCGAACGTCTTGTAGACGGTCTCGGGGGACACCCCGGCGCCCTGGGCCACCGCCCGGATCGTGGTGGCCCGGTAGCCGTCGCGCAGCAGCAGGTCGCGGCATGCGGTCAGGACCGCGGCGCGGTTGCGCAGTGCGGCGGCCCGGCGGGCGCCGGAGTCGTACGGCCTGCGGGTGGGTGGCACGGGCGCATTCCTTTCATCATTCCGTTACGGTCAACTGTAACGAATGTTTGGATACCGTTCCGCTCGCGTCCGGAGGAACCCATGGTCCGCCACTCCCCCGTCACCTCCTGCCACGAGGTCGCTCCCGGCGTGCACCGCCTGGGCGACGAGGTGGTCAACTTCTATCTGGTCGAACACCCCGACGGGCCGGTGCTGGTGGATGCCGGACTTCCCGGCCATCTCGCCCGGTTGCGGAGGTGCCTCGCGGCGATCGGTCTCGCACTCGGCGACGTACACGCCGTGCTGCTGACCCATGCCCACCCCGACCACACCGGCCTGGCTGCCCCGCTCCGGGAGGCCGGCGCACGGATCTGGGTCCACCGGGAGGACGCGCCGATCCTCGCGCGAGGTCCACGCAGCGCGATGCGCCTGTCCAAGCCGGAGCGCTCCCTGCTGCCCTACCTGCTGCGCAGGCCCTCGGCGATGGGTACCCCGCTGCACCTGGCCCGGCAGGGGGCGTTCACCGCTCCACCGGT
The DNA here is from genome assembly GCF_036188265.1 of Streptomyces sp. NBC_00247. Classification (NCBI taxonomy): domain Bacteria; kingdom Bacillati; phylum Actinomycetota; class Actinomycetes; order Kitasatosporales; family Streptomycetaceae; genus Streptomyces; species Streptomyces sp. NBC_00247. The sequence goes on along the minus strand of NZ_CP108093.1, from coordinate 5,323,311 downwards.
GCCGGACCCCCGGACCTTCGACGACGACCAGCACCTCTGCGGGGTTCCCGGCGGGCCGCGGGCCATTGCCCTCCCCGGCCACACCGCCGGCACCACCGGCTTCCTGTTCGCCGACCGGGGCCTGCTCTTCACGGGCGACGCGCTGGTCACCCACGACGGGATGACCGGGCACACCGGTCCCACCCTGGTCTGCCGGGGCTTCACCCATGACGGCGAGGCCGCACGGGCCTCGCTCGACCGCCTGGAAGGCCTGCCCCCGGTCCTCCTGCTGCCCGGCCACGGCGACCCCTTCGCCGGCGGAGCCGACGCCGCCGTCCGCGAGGCCCGGCGGAACGGGCTGCGCTGAACGGGCCGCACGAGAACGGGTTGCGGCTGAACGGGTTGCGGCTGAACGGACCGCGCCCCCGGAGGACCGGGGGCGCGGGGTGTGGTGCGGTGTCGGAGCCTGCGGGACGAACCGAAGGGACGGCTCAGCGGCCGTAGCGGATCAGCGTGCGGACCATGCGGCAGGTGAGGTCGGAGGGCCGGTGCATGCCGAGGCGCTCGGCGGCGCGGCGTATGCGGCGGTTGCTGGCGCTGGAGGGCTGGTAGACGCCGGAGTCGAGCAGGGCGATCGTCAGGCGCATGGCCTTCAGCCGGCGGTTGTGGGCGACGTACCACTCACGGGGGCGGCCCGCCGGGAGCCTCTTCTTGGGGTGGGGCGCGGCGAACGGCTGCATCGGTGGGAACGGGGCGTGGAGCGTCGGGTCGAGCGGCTTGGTCGTGACTGCGGCGACGGCCATCGGCAACCTCCTGGCGCGGTGGTGGAACCCTCACGAACTGCTTTCATTTTACCGCCTCACACTGACAATCGCCCCTGGCCAGAGGGGATTTCGGCCGTCCGTCGCCCCCTCCTCGGACGTATCCTCGCCCGATGGAGATCTGGATCAATCCGCAGTGCTCGAAGTGCCGGAGCGCCGTCTCGCTGCTGGACGCCCAGGGGGCGTCCTACACCGTGCGCAGGTATCTGGAGGACGTGCCGTCACCGGACGAGATCCGGGCGGTGCTGGACCGGCTCGGGCTGGAGCCGTGGGACATCACCCGGACCGGGGAGGCCGTCGCGAAGGAGCTGGGGATCGGTTCGTGGCCCCGGGAGGCGGCGGAGCGCGACCGCTGGATCGCGGCGCTCTGTGCCGAACCGGCGCTGATCCAGCGGCCGATCATCACCGCCGAGGACGGTACCGCCGTGGTGGCGCGCACGGAGGACGCGGTACGGGACGCGCTGGGGCGCCGCTGAAGTTCCGCGGCGCCCCAGCCCCCACCCGGGCGGTACTCCGCCCCGTCAGCGCGCTGCCCGGCCGCCCGGACCGCTCGGGACCGCGAGCCTCCGGCGGCGGGGCCGCCAGGGCCCGTGCGCCAGCGCGAGCGCGAGGCCGCCGATCGCCGTCAGGCCGGCGGCGGCACCGAGGTAGCCGGGGCCGGCCCCGCCGGTCGCCGCGAGTTCGGGGGCCGTGCCGCCACCGGACGTGGAACCGCCGGCACCACCGCCGGCAGTGGTCCCGGCCGTGGTGCCGGTGGTGGCTCCGCCCGCCGTCGTGGACCCGGTGCTGCCGGTGCTGCCCGTGCCGCCGTCGGTGGCCCCGTCCTCGGACGGGTTGACCACGATCTTCGCGGTGTTGTTGCCCGGCTCGTGGTCGAACGGCAGGGTGCCCGACCGGTTCTCGCCCGGCACGAAGGCGACCTCACCCGTGGCGTCCGGGACGACCTTGTCGATGCGCAGCGTGAACTCCAGCGGCAGCGTGGTGTTCTCCTCGACGTAGGCGTTCACCGTGCTGCACCTGTACGTCGTGGCTCCGGCCGCCGGGGCCTCCTTCCCGTCCGGGCCGACCGGGGAGCAGAACTCGGGTGCGCGGGTGACCGTGGTCCCGGGCGGCACGCCGACGTCGAAGACACCGATGGGCGTTTCCGTGTCGTTGTCGACCCAGGCCGGGCCGTTGTTGGCGAAGGTCACCGCCGCCTTGACGGTGTCGCCCTTCTCGCCCGTGGCCTCGGCCCCGGTGAGGGAGAAGTCGGCACTGCTCTCGGCCGTGATGTGGGTGAAGGGGAGCGCGTCGAGGTACTCGGCCCCGGCGGGCGGGGTCTCCTGTGCGACGAACCGCAGCTCCTTGCCGACGCCGTCGCGCGAACCGGTGTGGAACACCGGCGAGTCGGCCTGGACGACCAGTGTGTACCAGTCGTACAGAGCGCGCGGCCGCAGGGTCAGGGCGACCGGCTCTTCGGGGGCGTAGACGACTCCCGGTTCCAGGACCTGTTCGATGTCGCAGGTCGCCTGCACCTGCGCGGGGCCCTCGTCCTGCGCGGGGATCTCTTCCTGCACGCAGTTGGAGTACTTCTCCGCGAACGCGGTGCCGGTCGATCCGCCGATGTAGAGCGTCACCCGTTCGGCCGGCCCGTCGCCGGCGTTCTTCACCACGATCTCCAGCGGCACGGTGTCCCCCGGCTTCACCCCGGTGACGGGCGAGGGCTTGGCGAACCGCAGCAGCGAGGTGCCCGCCGCCTGGGCAGCCGACGCGGCCGGCCCGCCGCTTCCCCCGTCCGCGGCGGCCGGCCCCGCCGACATCCAGGCCACCGCCGCCAGTGCGGCGATCAGCCCCCATGCTCGCGTCCTGCCCACGGAACCCATCGTCCCTCCGAAGGGATGCGCCCGGGGCGCGTCCCTCGCGGCCCGTACACACCCGGTTGATGCCTGAGAGACACGTCCGGGCCCCGGACGGTTGTACGCCCGGGGACAGGTACGCGGCGCCGTACGCCGTACGCCGGTCACGATCCGGCGGGCACCGCCGGGCCGGCCGGACCGAGCTGCGCTTCGGCCTCCGCGAGCAGTTCGGTCAGGCGCGCCCCGAAACGCACGTCGCAGGGGTGCGGCTCCCCGGTGCGTACGGCTTCGGCCAGCGCGTCGACCGCTCCGGTGAAGGCGTCCAGGGCGCCGCCCCAGCGGGGCAGGTTCGCGACGCCGTGCTCGCCGCGCAGTTCGATGTCGGTGCCGACGGCCCCGAGCGGGGCGCCCAGGCCGAGGGTCGCCGTGCTGGAGGCTCCGCAGGCGTGGCGGAGGACCAGGTGCACGGTGTCGGACGGGCCCCGGACGGCTGTCAGTTCCGTCACGTCGCCGAGGACGGGGAGGAGTACCGAGAGGACGTGCGGGCCGACGTCCCAGAGGCCGCCCTTGTCGCGGCGCCACGGGGAGGCGGCGTACTCGCTGGTGGAGCCGGGCGCCCAGAGTGCGCCGAGCCACTGGCCGCGTGCGGTGAACCAGCCGTCCAGCGCTGCCTGTTCGGTGATCCAGGCGGCGGTCTCGGGGGCGAAGCGCAGGGTGCAGAAGACGACGGAGGCGACACCGGACCGGGCGGCTGCCTCGGCGACCTCGTGGGCGCCGGCCGCCGTGGTGGCGACCGGCTTGTCCAGCAGGAGGTGGCAGCCGGCGGCGGCCGCCCGGGCGGCGATCGGGGCCTGTACGTCCGGGGGCAGCGCGACGGCGACGGCGTCGCTGGCGGCGAGCAGCGCGTCCAGGCCGTCCTCGCCGGCGAAGGCCCGGACTCCGTGCGCGTCGGCCAGGGCGGTCGCCGCTTCGTGGCGGCGGCCCCACACCCCGCTCAACTCGGCTCCGGGGTGGGCGGCGAGGGCGGGGGCGTGGGTCCTGCGGGCCCACGGTCCGGTGCCGAGCAGTCCGATGCGCAGGGGGGTCGCGGTAGTCGTCATGCGTACCAGTGTGCGGGCCGGGTCCCGCGTGTCCCGGGCGGCGCGTCCCCGTATACGACGGCGCCGCCGGGCCGTGCGGGCGGCGGAGTACGGGGCTCCGCCGTCGGCTCGTTCCCGTACGGCCGGGGGCGCGGGCGGCGGGGGTGTTCCACGGGTGTGACGTGTTTCACCCGCGGAAAACGTCGGTAACACGGGGTTCACATTCGGGCAACGGACGGGAAATCGCGCCTTGCGAAGCTGCTGCGCATAGACCTCGCAGCACCGCAAAGGATGGCTTCCGTGACGTTCAAGGCTGAGTACATCTGGATAGACGGCACCGAGCCGACCGCCAAGCTGCGTTCGAAGACGCGCATCCTGGCCGACGGTGCGGAGCTGCCCATCTGGGGCTTCGACGGTTCGAGCACCAACCAGGCCGAGGGCCACGCCTCCGACCGGGTCCTGAAGCCCGTCTTCACCTGCCCGGACCCGATCCGCGGCGGCGACGACGTTCTCGTCCTGTGCGAGGTCTTCAACATCGACATGACGCCGCACCCGACCAACACCCGTGCCGCGCTGCGTCCGGTGGCCGAGCGCTTCGCCTCGCAGGAGCCGATCTTCGGCATCGAGCAGGAGTACACCTTCTTCTCGGGCCACCGTCCGCTCGGCTTCCCCGAGGGCGGCTTCCCGGCCGCGCAGGGCGGCTACTACTGCGGTGTCGGCTCCGACGAGATCTTCGGCCGCGACATCGTCGAGAAGCACCTCGACAACTGCCTCAAGGCCGGTCTCGGCATCTCCGGCATCAACGCCGAGGTCATGCCCGGCCAGTGGGAGTTCCAGGTCGGCCCGCTGTCCCCGCTGGAGGTCTCCGACCAGCTGTGGATCGCCCGCTGGCTGCTCTACCGCACCGCCGAGGACTTCAACGTCTCCGCCACCCTCGACCCGAAGCCGGTCAAGGGCGACTGGAACGGCGCCGGCGCGCACACCAACTTCTCCACCAAGTCGATGCGTGAGGGCTACGACCCGATCATCACCGCGTGCGAGTCGCTGGGCGAGGGCTCGAAGCCGCTCGACCACGTCAAGAACTACGGCGCCGGCATCGACGAGCGTCTGACCGGTCTGCACGAGACCGCCCCGTGGAACGAGTACAGCTACGGCGTCTCCGACCGCGGCGCCTCGGTCCGCATCCCGTGGCAGGTCGAGCAGGACCGGAAGGGCTACATCGAGGACCGTCGCCCGAACGCCAACGTCGACCCCTACGTCGTCACGCGGCTGATCGTCGACACCTGCTGCACCGCACTGGAGAAGGCCGACCAGGGCTGATCCTCCCCCGCACCTCCCCGTACGACGAGAGGCGCCCGCCGGACTTCCGGCGGGCGCCTCTCGTCGTACGGACGGGGACCCCTCACGCGGACGGCAGCGTGCCGTACCCGTCCAGGTGGAGCCTCAGGGCGCAGCTGTCCTCGGCCTCGACGTGGACCGGCCGGCCCCAGTACGCGCCGAGCCGGTGCGCGACGTCGACGAGGCGGCGGCGTTCTTCCGGGGAGTGGGCGGGGAAGCGGACCCAGCCGCGTTCGGCGATGACGGTGCCGAGTTCGTCGAAGAGGGTGACCCGGGCGCGCCGCTCCTCGTCCTCGGTCAGCGGGGTCGGGTCGCCCTCCGCGGGCCGCACGCGGACGTTGTACAGGTCTCGGATCACCGGATGCTCGCCCCTCGCCGGGCGCGGGTGTCGTCCGCGCGTCGCTCCGGGCAGGATATCGGCCCGCGGAAGAGGCGCTGTCGGTGGTGTGTGGGAAGGTGAACCGCATGCTGGAGATCAAGGTGAAGACCGAGGGCGCGGAGACGTACACGCGCCCCACGGCCGACGAGTTGACGGATCTGGTGCTCGGGATCGGCGGGCGGAAGAACCGCTTCCTGGTGGTGCAGCGGGTGCCCGACCGGCCCGGACGGTTCGTGCAGGTCTGGCACGAGGGGGACGGCCCGTACGAGTTGGAGTACCGCGAGGGCGGACCCGCCGACCACTACCGCGCCGAGGTCCCCACTCCCGAGCGGGTCGCCGAGGTGATGGCCGGGTGGGCGCGGCAGGACGAGGGCTGGGACGCGGGGACGGGCTGGGAGTCCCTGGGGCTGCCCGGGCCCGAGCCCGTACCGGCTCTGGAACCCGGGGTCCTGGGACGGCTGGAGGAGGCCGTCAGGAGCGAACTGCGCGGCGGGTTCGGCACGGTGGAGACGCTGACCGAGTGGGCCGCCGACTGCCTGACGCGGGACGGGGTCTCACCGGTCACCCCGGAACAGGCACGGGCCGTCGTCGAGCGGCTCTGGCTGGAGCGGGTGGAGGAGCAGGAGAGCTGGACGGGGGTGAGCGACGCCGACCGGCTGGAGAACGCCTTCGCCGTACTGGGGGCCGCCGGCCTGACCGCCCGGCAGAACTTCACCTGTTGCCGTTCCTGCGGGATGGACGAGGTGTGGGCGCAGGACGAGTCGGCGCGGGGGTTCGTCTTCTTCCCCTCCCAGTCCACCGCGAGCGCGGCGTCGGGCCGCGGACTCACCCTGTACTACGGCGGGTTCGACGACTCCGAGGAAACCACCGCCGCGACGGGCCACGAGGTCGCCGCGGCGCTCCGGGAGGCCGGGCTGGACGTGGAGTGGGACGGCGATCCTTCGAAGGCCATCGACGTACCCGTGCCGGACTGGCGGAAGCGGCTGGTGGGCTGAGAAGCGGGTAGGGCCAGCTCAGAGCGGGTGGGAGCGCGGCCCGGGGGCGGGGCGGGGGGCGCGTGACGCGAAGGGTCCGTATCGACGGGTGAGAGGAGGCTCCTGTCGCGCCGCATTCTCTGCTTCAATGGGCCCATGGCCGGCTTCCAGTACACCTCATCGGGTCGCAGCGACCTTGAGCCGTTCTGGCCTTCCCGTCAGCACCACGACTTCGACCGGGTGTGTTGCCGCGCGAGGAACGCGCAGGCCCTCTAAAGCCGCTCACCCCGGTCTTCGGCCCGCGCGCACGACGTACGTCCCTCGACGACTCCTCGCGCGAAAGAGCTGACCCTCATGGCGAACGCCCGTACTTTCTCCGCCTCCGCCGCCACCGCGGCATCGGCGGCCCCCGCTGCGGCCACCACCACCGCCCGCACTCTCACCCCCAACCGCCGGCTCCGTGCGGTCGACCGCGACGACGTCGTCCGGCTCACCGACATGGCCGACCTGCTGCCGCCGGGAGCCACGTGGCTGCCCGCGCCCCAGCATTCCCTTCCCACCCTTCCGGGACGGCCGCCGATGATCGGCTACCTCGTCCTCGTCCCGGCCGACCAGCAGGCCGCCCTCGCCGGCGCGTTCACCGACGCCCAGCCCTTCGCCGCCGGACCGCTCCCGCAGGGGGTGCTCGCCCCGCAGGCCGTGGTGCGCGAGGCTCCCGCCGCTCCCGCGCCGGACGGTCCGGTGCTCATCGACTCCACCCGGCGCATCGCGAGCGTGGACGGCGTGGCGCTCGACCTCACCTACCTGGAGTTCGAGCTCCTCGCCCACCTCGTCGCCCACCCCCACCGGGTGCACACCCGGGACCAGTTGGTGACGACCGTCTGGGGTTACGGTCACGTCGGCGACGGCCGCACGGTCGACGTCCACGTCGCCCGGCTGCGCCGCAAGCTCGGCACCCAGCACCGCCACTCGATCCAGACCGTGCGTCGGGTGGGTTACAAGTACGCTCCCTGACAGGGCTGTCGAGCGGCACCGGGCCCCGTGCTCGCGGTTTCGTACCGCGAGCACGGGGCCCTTCGCCGTCCGGGGCGCGGGGTGGTGCCAGGTACACCCCCGACAGGGGTGCGTACCGGCTGCCGCGCGCACCTTCCCCCGGGCGAGACTTGCCGCCGTAGGGGGCGCCGGGGAACCACGCGGCGGCGCCCGGTCGCGGCGGGGACGAAGGGGACGAGGGACGATGAGCAGGACGATCAGCCGTTTCAGGGAAGCGACGGGGGCCGCGGGACGCGGGCTGGCGCTGGCGGTGGCGGGTCTGCCCGGCTCGCTCGCCCTCTTCGTCGCGACGGTGCTCTCCGTCGCGTTCGTCCTGCTCGGGGTCGGGTTCCTCACCACTCCGTACGTGCTGGAGCAGGTGCGCCGGCACGCGAACCGGCGCAGGCTCCTCGCGGCGACCTGGTCCGACGTGCGGATACCGGTCCCGTACCGGCCCCTTCCCACGAGCCTGCGCACCGGCTTCACCGGGCAGGTGGAGCGCACCCTCCTGATGCTGAAGGACCCGGCCACCCGGCGGGACGTCCAGTGGCTGTTCACCGACATGACCGCGGGCTTCGTGCTGGCGATCGTCCCTGCCACGCTGCTGGTCTGGTGGCTGGAGGGGGTGGTCCTCGTCGCCGGTCTCTGGCACGTCTTCCGCGACGACCCCTACTGGTACGGCTTCGTCCCCGTGGACAGCCCGGCCACGGCGGTCGCGGCGCTCGCACTGGGCCTGCTCGTCTTCCACGCCGGTCTGTGGGTGGCCAAGCCGATGCTGCGGCTGCACTTCGTGCTGGCCCGCGCGGTCCTCTCGCCCACCCCGGAGGAGCTGGCCCGGCGCATCGAGCGGCTGACGGAGACACGGCACGAGGCGGTGGACTCGGCGGCCTCGGAGTTGCGGCGCATCGAACGGGACCTGCACGACGGGGCGCAGGCCCGGCTGGTCGCCATGGGGATGAGCCTCGGGGCGATCGAGGCGCTGATCGAGAGGGACCCGGAGCAGGCGAAGCGGATGCTGGCGGCGACCCGGGCCTCCTCGGCCGAGGCCCTCACCGAACTGCGCGACCTCGTCCGGGGCATCCATCCGCCGGTGCTCGCCGAGCGGGGCCTCGGGGACGCGGTGAAGGCCCTGGCCATGCGGCTGCCCCTGGAGTCCGAGGTGTCGGTGGATCTGCCGGGGCGGCCGGACGCGCCGGTGGAGTCGGCCGCGTACTTCGCGGTGAGCGAGGCGCTGACGAACGTGGCGAAGCATTCGGGTGCCGACCGCGTCTGGGTGGACGTCCACCACGCGGACGGGATGCTCAGGGTCTCGGTGACGGACGACGGCCGGGGAGGGGCGGCGGTCGGCGGCGGGACGACGGACGGCGCAGGGGCGGCGGTCGGCGGCGGTTCGGGGCTGAGGGGGATCGAACGGCGGCTCGGTACGTTCGACGGCGTACTGGCCGTCAGCAGCCCCGTCGGCGGCCCCACCCTGGTGACCCTGGAGATCCCGTGCGCGTTGTCCTAGCCGAAGACCTCTTCCTGCTCCGCGACGGACTGGTGCGGCTCCTGGAGGCGTACGGCTTCGAGGTGGTGGCCGCCGTCGCGACCGGTCCCGAACTGACCAGGGCCTTCGCCGAGGAACGGCCGGACGTCGCGGTGGTCGACGTCCGGCTGCCGCCGTCCCTCACCGACGAAGGGCTCCAGTGCGCGCTGGCGGCGCGCAGGGAACGCCCGGGGCTACCGGTCCTCGTCCTCTCCCAGCACGTGGAACAGTTGTACGCGCGGGAGTTGCTGGCGGACGGGAACGGCGGCATCGGCTATCTGCTGAAGGACCGGGTCTTCGACGCGGACCAGTTCGTCGACGCGGTGCGCCGGGTCGCGGCCGGAGGCACGGCGATGGACCCCCAGGTGATCTCACAACTGCTCACGCGGCGGTCCCGGGACGAGCCGATGGGCGGGCTGACCCCCCGGGAGCGGGAGGTCATGGAGCTGATGGCGCAGGGCCGTACGAACGCGGCCATCGCGGCACAACTGGTGGTCACCGAACGGGCCATCGCCAAGCACACCTCGAACATCTTCGGAAAGCTGGGGCTGGCCCAGTCCGACGACGACAACCGCCGGGTCCTCGCGGTGCTCGCGTACTTGGACCGGGGGGAGCGGGGCGGCCGGCCGGCGTGACGTGACGACAGGTCCGAGGAAGAGCACGCACGCCTCTGTCGCCGCGCCGTACCCATCAGTACATTGACGGCATGTCCAACAAGCAGCCGACGGCGGTCACTTCGGAGCGGACGCCGCTCAAGCCCCGCAACGTCGCGTTCGACTGGGAGCACACCCCGCTGCACTGGGTGCCCGGCGACCCGTTCGCCGCCCACACGATCAACGTCCTCCATCTGCTGCTTCCGGCCGGAGAGCGCTGGTTCATCCACGTGTACCGGCAGGTGCTGCCGTACATCCGCGACGAACGGCTCCGCGAGGACGTCATCGGGTTCATCGGCCAGGAGGCCGTGCACTCGCAGGCGCACGACGACGTGCTGCCGCACCTGAAGCGGCTGGGGATCGACCCGACGCCCTACACCGCGCAGGTGGACTGGTTCTTCGAGAAGCTGCTCGGCGACCGGACCCTGCCGCCCGGGCGGGCCCGGGAGTGGTGGCTCAAGGAGCGGGTCGCGACGATAGCGGCGATCGAGCACTACACGGCGTTCCTCGGCGACTGGATACTCAACGCCGACGCCCTGGACCGGCTCGGCGCCGATCCCACGATGCTGGACCTGCTGCGCTGGCACGGCGCCGAGGAGGTCGAGCACCGCTCGGTGGCCTTCGAGGTGTTCTGCCACGTGGACGGCGGCTACCGGCGCCGGGTACGGACCTGGGCGACGGCCTTCTCCGCGCTGGTCTTCCTCTGGCAGCGCGGAGTCCGCTTCTTCGTGGCGAACGACCCGGGGCTGCCCGGCGGCCGGGCGTCGCTCCGGGAGTTCCACGCCGGCGGCAGGCGGGGCACGCTGCCTCCGGCCGGGGACATCCTCCGGTCGGTCCCGGACTACCTGAGCCGCCGCTACCACCCTTCACGGACCGGCAGCACCGCCCAAGCCGTCGACTACCTCGCCCGCTCGCCCGCGGCGCTCGCCGCCGAGGCCCGTACGACGGGAACCCACTGACGATGCCCATGCCCATGCCCCGCCCCCGCACCGCACTGCTGGTCACCGGTGCCGGCGCCGCCCTGCTCGTCCGGCGTGCGCTGCGCAAGCGCGTCGCCGCCTCCCCGCTCTGGCCGATGCCCGCCCTGGAGGAGCCCACCTCCGGGCAGTCGGTGCGCGGCGCCACCACCACCCGGCGGCTGCTGATCACCGAGCGGAGCTCGCCCGCGGAAGGGGTCGTCCAGCTCCGGCTGGAGGGGCCCGGCCTGCCCCGCTGGGAGCCGGGGGCCCACATCGACCTGGTGCTGCCCTCCGGTGCGGTCCGGCAGTACAGCCTCTGCGGCGACCCCTCGGACCAGGGGACGTACACCGTGGCGGTCCGGCTGGCCGAGGACGGCCGGGGCGGCTCGCGGGAGGCGCACGCCCACCTGCACGAGGGCGGGGAAGTGGGCGTCCGGGGCCCCCGCAACCGCTTCCCGCTGGTCGGTGCGGACGGCTATCTCTTCGTCGCGGGCGGCATCGGCATCACCCCGGTCCTGCCCATGCTGCGGGCGGTCGCGGCTTCCGGGGCGCCCTGGCGGCTGCTGTACGGGGGCCGGTCGCGGGCCACCATGCCTTTCCTCGACGAGATCGAGAAGCTCGGCGCGGACGGGGACCGGGTGACGGTCGTCCCGCAGGACGCCTCGGGGCACCCGGACGTGGCCGCGGCGCTCGCCGGGCTCGCGCGGGGGACGGCCGTGTACGTGTGCGGCCCCGGGCCCCTGATGGACGCGGTCGCCGCCGCCCTGCCTGAGGGCCGCACCCCGCATCTGGAGCGGTTCGCCGCCGGGGCTCCGGGCGGCGGCGCGGATTCGGGCGCCTTCGAGGTGGAGTTGCGGCGCTCGGAGCGGACCGTGTCCGTGGCGGCCGGGCAGTCGGTGCTGGCGGCCGTGCGCGAGGAGCTGCCCCATGTCTCGTACTCCTGCGAGCAGGGCTTCTGCGGCACCTGCCAACAGCGGGTACTGGAGGGCGAGATCGATCACCGGGACGAGCTGCTGACCGACGCGGAGCGCGCCGACTCGATGCTGATCTGCGTCTCCCGGTGCCGGGGCGGGCGGCTGGTCCTCGATCTGTAGGTTGGCCGGGCCGGTCCCGCCGTCCGCCGCACCCCGGTTAGGCTGTCCGCATGACCACCGGGGTGCGGCGCCGCATGGGCGTCGACGAGCGCAGACAGCAGTTGATCGGCGTCGCACTGGAGTTGTTCAGCAGCCGCTCCCCCGACGAGGTGTCGATCGACGAGATCGCCGCCGCCGCGGGCATCTCCCGCCCGCTCGTCTACCACTACTTCCCCGGCAAGCAGAACCTGTACGAGGCCGCGCTGCGCCGGGCCGCCGACGAGCTGGCGGAGCGCTTCCTGGAGCCGCACGAAGGCCCCCTGGGGACGCGCCTGTTGCGGGTGATGGTCCGGTTCTTCGACTTCGTGGAGGACCACGGGCCCGGCTTCTCCGCACTCATGCGGGGTGGCCCGGCGGCAGGCTCCTCCACCACCAACGCGATGATCGACGGGGTGCGGCAGGCCGCGTACGAGCAGATACTCGCCCACCTCGGAGTCGAGGTCCCCAGCGCCCGGCTGGAGTTGGTGGTACGCACCTGGGTGTCGCTCGCCGAGGCGACGGCGCTGCTCTGGCTGGACGGCAAGCGCGTCCCCCGCTCCGAACTGGAGCTCCAGCTGGTGCACGACTTCGCGGCGCTGGCCGCCGTGAGCGCCGCGTACGACGACGAGTTGGCCGGCATCGTGCTGCGGGTCCTCGAACAGGAGCCGTCCAACGGCCCGTTCGGCGAACTGCTCACCCGACTCGGCACGCTGACCGCCGGTGCACCCGCCGTCCCCCCGCAGCGGCTGCCCTGACCGGCGACGCGCGGAGGGACGGGCGCACATGCTCAGCTCCTGCGGTACGAGGGGTCGATCTCGCGGGTCTCGACCGAGGTCTCGACCCGGAGTCCGTCGGCCGGCTTGAGGTGCTCGCCCAGCAGCGCCAGCACGGACTCGGTGAGCCGCCCGCGGACTTCCGGGGTGCGGCCGGGCTGTATGGCGATGACGACGTGGACGATCGAGCCGTCGACGGCCTCCTCCCCCACCAGCGTCTCGTCGACCTGGCGGAGTCTGGTCTTGCACGCCGAGGCCGAGGTTGTGATCGTCCGGGCGATCAGGGGGTGCAGTTCGGCGGCGAATCCCCGGCGGTCGAAGGCGTCTTCGAGTCCGGCGGAGTAGTCGATGGTGATGTGGGGCATCAGGCGCTCCCGTTGCGGGTGGTACGGGCATTGTCGTCGCCCACCTTGACGGGCCGCGCCCGGGCCGCACAAGCGTGTCTCACCGCCCGGCCGCCCCGTCCCCGTGCCGGCCCGGCGCGCTCACGCCCCCGCGCCCGTACCGGTACGGGTCAGATCCGGGACTCGTCCCAGAGCGCCGCCGCGAGTCCCGCCTCGGCGGTGTCGGTCCGGCCCCGCTCGAAGGCGCGCTGGTAGGCGAGGTCGCCGACGGCCTCCCGGGCCTGCCGCTCCCAGCTCTCGCGCACCGGGGTGACGTCGGGGGTGCCGCGCTGCGGGTGCCCGACCATCCGCCAGTACACCTGCCCGGTGCCGTAGACCCGTGCGGCGCGCGCGCCCTGGCCCTGGGCGGCGATGGCGGAGGCGAGGATGTCGAGGCCGAGGGCGATGCCGAAGCTGTCGCGCAGCCGGTGTTTGCCCCGGAGCATGGTGCGGGCGTGTGCCGCTGCCGCGTCCGGGCGGCCCTGGAGCAGGGCGATCAGGGCGAGTTGGTAGTCGGCGTAGGAACGGGTCCAGTGTTCGTCGTGCTCCTCGCAGGCGGCCCTGAGCGCGGCGGCCGCCTGCGCGGCCTCGTCGAGCCGGCCGAGGCCGCTCAGCGCGAAGACCGTGATGAGGTGGCAGCGCAGGCGGTAGGCCGACTCGACCGTCCTCGCCTCGGTCAGGCGCAGCGCGCGTTCGGCGGCTCGCAGGGCGGTCCGCGGCTCGCCCCGCATGATGTGGGTGAGTCCGGCCAGATAGGTCGAGTTGAGGATTCCCTCGTCGTCGCCGTCGGTCTCGGCGTGGGCCGTGCACTCGGCGCCGAGCCGCTCCGCGGCCTCGAAGTCGCCCTGGAGCAGGGCCGCGACGCCCATGACCCAGAGCAGCCGGGTGCGGTCGGGGCCGTCGAGCGGGCCGCCTCGCAGGGCGCGCCGGGCGTAGCTCCGGGCGGCGGTCAGGTGGCCGCAGCAGCTCCAGAAGAAGCCGATGCGTCCGGCCATCTCCTGGGCGGCGCGGATGTCGTGGACGAGGAGGTGGTCGAGGGCGGCGCAGAGGTCGAGGTGGCTGTCGGAGACCTTGTGGTACCAGGCGACCTGGTCGCGGCCGGTCCATCCGGAGTGGGCGCGGCGGGCCAGGCTCAGGAACCGGGCGGCGTGCCGGCGGGCGGCGCCGGCCACCTCCTCCTCGCCGAGTTCGATGAGCCACATCCGGCCGTACTCGCGCAGGGTGTCGAGCATGTGGTGGCGTTCGCCGTCGCGTTTGACGACGGACTTGGCGACGAGTCCGCGCAGCGCCTCGGTCACCGCGTCGGGGCCGAGGGGGCCGCCGGCGCAGACCTCCCGGGCGGCCTCTTCGTCGAAGTCGCCGCGCAAGGGGGTGAGACGGGCCCACAGGAGGCGTTCGAGGGGGGTGCAGAGCTCGTGGCTCCAGCCGATGGTGGTGAGGAGGGCGCGGTGGCGGCGGGGGCGCTGGGAGTCGTCGCTGAGGACGTCCAGCCGGGAGCCGAGCCGGTCGGCGATCTGGCGCAGGGTGTGGCGGCGGGCGGAGGCCGCGGCCAGTTCCAGCGCCAGCGGGAGTCCTTCGAGGCGGCGGCAGATCTCTTCGGCGGCCCGGGTGTCGGCCGGGCGCCGGAAGGTGATGCCGGGGGCCGCGACGCGCACCCGGTCGCGGAAGAGGGTGAGGGCGTCGCTCTCGCCGTCGTAGGGCAGTGGGGGGACTTCCACGATGTTCTCGCCGCGGACGCCGAGGGGCTGCCTGCTGGTGGCGACGACGGTCAGGCCGGGGGCGATGGTGAGGAGTTCGCCGAGGAGGTGTGCGGTGGGTGCGCGCAGGTGTTCGCAGGAGTCGAGGACGAGCAGGGTGTTCTTGTCCGCGAGCCATTCGCAGAGCGCGTCCACGGGCATCCGCAGGGCGTGGTCGGCGAGGCCGACGGCGTCGGAGACGGTGGGCAGCAGCAGGTCGTCGCCGTAGAGGGGGGAGAGGTCGGCCCACCGGACGCCGTCCTGGTAGCGGTGGCCGACGAGGCGGGTGGCGCGGCGGGCGAGGCGTGACTTTCCGACGCCGCCGGGGCCGACGAGTGTGGTCATGCGGTGCGGGGTGAGCCGGTGCCCGACGAGGTGGTACGGCGTCAGGGCGGATTCGAGGCGCAGGAGTTCGACCCCGCGGCCGATGAAACTGGTCGTCTCCTCGGGCAGGTTTCCCACGATCTTCATCATCACCGTCCGGCGAGCTCGGGCCTGGTGCGCCGGCCGGCCGGCGGGTGTCACCGACCGACCGGACCGGCCGGCCCCGGCGCCACTCCCGTGCGGGGAGTGACGCCGTGACCGGCCGGTTGTGGCGGAGTTACGGTGCTCGGCGCCGGGCCGCTGCGGCTCCGTCGCCGACGCGTGCGGTCACACCGTAGCCCGTCAGTGCCGGGGACGTGAAAACACGGCGACGGTCCGTCCTGGGACGGTGAAGCTGCCGGATTCCGCTTCGTACCGCGACTGCTTGACGGTAAGGTCCGCGCCCGCCGCCTGCACCGGGTGCAGGGCGTAGTCCTTGCCCGCCGCCGCGTCCACCTTCTGGGTGGTGGTGGACGGGGTGGCGTTGATGACGACGACCAGGTCACCGAGGGTCATGGTGATGACGCCGGGGGTCTCGTCCTTGCCCGAGAGCGGGAAGGCGAGGGTGGACTGGACCTGGGCGGCGGAGGTGAGGGCGAACGCCTTCTCGGTGCTCCGGATCGTCAGCAGGTCCTGGTAGGCGGCGGACGTACCGGTGATCTGCGCGCAGCCGGGGGTGAGGCCGGGGTTGGTCAGCAGCGGCTTGGCGTACGACCACTTGTCCTGGTTGTCCGCGGCCGGCGGCAGGCCCCGGCCGAAGCCGTTGCCGTCCTGGCAGTTCCAGTGGATGGCGTTGTACCAGTCGCCGCTGTCGAAGGAGTTGCGGTCCAGGGACTTGGAGCGCAGCAGGTCGGTGCCCGCCTGGGAGAGCGAGGGCCCCTGGGAGAGGGTGGAGACGCCCATGGCGATGACCTGCATCCTGGCCCGGTCCGCGGCCGAGGTGCCGGCGGGGAGCTTGAACGCGAGTGCGTCGTAGAGGCTTTCGTTGTCGTGGGCGTCGGAGTAGGCGAGGGCGTCGCCGGGGGCCGCCGCGTATCCGGCGGGCTGGCCGTTGTAGTCGACGCCCGCACCGGTGACCTCGTCACCCGAGGTGTCGGTGAACGTGTAGTCGGCGAGGCTGCCGGAGAGGCCGACCTTGATCAGGTCCTGGTAGTGCAGGAGGCGGGCCTTCTGCTCGGCCTCGGTGCCGTTGGAGGTGGAGCCGTTGGGGTCGGTGTAGAGGCCGGAGGCGAAGCCCTGGACGCCGGGGTCGGCGTCGAAGGGGCCGCCGCCGCGCACGGCGTCGCGGGCACGGTCGTCGAAGGTGGCGATGCCGGTGCCGGCCATGTTCTTCTGGGTGGCCTGGACGAAGCGGGCGTCGTCGGCGATCTCGCCGAAGTTCCAGCCCTCGCCGTAGAGGATGATCTTCTTCCCGTCGACGCCGTCCTTGGCGGGCGTCAGGCCGTCGAGCGCCTTGCGCACGGCGAGGATGTTCGCCTTGGGGTGGTGGCCCATCAGGTCGAAGCGGAAGCCGTCGACCTTGTACTGCTTGGCCCACGTGACGAGCGAGTCCACGACGAGCTTGCCCATCATGGCGTTCTCGGGCGCGGTGTTGGCGCAGCAGCTGGAGTTGGCGACGGTTCCGTCGTCCATGAGCCGCTGGTAGTAGCCGGGCACGATCCGGTCGAGGATCGACTTGTCGTCCTGGCCGGAGGCGACGGTGTGGTTGTAGACGACGTCCATGACGGTCCGCAGTCCGGCGTCGTTGAGGCCCTGGACCATCCGGCGGAACTCGACGGTGCGCTCGGTTCCGTCCGGGTCGGAGGCGTAGGAGCCCTCCGGGACGGTGTAGTGCAGCGGGTCGTAGCCCCAGTTGAAGCCGTCCTTCGCGGCGGCGGCCGTGACGCAGGCCTGCTGCTCGTCGGAGTCGGGGGCGTAGACCTTCAGGTCACAGGCGGGCTGCTGCTGGTCGGACTTCTTCTCGGAGATGGTGCCGATGTCGAAGGCGGGCAGCAGGTGCACGTAGGAGGTGCCGGAGTCGGCGAGCTCCTTGAGGTGCTTCATGCCGTCGGAGGCCGTGTCGGTGAAGGCGAGGTACTCGCCGGGGTGCTGGGAGGTGGGGTCCGCGATGGAGAAATCGCGGATCTGGAGTTCCTGGATCTGCGCGCTGCTCAGCGGGACGGCGGCGGGCTTCTTCTGGGAGGACCAGCCGGCGGGCGCGAGCTTCGGGTCGGCGAGGTCGACGACGAGGCTGCGGGCGGAGTCGGTGGTCAGGGCGGTGGAGTAGGGGTCGGTGACCTTGTTGGTGACGATCTTCCGGACGGTGGGCGCCCAGACCTGGACGAGGTAGCGGTAGGGCTTACCGTTCCAGGACTTGGTTCCCTTGACGGACCAGACGCCGGTGGTGTCGTCGCGCCGCATCGGGAGGGTCTTGCCGTCCAGTTCGAGCTGGACGGTCCGGGCGGTGGGGGCCCACACGGAGAGTGTGGGGACGCCCTTGTCGAAGACGGGGCCGAGGGCGGCGCCGGTGGCCTTGGGGTACAGGCTGTCGAGCACTCCGGGGATCTGTACGCCGGTGGCGGCGAGGAGGGCGCCGTTCGCGGCGCGCTGGGTGGCGATCAGCTGGCCGCGCAGGGATTCACGGACCCGGTCGCGGTCGCGGACGTCGATCTGGAAGGCCGGGTAGTCCTTGAGGTGCGGGTACTTCGCCTTCTGCGCGTCGGTCAGGGTGGTCCGGTTCAGGCGCAGCCACTGGCCTTCGTCGGAAAGCGCCCCGTCGACGACGGAGATCCCGCCGTTCTTGGCGTAGACGAGCTGCTGGCTGGTGGCGGCGGTGGCCTCGACCTTCCAGACGACGGTGTCGGCGTCGATCCACTGCGCCTCGGCCTTGGTCAGGTCGGGGGCGGGGACTCCGGCGGCGGCCGGCAGGAGGTAGCTGGCGGTGCCGCCGAGCATCCAGACCTCGTGGCCCTTGCCGGCGAAGTCGAGGGACTGGTCGCTCGGGAGGTCCTTCTCGTCCCCCTTGTGGAGGATGTAGCTGAGCGAGGTGGCGCCGTCGGCGAGCGGGACCTCGAAGGTGACGCCATAGGCGTCCTTCTTCACCGGCTGGAGCGGCTTGGCCCAGTCGGTCGGGTCCTTGGCGCCGGTCCAGGTGTGCAGGCCCCAGCCGTCGTAGTTCCCGTCCTCGCGGTGGTAGTGCAGGACGGCCTTGGTGGTGTCGGTGGAGGGGCCGGCGCCCTCGGGTACGTCGGTGACCTGACCGTCGTCGCCCTGGGCGATCCAGACCTGGCCGGTGGTGGCGAGGTCGACGGACCGCTGCGGGCCGTCCGCGGTCCCGTTCTTCTCGACGGTGTACGGCACGGTGGAGGTGCCCTCGGTGAGCTTCAGCCAGGCGAACGCGCCGTACGCGTCACGGCCGGTGAACTCGGCGGTGGCATCGCCGGACTTCAGCTGCCAGCCGTCGTAGTCGCCGTCCGCGCGCCGGTAGTGGACGACGGCGTAGTCGCGCTCGACGGCGACGGGCTTGGCGGCGGGCGGCGCCTGACCGGCGGTGGTGGAGGCCGAGGCACTGGAGGTGCGGCCGGTCCGGTCCACGACGACGGCCTTGTACCGCAGGGGCGTTCCGGCGGCGACGGTGTCGTCGACGACCTGGGTGACCTTGTACGGGGCGTGGTCGGCGGTGCCGAGGGTGCGCCACTTGCCGTTGCCGGTCTGGGCGGCGAACACCACGCGGTCGAGCTGTCCGCCGGTGACGTCGGCGGTGATCTCGACGGTGCCGGTCGCGCCGGCCGCCGGGGCCTTGAGGGTGACCGAGGGCTTGGTGGCGGGGGCGGCGAGGGTCTGGTCGGCGCGGAGCACGATGCTCGACAGGGCGGGCACCGTGACGGTGACCCTCTTGTCGGCGCCGCTGCGCACGGTGGCGGAACCGCCGTAGATGGTGCGGAAGTTCATCCGGGCGGACTCGGTGGTGAGCTCGACCGTCCGGGGCTCGGTGCCGTTGTTGACGGCGACGAGGTACTCGTTGGAGTGCTTGGCGTCGATGCGGGAGTACGCGTAGACGGAGCCCTCGGCGTAGCGCTCGGTCTGGACGCCGTCCTGGAGGGCGGGGTTGGCCTTGGTGAGCTTGGAGAGCGCGGCGATCGACGTGTACAGCGGGTGGGTGGTGTCGTACGCGTCGGAGGCGTGCGTGCGTGCGGTGCCGAGCTGGTCGTCGTCGAGGTAGTCGGCGATCTTGGTGGCGAAGAGCGGCTGGCGGGCGTCCTTGTCGCCGCCGGCGCCGGTGTAGCCCTGCTCGTCGCCGGAGTAGACGACGGGGTTGCCGCGGCCGAGGAACATCAGCTCGTTGGCGAGCTTGTCGCGCTTGACCAGTTCGGCGTCGGAGGCGTTCGGGTTGTCCTGCTTGAGGAAGGTCCCGATGCGGCCCATGTCGTGGTTGCCGAGGAAGGTGACCTGCTCGTAGGCGTTCGCCTTGTCGGTGGTGTACCGGTAGTCGTCGGCGTAGAGCGAGGCGAGCTTGGAGGCCGGGGCGCCCTGGGAGGCGTACTGGCGGGCGGCTTCCTGGAAGGGGAAGTCCAGCGTCGCGTCCAGCCGGCCCTGGGTCACGTACGGCGAGGTGATCGCGGTGTCGGCGGAGTAGACCTCGCCGAACATGAAGAAGTCGTCCCGGCCGTGCTTGGCGGCGTAGGTGTCGAGGGCGGTCGCCCACTGGGTCCAGAAGTCCATGTCGACGTGCTTGACGGTGTCGATGCGGAAGCCGTCGATGTCGAAGTCGCGGACCCACTTCTGGTAGATCCTCTCCATGCCGGAGACGACCTCGGGGCGCTCGGTCCACAGGTCGTCGAGGCCGGAGAAGTCGCCGTACTCGGTGGACTCGCCCGCGTAGGTGGAGTCGCCCCGGTTGTGGTACATCGTCGGGTCGTCGAGCCAGGACGGGACCTTCTCGGCGGTCACCTTCGGGGTGTACGGGAAGGAGTCCGCGTCCACCTTCGCCATGCCGTCGCCGTCGTCGAACGGCCGGCCCTCGGTGTCGAGGTAGGGGTAGGCGCCCTTGGGCTGGTAGCCGTAGCTCTTCTCGGCGTAGTCGACGGTGTCGGCCGTGTGGTTGGTGATGACGTCGAAGAAGACCTTCATGCCCTTGCCGTGGGCCTTGTCGATCAGCTTCTCCAGATCGGCGTTGGTGCCGAAGTGGGGGTCCACCTGCGTGAAGTCGGTGATCCAGTAGCCGTGGTAGCCGGCCGAGGCGTCGGCGCCGGTGCCCTGCACGGGGCGGTTCTTGAAGATCGGGGCGAGCCAGATCGCGGTGGTGCCGAGGCCCTTGATGTAGTCGAGCCGCTTGGTGAGCCCCTTGAGGTCGCCGCCCTGGTAGAAGCCCTTGTCCGTGGGGTCGTACCCGGTCTCCAGCCGGGAGCCGGTCAGGCCGCCCTTGTCGTTGGAGGTGTCGCCGTCGGCGAACCGGTCGGGCATGACGAAGTAGAACTGCTCACGGGTGAGGTCCTTGCGGGACGACTCCCTGGCGAGGGACGCGTCCGAGGGCGGGGAGGGTGGTCTGGTCGTGGCGGACGCGGTCGCCGCCGGTACGACGGGCAGCAGCGCGGCGCACAGCGCGGCGACGGCTCCCCGGCGGAGGGTGGTTCGGGACACGGAGGGTTCTCCTCGGACGGTGGGTGGGGCGGTACGGCCGGCCCGGCGGGGGCGGCGGGGCAAAGGCGCGGGCCGGGAGGCGTCCATGCGCGCTCCCGGCCCGTGCCTGGTCGTTCAGCTGCGCCAGACGTCGCTGGTCAGCGAGATCTTTCCGGTGGCGGGCACGGTGGCGGTGCGGTTGGCACCGCTCTCCCAGGTGACGTTCCCCGCGGCGTCCTTGCGGAGGTACTTGTACGCGAAGGAGGTGCCGGCGGCGAGGGCCACGTCGAGCTTCCAGACGGGGTACGTCGCCGGGTCGAGCTTCAGGGCGCTGTTCGGGTCCCAGTTGCCGAGGGCCGGCTGGTTGCCGGTGACGTAGATGTTCTGGCCGAGCGAGGTGGTGGCGTTGACGCCGAAGGTGGCCCCGGAGGTGGTGGTGCCGGTACCGGGGTCCGTGCCGGTGCCCGTACCGGTGCAGGTGCGGGAGTTGACGTGCAGGGCGAGCGCGGTGTCGGCGCCGAGGGTGGCGGTGAACTGCCCGGAGGAGTTGACCGTCACGGCGTTGCCGGTCTGCACGTCGCAGTAGGAGCCGGCGGGCAGGCCGGTCTGGAACGTCCGGGTCAGCGACGAGGACTCGTGGTTGATGGCGACGTACGCCTTGGCACCGCGGCCGAAAGCGATCTGGTCGGCGCCGTTGTCCCACCAGTTGGTGACGGCCTCACCGCGCGCGGCGTTGCGGAAGGCGACCATCGAGGAGATCTGCGGCCAGGCGTGCTGGCACTTCCAGCCGTCGGCGTAGCAAGCGTTCACCTGGCCGCCGTTGGGCGGTCCGGCGTCGACGTCGCTGAACTCGTAGCCGGAGTGCACGTCGGGGGAGCCGTACGGGTAGGCCAGCATGAAGACGTTGGCCAGCGTGTAGGAGGCGCCCGCCTTGTAGTTGAGGGTGTCGCCGCCGCGCTCGGTGTCGTGGTTGTCGACGAAGACCGCCGACTGGGCGGAGGGCATGAAGCCCCAGCCCTCGCCGTAGTTCTTGAGGTTGGCGAGGTTCTCGCTCTGGAAGGTCTGCTTGAGGCCGCGGGCGTAGCGGAACTCCTGGACGTCTCCGGTGCCGGTGTACTCGGAGGGCTGGACGGCCTCCCCGGCCCCGTAGATGGCCTCCTGCTTCCAGTAGGCGTTCGGGTTGGTCAGCCGGGACTTGATGTTGGCGAGGTCGGCGGCCGGCATGTGCTTGGCCGCGTCGATCCGGAAGCCGTCGACGCCGAGGGAGAGCAGGTCGTTCAGGTACCCGGCTATCTTGCCGCGTACGTACTCCTCGCCGGTGTCCAGGTCGGCGAGGCCCACGAGTTCGCAGTTCTGCACGTTGGCGCGGTCGCCGTAGTTGCTGATCTGCGACTGGCAGTCGTTCATGTCGTTGACCGAGTAGACGCCCGGGTAGTCGTACTTCGTGTACGAGGACCCGCCGGTGCCGGTGCCCGACCCCGCCGACATGTGGTTGATGACGGTGTCGGCGACGACCTTCACCCCGGCGTTGTGGCAGGTGGTGACCATGTTCGCGAAGGCGGTGCGGTCGCCGAGCCGGCCGGCGATCTTGTAGCTGACCGGCTGGTAGGAGGTCCACCACTGGCCGCCCTGGATGTGCTCCATGGGCGGGGAGACCTGGACGTAGCCGTAGCCGGCCGGGCCGAGGGTGCTGGTGCACGCCTGCGCCACGGAGGCGAACTTCCACTCGAACAGGACGGCGGTGACGTCCTTGGTGCCCGGCGTGGCGGCCTGGGCGGCCGTGGCCCCGACACCTGCGGGGACGACCAGCGCGGCGACTCCGGCCGCGAGGGCGAGAGCGGCGGACAGCGGTCTGCGTGCCATGTCTTTCCTCCTGCTGTGGGGGAAACGCGGGTGACCGAGCAGCCTCACGTGACAACGCGCCGTGCCGGAAGGCTCTTGAATGTTCTTGCAGCAAGACTGGAAACCTGGCTGCGGTGCAGACCGTACGAGCCCGTCAGGCCGGGGTCAATACTTTGGACATGACCCGCTCACATCCGCGAAATGCTGGATTTTCCTGCCTGCAAGGACTTACGCAAGATATTGCGAGCCTGTTACGTTCTTGGTGACTCCGGTCCGGCCGGCCGGGGGTCCGCGCTCCGGCGCAGGGCCCCACGCGCCCGGCCGGCCGGGCCGGTCGACGCGATGAGAGGCACCGGGAGTCACCTCCCCGCCGGCCCAACCCTGGGCCGACTCCCGGCGCCTCTCCTCCGCGCCTGCGGGACCCTCACCGGGTCGCACCGCCCCACACGGGTGCGTGCGAAAACACCCGTGCGGCACGCGACCCCCCTCCGGCCGCGTGCCGCCCGTCTATGCCCCCCGTACCGCCCGGAGCGCCGCGGTCGAACCGCGTACGACCAGCTCCGGCTGGAACACGTACTCCGTGCGCTGCACGGGACTTCCGGCGATCTCCTCCAGCAGCGCCCCCACCGCGGCGGCGGCCATCGCCTGCACCGGCTGGCGCACGGTGGTCAGCGGCGGGTCGGTGAAGGCGATCAGCTGGGAGTCGTCGAAGCCGACCACGGAGACGTCGCGCGGGACCTCCAGGCCCCTCCCCCGGGCCGCGCGCACCACGCCCAGCGCCATCAGGTCACTGCCGCAGACGATGCCCGTGCACCCCTGGTCGAGGAGCGCACCGGCCGCCACCTGACCGCCCTCCACGCCGAACAGCGTGGAGCAGACGAGGAGTTCGGCCTCCTCGCGGGTCATCCCCAGCGTGCGGACCGCCACGTCGAGGAACCCGTCCCGCTTGCGGCGGGAGGGCACGTAACGCTGCGGTCCGATCGCCAGGCCGATCTTGCGGTGACCCAGCGCGGCGAGGTGGCCGACGGCCATCCGCACGGCGGCGGCGTCGTCCGGCGAGACGAACGGCGCGCTGATGCGCTCGTTGTACCCGTTGATCAGGACGAACGGCACACCGCGCTCGGCGAGTTCGGCATAGCGCGCCGGGTCGGCCGACAGGTCGGCGTGCAGACCGGACAGGAAGACGATGCCGCCGACGCCGCGCTCGACGAGCTGTTCGACCAGCTCGTCCTCGGTGGCGCCGCCCGGCAGCTGGGTGCAGAGCACGGGGGTGTACCCGTGCCCGGCGAGGACCTGCTCGACCGACTGCGCGAAGGCCGGGAAGATCGGGTTGACGAGTTCAGGTGTCACCAACCCGATCAGCCCGGCGCTGCGCCGGCGCAGCCGCACGGGACGTTCGTAGCCGAGGATGTCCAGCGCCGCCAGCACCCGCTGCCGGGTGCCGTCGGCGACGCCCGGTTTGCCGTTGAGCACCCGGCTGACGGTGGCCTCGCTCACCGCGGCCTGCCCGGCGATGTCGGAGAGCCGCAGCGCCGAGCCGGTCCGGGGTGCGGGGACGGTCACACCGTCCACCACACCGTGGTGTCGGCGGGAACCTCGGCCGTGCCGCCTTCGACGGTGACCGGGGCGCTGGAGACCAGCACCGTGCCGGGGGCGGGGACCCGCACCGGGGCGCCGGTCGTGTTCACGGTGCAGACGAAGCCGGGGCGGGCGAAGGCGAGGACGCCCTCGGGGCCGTCCAGCCACTCCACGTCGCTGCCGGCGCCGAGGCCCGGCAGCTCGCGGCGGGCGGCGATGGCGGTGCGGTACAGCTCCAGGGTGGAGCCCTCCACGCCGGTCTGCGCCTCGATGGACAGCTCGCCCCAGCCCTGGGGCTGCGGGAGCCAGCTGCCGCCGTCGCCGAAGCCGTAGCTGCTGCCCTCGCGGGTCCACGGGATCGGGACGCGGCAGCCGTCGCGGTAGCCGTCCTGGCCGTCGGCGCGGAAGAACGACGGGTCCTGGCGGGCCTCGTCGGGCAGGTCGGTGACGTCGGGCAGGCCGAGCTCCTCGCCCTGGTAGACGTAGGCGGAGCCGGGCAGCGCCAGCATCAGCAGGGTCGCGGCACGGGCGCGGCGCAGACCCGTCTCGCGGTCGCCGGCGGTACGGATCTGGGTGCCCAGGCCCGGCTCGTTGGCGAAGCGGGTGGCGTGCCGGGTGACGTCGTGGTTCGAGAGCACCCAGGTGGTGGGGGCGCCGACCGGACGCATCGCGGCGAGCGAGGAGTCGATGACGGTACGCAGCGCGGCCGCGTCCCAGTCGGTGGAGAGGTACTGGAAGTTGAACGCCTGGTGCATCTCGTCGGGGCGCACGTAGTTGGCGGTGCGCTCGACGGTCGGGGTCCACGCCTCGGCGACGGCGATGCGCTCGCCCGGGTACTCGTCGAGGATGGTGCGCCAGGTGCGGTAGATGGCGTGCACGCCGTCCTGGTCGAAGAACGGCATGACGTCGTTGCCGAGCAGCTTGAGCTGGTCGTGCGAGCCGAGGTCGGGCAGGCCCTCGGCCTTGACCAGGCCGTGGGCGACGTCGACGCGGAAGCCGTCGACGCCCATGTCGAGCCAGAAACGCAGGATCGAGCGGAACTCGTCGGCGACGGCCGGGTGCTCCCAGTTGAAGTCGGGCTGCTCGGGCGCGAAGAGGTGCAGGTACCACTCGCCCGGGGTACCGTCCGCGTTCGTGGTCCGGGTCCACGCCGGGCCGCCGAAGATGGACTCCCAGTCGTTGGGCGCAAGTTCGCCCGTCTCGCCCTTGCCGGCGCGGAAGTGGTAGCGCTCGCGCAGGGCGGAGCCGGGGCCCTCGGCCAGCGCGCGCTTGAACCACTCGTGCTGGTCGGAGGAGTGGTTGGGGACCAGGTCGACGATGATGCGCAGGTCCAGGGCGTGGGCCTCGCGGATCAGGGCGTCGGCGTCGAGCAGCGAGCCGAACATCGGGTCGATGGCCCGGTAGTCGGCGACGTCGTAACCGGCGTCGGCCTGCGGGGACGCGTAGAAGGGGCTCAGCCAGACGGCGTCGACACCGAGGTCCCGGAGGTACGGGAGCCGCGCGGTGACGCCCGCGAGATCGCCCATGCCGTCGCCGTTGCCGTCGGCGAAGCTCCGTGGATAGACCTGGTAGATCACCGCATCCTGCCACCAGCCGGTGCGGTTGTCCGGGGCGTCGTCGGACGTGCCGGTGGAGGGGGCAGCGAGGTGCTGGGTCATGTCGTCCCTGGGGTGTCTGGGTGGGGAGCGGCGCCGGGGTCCCGGTCGGGGGGTCCGGCGCCGCCGTGACGAATGCGGTGACGCGTGGGGGTGGGTGACGGTTCGGCGGTGTCCGCGGGTCAGGGTCGGACACCGCCTCCGGTCAGCCCTTGACTGCTCCGGCCGACATTCCGGTGACCAGGTGCTTCTGCGCGAACAGGAAGACCACGGCCGCCGGGATGGCGATGAGGACCGACGCGGCGGTCATGGGGCCCCACTGGGCTCCGTACTGGTTGACGAACTTCTGCAGTCCGCCGGCGAGCGTGAGGTTCTCGTCACCGACCATGAACGCGGAGGCGTACGCGACCTCGCCCCAGGCGGTGATGAAGGAGTAGAACGCGGTGACCGCGAGGCCGGGCTTGGCCAGCGGGAGGACGAGCCGCCAGAACGTGCCGAACGGGGTGAGGCCGTCGACCTGTCCGGACTCGTCGATCTCGCGCGGGATCGTGTCGAAGAAGCCCTTCATCATCCAGGCGCAGAACGGCACCGAGATGGTGAGGTAGGTGATCACGAGGCCGGCGGGCTGGTTGAGCAGTCCGAGGGCCGCCATGATGTTGTAGATCGGCACGATCAGCACGGCGACCGGGAACATCTGCGTGATCAGCAGGGTCCACATCAGACCGCGCTTGCCGGGGAAGCGGAAGCGGCTGACCGCGTAGCCGGTGGTGGCGGAGACGAAGACGCCGAGGACCGTGGAGAGACCCGCGACCAGCACCGAGTTGCCGAACCAGGTGACGAACTCGGTGTCCTTGATCAGGTTGGTGTAGTTGACGAACGTCGTCTCCTTGAAGAAGTCCGTCGTCGTCGCGTACTTGGCCGGCTTCAGCGAGGTCAGCAGGACCCAGAGCACCGGGAAGACCGCGATCACCGAAGTGATGATCAGCGTGACGTGCAGCGCCACGGAGGCGAGCGGAGAACGCTGCCCGCGCAGGCGCGGGGTGCGCGCTGCCCGACGCCCTCGGGTGGGGGTGAGGGTGGTCACCAGACATCTCCCTGCTTGCGGAGCACTCGCCGGTAGACCGCGGCGAAGATCATGAGGAGGACGAGGATCAGCACGCCCCACGTGGAGGACTGCGCGAAGTCGCGCGGGCTGATCTCGAAGGAGAACTTGTACGCCTGGGTGACGAGGATCTGGGTCGACTCACCGGGGCCGCCCCGCGTGAGCAGGAAGATCACCGGGAACATGTTGAAGGTCCAGATCGTGGAGAGCAGGACCACCGTCGTGGAGACCGGAGCGAGCCCCGGCACGGTGATGTGCCGGAAACGCTGCCAGGCGGTGGCGCCGTCCATCTCGGCCGCTTCGTACTGCTCCGCGGGTATGGACTGCAGACCGCCGAGCAGGGCGACCATCATGAAGGGGACGCCGAGCCAGACGTTGACGGCGATCACGGAGAACTTCGCCCAGGTGGGGTCGTTCAGCCAGGGGACACCGTCGATGCCGACACCGCCGAGCATCGCGTTGAGGATGCCGCGCTCGTCGTTGAAGAGGAAGCGCCAGGCGAAGACGGAAACGAAGCCGGGCACGGCCCAGGGAAGGATCAGGGCCATGCGGTAGGCGGAGCGGCCGACGATGCGCCGGTTCAGGATGTTGGCGAGCGCCATGCCGAGGCAGAACGTGATGCTCACGCAGGCGATCGTCCACACCAGTGTCCAGCCGAGCGTGGACATGAACTCGCCGCCGGTGAGCGCGTCCTTGTAGTTGTCCAGGCCGACGAACTTGTAGGTCGCGGGGATCTCGTTGACGCCGATGGAACGCGCCACGTTGCGCTCATTGGCGTCGGTCAGCGACAGCCAGACGCCGCGGACCAGCGGGTAGCCGATGATCACGCCGATGACGAGCACCACCGGGGCCACCATGACCCAGGCGTACCAGTGCGTGGACAGAGAGCGCCGGAGCTTGCCCGGCGTCGGGGTACCAGTAGCGCGGCTCCGGCCGCGGGCGACGTCGTCGCCCGCGGCCTTTGCCACCGACTGGCTGGTGTGGACAGCCATCAGTCGGCCAACCTTCCTGTTACTTCCAGCCCTTGAGGAGCTTGCGGTACGCGTCGCCGCTGTCCTTCGCGGCCTTCTCCGGAGTGGTCTGGCCGGTGAGGACCTCGGTGTACTGCGTGACCAGCGGGGCGAAGAGGCTGCCGCCCTCGGGGATCCACGGGCGCTCGACCGAGGTCTCGACGACCGGCTTGAAGAAGTTCACGATCTCGCTGTCGACGGCTTCCTTGCGGGCGTACGCCGAGGTGCGGGTCGGGAGCAGGTTCAGCTCACCGGCGGCCGTGGCCTGGGCGTCCACCGACGTCATGTAGTCGACGAAGGCGTAGGAGGCGTCGAGGTTCTTCGAACCCGCGTACACCGCGAGGTTGTGACCGCCCTGCGGGGCGCCCTGGGCGACGGAGCCGGCCGGGACGTTGGTGATGCCGAGGTTGGCGGCGTCCTTGAACTGGTCGCCCGTCAGCGTGTCGGCCACGGCCCAGGGGCCGTTGATCATCATGGCGACGTCGCCGGACTTGAACGACTGCATCATGTTGTCCCAGCCGTCCGTGGCGTCCGTCTTCGCGGCACCGGAGTCGACCAGGTCCTTGACGACCTTGAACGCCTTGACAGCCTCGGGGCTGTCGATCTTGACGGTCTTGGAGTCGGCGTCGACCAGGTCGCCGCCCTCGCCGTACAGGAAGGAGAGGAAGTAGTACGCGTCGTCGCCGCGGAGGTAGAGGCCGGTCTTGCCGGTCTTCTCCTTGATGGCGGCGGAGGCGGTCTTCAGCTCGGCGATCGTGGTCGGGACCTTGACACCGGCCTTCGCGAACATGGCCTTGTTGTAGAAGATGCCCATGGAGTCGATGACCTGCGGCACGGCGTACGTCTTGCCGTCGTACTTGGTCGACGCGACGGCCTGCGGGAGGAAGTCGTCCTGGTCCCTGAGGGCCGGGGTTCCGTCGAGCGGGGCGAGGTAGCCGAGGTTCGCGAAGTCCGGGGTCCAGGCGACCTCGGAGCGGATCACGTCGGGGGCGCCGGTGCCGGCCTGGGCCGCGTTCTTGAACTTGTTCTGCGCGTCACCGAAGGGCACGTTGACGTACTTGACGTCGACCTTGGGGTGCAGCTTCTCGAAGCCCTCGGCGATCTTCTTGAAGACCTTGTCCTCACTGCCGACGCTGGAGGTGTCCCACCAGGTGACCGTGCCGGAGAGCTCGCCCGAGCTCTTGCTGCCGCTGCTGTCGGACTTGTCGTCGCTTCCGCACGCGGTCGCCGCGAGCGCCAGGGTCGCGACCAGGACGGTGGCCGTTATGCCACGTCGCATGTGAACTCCTTCAACTGCCGTACCGCTCCGTCGCGGCGCCGGGTCGTCCAGGAACGTAACAAGGATGAAAGAAGTCCGAAAGACCTTGCGGAACTTTTCTGCAAGATGCGGCGATCGTTACATGTGCGTGTCCTCAAGGTTGCCGTCGTGATGCTTGACGCGGGGTGCATACCCCTGCTGTCCCAGGTCATACACGGGGTCCGGTTGATGTGACCATCCGACTGCAAGGCGCACAGAGGTGGCCGCAAGACCTTGCAAGATGTTGCCGGAGCCGCTCCGGCGTGACGCCGGGGCCGGGGACGGAAGGGGCCGGCGCGGCTGGAACCCGGGCCCTGTGGGCAATCCGGGAGGCGCCCGGTACAGTCCCCTTTCATGACCGCACGGCTTGCCGATATCGCAACTCAGGCGGGGGTCAGCGAAGCGACGGTCAGCCGGGTCCTGAACGGCAAACCCGGTGTAGCGGCGGCCACCCGCGAATCCGTCCTCGCGGCACTCGACGTCCTCGGGTACGAACGCCCCGTACGCCTGCGCCGGCGCAGCGCCGGACTGGTCGGCCTGATCACGCCCGAGCTGGAGAACCCGATCTTCCCGGCGCTGGCCCAGGTGATCGGGCAGGCGCTGACCCGGCAGGGGTACACCCCCGTGCTGGCGACCCAGACCCCCGGCGGTTCCACCGAGGACGAGCTGACCGAGATGCTGGTGGACCGGGGCGTCTCCGGCATCATCTTCGTCTCCGGGCTGCACGCCGACACCTCGGCGGACATGGGCCGCTACGAGCAGTTGCGGGCGCAGGGCGTCCCGTTCGTCCTCGTCAACGGCTTCTCCGCGAAGGTCCAGGCCCCGTTCATCTCGCCGGACGACCGTGCGGCGATGCGGCTGGCGGTGACGCATCTGGTGTCGCTCGGTCACACCCGGATCGGTCTCGCCGTCGGCCCCAAGCGCTTCGTCCCGGTCCTCCGCAAGATCGAGGGCTTCCACGCGACGATGGGCGAGCAGCTCGGCCTGGGCGAGGAGCGGGTGGAGGAGCTGATCCAGCACTCCCTGTACACGCTGGAGGGCGGCCAGGCGGCGGCCACGGCGCTGATGGAGCGCGGCTGCACCGCGGTGGTGTGCGCGAGCGACATGATGGCGCTGGGCGCGATCCGGGCGGCCCGCCGGCTGTCACGGCAGGTGCCGCGCGATCTCTCGGTGGTCGGTTACGACGATTCGCCGCTCATAGCCTTCACGGACCCGCCGCTGACGACCATCCGACAGCCGGTGACCGCCATGGGGCAGGCCGCCGTACGGACGTTGCTGGAGGAGATCGGCGGTACGCCCGCCCCGCACAGCGAGTTCGTCTTCATGCCCGAGCTCGTGGTCCGCGGTTCGACCGCGGCGGGGCCCGGCCCCTCCTGATGATGGCATCCTCCTCCGCAGGGTGCAGGACGTGCGACCGGAACCCGACCGGAGGATGATCGGGCGGTGGGGGACGTATCTGGCAGACTCTGTGCCCATGGGTGATTCTCAGGTGAGTACACAGGAAGGCCCGTCGGTGGCCTGTCCGTCACCCACCAAGGACAAGACGGACAGCACGGGCGATCGAGGCGGAAAAGGACTGACGGCGCGA
Organism: Streptomyces sp. NBC_00247; assembly: GCF_036188265.1. NCBI lineage: Bacteria > Bacillati > Actinomycetota > Actinomycetes > Kitasatosporales > Streptomycetaceae > Streptomyces > Streptomyces sp. NBC_00247. Next base: position 5,292,760 of record NZ_CP108093.1, on the reverse strand, counting down.
CTGCGTGGGACGCGGTCACCGCGCCGCCCACGGCTGTGGTTCGAAGTCCTTCTGATCGGGGTCAGTTACTGGCTCTACTCGCTGGTGCGCAACGCCGTCCCGGAACAGCGGACGGCGGCACTGCGGAACGCCGACTGGGTCTGGTCCTTCGAGAACACTCTCGGCGCGGGCTTCGAACACAGCGTCAACCACGCGGTGAACTCGGTGACATGGCTCATCGTGTCGATGAACTACTACTACGCGACGCTGCACTTCATCGTGACCATCGGGGTGCTGGTGTGGCTGTTCCGCAGCCACCCGGGGCGTTACGCGGCGGCCAGACTGGTCCTTTTCGCGACCACGGGCGTCGCCCTGCTCGGCTACTACCTCGTCCCGCTGGCGCCACCCCGGCTCATGAACGGCGGCCACTTCGTCGACACGGTCCTCGTGCACCACACCTGGGGCTCGATGGCCTCGGGCAACCTCAAGAACATGTCGAACCAGTACGCCGCGATGCCGTCGATGCACATCGGCTGGTCGCTCTGGTGCGGGCTGACGATCTTCGCGCTCGCCTCGGTGCCGTGGGCCCGGGTGCTGGGGCTGCTCTACCCGGTCGCCACCCTCGTGGTGATCGTGTCGACGGCCAACCACTTCTGGCTGGACGCGGTGGGCGGTGTGGTCTGCCTGAGCTTCGGCTTCGCCGTCGCGTACGTCGTGTACGGCACGCTCCCCCACCGCCTGGCCCGGCGGGTCGAGCCACCGCGCACCCCCTTGCGGACCCGGCTCGTGGGGCTCGGTACGGCCCGGGGCGGGGCCGCCGTGCGGACCGGGCGGCGGACGCCGGTCTCCTCGGACCGGGGTGCCCCCGCGCCCTCCGCGAGCCGTACGCCCGCCACGGAGACCCCTGGAGCGCCGGGACGGCGCTGAGGGGCTGGGGAGGGCTGCGCCGAGGCGGCGTTTGCGGCCCTCTCGGCGTTTCCGCCCCGGCCGGCCCCTTCTCCCCTCGCAGGGGTCGGGGCCGGCCGGGGGGACCCGTGCCTCACGCCCCGTAGAACCGCTCGTCCACCACGGCGCGCGCCCGGCGCGTGATGCGCCGGTAGTCGTCGAGCATGGTCCCCGCGTTGCCGGATTCGTAGCCGAGGTACCGGCCGACCGCGGCGAGCTCGCGGGGGCTGGACGGGAAGGTGTCTCCCGGGCGCCCGCGGACCAGCATCACGGCGTTGCGGACCCGGGTGGCCAGTACCCAGGCCTCGTCCAGAACGGCCGCGTCGCCGGTCGGGATCAGACCGGCCGCCGAGGCCGCCGCCAGCGCCCGGCGGGTGCGGGTGGTGCGGAGCCCCGGCTCGGCCCAGCCGTGCTGCATCTGCATGAGCTGCACCGTCCACTCGACGTCGCTGAGCCCGCCCCGGCCGAGCTTGGTGTGGAGGGTGGGGTCGGCGCCGCGCGGCAGCCGTTCCGACTCCATCCGGGCCTTGAGGCGGCGGATCTCGCGCACCGCGTCGTCACCGAGTCCCTCCACCGGGTAGCGGAACGGATCGATCAGCTCGACGAAGTCGCGACCGAGGTCCTCGTCGCCGGCCACCGGTTCGGCCCGCAGCAGGGCCTGGCTCTCCCAGACGAGCGACCAGCGCCGGTAGTACGCCTCGTACGACTTGAGGGAGCGGGCCAAGGGGCCGCTCTTGCCCTCGGGCCGCAGGTCGGCGTCGATCAGCAGCGGCGGGTCGGCGGTGGGCAGCTGGAGGAGCCTGCGCATCTCGGCGATCACCGTGTTGGCGGCGCGGGCGGCCTCCTCGTCGCTCACCCCCTCCCGCGGGGCGTGCACGAAGAGCACGTCGGCGTCGGAGCCGTAACCGAGCTCGTGGCCGCCGAAGCGGCCCATGCCGATGACCGCGAACCGGGTCGGCAGGGTGTCGCCCCACTGGGCGCGGACGGCGGCGCGCAGGGCGCCGGCCAGGGTCGCGGCGTTGAGGTCGGTGACGGCGGAGCCGATCCGGTCGGCGAGGGCCCCGTGGTCGGGTTCGGCGGGGTTCTCCTCGGTGCCGTACGAGCCGATGAGGTCCGCCGCCGTCGTACGGAAGAGTTCGCGCCGGCGTACGCCGCGTACGACGGCGACCGCGGATTCCGCGTCGGGCGCCCGGCCCACGGCGGCCAGCACCTCCTGGTCCAGGTGCTCCCGGCTGCGCGGGGCGAGACCTCCCGGGTCGCCGAGGATGGCGACCGCCTCCGGGGCCCGCATCAGCAGGTCCGGGGCGAGACGCCCGGCGGACAGCACCCGGGCGAGGTTCTCGGCGGCCGCGCCCTCGTCGCGCAGCAGCCGCAGGTACCAGGGGGTGCGGCCGAGCGCGTCGGATACCTGGCGGAAGCCGAGGAGACCGGCGTCCGGGTCCGCGGAGTCGGCGAACCAGCCGAGCAGCACCGGCAGCAGCGTCCGCTGGATCGCGGCCTTGCGGGAGACCCCGGACGACAGCGCCTCCAAGTGCCGGAGCGCGGCGGCCGGGTCGGCGTATCCGAGGGCTTCCAGCCGGGTGCCCGCCGCCTTCGCCGAGAGCCGGCTCTCGCCGGGCGCGAGCTGGGCCACGGCGTCCAGCAGCGGCCGGTAGAAGAGTTTCTCGTGCAGTTTGCGGACGACCGAGGCGTGCCGTTTCCACGCCCGGTTCAGCTCGGTCACCGGGTCGGTGCGCAGCCCCAGCGAGCGGCCGAGCCGCCGCAGGTCGGCCTCGCCCTCGGGCACCAGGTGGGTGCGGCGCAGCCGGTAGAGCTGGATGCGGTGCTCCATGAGGCGCAGGAAGCGGTACGCGTCGTCGAGCTGGGCGGCGTCCGCGCGTCCCACGTAACCGCCTTCGGCGAGCGCCCGCAGCGCCTCCAGGGTGGTGCCGCTGTGCAGGGAGGCGTCGCTGCGGCCGTGCACCAGCTGGAGCAGCTGTACGGCGAACTCGACGTCGCGCAGTCCGCCGGGGCCGAGCTTCAGCTCCCGGTCGACGCGGTCGGCGGGGATGTTGTCCACGACCCGGCGGCGCATCTTCTGCACGTCCGGGACGAAGTGCTCCCGGTCGGCGGCGTGCCACACCAGGGGGGCGACGGCGTCCACGTAGGCGGCCCCCAGCTCCGGGTCGCCGGCCACCGGGCGGGCCTTGAGCAGCGCCTGGAACTCCCAGGTCTTGGCCCAGCGCTGGTAGTAGGCGAGGTGGGAGGAGAGGGTGCGCACCAGCGGGCCGTTGCGGCCCTCGGGGCGGAGGTTGGCGTCGACGGGCCAGATGGTGCCCTCGACGGTGGTGTCGGAGCAGATCCGCATCATGTGGGAGGCCAGCCGGCCGGCCGCCCGCACGGCCGCCGTCTCGTCCTGCGGGGTGGGGTCGGGGGCGACGGACTCGCCGACGAAGATGACGTCGACGTCGGAGACGTAGTTCAGCTCGTGGCCACCGCACTTGCCCATGGCGATGACGGCGAGCCGGCAGAGCGCCGCGTCCTCGGGGGCGGCGGTACGCGCGATGGCGAGTGCGGCCCGCAGGGTGGCCGTGGCGAGGTCGGCCAGCTCGGCGGCGGTCTGGGCGAGGTCGGTGGTGCCGCAGACGTCCCTGGCCGCTATGGCCAGCAGACACCGGCGGTAGGCGACGCGCAGCGAGTCGGGGCCGGTGGCCTCAGCGAGGTGGCGTTCGAACTCCGGGACCCCGGGGTGCAGGTCGGCCGCCTCGTAGGTGACCAGCTCTTTCCAGTCGTCCGGGTGGCGGGAGAGGTGGTCGCCGAGGGCCTCGGAGGCGCCGAGGACGCCGAGCAGCCGGTCCCGCAGCGGTTTCGCGGTCACCAGGGTGTCGAGCAGCAGCCGCTGCTCGTCCTCCGCCTGTGCCTCCACGAGGCGGACGAGGCCCCGCAGCGCCAGGTCCGGGTCGGCGGAGGCGCCGAGCGCCTCCACCAGGACCGGGTCCGACCGCACCGCCGTGAGTGCGGGCAGTTGCAGCAGCCGCTCCGCGCCCGAGGGGTCGGTGAAGCCGTGGCGCAGCAGCCGGCTGAACGTGCTGCTCCTGCGCCCCGGATTCGGTACCGGCACCGTCGTCATACCGTGCTCTCCTGCCCCGCGTACCCCGCGTGTGGTGGGGGTTCGAGCGTAGCCCCGTGCCGGGGAGTTCGTCCCGGGGGCGGGGGGGCCGGCGGCCGTCACCCTCACGGTCGCCGGGGCCCGGTGCCGATGACGACGGTGGCCCAGAGTTCGTCGCAGGTCGCCGTGCGGGCGTCGAGACCGCCGCCGCGGACGGTGGCGAGCGCGCGGTCCGCCTGGCGTTCGCTGGTCTCCATCAGCAGGCTGCCGCCCGGCGCGAGCCACCCGGGGGCGGCGGCGACCACCCGGCGCATCACGTCGAGCCCGTCGTCGCCCCCGTCGAGGGCGACGCGCGGTTCGTGGTCGCGGGCCTCGGCGGGGAGGAGGGGGACGTCGCCGGTGGGTACGTACGGCACGTTGGCGAGGAGTACGTCGATCCGGCCGCGCAGCCCGGTCGGCAACGCGGCGAAGAGGTCGCCCTCGTGGACCTGGCCCACGCCGTCGAGGTTGCGCCGGGCGCAGCGTACGGCCGCCGGTTCGACGTCGCAGGCGTGCAGCTCCACCGGTCCGAGGACCCGGGCGAGTGCGGCGCCGAGGGCGCCGGAGCCGCAGCAGAGGTCGACGACGACGGGGGTGCGGGTGGCGTGGCTCCCGGTGGCCGGGTGGGTGACGGTGGCGGCGGCCTGGTCGACGAGGAACTCGCTGCGCCGGCGGGGCACGAAGACCCCCGGGTCCACGGCGACCCGCAGGCCGTGGAACGAGGCCCAGCCCAGGACGTGTTCGAGGGGCTGCCCCTCGGCGCGGCGCCGGACCATGGCGGCGGTCTCGGCCGGGGAGGCGGCGGTGGAGAGGATCAGTTCCGCTTCGTCCTCGGCGAAGACACAGCCGGCGGTGCGGAGCGCGGTGACGATCGTGGAGCGGGTGGACGGAGGAGGAAGAACCGACATGGCGGAGCCTTTCGGGAGCCGTTGGGCGCTCCGCGTTCGCTCACGTCCGGTGGACGTCGCGACCGTACGGGGTGAGCACCCAGCCTGACGCAGCGGTAATGGGGGCTCACCTCCTCGGTCCGGGTCCCCCGTGCGGGGACGTCCCCCTCGCCCGGGGAACCCTGTGCGGGCCCCTCCGTGCGGGAGTCCGGTCACAGTACAACAGGACCGGCGCGGACCGAACACGCCCGTGCCCGCGCCTGGTCGCGGCGCGGGCACGGGCGTGCTCTTCGGTACGGGCCGTCAGAGGTCCACGCTGTCGCGGAGCTTCGTCGGGGTCAGGAAGGACGCCGCCGCGACACCGACGACGGCGATGCACGCGGCGATGAGGAAGATGTGGCCGGTCGCGTCGCCGTACGCGGCGCGGACCACCTCCTGGATCTGCGGCGGCATCGCCTTCAGGTTGAGCGTGGAACCGCCCGAGGAGGAGGCGGCCGGATCGACGCCGAGCTTCTTCAGCCCGTCGGCGATCTTCGTGCTGACCTGACTGGCGAGCACCGCGCCGAGCACCGAGACCCCCATGGTGCCGCCGAGCGACCGGAAGAAGGTGATGGCGCCGCTGGCCGCGCCGAGTTCCCTGAGCGGGACGGTGTTCTGGAGGACCAGCACGAGGTTCTGCATCGACATGCCGACACCGGCGCCGACGGCGAACATGCCCACCCCGACGAGGACCAGGCTCGTCGTGTGGTCGATGGTCGACAGCCCGAGGAGGCCGAGGGTGAGCACGACGACGCCGGTCAGGATGAACGGCTTGACCTTGCCGGTGCGCGAGACGAGGCGGCCCGCGACGGTGGAGGAGACCAGCACCCCGAACATCAGCGGGATGGTGAGCAGCCCGGACTGGATCGGCGAGTAGCCGCGGCCGATCTGGAAGTACTGGCCGAGGAAGACGGCCCCGCCGAACATGGCCATGCCGACCGAGAGGCTCGCGACGATGGCGAGCGCGGGGTCCCGGCGGCGGACGACGTGGAGCGGGACGACCGGCTCCTTGACCCGGGCCTCCACGAGGACGGCCGCACCGAGGATCAGCAGGCTGCCGGCGACCATCGCGCCGGACTGCCAGGAGATCCAGTCGAAGTCGTCGCCGACGAAGGTGACCCAGAGCAGCAGGAGGCTGACGCCGGCGGCTATCAGGGAGGCGCCGAGGTAGTCGACCTTGGCGTCGGGGCGGCGGGTCTCCACCAGGTGCAGGGTCCGGGCGAGCATCACGAAGGCGACCAGCGCGAAGGGCACGGCGACGAAGAAGCACCAACGCCAGCCGAGCCACGAGGTGTCGGTGATGAATCCGCCGAGCAGCGGGCCGCCGACGGTGGCGACGGCCATGACCCCGCCGAGGTAACCGTTGTACCGGCCGCGCTCCTTGGGGCTGATCATCGCGCCGATGACCACCTGGACGAGCACCTGCACCGCGCCCATGCCGAGGCCCTGGATGACCCGGAAGGCGATCAACTGACCGGTGGACTGGGCGAATCCGCAGGCGACGGAGGAGACGACGAAGAGGCAGATGGCCGTCTGCAGCAGCAGTTTCTTGCTGAAGAGGTCAGCGAGTTTGCCCCAGATCGGGGTGGAGGCGGTGGATGCCAGCAAGGTGGCGGTGACCACCCATGTGTACTGGGACTGCGTGCCGTTGAGGGCTCCGATGATCTGCGGGAGCGCCACCGAGACGACGGTGCTGCTGGTCAGGGCGACGAAGAGCACGAGAAGCAGACCGCTCAGCGCCCGCAGCACCTCGCGGTGCGTCATCGGTACGGCTTCGGTCGGCGTGGCCGTTTCTGCGCTCACGCGCAACCTCCGGAGTTGTGTGAGGGCTGAGCGGGTCCGGCGGCGCGACTCACGGCGGGCCGCTCGCGTGCCGGGCCCGACTCCGTTCAGCGCCGGCCGCGTCGCGCGTCACACGGGACGAGGGCCCGGGGCGCGCGGCAGGCCGGCGGACACCGGGGCGCACGCACCCGAAAGCACGGAACACGGGCCCGGCCAAGAGATGACAGGAACACTTCACCATACATGCAACACGGGAAATCTTGCCGGGTGCGCAACGATCAACGGCCAAGAGAGAATGGCCGGATGGAGAACTCTGTGGGACTGCGGGAGCGCAAGAAGGAAGCCACCCGTCAGGCGGTGCACGAGGCGACTTTGCACCTCACCGTCGAGCACGGCTTCGACCACGTCACGGTGGAAGCGGTCGCGGACGCGGCCGGCATCTCGCGCAGAACCTTCTCCAACTACTTCACCAACAAGGAGGACGCCCTCCTCTACGGGGAAGAGCGGCAGATACGTGAACTCGTCCGCCTCGTGCGCGACCGCCCCGCCGGTGAACCCGCCTGGGCCGCGCTGCGCGGGGCGATGGTGGAGTTCACCTCACAAGTCCCGCCCCTGGAACGGGACTGGGCCGTGCGCACCCGCCTCGCTCTGCGCCATCCCTCCTTGCTCGCGCGCCAGTTGGCCAATCACGCGGAGATGGAACGCGACCTGGCCGGGGCCGTCGCCGACCGCCCCGGCCCCACCGGCCACCCGGTCCGCCCCCTGGTCCTCGCGGCGGGCTTCCTCGCCTCCCTGCGGATCGCCATGCGTACCTGGATCGAGGAGGCCCCGGACCGCGAGCCTGCCGAGCTGATCGCGGAGGTCATGGACGAGATGGGGCGCGGCTTCGAGTAGCCGGTGTGCGGGATTCACCGGGCCTGCGACGCACGCGCGCGGGCGCTCCGGTCCAGGGTCAGCAGTACGGTGTTGACCGCAACCACGGCGGTGTACGACAGCGCCGCCCCCGAGCCGTCGAGGTCGTACAGCGCGGCCACCGCGCACGCGAAGACCAGCATCTTGACCCCCACCACCCCCGCGACCGGCAGGGCGTACCGCGCCTTGGGCGACGCGTACATCCCCCACACCGTCGCCGCGACACCCGGGACGGTCACGGCGAGGAGCACGCGCAGCGCCGTGTTCTCCGAGGCGTGCCACCCCCAGCGGGCGAACGCGACGAGGGCGACGACCTCGACGAGGAACGCGAGCAGTTCGTTGGCCGCGCGCAGGGGGGCGGGGAGTCTCATGGAGGTCCTTCGGGCGGAGAATGGGGGTTGCCGGAGGGAGGACTCCCCGGAAGGGCGGGAGGTTGCCCGCCGGGGCGTTCCCGATGAAGTCGGCCGCAGCCGCGCGAGGGCGCCTCGGCCCCGCGCGGGACGGGGACGGCTCAGCAGGGCCACCGGTTCCTGCCGGACGAGTAGCTGCGGTTGATCGCCCGCCCCGGCTCGTCCGTGGTCGTCGGTATCCACGGCGGGCTGGAGTCAGCTCCGTCGCGGTTCGGGCTGCGCGGGCGTGTGGCAAGGTCGCCCGCATGGAGTGCACCTTCTGTCGACTCATCCGCGAAGACAGGGCCCGGTGGGTGGCCCGTGAGCCGTCCGCCCGGGCGTTCACCCCGCTCGATCCCCTGGCGCCGGGACATACTCTCGTGGTGCCGACCGCCCACCACGCCGACGTCTTCGACACGCCCGCCGAGGTGTTGACGGAGACGGTCGAGCTGGTCCAGCGTCTGGCACGCGCCATGCGTCACGCGCTGGACGCGACGGGCGTGAACATCCTCAACGCCAGCGGCCCGGGGTCGGAGCAGTCGGTGCGGCACCTGCATTTCCACGTCGTGCCGCGGTGGTCCGACGACGCCATCTCCACGTGGCCGGCCGGGCGGTCGCGGCACCGGCTCACCGGTGATCCGGCCGCACGGCTCGCGGAGGCGCTCGCCGCCACGTAGCGGACATGACTGCGGGCGGGGCGCCTTTGCTGAATGGGGCGCCCCGCCCGCGTCGTACCGCCTACACCTCTGACCAGCCCCTACAGCACCGGCAGCAGCGCCTTCCGCTCGAACGCGGTGACCTCGCTGCGGTACTCCTCCCACTCGCGCTTCTTGTTGCGGAGGAAGAAGTCGAAGACGTGCTCGCCCAGCGTCTCCGCGACGAGTTCGCTCTTCTCCATCAGGGAGATGGCCTCGCCGAGGTTCTGCGGGAGGGGCTCGATGCCCATCGCGCGGCGCTCGGAGTCGGAGAGGGCCCAGACGTCGTCGTCGGCGCCGGCCGGGAGTTCGTAGCCCTCCTCGATGCCCTTGAGGCCCGCCGCGAGCAGGACCGCGTAGGTGAGGTAGGGGTTGGCGCCGGAGTCGATGGAGCGGACCTCGACGCGGGCCGAGCCGTTCTTGCCGGGCTTGTACATCGGGACCCGGATGAGCGCGGAGCGGTTGTTGTGGCCCCAGCAGATGTACGAGGGAGCCTCGCCGCCGGCACCGGCGCTGCGGGCGGAGCCGCCCCAGATGCGCTTGTAGGAGTTGACCCACTGGTTGGTGACGGCGGAGATCTCGGCGGCGTGGCGGAGCAGGCCGGCGATGAAGGAGCGGCCGACCTTGGAGAGCTGGTACTCGGCGCCGGACTCGTAGAAGGCGTTGCGGTCGCCCTCGAAGAGGGAGAGGTGGGTGTGCATGCCGGAGCCCGGGTACTCCGAGAACGGCTTCGGCATGAAGGTGGCCTGTACGCCCTGCTCCAGCGCGACCTGCTTCATGACCAGGCGGAACGTCATGATGTTGTCGGCCGTGGAGAGCGCGTCGGCGTACCGCAGGTCGATCTCCTGCTGGCCGGGGGCGCCCTCGTGGTGGCTGAACTCGACGGAGATGCCCATCGATTCGAGCATGGTGATCGCCTGGCGGCGGAAGTCCATGCCGACGTTCTGCGGGGTGTGGTCGAAGTAGCCGGAGCTGTCGGCCGGGGTGGGCCGGGTGCCGTCGACGGGCTTGTCCTTCAGCAGGAAGAACTCGATCTCGGGGTGGGTGTAGAAGGTGAAGCCGAGGTCGGACGTCTTGGCGAGGATGCGCTTGAGGACGAAGCGGGGGTCCGCGAAGGACGGCGATCCGTCCGGCATCAGGATGTCGCAGAACATGCGGGCGGTGCCGGGGGCCTCCGCGCGCCAGGGCAGGATCTGGAAGGTGCCCGGGTCCGGCTTGGCGATCATGTCCGATTCGTATACGCGGGCGAAGCCCTCGATCGCCGAACCGTCGAAGCCGATGCCCTCGTCGAAGGCCTGTTCCAGCTCGGCCGGGGCCACGGCGACGGACTTGAGGAACCCGAGGACATCGGTGAACCACAGTCGTACGAACCGGATGTCACGTTCCTCAAGCGTCCTGAGGACGAATTCCTGCTGCTTGTCCATAGCCACATCCTTGCAGTTCAGACGGTCCGCGCACCACCGCCGGAGGTAGGGGAGTCACTCCAGTATCACGACCCGGGATTTCACCCAGATTACGCACACGGTGTGAGAGAGAGCACGCGGCCACCCACTACGATCGACGGCCCCGATGTGCTGGGGCACGGACGCATGCGCGACCGACTCCCGCACAGGGGTTCTTCCGACTCGTCCGCTCCCTCCCGACTCCTCCCAGAAGGACTCGACCCCATGAGCCTTTCCCCCCAGCCTCCCCAGGTCCAGACGCCCCCGGCCCCGCTCCCCGAGCGGCGCCGCGTGGGGCGCGGCAGGGTCCTGGCCATAGCGGTCGGCGTGGCCGTCGTCGCAGGTCTGGTGGGGTTCGGCGGCTCCGGGGTGCTGGACGGCCCGGCCTCGCGGGCCGGTCTCGTGTCCGCCGCGGCGGCGGACTCCAAGCCGGGCGGGGCCGACCCCGCACGGGCGGCCGGTACGGCGGCGGCCTCCGCGATCGAGGGCGAGAAGTCCTGGGACGCGAACAAGCTCACCCGCAACCACGTGGCCCATGAGGTCCACTACCCGATGACGCCTCCGGTGGGCGGGGACCACGACCCGGCCTGGATGGACTGCGACGGCGACGTATACAAAACACCGCTCGCCGACGTGAACGCCGTGCACTCCCTGGAGCACGGCGCGGTGTGGATCACCTACAACGGCGGCGCGTCCGCCAACGCCGTGCGCGCGCTGGCCAACCGGGTCAGGGCGACCTCGTACACGCTGCTCAGTCCCTACCCCGGCCAGTCGGGCACCATCATGCTCAGCGCGTGGGGGAAGCAGCTCACGGTGACGGGACCCGGGGACGAGCGGGTGGGCAGGTTCCTCGCCGCGTACGTCCAGGGCCCGCAGACCCCGGAGCCCGGCGCGCCGTGCACCGGCGGACTGGCGGTTCCCCGATGACCGGCGGTGCGGGGCGCGGGACGCGCCCGCGCTGGGTGGCGGCCGGGGTGCTGGTGCTCGCGGCGCTGGTCGGAGGCGGTACGGCGGCGATCGTGACCGCCCGGTCCGGCGGTACGGAGCACGGCCGGGAGCAGGCACGGGGGTACGGACAGGGCTCCGGTCCGGGACAGGGGCTCCCGGCCGTGGACTCGGCGGACGCCGGGTTCGCGCAGGACATGGCCGTCCACCACGAGCAGGCGGTGGAGATGTCCTTCGTGGTGCGGGACGGTACGCACGACCAGGACGTGCGCCGACTCGCGTACGACATCGCCCACACCCAGTCCAACCAGCGCGGGATGCTGCTCGGCTGGCTCGACCTGTGGGGGCTGCCGAAGATCGCCGCGGCGGGAGCGCCCATGGCGTGGATGGGTACCGAGAAGGGCGCGGCCCCTGCGGACCACATGGACGGCATGGACGGCATGGGCCACGGCCCGGCCCGGTCCGGGGCCGGTGCGACGATGACCGGCATGGCCACGGCCGCGGAGTTGAAGCGGCTCGGCGCGGCGCGGGGCCGGGACGCGGAGGTGCTCTTCCTCCAGTTGATGACCGACCACCACAAGGGCGGTATCGCCATGGCCCGCGCGTGCGCCGAGCGGTGCGCGGTACCGGCCGAGCGGCGGCTCGCGGGCGGCATGGTGGACGCCCAGCGGTCCGAAATGGGCCTGATGGCGGACCTGCTGGCCGAACGGGGAGCGCGCCCCCGTACCTGAGCACCGCAGCCGCCCGTGGAGCCCTCGTCGCCCGCCCGTACGCCCCGGTCCTCGGGCGGGCGACGGCATCCTCGGGGTGTCCCGTCCCAGAGCTTTCCGCCCTCACTCGAATGGGTGATTTCGGTCGGCGGCGGGGCGTGCCCCCGGGGACGATGGGGGATGGACTCGGGGCCGTACGGGGGTGTGCTCAGGCACGGATCAGCCCAGGAGGAACCCCATGACCACGGCGAAGGACATCATGCATCCCGGCGCCACCTGGATTCCGGCACACGAGACGCTCGACCGGGCCGCCCAGATGATGCGCGACCACGGGGTGGGTTCACTGCCCGTCTCCGCGGAGGGCGCCGAGGACCGGATGGTCGGGATCATCACCGACCGGGACATCGTGGTCGGCTGCGTGGCGAGCGGCCACGACCCGGCGGCGACGACGGCGGGCGACCTCTGCCACGGGACACCGCGCTGGATCGACTCGGGGGCCGGGGTGGACGAGGTGCTGGAGGAGATGCAGGCACACCGCATCCGGCGGCTCCCGGTGGTCGAGAACAAGAAGCTGATCGGCATGATCAGCGAGGCCGACCTGGCGCAGCACCTCGGTGAGGAGCAGATCGCCGACTGGGCGGGACAGGTGTACGCCCGGGGCTGACCGGCCCCACATCGACCGCCCACGCCCCGCCGAGAGGCCGACAGGCCAACAGGCCAACAGGCCACCGGGGTAACGGAATCACCACCCTCCCGGACATCGCGTCAGAAAGACGATTAGACTGCGGGGGTGCCTCAACTACGCCTCGCCCTCAACCAGATCGACTCGACGGTCGGTGATCTCACCGGCAACGCCGAGGCGATCGTCCGCTGGACACGGCACGCCGCCGAACTGGGCGCCCACCTCGTCGCGTTCCCCGAGATGGTGCTGACCGGCTATCCCGTGGAGGACCTTGCCCTGCGGTCGTCCTTCGTCGAAGCCTCCCGTGCGGCGCTGCGCGCGCTCGCGGCGCGGCTCGACGCTGAGGGCTTCGGCGAACTGCCGGTGGTCGTCGGTTACCTCGGTCGCTCCGAGCACCCCGCTCCCCGGTACGGACAGCCCGCGGGTTCGCCGCGCAACGCCGCGGCGGTGCTGCACCGAGGGCGGATCGCACTGGACTTCGCCAAGCACCATCTCCCCAACTACGGGGTGTTCGACGAGTTCCGGTACTTCGTCCCGGGCGATTCGCTGCCGGTCGCGCGGGTGCGCGGCATCGATGTGGCGCTGGCCATCTGCGAGGACCTGTGGCAGGACGGAGGGCGTGTGCCGGCGGCCCGCGCGGCGGGCGCGGGACTGCTGCTGTCGATCAACGCCTCCCCCTACGAGCGGGACAAGGACGACACCCGTCTCGAACTGGTCCGCAGGCGGGCCCGGGAGGCCGGGTGCACCACCGCGTATCTGGCGATGATCGGCGGCCAGGACGAGCTGGTCTTCGACGGTGACTCGATCGTGGTGGACGCGGAGGGCGAAGTGATCGCCCGCGCACCGCAGTTCGCCGAGGGCAGTGTGATCCTCGATCTCGAACTCCCGGCCGCCGCGGCCGAGCCGCCGTCCGGGGAGGTGAACGACGGGCTGCGGATCGACCACGTCGTCCTCACCGGGGAGCCGCTCCCGCCGTACGCCCCGGAGTTGGCGGGCGGGTACGCCGAGCGGCTCGACGACGACGAGGAGCTGTACTCCGCGCTGGTCGTGGGGCTGCGCGCGTACGCCGCGAAGAACGGTTTCAGCAGTGTGCTGGTCGGGCTCTCCGGCGGCATCGACTCGGCTCTCGTCGCGGCCCTCGCCTGCGACGCGCTGGGTGCGGAGCACGTGTACGGCGTCTCGATGCCGTCCACGTACTCCTCGGACCACTCCCGGGCAGACGCGGCCGAGCTGGCCCGGCGTACGGGGCTGAACTTCCGCACCGTGCCGATCGGGCCGATGTTCGACGCGTACATGGGGTCGCTGGAGCTCACCGGACTCGCCGAGGAGAACCTCCAGGCGCGGCTGCGCGGCACCACGCTGATGGCGATCTCCAACCAGGAGGGGCGGATCGTGCTCGCGCCGGGCAACAAGTCGGAGCTGGCGGTGGGCTATTCGACGCTCTACGGGGACACGGTCGGGGCGTACGGGCCGATCAAGGACGTGTACAAGTCGTCGGTCTTCCGGCTGGCGAGGTGGCGCAACCGGGCCGCCGAGGAGCGCGGGCAGGTCCCGCCGATCCCGGAGGCGTCGATCACCAAGCCGCCCAGCGCGGAGCTCCGGCCGGGGCAGGTGGACTCCGACTCGCTGCCGGACTACGAGGTGCTGGACCGGATCCTGGAGCTGTACGTCGACCGGGACCAGGGCCGGGACGCGATCGTCGCGGCGGGTTTCGACGAGGAGCTGGTGACGCGGACGCTGCGGCTGGTGGACACCGCCGAGTACAAGCGGCGGCAGTACCCGCCGGGCACGAAGATCTCACCGAAGGGGTTCGGCAAGGACCGGCGGCTGCCCGTCACCAACCAGTGGCGCGAGGCACCCGGCGGAGAGCTTCCGTAGCCGGGGCGGGGCGTTGTCCTGGCGCCCCACCCCGCGCCCCACCCCAGCGCCCCGGCCCAGGCGACGCCTCGCCTACTCCCCCGGCGCGCTCCGGACGGTCTGCCGGCCGGCCGCGTGGGCTTCCGGCGCACCGCCGCCGGCGTCGGCGGTTCCGTCCGGCCCGCCCGCGACGACCCGCGAGGGTGTGACGCGGTCACGGTCCAGCAGGGTCGCGGTGACCGCGATGGCGAGGCCGGCGACGGCGAGTGCCGCACCGACCGGTGCGGGAGAGGTCCAGCCCCAGCCCGCCGAGATGGCCGCGCCGCCGAGCCAGGCGCCGCCCGCGTTGGCGAGGTTGAACGCCGAGTGGTTGGAGGCGGAGGCCAGCGTGGGCGCGTCCTTCGCCTTGCGCATCACCAGCATCTGGAGCGGGGTCGTCGTCATGAAGCCGACCGCTCCGAGCAGGACCACCATCACCAGCGCCAGCCACTTCACGTGCACCGTGAGCGGGAAGCGCAGCAGGACGACGGTGAGCGCGCCGAGCGCGCCGAAGAGCGTCGGCCGCAGCGCACGGTCGGTGAGCGGTCCGGCGGTGAGCGCGCCGAGGGTCATGCCGATGCCGAACAGGGCCAGCACGAGGGTGACCGAGGACTCTCCGAAGCCCATGGCCTCGGTGGTCATGGACGAGAGGTACGAGTACACGGCGAACACGCCCGCGAAGCCGAAGACGGCGGTGAGCAGGCCCAGGATCACCTGGCGGTCGCGGAGCGCGCGCAGTTCGTGGCGTACGTCCTGGTGCTCGGCGACGGGAATCCGCGGGATCAGCCGGGACAGGGCGGCCAGGGCGACCAGCCCGATCACGGCCACCACGAGGAAGGTCGCCCGCCAGCCGAGGTGCTGGCCGAGCAGGGTCGCGGCCGGTACGCCCACGATGTTGGCCACGGTCAGGCCGAGGAACATCCGTGCGACGGCCCGCGCCTGACGGCCCTCGGGGACCAGGCGGGCGGCGACGACCGCGCCGACGCCGAAGAACGCGCCGTGCGGCAGACCCGCGATCAGGCGGCCCGCGACGAGCCAGCCGAAGCCGGGGGCGAGGGCCGAGGCGGCGTTGCCGACGACGAAGAGCGCCATCAGCAGCAGGAGCATCCGCTTGCGGGGAACGCGGGAGCCGAGAGCGGTGAGCAGCGGGGCGCCGAGTACGACGCCGATCGCATAGGCGGAGACGAGGTAACCGGCGGTGGGCACCGATGTACCCAGGTCGTCCGCGACATTGGGCAGCAGCCCCATCATCACGAACTCGGTGGTGCCTATGCCGAAGGCGCTCACAGCCAGGGCGAGCAAGGCCAGAGGCATGGGGAAGGAACCTTTCAGCAGGAGGGCGCGCGCGTGCGTCCCGGGCGGACGGGTGACCGTCGGGGGACGTGGCGGAGCGCTCGGCCGCGTGGACGTGCGCGCGGACCGTGCGGGGAGAGGGTGGGAAGGAAGTCGAAGAGACGGACCCGCGGCACTCCGGCGGCTCTGCCGGGCATGCTCAGGTCATCAGCCTGAACAAAGTGTGGCAGATGATCCGTTCCTGGAGGTGAACGGGTCGTTTCGGCGGGGTTCGGTCCGCGCGTCCGCGAGGCTGCCGCGGCCGCTGCCGGGCAGGTCGACGAGGCCGGGCGTCGGCGGGGTCGACGAGGGCGGTGGAGGGCGGGGTCGGCGAAGGGGCGGTGGAGGGGGGGCGGCAAGGCGACCTGAGCCGGCCAGGCCGGGCCCGGGGAGCGCGGGCGCGCCGGGCGGCGTCAGAGCGGCAGCGTGCCGGGCGCGGTCAGAGTTGGACGCGGGCGGCGATCGGCAGGTGGTCGCTGTCGGTCGCGGCGAGCGTCCACGAGGACATCGGCTCCACGCCCCTGACCATGATCTGGTCGATCCGGGCCATCGGGAACGCGGCGGGCCAGCTGAAGCCGAAGCCGTCGCCCGCGGCGCCCTGGGTGGACCGCATCTGCGAGGTGACGGCCTTCAGGGCGCGGTCGTTCATGGTGCCGTTGAGGTCGCCGAGCAGGACGACCCGGCTCAGCGGCTCGTCGGAGATGGCCTCGCCGAGGGCGTCGGCGCTGTTGTCGCGCTGGTTGGCGGTGAACCCGGCGTGCAGTTTGACGCGGACGGACGGCAGGTGGGCGACGTAGACGGCGACCCTGCCGCCGGGGGCGGTGACGGTGGAGCGCATGGCCCGGACCCAGCCCATCTTGATGTCCACGGGCTTGGTGTCGCTGAGCGGGTACTTGCTCCAGAGGCCGACGGTGCCCTGGACCGAGTGGTACGGGTAGGGCGCGTCGAGCGCCTTCTCGTACGCGGCGACCTGGCTGCTCGGGAGTTCCTGGAGGGCCACCACGTCAGCGCCGGAGCCCGCGACCTGCTGGGCGGTGCCGGCGGGGTCGGGGTTGTCGGCGTTCACGTTGTGCGTGGCGACGGTGAGGTCGCCGCCGGGGCCGGACTTGTCGTCGAGCAGCAGACCGCCGAAGAGATTGAGCCACACCACCAGGGGCAGCAGCAGGGCGACGAGCGCGGTGGCGGAGCGCCGTACGAGACCGAGGAGCAGCAGGACGGGGAGCACGACACCGATCCACGGCAGGAAGGTCTCGGTGAGGCTGCCGAGGTTACCGAGCCGGTTGGGGATCTCCGCGTGGAACACCATCACCAGCGTCACCAGGACCGAGCAGAGCGCGAGCAGGATTCCGCGCCGCCAGATACCCCGGTCCGCCTTCAGGCGGGCCAGCCCGCTCCGCAGGCGGGAGCCGGCGCGCGGCGGCTCCGCGTTGTCGTTGCCGGTGTCCGCTCCGTACGCCTGCACCATCGTGCTTCCTCACTGCGTTGCCCTGCATGTCGCCGCGCCCCCGACCCTAGGGGATCGGCGGGCGTTTTCCCTCCGTCCCTGTCGGCGGCACGGAGTGGAGGACGCCCGGAACGGGGCCATGGGTTCCGCTTTGTGCCGAGCCGTCCGGGCCTGTGACCGACCCCTCATTTCCGGCTGGTCCGGTCCGGCGCGTCCAGCGTCGCACCGGCCGGACCGGGGCACCGTGCGGCGCGGCCGCGAAGGTCAGCCGCCGGACGGTCCGGGCGCGTCGGACCGTCCGGGCGCGTTCGTTCGTCCGGCCGCGTCCGCCGCACCCGGCGCCGCGGCGGCTCCCGGCGTCGGGCCGAGGCCCTGCATCAGGGCGTCCATGACCCGGTCGACCAGGTCGTCGGGCAGCGGCGCGTCGCGGCGGTGCAGGGTCCGCACGAGCATCGCGCCGATGAACAGGTCGTCCATCAGTTCCACGTCGAGGTCGTCCCGCAGTTCGCCCGCGTCGACGGCCCGGCGGACCGCCTCGACCATCGCGGCCCGGCGCGGCGCGATGACGGTGTCCTGGTACTCGGTCCAGAGCCTGGGGTGGCTCTTCATCTGGGCGAACACGTTGTGCAGCAGGACCGAGGAGCGCTGCGCGAGCCCTCGGGTGCGCTGGGACTCCATGAGCACGCGCAGATCGGCGAGCCCGGCGGTGCCGGAGACGACGGGGTCCGGCTGTTCCATGTCGCGCAGCACGTCGAGGAAGAGTTCTTCCTTGCCGTCCCAGCGGCGGTAGATGGTGGCCTTGCCGACCTTGGCGGTACGGGCGATGCGTTCGATGGAGAGTCCGGCGAGCGGTTCGCCGGCCTCCAGGAGGGAGATGACGGCGTCCAGGATGGCCCGTTCGGCGGCGGCGCTGCGGGGGCGGCCCGGGCCCCGGTCGTGCTCGGGCGCCCGCGCGTGCTCCGGTTCCGGCGACGGGGCCTGCTCGGTGCCTTGTCCGGGGCCTTGCTCAGGGCTCTGCTCCAGGCCCTGCCCGTACCGCTGATGCCGCACCTGTTTCCGCCTCTCCTCGCCCGTGGACCGCTGCGTCAATTCTCGCCGACAGGAACCCAGCCTTCCCGCCGGGCTCGGCACGGCCACGGTCGCCCGCGGGTGCGCGAGGGCCCGGACCCCGGGGCTTGCGCCGGTGGGGGTCCGGGCCGGTTCGCGAAGGTCAGGCCTTTCGGCCCTGTTCGGCAGGGACGGGTGCGGGCCGCTCGGGGGCCTGCGGCGGGGGCCCGGCGGCGGACTTGCCGGGCAGGAAGAGCGCGACGACCACGGCGCCGGCCAGCGCGACGGCGGCCGAGCCGAGCGCGGCGACGTGCATGGCGCCGATGAAGGCGTCGGAGGCCGCCGCGGCGAGCGGCTCGCCGGCCGGGCCGAGCTTCGCGGCGACGCCGAGCGTGGCCTCGATCGACTCTCCGGCGACGTCCCGGGCTCCGGCCGGAACGGCCGAGAGGTGCCCCTCGATGTCGCCCCGGTAGGCGGTGGAGAGCACCGAGCCGAGCACCGCGATGCCGAGCGCCCCGCCGACCTGGCGGAAGGTGTTGTTGATGGCGGAGCCGGCACCGGCCTTCTCGCGGGGCAGCGCCTGCATGATGGCGACGGTGACGGGCGGCATGATGTGCGCCATTCCGGCGCCCTGGACGAAGAAGACCACGCACAGCACCCAGACGGGCGTGCCGGCGTCGAAGGTCGCGAAGGCGGCGAGCCCCGCGGCGACCAGGATCAGACCGACGGTGCAGACCGCGCGGACGCCGAAGCGCTGGACGACGATCCGGGCGCGCGGCGAGAAGATCATCTGCGCGGCGGCGAGCGGCAGGACCAGCAGTCCGGACTGGAGCGCGGTGTAGCCGCGCACGCTCTGGAGGTAGAAGGCGGAGAAGAAGGTGACGCCCATCAGCGCGAAGAAGACCAGCGCGATGGCGGTGACGGCGGCGGAGAACGCCGGCTTCTTGAAGTGGGAGACGTCGAGCGCGGGGTGCTGGACGCGCTTCTCGTACAGGACGAAGGCGATCAGGACGACCACGCCGCCGAGGACCGGGGCGAGCACGGTGAGGTCGGTGAAGTCGGCGAGTTCGCCGCCCCGGATGATGCCGTAGACGAGCAGGACGAGGCCCACGACGGAGAGGACGACGCCCACCGGGTCGAGCCGGCCGGGCTTCGGGTCGCGCGAGTCCGGTACGAGGATCACCATCGCGACCAGGGCGACGAGGCCCACGGGCACGTTGACGAGGAAGATCGAGCCCCACCAGAAGTGCTCCAGCAGGAGGCCGCCGGTGATCGGGCCGATGGCGATGCCCAGGCCGACGCCGCCGGCCCAGATGCCGATGGCCTTGGGCTGCTCGGCGGGCTCGAAGACGTTCATCAGGATGGCGAGGGTGGCCGGCATCACGAAGGCGGCGCCGAGGCCCATCACCGCACGCCAGGAGATGAGCTGGCCGGGCGAGTCGGAGAAGGCGGCGAGCGCGGAGCCCACGACGAAGACGGAGATGCCGAAGAGCAGCACCCGCTTGCGGCCGAGGCGGTCGCCGAGGAGCCCCGCCGTGAAGAGCAGACCGGCGAAGACGAGCGTGTAGGAGTTGATCGCCCACTCCAGCTCGCTCTGGGTGGCACCGATGCCGTCCGGCGCGGGACTGGCGATCGTCTTGACCGCGACGTTCAGGATCGAGTTGTCCAGCACCACGATGAGCAGGCTGAACATGAGCACGGCGAGAATGGCCCAACGGCGGCGGTGGACCGCCTCCGGGACACGGGACACGGCGACGGGCGCGCCGGACGGTATGGACATGGTGAAGAGCGTAGCGGCATTTCGATACGAGACCGTCTCGTATTGTAAACTCTTTACCTTTTTCGGCCCTCCGCCCGTCCGCCTCCCCCGCCCCGCCCGGCGATCCGGCGGAAGGCGATCCGGGGGCCCACTTCCCGCGCACCGCCGGGGGATGCCACCATGGAAGGGATCCGGGGACGCCGTCAGGGTGCCTCGAGATGACGAAGGAGCCGTTGGCCATGTCGCTCAACGCTGCGCAGAATCAGTCTGCCCCCACCGGGCACTCCCCCTCCGACAGCGGCAAAGCGCTGTACGGGGGCAAGAGCACCCGCCGCATCACCGTCCACGACATCGCCGCCGCCACCGCGCGCGGGGAGAAGTGGCCCATGCTGACCGCCTACGACGCGATGACCGCGTCCGTCTTCGACGAGGCCGGCATCCCGGTCCTGCTCGTCGGCGACTCCATGGGGAACTGCCACCTCGGCTACGAGACCACCGTGCCCGTCACGATGGACGAGATCACCATGCTGTCGGCCGCCGTCGTACGGGGCACCAAGCGCGCCCTGGTCGTCGGCGACCTGCCCTTCGGTTCGTACCAGGAGGGACCCGTCCAGGCGCTCCGCAGCGCCACCCGGCTGGTCAAGGAGGCCGGGGTCGGCGCCGTGAAGCTGGAGGGCGGCGAGCGCAGCCTCGACCAGATCCGGCTGCTGGTCGAGTCCGGCATCCCGGTCATGGCCCACATCGGCCTCACCCCGCAGTCGGTCAACGCCATGGGGTACCGGGTGCAGGGGCGCGGCGAGGAGGGCGCGCACCAGCTGCTGCGGGACGCCAAGGCCGTACAGGACGCGGGGGCGTTCGCGGTCGTCCTGGAACTGGTGCCGGCCGAACTGGCCGCCGAGATCACCCGCACCCTGCACATCCCGACCGTCGGGATCGGCGCCGGTCCGGACACGGACGCCCAAGTGCTCGTCTACACCGACATGGTGGGACTGACGGGCGGCAAGGTGCCGCGCTTCACCAAGCAGTACGCGGACCTGCGCCGGGTCATGGGCGACGCGGCGAAGGAGTTCGCGGGCGAGGTCGTCGGCGGTACGTTCCCGGCGCCCGAGCACACCTTCCACTGACGGCGCGGGCGGCCTCCGCCCAAGCCCACCCCCGGCTCTGCGGGTCCCACCCGCCACGCCGGTCACACAGCCACCTCCGGCACCACCGTCAGCCCGCCGACATCCCCCATCGGCGGGCTGACGCATGCCTGTCGGCGGATTGGCGCTCGCCTGTAGGCGATATATCGGTGAACTGTCGGCCGCGTCTGGTCCCATGGTGGACATGACGCGAAACGACATGAACCCCGGGCGCGGAATCGCCATCGAAGTACGGGGGCTGGTGAAGCACTACGGCACCACCAAGGCACTGGACGGTGTCGACCTCGACGTGCGCGAGGGCACCGTGCTCGGTGTTCTCGGCCCGAACGGCGCGGGCAAGACGACGCTGGTACGCGCCCTCTCCACGCTCATCGTGCCCGACGCGGGCCACGCGATCGTCGCCGGCTACGACGTGGTCAAGCAGCCCAGGCAGCTGCGCCGCACCATCGGCCTGACCGGCCAGTACGCCTCCGTCGACGAGAAGCTCTCCGGCTGGGAGAACCTCTACATGATCGGCCGGCTCCTCGACCTGCCCCGCAAGGAGGCCCGCAGCCGCGCCGACGAGCTGCTGGAGCGGTTCTCCCTCACCGAGGCGGCCCGGCGCCCCGCGATGGACTACTCCGGCGGTATGCGCCGCCGGCTCGACCTGGCCGCTTCCATGATCGGCCGCCCCGCGGTCCTCTACTTGGACGAGCCGACGACGGGCCTCGACCCGCGTACCCGCAACGAGGTCTGGGACGAGGTGCAGCGGATGGTCGCCGAGGGGGCGACCGTGCTGCTCACCACGCAGTACATGGAGGAGGCCGAGCAGCTCGCCAGTGAGCTGACGGTGATCGACAAGGGCCGCATCATCGCGCGCGGCGGCGTCGACGAGCTGAAGGCGAAGGTCGGCGGCCGCACCCTCCAGATCCGCCCGTCCGACCCGGCCGACCTGCCCGCGATGACGCGCGCCCTGCACGAGACGGGGCTCGACGGGATCTCCGGCGCGCAGGCGGTCCCGGACGAGGGCCTGCTGTACGTACCGATCCTGAGTGACCAGCAGCTGACGGCCGTCATCGGCCTGCTGGGAACGCGCGGCTTCTCGCTCGCGCACGTCGCCACCGCCCTGCCCAGCCTGGACGAGGTCTTCCTCGCCATCACCGGCGGCAAGACCTCTTCCGCCGCCGTTCCGACCGACGAGGAGGTCGCCGCATGAGTACGACGACGCTGACGAAGTCCCCCACCGGCCAGGCGCCGGTCCGGCCCGTGAGCGGCGAGGGGAAGATCGGGCTGCGCGCCAACCTGCGCCACATCGGGGCGCTGACCCGGCGCAACCTGCTCCAGATCAAAAAAGACCCCGAGTCGATGTTCGACGCGCTCCTGATGCCGGTCATCTTCACGCTGCTGTTCACGTACGTCTTCGGCGGCTCGGTCGGCGGCTCGCTCGGCGGCGGGCGGGAGGAGTACCTCAACTACCTGATCCCCGGCCTGATGGCCATGATGGGGATGAACATCGCCTCCGCCGTGGGCACCGGGGTCAACGACGACTTCCGCAAGGGCGTCATGGACCGGTTCCGCACGATGCCGATCGCCCGGTCCTCGGTGCTGATCGCGAAGATCGTGGTGGAGCTGGGCCGGATGATGGTCGCCACCATCATCCTGCTGGCGATGGGCTTCGCGCTCGGCATGGAGATCCAGACCTCGTTCCTCGGTCTGCTCGAAGCCGTCGCGCTCTCGGCGGTGTTCGGCGCCGCCATCATGTGGATCTTCATCCTGCTCGGGCTGGCCATGAAGACGGCCCAAGCGGTCCAGGCGACGGGAATGCTGGTGCTGATGCCCCTGCAGTTCGGATCCTCCATCTTCGCGCCGACCCAGACGATGCCGGGCTGGCTCCAGACG
Organism: Streptomyces sp. NBC_00247; assembly: GCF_036188265.1. Classification (NCBI taxonomy): domain Bacteria; kingdom Bacillati; phylum Actinomycetota; class Actinomycetes; order Kitasatosporales; family Streptomycetaceae; genus Streptomyces; species Streptomyces sp. NBC_00247. The sequence goes on along the minus strand of NZ_CP108093.1, from coordinate 5,269,728 downwards.
TTCACCGAGTACAACCCGCTGTCGAACCTCGCCGACGCGGCGCGCGGTCTGATGATGGGCGGCCCGATCGCCCACTCGGTGTGGGTGACCCTCGCCTGGGCCGGCATCATCACCGTCGTGATGGCTCCGCTGGCCGTCGCCAAGTTCCGCAAGGCCGGCTGACGGCCCGGCCCGCGCGTTTCTCCGTCCGCCCCGGAGTCGGGCGGACGGAGAAACCCGCGGGTCCGGTCGCGGCTGCACGCACGCCGGACCGGGCTCCGAACTCGGCCCGTACGTACCGGCCTTGCGCTCCTGCGTGCGAACAGGCCCTCGCAGGAGGTGCGGCGGGACGGCTCAGCACACCGCGACGGCCTCGATCTCGATGAGCATGTCGGGGTCGGACAGGGCGCTGACCTCTGCCAGAAGGCTGGCCGGACGGCAGCTGACCGCGGCGAGTTCGTCCATGAGGACCGTGTAGTGGGCCTTGCAGCCGGCCAGGTCGGTGGTGAAGACGCGCATCTGCACGACGTCCGCCATCGTCATCCCCGCTTCGGCGACGGTCTGCCCGAGCCGTCGCAGGGTGAGCCTCATCTGCCCGGCCATGTCCCCCGCGCAGGCGATGGCGCCGTCGTCGTCGCGGGCCTCGTGCCCGGAGACGAAGAGCCAGCTCCGGGGAGATTCGACCCGGACCGCCCGGTTGTACATCAGCCTCTCGCCCACCATGCGTGGACCGATCTCGTGAACGCCCATCTCTGCCGCCCTTCCGGTCGGATCGGGGGGAACAGGCAAGCACCTGGCCCTTGGCCCCCTGCGGACCTGGCCGGGACGGGCGTGTCGCTCCGAGGCCTCGCCGTCCCCTCCGGCGGGACGGCCTTCAGCGATTGTGGGCGACCGCCAGGGCGGTGGCCTCTTCCAGCGAGAGGCGACCCCCCTCCGCGTAGGCCGCCTCGTAGGCAGCGTCCCCGATCACCGCGCGCGCCGCCGTACCGGCCTTGACCAGGTTCTGCCGCTCCACCGTGGTGGGCACGTGCAGGGGGGAGAGACGGGCGGCCTGCGTGCCGAGCAGTCGGGCGGCGTCCCGGGCGCTGTCCTCGGCGCCGAGCCCCGCGAGCGCCCAGGCCGCCGTCACGAGGTGGATGGAGGTCATCTGGGGTGCGACCATCTGCGCCAGCCGGTCGTTGGCCCGCTCCACCGCCTTGATCGCATGGCCCAGAGCCTGCGCGTACAGCCCCTCCTCGTTGTCGAGCCAGGCCACCACACCCATCACGAAGCCCTCGAAGATGGCCAGCGTCTGCCCGTTGAACTCCGCCGCCAGCAGCTCCATCTGGGCACGCGCCTCGGTGATCCGCCCGGTACGGCCGAGCAGCATGCCCAGATGCATCCGGGCGAAGGGCGTCGCCTCGTGGCCGGAGCTCGTCCGGTCCATGCCGATGACGTCGCGGAGGATGGCCTCCGCCTCCTCGGTCCGGTCCGTCTCGGCGAGGATGTTCGCGTACCGGGCGCGCAACACGGCGACCTGCGACTGCGCACCGAGCTGTTCGGCGTACTCCATGGCGGCGAGGTAGTCCTCGGCGGCCTCCTGGTACTTGCCCGCCTGCTCGTTGGCCTCGCCGCGCGAGGCCAGTGCCTCGGCGGAACCCCAGGCGTCCTGCAGCCGGGTGAAGATCTCCAGGCTCTCGTCCGCGTCCACCCGGGCGTCCTGGGTCGAATCGGCCTGGTTGGCGAGCAGGTTGGCCCGCATCTGGAGCGCCGACCCCAACTCCCATTCGTAGCCGTACTGCCGGCAGGTGCGCACGGTCTCGTCCATCACCTCGTACAGCTCGTTCCTCTCGCCGGTGAGGATGACGGCGAAGACCCAGAGCGATCCGGGCGAACGGCAGGTCTGCGGCTGGCCGGGCCGGTAGGTGCGGGCGATGATCCTGAGGCGCTCCATGCTCTCCTCGGTCATCCACAGATCCATCTCGTGGTCCATGTTGGCGATCTGGATGAGCCGCACCCCGCGTCGCGCCTCCATGAGCTGGTCGGGCTCCATGGGCGGCGGCTTGTCCGTGCTCCGCTCGTGCAGCGGGGGCGCGGGCACCCCCGGCGGGGCGAAGGGGTCGGGGCCAAGCGCCGCCGCCGTGTCGGCCCACTGGCGGGCCTCGTCACGCAGGTCGCGCAGCATCCAGTACGGGCCCATGGACAGGATGATGCAGAGGCACTCGTGCTCGTCCTCCAACGCCGCCGCGTGACGGAAGGCGGTGCGCAGGTTCTCGTACTCGCGCCGGAACAGCTCCAGGGCGGCCCGCTGCCCGGGGCCGCGCAGCCGGGGGCCTCCGGCACGCGCCAGCTCGCGGTAGTACACCAGGTGACACCGGTCGACGGCAGCTCGCTCGCCCGCCTCGTCCAGGCGCTCGGAGGCGTACTCCCCCACGGTCTCCAGCAGCCGGTAGCGCATCTCGCCGTCGCCCGACTCCTCGGCGACGACGAGGGACTTGTCGACGAGTGAGCCGAGGAGCACGGCGACGTCGCGGACGTCCACCGCCTCCTCGTCCCCGGTGATCCCGGCGTACGCGCCGGGGAAGTCGCCCACGCTCAGGGAGCAGACGGCCTCGGCCGCCGCGAGGGAGCAGCCGCCCGCGAAGACCGACATCCGCCGCAGGACCGCGCGTTCGGCGGCGTCCAGCAGATCCCAGGACCAGTCGACCACGGCCCGCAGGGTCTGCTGGCGCGGCAGCAGGGTCCGGCTGCCGCTGGAGAGCAGCCGGAAACGGTCGTCGAGCCGGTCGGCGATCTGCCGGGGGCTGAGCATCCGCAGCCGTGCGGCGGCGAGTTCGATGGCGAGGGGCAGTCCGTCGAGGCGGCGGCAGATCTCGGCACTGGCCGCGGCCGTCGCCGGGTCGGCGTCGCTGCGGAAGCCGGGCCGGGCGGCATGACCGCGCTCCTCGAAGAGGCGGAGCGCCGTGGGGTCCGGCAGCGGTTCGACCGGGCGGACGAACTCGCCCGGCACGCCCAGGGGTTCGCGGCTCGTCGCGAGAACGGTGACGTCGGGGCAGCGGGCGAGGAGGTGGTCGGCGAGCGCGGCGGCGGCACCGACCACGTGCTCGCAGTTGTCCAGCAGCAGGAGCATCCGGCGGCGCGCGCAGTGCTCGGTGAGGCGGACGAGAGGGCTCGCGGTGCCTCCCTCGGCGACGCGCATCTCCTCGGCTCCGGCGCCGCGCAGCACGGTCTCCCGGGCGTCGAGCGCGGAGAGCACCGCCTCGGGCACGGCCTCGGGGCTGTCCACGGGGGCGAGTTCGGCCATCCAGACACCGTCGGGCCAGGCGTCGGCGATGGTCTCGGCGGCCTCCTGGGAGAGCCGGGTCTTGCCCGCCCCTCCGGGGCCGAGGAGCGTCACCAGCCGGGACCGGCCGAGGTCCTCCCGCAGCGCGGCGATGTCCGCCTCGCGGCCGACGAAACTGGTGAGCCGGGCCCGGAGGTTGCCGGAGGGCGCGCGCAGCGGCGCCAGGGCCACCGGGGCGGCGGTCCGGCCGGACGGGGTACGGGCCTCCGGGACGCCGCTCGCGGGCGTCCGGGCGTCGGGCCCGAGCGGACGGGCCGGGGCCGCGGGCCGGTCGCCGGGTCGGTCCGGGCGTCCTGGCGTCGGCCCCGGGCGGACCGGCGGAGCGCTGTCGTGGTGCAGCAACTCGGTGTGCAGCGAGCGCAGTTCGGCTCCGGGGTCGGTACCGAGGCGGGCGGCGAGCAGGGTGCGCACCTCCTCGTACGCGGCGAGGGCCTGCGCGGTGCGGCCGGCTCGGTGCAGGGCGCGGATGCGGAGTGCCTGGAGCGGCTCGTCGAGCGGGTGGTCGGCGCAGAGGGCGACCAGTTCGGGCAGCGCCTCCTCGGCGCGGCCGAGCGCGAGGTACGCGCTCCCCCGGGCGCGCCGGGCCGCGAGCCGCCGGGCCTCCCAGCGGGCGGTGACGGCAGCGCGGTCCGGCAGGTCGGCGAAGGCCGGGCCGTGCCACAGGGCGAGGGCGGCGTCGAGGGCGTCGAGCGCCTTCGCGCCGTCACCGGCCTCCAGTGCCCGGCTCCCCTCCCCCGTAAGCCGCTCGAACCGGCGCAGGTCCACGGCTTCGGGTTCGGCGGCGAGGCGGTAGCCGTTCTCGTCGGAGGCGATGGCGTCCCGGCCGAGCGCCCGGCGCAGCCGGCCCACGAGCGCCTGGACCGCGCCCGGCGCGTCGGCGGGCGGTTCGCCGTCCCAGACCTCGTCCACGAGCACCGCCACCGGGACCGCCCGGCCGGGACTCAGGGCGAGGACCGTGAGCAGGGCGCGCAGCCGTGCCCCGCCGAGGGCGACGGCCGTGCCGTCGTCGCGAAGTGCCTGGGTCGTACCGAGGATGCAATAGCGCACGGGGCCATTGTCCGTGAAGGAGATCGGAGATCGCACAGCCACCCGATATATTCCGATAGCTCGCGAGCCGTCGCATGACCCTCCGCGCCCGCGCGATCACGCTCCGGGGTCACCGGCGTCGGATCCTCCACCAGCCGGACCCTCACGGCCGACCGGGAAGCACTCCCTTCCCCCGCACCATAGGCGCGACATGTCGGACTCGCGCGCACAGGTGCAACTGTCCGCCTCGCCCCCGCAAAAGAGTTCCGCGATGGAATCTTCGTACGGGGGAGGCTTCACTCATGGGCTGGGCGGAACTTCCCCAGACCGGAGAATGAGCAAGTGCACAAGGACATGCGTCGGCGGCGGCATACGGAGTCGCGGTGGCGGCCGGTCTGCTGATGGCCCCCCTCGGAGACTGTGACGCGAAGGACAGTACGAAGGAAGCCACCGCCCCCGCCACCTTCTGCGGGCTCAATCTCCCGGATGACGCGGAACGCGCGCTGCTGGACCTCGTCGGGGCCCGGAAGCTGGACGTCCAGGGGTCCTCGCACGGCATACGGGACACCGCCGAGGCACTCGTCACCGGCCGCGCCTCGGGTGGGAACGACTCCTTCGTCCGCCGTGTCCACGGACCGGCGGGCGCCGCGCGACCGACCTCGGTCGCCTTCTCGCTCCCCGACGAGCTCCCTGCCTCTGCGGCCCCGCAGTTCACCCGGTACCGGATGGGCGCCATGGCCCTGTCCCGCCCGCAGTCGGCCGTCCTCTTCATGAACTGCACCAGCCAAGCTTCACCACGTCTCACGGTGAACCTTGGCTGGTCGAAGGCGAGTTGTACAACCGCAGCCTCCCTGCGGGCAGTGACGGGACCATCCGCGAGGAGAACCTCGACGTCCTGCACGCCGTCTCCCTCTCGCTCGCCCGCGAGTTGGGCTGCGCGGACGACGCGGGGCTGACCGCGACCTTCACCATGCCCGAACGGGTGCAGGAGAAGAGGCGCCGCCCGAAGACGCGCCACCCGAAGGCGCGCCGCCAAGGGCCGAGGGAGAAATGCCGGGCGGGCCGGAGGCCGCGGGGCGGGTGCGCCTACTCTCGTCGCATGACCACTGGGATCAGCCGCAACGACCGGCGCGTCAGCCCGGTCTTCCTCGGGATCGCCGCCGTCACGGCCGCCGCCGGCGCGGCCGTGTGGACGGGGTTCGCCGAGCAGACCGGGTTCGCCGTCTTCCTCTTCGTCACCGGTGCCTGGATCGTCTCGCTCTGCCTCCACGAGTACGCGCACGCCCGGACCGCGCTGCACAGCGGGGACATCTCGATCGGGGCGAAGGGCTATCTGACGCTCAACCCGTTGAAGTACACGCACGCGCTGCTCAGCATCGTGCTGCCGGTGCTCTTCGTGATCATGGGGGGCATCGGGCTGCCCGGCGGTGCCGTGTACATCGAGCGGGGCCGCATCCGGGGCCGCTGGAAGCACAGCCTGATCTCGGCGGCGGGCCCGCTGACGAACGTCGCGTTCGCCGTCGTCTGCACGGCGCCGTTCTGGCTGGGCGGCCTCGACGGGGTGCCGCTCGGGTTCCGGTTCGCGCTGGCGTTCCTGGCGATGCTCCAGATCACGGCCGCGATCCTGAACTTCGTACCGGTGCCGGGGCTGGACGGGTACGGGGTGATCGAGCCCTGGCTGTCGTACCGGGTGCGGCGCCAGGTGGAGCCCTTCGCACCGTTCGGGCTGATCGCGGTGTTCGCGCTGCTGTGGGTGCCGGAGGTGAACGGCGTGTTCTTCGACGCCGTCGACGCACTGCTGCGGGGGCTGGGGGTCAGCGACTTCGAGACGTACTGCGGGCAGGACCTCTACCGCTTCTGGCGGGAGTTCACCGATCAGCAGGACCCCCGCTGCACGGCTCTGGCGGGACAGCCCTTAGGCCAAGGCCGTGAAGTTACGGCTCGGGGGACGGGTTGGCGTGTGGGTTGATCTGGTGCGATCCGGGACGTGAGAAGCGGAGCCCCGGTAGAACTGGCAGTCGACCAAGACAGCCGTTCACAGCACCGGAGGCTCCGCTGTCCGATCAGTGTGTCATCACGAGTGAAATCACGGTAGCCAAGGGCCTGTTCGCTCCCGGGCATCTGGGGGAACTCACCCGGATCGTCCCGTTCGAGATGGTCGACGCGGCCCTTGCCGAAACAGGTGCGGTCCAGCAGCGGCTGCGGAAGATCCCTGCCCGGGTGGTGGTCTACCTGCTGCTGGCCGCGGCCCTTTTCGACGACTGCGGCTACCTGGCGGTCTGGCGCAAGCTCACTGCCTCACTGGAGGCGATACCGGTCGCGAACGTGACCGGCACGGCGCTCTGGCACGCCCGGACACGCCTGGGGGCGCGTCCCATGCAGGCCCTGTTCGACCTGTTGCGCGGGCCGGCCACGGCGATCCGTACCGCCGGCGCCCATTTCAAGGGCCTGCTGACCGTCGCGATCGACGGTACCTGCCTCGACGTCCCCGACAGCCCGCTGCACCGGGCCCGTCTGGGCGGGATCACCAACCAGTACGGGACCTCCGGCTACCCGCAGATCTGCCTGACCGCGCTGGTGGCCTGCGGCACCCGCGCGGTCCTGGACGCCGCCTTCGGCCCCCGCACCAGCGGCGAAACCGTCTACGGCACACGACTGACCCGTTCCCTGCACGCGGGAATGATCGTCCTTCTCGACCGGGGCTTCTCCGGCAATCCGTTCCTGACCGCCGTCGCCGGCACCGAGGCCGCCTTCCTGGCCCGTATCTCGGCCGCCCGCAGACCTCCGGTCCTGGAGCGTTTCGAGGACGGCTCCCACCTCTCCCGCTTCGGCGGCCTCGAAGTCCGCATCATCGAATGCGAGATCACCATCATCACCAGCCAGGGCCGCACGACCGGCCTCTACCGAATGGCCACCAGCCTCCTCGACCACCACCGATACCCGGCATCCGACCTGGTCAGCCTCTATCACGAGCGATGGGAAGTGGAGTCTGCCTACTTCGCGATCAAGAAGTCGATGCTGGGCCGACGAGTCCTGCGCTCCCAGACCTGTGCAGGCATCTCCCAGGAGGTCTACGCCCTCCTGAGCGCCTACCAGGCCCTGCGGATCGCGATCGCCGACGCCACCGGGACCACACCCGGAGCCGACCCCGACCGGGGAAGTTTCAGCGTCGCACTACGATGCGCCCGCGATCAGATCGTCCGAGCCGCAGGCATCATCGCCGACACCGCGATCGACCTCGTCGGAACGATCGGCCGAGCCGTCCTGGACCAGCTCATGCCCGCCCGCCGCCTCCGCGTCAGCCCCCGAGCGGTGAAACGACCCCTATCCCGATACGCATACAAAAGCCTCAGAGTCGACCGGCACACCCACACAGCCACCCTCAACATCAAGATCTTGACGCCAACGCCCACGTCTTAACTTCACGGCCTTGGCCCTTAGGCCGTCTCTGACAGATGTGTCGGGGCGATCCCGGCAGCGCGGCGAGCGTGCGTGCCGGGCGTCGCCGGACGGACGGGGCTTTCGCAGCACGCTTGAGGTGTACTGACCCCGCGATTCGCGTCCCGGTCCCGGGCCGTCCGTCGCGGTCAGCCGCCGGTGGTCAGGCGGTGACGGCGCACGTAGTACCAGGCCATGTTGGACGAGAGCCCCGCCACCAGCACCCAGAGGATGCCCAGCAGGCTGCCCTGGGCGAAGGAGACCACCGCCGCGACGACGGCGAGGACGCAGACGACGAGGGAGTAGAGGGCGATGCGGGGCATGGGGGAGGCTCCTGTCCGGGGTGGCGCGCGGTCCCGTCCAGTGTCCCTCATGCCCCGATCCGTTCCGCCGCGGGTACGCCCCCGGGCGCGGGGCGTCCGCTACGGATCACACGTCGGTGGCGCGCAGTCCCGCGTGTGCCTTGTACCGGCGGTTGACCGAGATCAGGTTGGCGACGAGCGATTCGACCTGGTGGGCGTTGCGCAGCCGTCCGGCGAAGACGCCGCGCATGCCGGCGATCCGGCCGGCGAGGGCCTGCACGATGTCGGTGTCGGCGCGGGCCTCGCCCAGCACCATCACGTCGGTGTCGATCTCGTCGACGGCGGCGTCCTGGAGCAGCACCGCCGAGAGGTGGTGGAAGGCGGCGGTGACCCGGGAGTCCGGCAGCAGGGCTGCGGCCTGTTCGGCGGCGCTGCCCTCCTCCGGCTTGAGGGCGTAGGCGCCCTTCTTGTCGAAGCCGAGCGGGTTGACGCAGTCGACGACGAGCTTGCCGGCGAGCTCCGTGCGCAGCGATTCCAGCGTCTTGGCGTGGCCCTCCCACGGCACGGCGACGATCACGATGTCGCTGCGGAGCGCGCACGCGGCGTTGTCGGCGCCCTCGATGCCGAGTCCGAGTTCGGCGGCGGCTTCGGCGGCGCGGGCGGCGTCGCGGGAGCCGATGGTCACGCGCTGCCCGGCGCGGGCGAGTCGGTAGGCGAGTCCGCGGCCTTGCGGCCCGGTGCCGCCGAGCACGCCGACGGTGAGTCCGGAGACGTCGGGCAGGTCCCAGGGGTCCTTGGCGGGCGCCTTGGGCGCACCGGCACTGTCGTGGGTAGTCATGGTCCCGACACTACTGGGGGGTACCGGGAGGGCGGCCGGATACCCCGGACCGTGGCGGGGTCGTCCCGTACGGGTGCACCTTCCGTGTCCGGCTGCGCGACGGCCCCGGGCTCCTGCATGATGCCGGGCCATGGATGCCGTGCGCGTGGCGCTGTTGCGTGAGGTGCTCGCCGGGACCGAGTGGCCGGGCGCGGCCCACCGGTTCGCCGGGGCCCTTCGTTCGTCCGTCGTCCCGCAGGGCGGCGGGCTACTGCTGGTCGGGACGGAGTCGTACGAGCCCTGGCACATGGCGGCGCACCTGGTCGACGAGGCGACCTGGTCGGGGCTGCCCGAGCTGACCCCCACGCTGGTACGTCACCGGGTGCGGCCGGCCGATCCGGCGCATCTGGCCGTGGGGCTGGGGCGGATCGAGGCGGCCGGGCGGGGCGAGACGCTGCTGCTGGTGGCACCGGAGCGGCCGGACGGCGGGCTGCTGGAGCGGGTGTGGGACGCCCGGCGCTCGGGGGCGACCGTGCTCACGCTGGGCGGCGGCGATCCCGAGGTGCGGGGGGTCGGCCACGAGGCGCTGGTGGTGACCGAGGAGGACGACGTGGACCTGGACACCGTGCAGCATCTGGTGAGCGCGGCGGCCGGGGAGACCGGCCGGCCGGCCGCGCACGGGCGGCGCTCCTTCCGGGACCGGCTCTCGCGGCTGGCCGACCGGCTCACCGCTCCTCCACCGGCCCGCTGGTAGCGGACCGGTTCTGCTTCCGCACCCCCTGCGGGGCGCTCCAACGCGTCGACATCTTCGCTGGTCGAGCGGGTATTCAGGGCCGAGACGGGGTTGCGCCGCACCCCCGGGCGCCCGGACCATGATCTCTCGTGAACGTCCCGCGCCCCCGCCGCGCTTCCCGTACCCGCCGCATCCTCCGCGCCGCCCTCCCCGACCTCGCTCCCTGGCACGCCTCCGCCGATTTCCGGCTGCTCTGGGGCCAGGGGCTGATCACGTTCTTCGGCAGTTTCATGGCGCTGATCGCGCTGCCGCTCCAGATCAAGGAGCTGACCGGATCCCCGCTGGCGGTCGGGGCGATGGGCGCGGTGGAGCTCGTGCCGATGGTGGTCTTCGGGCTGTACGGCGGGGCGCTCGCGGACGCCGAGGACCGCCGCAAGGTCATCCTCGCCACGGAGGCCGGACTCGGTGTGCTGGCCGTGATCCTGCTGGTCAACGCCCTGCTGCCGGACCCGCTGCTCTGGCCGCTGTACGTCGTCGCCGGGGGCGTGTCCGCGCTCGCGGGGCTCCAGCGGCCCGCGCTCGACTCGCTGCTGGCGCGGATCGTGCCGCACGAGCACCTGCCGGCCGCCGCCGCGCTGAACGCCCTGCGCTGGCAGGTGGGCGCCATCGCCGGTCCGGCCCTGGCGGGCCTGGTCGTCGCCTACGCCGGGCACGCCACCGCGTACGCGGTCACCGTCGTCACCTTCGCCGTCTCGGTCGTCCTGTGCCTGCGGCTCACCCCCGCGCCGCCCGCCCGCGACGCGGTCAAGCCGTCGCTGCGCGGGATCGCCCAGGGCGCGGCGTACGCGTGGAGCCGGCCGGTGCTGCTGGGGACGTACGCGATCGACATGGCGGCGATGTTCTTCGCGTTCCCGAACGCGGTCTTCCCGTTCCTCGCGGACGACCTGGACGCCCCGTGGTCGCTGGGACTGATGTACGCCGCCGGGTCGGTGGGCTCCCTGGTGCTGGGGCTGACCAGCGGCTGGACCTCCCGGGTGCGGCGGCACGGTCTCTTCGTGGTGTTCGGGGCCGCCGCCTGGGGGCTGGCCATCGCGGGGGCGGGGCTCTTCGGGAGCGTCTGGCCGGTGCTGGTCTGCCTGGGCGTCGCGGGTGCGGGCGACATGCTGAGCGGACTGGGCCGTTCTGCCATCTGGAACCAGACCATCCCGGAGGAACTGCGGGGCCGGCTGGCCGGTATCGAGGTGCTCTCCTACAGCGTCGGGCCGCAGCTGGGCCAGGTCCGGGCGGGTGCGATGGCGGGCTGGACCGGCACCCGCTCCGCGGTCTGGACGGGCGGGGTGGCCTGCGTCGCCTCGGTGGCCCTGCTGACGGCGACGCTCCCCAAACTGCTCCGGTACGACTCCGCCACCGACGAGGACGCCGTACGCCGCAGGGACGCCGCCGCGACGGCCACCGCCGTCACGACGGGCACCGGCGCCCCGGACGCGCCGGGCGCCCCGGGGGTGCCGGCGGTCTGAACGTCAGGGCCGTCCGACCGGGAAACCGTGCGGACTCCGGCTCCGTCAGGAGGCCGGGGGCCGGTTGCGGTCGTGCCACTTGGGGTCGGTGTCCCACTCCAGGTTCCGCTCCTGCGCGGTGTCCATGGCGTGCTGCGCCGCCTCGCGCGAGGCGTACGGGCCGAAGCGGTCCTTCGCCGGGCACTCGGGGCCTTCCTCGACCTTTTTGTGCTCCAGGCAGTAGTACCACTCGCCCGGTTTGCCGACCGTGCGCTTCTTGAACAGGGCCATCGGGACTCCTTTCCTCTGTGCCAGCTTGCCCCAGGGGCGCTGGTTAGACTCGCTGACATGTCTGGTCAGTCACTGCTCGCACCCGGGGAGATCTCTCCCGTCCGTTCCGTACCCGGAAATGTCCGGCGCCCCGAGTACGTGGGCAAGCCGGGCCCGACCCCGTACACAGGCCCGGAGGTCCAGGACTCCGACACCGTCGAACGGATGCGCGTCGCCGGCCGGATCGCCGCGCAGGCGATGGAGGAAGCCGCCAGGCACATCGCCCCGGGCGTCACCACCGACGAACTGGACCGCGTGGCCCACGAGTTCATGATCGACCACGGGGCGTACCCGTCGACGCTCGGCTACCGGGGCTTCCCCAAGTCCCTGTGCACCTCGGTCAACGAGGTCATCTGCCACGGCATCCCCGACTCGACCGTGCTGCGCGACGGCGACATCGTGAACCTGGACGTGACGGCGTACATCAACGGCGTGCACGGCGACAACAACGCCACCTACCTCTGCGGCGACGTGGACGAGGAGTCCCGGCTGCTGGTGGAGCGCACCCGCGAGTCGCTGAGCCGCGCCGTCAAGGCGGTCCGCCCCGGCCGCCAGATCAACGTGATCGGCCGGGTCATCGAGTCGTACGCCAAGCGCTTCGGCTACGGCGTGGTGCGGGACTTCACCGGGCACGGCATCAACACCTCGTTCCACTCCGGCCTGATCGTGCCGCACTACGACAGCCCGCACGCCACCACCGTGATGCAGCCGGGGATGACGTTCACCATCGAGCCGATGCTGACGCTGGGCACCCACGAATACGACATGTGGGACGACGGCTGGACCGTGCTCACCAAGGACCGCAAGCGGACGGCCCAGTTCGAGCACACCCTCGTGGTGACGGAGACCGGGGCGGACATCCTCACGCTGCCGTAGGACCGCCGGGCCCCCGGGGCACGGCCGCGCCCGGTGGGACGGAACCCGAGACAGGGGTTGCGTCCCACCGGGCGCGCGCTTTTCACCGGGCGCCGGTTGGTCGGGACGCCGCGCGCCGGACACGGCGGGTTTACCGACGGATCGTCGGCATCCTGTTGACTTAGGTAAGCCTAAGTAAGAGGATCGGGGGGTGGCCGCGCGGCGCGAACCGCCGCGTCGGTGCCACGCGCCCCGTGCACCGTCACGCTTTCCGCTCCCTCGGCCCCCGGAGGCCCTCCTTGGACACGTCCGTCGGCACCGTCACCCCGTTCTCCACGGTCATCCGCACCGCCTCCCACGAGCAGCACACGGAGGCGGAGACCTCGACCTTCATGGGCGACCTGCTCGGCGGACGCCTGGGCGTGGATGCGTACACCCGCTACACCGAACAACTGTGGTTCGTGTACCGCGCGTTGGAGGAGGGCTCCGAACGGCTGCGGCTGGACCCGGTCGCAGGGCCCTTCGTGCAGGAGCCGTTGATGCGGCTCACCGAACTGGAGCGCGACCTGGCGCACCTGCGGGGGCCGCAGTGGCGCGAGGGCCTGGAGCCACTGCCCGCCACGGCCGCGTACGCCGAACGGGTCGCGGCCTGCGCCCGCGACTGGCCCGCCGGCTACATAGCGCACCACTACACGCGTTACCTCGGCGACCTCTCCGGCGGCCAGATCATCCGCGACCGGGCCGAAAAGACCTGGGGTTTCGCGCACAAGGGTGACGGGGTGCGGTTCTACGTCTTCGAGGAGATAACCAACCCGGCCGCTTTCAAGCGGAGTTACCGGGATCTGCTGGACGCCGTCGACGCCGACGACCTGGAGCGGCAGCGCATCGTGGACGAGTGCAAGCGCGCCTTCGCGCTCAACACGGCCGTCTTCCGTGAACTGGGCGAGGTCTTCCCGCTCAGTGCCTGAGGCGGGGCGGACGGGGCCGGGCGGGGTGACCACACCCCGCCCGGCCCCGTCCGCCGTTCCCGCCGCCGCGCGCGTGCCCGCGCGGGTCAGCCCCGGTGGGCCAGCACGACCCGGCCGCCGATCTCCACCGTGCCGTCCGGTGCGGGCGCGGTGAGGATCTGGGAGCCGCGCCCCTGGGTGATGTTGAGCGCGCGGCCGAGCCGTGCGGTGAGCAGCAGGGCGGCCGCTCCGGTCGCCTCGTCCTCCACGATGCCGTCGTCGCGGCGCGGGAACGCCCTCGCCCGGACGCGGCCCGCCGCCTCGTCCTCCCAGGCCCACACGTACAGCCAGCCGTCCCCCGGCGGGGGCCCGGTCAGGGCCTCGACCTCGGCGGCTGAGTCGTACCGCACCACGTCCCTCGGCGGCGCCCACTCCGGGCGCGCCGTGATCCAGGTGAACTCGCCGTCCTGACGGGCGAACACGTCGCCCACTTCGAGTTCCAGGATCTCCAGGTCGAGCAGCCAGGCACTGCCGACGAGCGGATGGCCGGCGAAGGGCAGCCGGCGCCCGGGGGTGTAGATGTCCACCCGCCCGCGTTCCGGGTCGTCCACGAACACCGTCTCGCTGAAGCCGAGTTCGGCGGCGAGCACCTGGCGGGAAGTCTCGTCGGGAAAGTCGTTGCCGTCCCGTACGACACCGAGGGCGTTCCCGTGCCGGCCGTCGGGGGCGCAGAACACCCGCAGGACGTCGATGCCGTCGGGTACGTCGAATTCGCTCATACCGGCATTCAAGCATCCGTTCGGGACCCGGCCCCGCGGGGACGGTTCCGCACGGTGCGCGGGCAGCCCGGCCGCCCCGGCCGCGCGGAGCGGTCGGGGCGGCCGGGAAGACCGGGGCGCGGGTGGCTCCGGTCGGGGCGGGTCAGGCGGCTGCGGTGCCGGTACGGCGGCGTGCCACGACGAGCGCTCCCGCGCCGACGGCGACGACGAGGCCGGAGGCGGCGAGCAGGGCACCGGTGGGCAGGTCGGCGCCGGTGGCGGCGAGCGAGCCCGAGCCGCCGACGCTGCCGCCCTCGCCGCCACCCACCGAGCCGGAGCCGGTGGTGCCGGTGGAACCGGTCGAGCCGGTGGAGCCCGTGGTGCCGGTCGAGCCCGTGGCGCCGGTACCCGGCAGCTGGGCGTTCTCGTCGAGGGAGACGGCGACGGTCAGCGCGTCGAGCTTCTCCCCCTTCTCGTACATCCCGCCGAAGGCCGCGGAGCCGGCTTCGGTGAGCGTGGCGGGGACGCCCACGAGCGTCACCACACCGTCCTTCGCGGTCGGTGCGGCGGCGGGCACGGTGAGGTCGGCGACGACGAGGCCCTTGCTGACCTCGGTCTTTCCGGTCTCGCGGTCCTTGGAGGACACGTCGGCGATCAGCTTGCCGGAGGTGCCGGTCACCTCGACGCGCAGGGCGGAGAAGGAGAGGTCGAGGGCGTAGGTGTCGCCGCTCTTGTGGCCGAGGAAGCGGACCTGGCCCTTGAAGTCGGCCTCCAGGCTCTTCTTCGCCGCGTCGAACCGGCCGGTGGCATCGCCGAAGCGGTAGCCGTTCGCGGTGGTCTTCGCGCCGCCGGTCGTCTCGACCGAGCCGCTCGCGATCGGGCCGGTGACGTACGAGCGGAAGGACTCCTTGACGCCCCAGTCGAGGGTGCCGTCCACCAGGGCGCCCTGCTCGGCGGCGGGCGTCGTGGCGGAGGCGTCCGGCGAGGGGGTGCCGGTCGGCTCCTTCGTCGGTTCGGCGGTCGGCGCGGTGGTGGGCTCCTTCGTCGGCTCGCCCGTCGGCTCGTCCGTCGGCTCGTCGGTCGGCTCGTCGGTCGGCTCCTCGGTCGCGGGGGTGACCGCCGTGACGGTGAGCGTGGCCGGGTCGAGGGCCTGGCCCTCCTGGTACATGCCGTTGAACGCCTCGGAGCCGAGCTTCGTCAGCGTGGTGGGGATGTCCTTGAAGACCATCGCTCCACCGTCGCCCTGACCGGGCCGGACGGCCGACAGATCCAGGTCGGCGACGGCCACGTCGTCCTGCGTCCCCGCGGGGGTCTTCAGGTCGGCGGTGATCGCGCCGCCGGTCCCGGTGGTGGAGACCTTGACGTCGGAGAGCGTGATGTCGAGGACGCCTTCGTGGGCCCAGAAGTTGACGCCGCCCTCGAAGGCGGTGTCGGTGCCGTGGGTGGCGAGGTCGTAGCTTCCCTTGCCATGGACGAAGGTGAACGCGCCGTTGTTCGCGGCCTGTTCGGCGCCGTTGGAGACGGTGATCTTTCCGGCGGCACCGATGTAACTGCGGAAGGACTGCTTGAAGCCCCAGTCGAGCGTGCCGTCCTTCAGCTCCAGCCGGGTCGCCGCGGCGGCGGCGGTGCCGGTGGCGGCACCGGAGTCGGCGGCGAGGGCCGGGAGCGCGAAGGTGGCGCCCAGCGCGGCGGCGGTGGCGACGGCCGCGGCGAGGGCTATGGGGCGGCGATTGGCTGCCATGGTCAGGGTCTCCTCGGAGGAAGGGGGCGAAGAAGGGCAGGGGTGGGCGCGCGGCCGGGTCCGGGGGTTCCGGAGACCGCCGCGCCGGGAGGGGGAAGTCAGGGAGCGGGCCGCGCGTGCACGGCCCTGGGGCCCGGGTGGGCCAGGGGTTCGGGAGGAGGCCGGGCGGGCTCAGTCGCCCGGGGTCTCCTCGGAAACCCGGGAGCGGCGGGCGCGGCGGCGGGCGGCACAGAGCACTCCGGCAGCGGCGGCGAGGGCGAGGGCGCCGACTGTCAGCCACCACCCGGCGGCCGGGCCAAAGTCCGTCTCGGCGGCCGTCGCCACGGTGACGGACGGGCTCGCGGAGGGGGTAGCAGCGGCCGAGGCGGTGGCCCCGCTCCCCAGGTCGGGCAGGGCGGGCAGTTTCGCGCCCCGGTCCACGGCGACGGCCAGGGTGACCGGGTCCATGGCGGTGCCGGCGGCGTACAGGGAACCGAAGACCTTCGCCCCGGCGGTGGTGAGGGTGGCGGGCGCCTCGGTGAGGACCGCGAGCCCGTCCTTCGGTGTGAGCCCCGCGGCGGCGAAGGTGACCAGCGGGACGTTCACCGAGACGGCTCCGGCGTTCGTGGCGTCGGCGCGGAGGGTGCCGGTGCCGGACTTCACCGAGACGGTGAGGTGGGCGAGTTCCAGGTCGAGCCCGTCGGCCCCGGTGAAGTGGACGCTGCCGGCGAAGGCCGCCTCCAAGGCCCGCTTCCCGGGGTCGTACGTCCCCTTCCCCTCGGGGAAGCGGAACAGCGCACCGCCGTCCTTCGCGCCGCCCGCCAGGGTCCACTCACCCCCGGCGACCGGACCGGTGACGTACTCGCGGTAGGTGCGGCGGACGCCCCAGTCGACGGCCGCGTCCACGAAGCCGTTCCCAGCCGTCTCGTCCCCTTCCGCCTCGTCGGCGTCGTCCTTCGGGGCGCCGGCCTTCCCGGACGCGCTCGGCGTGGCGGACGGCGAGGACTTCGGTGCGGCGGTGGTGGGTGCGGCGGTGTCGACGGAGAGCGTCACCGGGTCGAGCGGGGTGCCGGCCGTGTAGTAGCCGGCGAAGGCGGAGGCGCCCTGCGACGTCAGCGTCGCGGGGATGTTGTCGAGCGCGACGGGGGTGGAGCCGCCGCGCATGTCGATGCCGCCGAGACCGAGCGTGGCGAGCGGCACCTGGGACCGGGTGGTGACCCGTCCGGTCCCCCGCTCCTTGCTGGTCATGTCGGCGTAGAGCGTGCCGGAGCCGCCGGAGATCCGGACGGTGGGCCGGGCGATGGTGAGGTCGAGCTCGTAGGAGCCGTCGTCCGTGCGGTGGCCGACGAAGTGGACTCCGCCCGAGAACCCGGAGGCGAAGGCGCCCGTGGCCGGGTCGTAGGAACCGGTGGCCGAGTGGAAGCGGAACTGGCCCGCGCCGACCGTGGCGGCTCCGCCGGTGAGGCTCCAACTGCCGCCCGCGATGGGGCCGGTGACGTAGCTCTGGAAGGAGGACTTGATCCCCCAGTCCAGTCGCCCGCCTTGCACCGTACGGCTCGCCGCTTGTGCGGCGGTGGCCGGGAGCAGGGCCCCCAGCAGGACCGCGAAGAGCGCGACGGCGAGCGCGCGGGTGGATCGGGACGACAGCATGGACCCCTCCGAGGCCTGGCGAACTGAGGTAAGGCTAACCTAAGCTATGCCGAGGCTGTGACGGAACCCCCGGGATCACCCAGAACGCGCAGAACGCCTGGAACATTCGGAACACCCCTTGTTCCGCCCATGGTTCGCGGCCGACCACAAAGACGACCAATCCCGCACGAAGCGGAACGACAGGACGGTGGCCCCGTGCCCCACACGCAGGACTTCGCCCCGCCGGGCCGGGACACCCGAGAGCCCGCGCGGACCGCGCCCGCCCGCCTTCCCGGGCTCCGCCGCCCGGCCGCCGCCGTGGCCCTCGCGCTGGCGCTGGCGCTCACCGGGTGCGGCGGCACGGCAGGCTCCGGCCCGAAGCAGGCCGCGGCGAAGGGTGGTTCGGCCGCGGCGGACCGGGTGGAGCCGCTGGCCGCCACCCCCGTGCCCGAGCTGCCGGTCACCGTCGACTCGGCGGACGGCACGGAGGTCACCGTCGCCTCGGCGGACCGGATCGTGCCGCTGACCGGCTCCCTCAACGAGATCGTCTTCACTCTCGGTCTCGGTGCGCACGTGGTCGCCCGGGACATCACCGCCACCTTCGAACAGGCCTCGGCCCTCCCCGTGGTGACCCGCGCCCACGACGTGTCCGCGGAGAGCGTCCTCTCGCTGAGGCCGACGCTCGTCCTCGCCGACACCACCACCGGCCCCGCCGAAGCGATCGACCAGATCCGGGACGCCGGTGTCCCGCTGCTGGTGGTCGAGCCGGCCACGGAACTCGACGACGTGGCACGGCGGATCGGCACCGTCGCCGCCGCGCTCGGCGTCGAGGAGGCGGGCGCCGCGCTGGTGGAGCGCACCGCCGCCCGGCTCACCGCGGTCCGCGAGGACGTGCCCGAGCACGCCGACCAGCCCCGGGTCGCCTTCCTCTACCTGCGCGGCTCCGCCTCCGTCTACCTGCTGGGCGGCGCACGGTCGGGGGCGAGTTCGCTGCTGGAGGCGGTCGGGGCGGTGGACGCGGGGAAGGCCTCCGGACTCACCAAGGACTTCACCGCCATCACCAGCGAGGCGCTGGCGAAGGCGGCACCCGACGCGATCCTCGTGATGACCAAGGGACTGGAGTCCGTCGGCGGGATCGACGGCATGCTGAAGATCCCCGGGGTCGCCGAGACCCCGGCCGGCCTGGACCGGCGGATCGTCTCCGTCGACGACGGCGTACTCCTCAACTACGGCCCGCGCACCGATCAGGTGCTGGCCGACATCGTGGGGCAGCTCTACGCCGAGGGCGACGGGACCCGATGACCGCCACCTCCCGGCGGGAACGCACCGGGCCGATGGCCCCCTCCCCCGCCGCCGCCCCCCGGCGGCGTACCGCGCCCGCCCTCACCCTCGCCCTGACGGTGGCGCTGCTCCTCGGCTGCCTGCTCTCGGCGGGCATCGGCGCGTACGACATCCCGCTCGGCGACGTACTCGCCTCGGTCCAGCACCGGGCCGGGCTGGGCGGCCACGCCCTGGACCGGGTCGGTGAGAGCGTGCTGTGGAACGTCCGGCTGCCCCGGGTCGCCCTCGCCCTGCTGGTCGGCGCCTCGCTCGGCTGCGCGGGCGCCCTGATGCAGGGCGTGTTCGGCAACCCGCTGGCCGAGCCCGGCGTCATCGGCGTCTCCTCCGGCGCGGCCGTCGGCGCGGTCGCCTCCATCGCCCTCGGCCTGAGCTTCTTCGGCAACTGGACCGTCACCGTCTGCGCGTTCGCCGCCGGTCTCGCGACGGTGCTCCTGGTGTACGCGCTCTCGCGGTCGGGCGGGCGGACCGAGGTGGTGACCCTGATCCTCACGGGAATCGCCGTCAACGCCTTCGCCGGGGCGCTGATCGGCCTGTTCCTCTTCTTCGCCGACAACGCCCAGGTCACCCAGATCACCTTCTGGCAGCTCGGCTCGCTGGCCCAGGCGACCTGGCCCAAGGTGCTGGCGGTGCTGCCGTGCGCGGCTCTCGGGCTGCTGGTCGCACCGTTCTCCGCACGGAAGCTGGACCTGCTCGCGCTGGGCGAGCGGCCGGCCCGTCATCTCGGGGTGGACGTGGAGCGGCTGCGGATCGTGCTGGTCCTGGTGGTGGCGATGCTGACCGCGGCGGCTGTCGCGGTCGCGGGGATCATCTCGTTCGTGGGGCTGCTCGTCCCCCATCTGCTGCGGATGGCGAACGGCCCCGGCCACCGTTTCCTGGTCCCCGGCAGCGCGCTGGGCGGAGCACTGGTACTGGTGGTGGCCGATCTGGCCGCCCGCACGGTGGCCGCGCCGGCCGAGCTTCCGCTCGGGGTGCTCACCGCACTCTTCGGCAGTCCGTTCTTCTTCTGGCTGTTGCGCAGGACCCGTCGCAAGCAAGGTGGTTGGGCATGAGCACACGTGAACGACGCGGTCTGCTCGGACTCTTCGCCGCACGGGAACGCGAACTGCCGATCCGTCAGGCATCCGGCACACCGGTGGCGGAGGCCACCGGGCTCTCTGTGCGGCTCGGCGGCCGCCAGGTGCTCGACGACGTCTCGCTGGTCGCGCACGCGGGCGAGGTGGTGGCGCTCGTGGGCCCGAACGGCGCGGGCAAGTCCACGCTGCTCGCCGCGCTCGCCGCCGACCTGCCGCCCGACGCGGGCGGGGTACGGATCGACGGGCGGCCCGCCGGGTCCTGGACGGCCGGCGAACTCGCCCTGCGCCGGGCAGTGTTGCCGCAGTCGACGGTGCTCTCCTTCCCCTTCCCGGTGGCGGAGGTCGTCCGCATGGGGCGGGCCCCGTGGTCGGGTACGGCCCGGGCGGACGAGGACGAAGCGGCGGTGGCCGCCGCGATGGAGGCCACCGAGGTCTCCGCCTTCGCGGACCGGCCCTTCTCCGCGCTCTCCGGCGGCGAGCGGGCCCGGGTGGCACTGGCCCGGGTCCTCGCCCAGCGCGCCCCGCTGCTGCTGCTCGACGAACCCACGGCCGCGCTCGACCTGCGCCACCAGGAGTTGGTGCTGCGGATCTGCCGGGAGCGGTCCCGCGCCGGGGACGCAGTCGTCGTGGTGCTGCACGATCTGGGGCTGGCCGCCACGTACGCGGACCGGGCGGTGGTGCTGCGGGGCGGGCGGATCGCGGCGGCCGGACCGCCGGCCGAGGTCTTCACCGGCCCACTCCTCGGCGAGGTGTACCGGCAGCCCGTCGAGGTGTTCCCGCATCCGCGGACGGGGGCGCCCCTCGTCGTACCCGCCCGGGACCTGTGACGGTCGCGGGCGGCCGGCCCGCGCGCGGGGCGTATATCGACTCCTCGCCCTCACGCGCTTCTTCGCCCCGGTAGGGTTCGGACGGTCAGTGCGGACGACGGATCAGAAGGCGCAGAAGGCAACGGATGAGAAGGCTGGGTCGGTCGGCGGCGGGGCTCGCGGTGGCGACGGTACTGGGCGTGACGGCGAGCGGCTGCGTGACGGTGCACGGGGAGCTGGAGCAGGTGCCCGCGGCGACGGAGTCCGAGGCAAACCAAGCCCTCAAGGACTTCCTCACGGCGTACAACGCGGCGGACGCGGCGCTCGATCCCGCCCTGGACGCGGAACGGGTGACCGGGTCGCTCGGGGCGATCAACCAGGCGGGGCTGAAGGCCCGGTCCACCTACACCGAGAACCCGGCGGCGGCCCACCTCCCGCTGGAACTGTCCGACGCGCACTACGTCGTACCGAAGAAGGCGGGCTGGCCGCGCTACTTCTTCGCGGACGTCGACTCCAACCGTGACGTGGACAAGGGCGACGAGGACACCCGCTGGCTGCTCGTCTTCGAGCGGACCGGGCCGGACGCGCGGTGGAAGGTGCCCTATCTCGGGGTCGTGGCGCCCTCACAGGTACCGGAGTTCGCGCTGGACGCGGACGGCCTGGCGAAGCCCGTCGAAACCGTGAGCGCCCGACTCGCCGTCAAGCCGCAGGACTTGAGCACCTCGTACACCGACTTCCTGTCCACCGGGGCGCCGGACGTGTTCGCGGCGGGCGGGACCACGTCGGGATGGCGGGCCGCCCGCGCGGCGACGAAGAAGCCCGGGTTCTCGTACCAGTACATCGACCGTCCGCTCGACGGCGCGTTCCGCCCGTACGGGCTCGCGACGAAGGACGGCGGGGCGCTGGTCTTCTTCAGCAGCAAGCACTACGAGCGCCAGACGGCCGCCCAGGGGCTGAAGCCCGACGTGAACAGGGACACCCAGGCACTGCTGTCGGGCGAGGCGAAGACCTCACTCACCAAGGAGCGCGTCTCCAGCCAGCTGGTGTACGTGCCCGCGCGGGGCGCGGCCGGGGGCGCGAAGGTGACCGTACTGAACCGGCTGCCGGGACTGGTCGCGGCGACCGGCGAATGAGCCGGCCGGGCGTCGGGGCCCGGCGCCCGCCGTCACGACGAACGGCGCCCGGTCCACGGCGTGCGACCCGGCTCCCCGCTTCATGGTGTCCGAGCGCTCAGCGGCCCAGCGGCCAGGCCACCGCGGCGGGATCCAGGCCGGTGGCCTCGTCGCTGTCCACGTACACGGCGCAGGCGTCGGTGAGCGCTTCCAGCAGGGTCAGCGGGTCCGGCAGCGGGTGTTCGGGGCCGCGTACCCACCGCACGTCGAGCTCACCAGGCAGACGGGCGGGCGGGAGCAGGACGTAGCTGCCGCGGCAGTGCCAGCGCAGCCCGGGGTGTTCGTCCATCGTCTCGGGGTGCGAGTCCAGCTCGCAGGGCCACCACTCGTCCTCGTCCTCGGGGGTGCCGCGGGTGGCGGTGAAGAAGAGCATCCGGTCGTCGCCGGAGCGGGCGACGGGTCCGACGTCGATGCCGCGTCCGGTGAGCCGTTCCAGGGCGCTGACGCCGGCCGAGAGCGGCACGTCCAGCACGTCGTGGACCATCCCGGTGGCGGTGATGAAGTTCGCCAGCGGCTGCCCTTCGGCCCAGCGTTCGATCTGCGCGCGGTCGGTGGTCGACTGCGTCTGCCAGGCGAAGGACACGGGGTGACGGGCGGGGGTGGGACATCCGATGCGTTCGCACGAACATCGGTGCCCGAGCGGGTGGGCGGCGGGCGAGATCGGCATCCCCGCCTCGGCGACGGCCAGGAGCATGCCCAGTCGGGCCGAGCCGTCCGCATCGGTCTGCTGCTTGGGTCGTCGCCGCAGCCACTGGGAAATCTTGCCCTCGGTGCCGCGGTTGCGGCCGGAATCGGCGCCCATCTATCCCCTCACCTCAGCGTTACCCGTCCATGGTCCCACCATCCTGCGCCTCGGGTGGCCAGAGTTCGCCAGCGGGGTTGAACACCACCGCCCCGAGTGAGGGACATCACTCCCGATAGCGGGTCATTACCGGGCATCCTCCCCCATCGCGGCGAGAGCTCCGGGCCTCTCGGAAGCACGCCCGCCGATGGCGTACGGCACCCTGCGGTCGGGCGCACCGGGCACACCGTCACCCGATCGGCGCACTGCGGACCGGGGTCCGCGCGGCGCACCATGGGCTCACGCGCAGACCGCGCGCACCCCACCGTGCCGCAGCCGAGGCTGCCGTTCGTGAGGAGCCCCCGTGCACCGTGACGCCACCCCTCGTCGCTATCTGATGTGCCCCCCGGCACATTTCCGGGTCACCTACTCCATCAACCCGTGGATGGACCCCTCCAAGCCCGTCGACCTGCCGCTGGCGCAGACGCAGTGGGAGGACCTCCGTGAGCGCTACCGGTCCCTCGGTCACACGGTGGAGGAGCTGACGCCGCTGCCCGGTCTGCCGGACATGGTCTTCGCCGCCAACGGCGCGACCGTGATCGACGGGCGGGTGCTCGGCGCGAGGTTCGCGCACCAGGAGCGGCACGGTGAGGCCGAGGCGCACCGGGAGTGGTTCCGCCTCCACGGTTACGCGGAGTTCCACGAGCCGGAGCACGTGAACGAGGGTGAGGGCGATTTCGCCGTCACGGCGTCCTTCGTGCTGGCGGGCACGGGTTTCCGGTCCAGTCCGCTCGCGCACGACGAGGCGCAGGAGTTCTTCGGCCGGCCGGTGATCGGCCTGGACCTGGTCGATCCGCGCTACTACCACCTGGACACGGCGCTCTGCGTGCTCGACGACGCGGCCGACGAGATCATGTACTACCCCGGCGCGTTCTCCCCCGGCAGCCGTTCCGTGCTGGCCCGGCTCTTCCCGGACGCCCTGATCGCCGGGGAGCCGGACGCCGCCGCGCTCGGCCTGAACGCGGTCAGCGACGGAGCGCACGTGCTGCTGCCACAGGCCGCGACGGGGCTGTTCGATCCGCTGCGGGACCGGGGCTTCGAGCCGGTGCCGATGGACCTGAGCGAGCTGCTGAAGGGCGGCGGCAGCGTGAAGTGCTGCACCCAGGAGCTGCGGGACCGGTGACCGGGACCGGGACCGGTCCGGTCGGTCCTCGTGACCGGGGCCGGGACCCGTCCGGTCAGTCCTCCTCGGGCGGCGGCCAGGCGTCGCCCCAGTCGGTGTCCCGGGCCGCCCGGTACAGCGCGCCGTGGCGTTTGGTGACCGTCTCCCGCCGCAGCGCCTCGTCCCGGGTGCAGAGCTCCAGCAGGACCTGGCCCTTGCGGATCTGCGGCCTGCGGGTGACCCGGGCGGCCACCGGCCGGACGGGGAAGCGGGTCGCCACGACGTAGGAGAACTTCTCGTCCTCGTGGCTCAGCGTTCCGCCCTTGACCTGCCGGTGCAGGGAGGAGCGGCTGACCCGGGCGGAGAAGTGGCACCAGTCGGTGCCGGGCTCGATGGGGCAGGCGGCGCTGTGCGGGCAGGGTGCCGCCACGGTCAGCCCTGCGGCGATCAGCCGGTCGCGCGCCTCGATCACCCGGGCGTACCCGTCGGGGGTGCCGGGCTCCACGACCACGACGGCCTGCGCGGCCGCGGCCGCCGCGTCGACCAGCCCGGTCCTCGCGGCGGGGGTCAGTTCCTTGAGTACGTACGAGACGGTCACCAGGTCCGTGGGGTCCAGGTCCAGCCCGGCGCCGATGCGGGCGGGCTGCCACCGCGCGGCCCGCAGCCCGGGGGGCCCGCCGGCCTCGGCCAGTTCACGGCCGAGCGCGAGGGCGGGTTCGGCCCAGTCCAGGACCGTGGTCCGAGGCCCGTCCCAGGCCCCGGCGACGGCCCAGCTCGCCGCGCCGGTGCCGCCGCCGACGTCGGTGTGGGTGGCCGGCTCCCACTCCGGCGCGGCCTCGCGGAACGCGTCCAGGGCGGCCCGCACGGCCTCGAAGGTCGCGGGCATCCGGTACGCGGCGTAGGCGACGACGTCCGCCCGGTCCCGCAGCACCGGCGCGTCGGTCGGGGTCGTGCCGCGGTAGCTGGCGATCAACCGGTCGACGGCCTGGGCCGCCTGCTTGGGCGGCAGTCCGTCGAGCAGACCGGCGAGGGCCGTGCGCAGGGCTTCGGCGGTGGGGAGGGTGACGTTCACCGACGAATTCTATTCGCGGCGCGCCCCGCCCCCGCCCGGCGAGAAGGGCGGGGCCCCGCACCCGGCTGCGGGCGGGGCCCGCCGGGTCACGGGTGCGCGACAGGGACGGGTGTAACTCCGCTCGCTCAGGTGGCAGTTGCTACGCTGACCGCCGCGAGACCCGCGACAGCCCGACGGGGGGACCCATGAGACAGAGGATCGTTCGGCTGACTCTGGTCGGCGGGGTGACCTTCCTGGTGCTCCTTCTGCTGCTGGCGACCTGCGGCGGGGGCGCCTCGAAGAACGACGGCGAGAGCGCGGGCGCCGCGCCCGAGGCTGTTTCCGTCTCCCCTTCGGCGAAGCCCACGCCCTCCGCGTCCGGGTCGCGGACCGTGCTCGACGTGCCGCCCCGGTACACGACGGCGCGCGGCTGGGAGATCGTCGGCGCCTCGCCGGACATCGCCTTCTCCTGGTCGACCGGCACCCTCGCCTACCTGGAGCGCACGGCGGACCGGCGCTACCGGCTGCGCACCCTCGACACGGCCACCGGGAAGCTGGGGTGGCGGAGCGAGGCGCGCCAGGCCCTCGACCCGGAGAGCTATCCCCGGCTGCTGACCGTCTCCCGGGAGGACCGGGAGTTCTTCGTCACGTGGTCGTACGGGAAGGCGGGCGACGGGCTCGCCCCGTCGGAGACGTTCCTCTCGATCGACGTGTACGCGGCGACCGACGGCGACCGTCACCACGTGGAACTGCCGTGGAACGGTGCTCCGGCGGTCTCCGCGGCCGGCCCGGACATCGTGGTCTCCGACGCCGACGCGAACGTGGCGCTGATCGACCCGGTGACCGGCGGGACGTCGAAGATCGCCGCGTCGGATCTGAAGTACCCCGAGGGCTGTACCGCCTGCCGGAAGCTGACGGAGGTGGCCGGCCAGACCGGGCAGGGGCTGCTGGTGAGCGGGGCGCGGGAGTTCTGGGTACGGGGTGGCTGGTACAGCCGGAAGGTCGCGCCGAAGGGGGCCGACCCGGCCTCCGGGGTGCCGACGTCCGTGGCGGCGGGGCTGGTGCTGGCGAAGTGGCAGCCGGAGAAGTCCTCGGAGCGGGCGGCGACCCACGAACTGTGGACGGTGCACGACGCCGCGAGCGGCAAGGCCCTGGTGTCGGTCGAGTGCCACCGCCCGGCCATACAGCCGGGCCGCTTCCCGCAGGCGGTCGTCCCGCCCTCGGGCGACTACCTGATCGCCGGGAACCTGGCGTTCGACCTGGTGGCCGGGAAGGGCTACTGCCTGGAGGACGAGGACGGTTCGTCCCCCGTGACGCTGGCCTCGGTGACGGACGACGGGATCGCGTACGGCGCCCGGAACGTGCGCGACGCCGACGAGGCGCTGGCCGGGGGCGGGGTGCCGGTGGTCATGGACTTCGTCGACGGATCGGACGAGCCGCTCGCCCGCGACGTACGGCTTCCGATGGCCGAGGCGACCGGGGTCGGGATCTTCCGCACCACGGACCGTGCGGGCCGGGCGCATCTGATCGGCTACCCGCGCGAGGACTGACCGGCCCCCGGGCGGCCCGCCCGCGGGGACGGGAGCCCGGCACTCGCGGGGACGACCGCAGGTGCCGGGCCGGGCGCTACAGCCCGCCGGCCTCCCGGCCCCGGCGCTCCCAGGGGCGGCAGAGCACCAGGAAGCAGGCCATGGCCGCGGCGGCGCAGATGGTCTGGACGAGGGCCATCGGGACGGCCGTGTCCTCCCCCGCGATCCCCACCAGCGGCGAGGCGATCGCGCCGATCAGGAACGACGAGGTGCCGAGCAGCGCGGAGGCGGAGCCCGCCGCGTGCTTGGAACGCATCAGGGCCTGCGAGTTCGTGTTCGGCAGCGCCAGGCTCATCGCGGACATCAGGACGAACAGGGTGCCGGCGACGGGGGCGAGCCCCACCTCGCCGAAGACCCCGCTGGTCATCAGCAGCAGCGCGACGGCGGCGAGCAGGATGACGAAGAGCCCGAAGAGCAGCACCCGGTCGAGGCTGACCCGGCCGACGAGCAGCCGGCCGTTGATCTGACCGACGACGATCAGGCCGACCGAGTTGAGGCCGAAGAGCAGGCTGAAGGTCTGCGGCGAGGCGCCGTAGATCTCCTGGATGACGAACGGCGAGGCGCTGACATAGGCGAAGAGGGCCGCGAAGGCGAGCCCGCCGGCGATCGTGTAGCCGATGAACACCCGGTCGGCGAAGAGGCCGCGCATGGTGCGCAGGGCTTCGGCGACGCCGCCGGTGTGGCGTTCCTCCGGCGGCAGGGTCTCGTGCAGGCTCTTCCACACGACCAGGGTCAGCAGCAGGCCGACGACGGTGAGGACGACGAAGACCCCGCGCCAGTCAGTGATCCGCAGCACCTGGCCGCCGATCAGCGGGGCGATGATCGGGGCGACACCCGAGATCAGCATCAGGGTGGAGAAGAACTTGGCCATCTCGATGCCGTCGTAGAGGTCGCGCACGACGGCCCGGGAGATCACGATTCCGGCCGAGCCGGCGAGGCCCTGGAGCAGGCGGCAGCCGATGAGCATCTCGGCGTTGGGGGCTATCGCGCAGATCGCGGTGGCGACCACGTAGACGACCATGCCGGTCAGCAGCGGTCCTCGGCGGCCCCACCGGTCGCTCATGGGGCCGATGACGAGCTGACCGAGGGCCATGCCGAGGAGGCAGGCGGTCAGCGTGAGCTGGACGGTGGCGGCCGGGGCGTGCAGCGCGTCGGTGACGTCGGGCAGCGCCGGCAGGTACATGTCCATGGAGAGGGCCGGCAGCGCGGTGAGGCCGCCGAGCACCAGGGTCACCAGGAACGCGGTCCGGCGGACGGCCGCCGCCGGAGCGTCCGGGAGGCCGGTCAGACCGGGAAGAGCCGGGCCCTCGGGGCCCGGCGCGGGGTCGGGAACGGCGGGGCCGGTGATCAGCCGACCGGTTCCCGCCGTAGGTATGTGCTCTTGTTCTTGCTGGGCCCGGCTTCCGCCGCTGTCCGGCATGCTTCATCTCCACATCGTTGAAATCCGCATCTATGCTCTCAGCTCAGGCCGAGTGGTCGGAACCCAATATCAAGGGCGGGGCATGAGCGGGACTGTGCGTTGGGGCATATTGGCGACGGGCGGCATAGCCGCGACCTTCACCCAGGATCTGCTGGGACTGCCGGACGCCGAGGTGGTCGCGGTGGCCTCGCGCACCGAGGCGTCGGCCCGGGCGTTCGCCGAGCGGTTCGGGATCGAACGGGCCTACGGGAGCTGGGCCGAGCTGGTCGCGGACGACGACGTCGATGTGGTGTATGTCGCAACCCCGCACTCCGCCCACCACGAGGCGGCCGCGCTGGCGCTGCGCGCGGGCAAGCACGTGCTCTGCGAGAAGGCGTTCACGCTGGACGCGGGGCAGGCCGGCGAGCTGGTCGGGCTCGCCCGGGAGCGCGGCCTGTTCCTGATGGAGGCCATGTGGACGTACCTCAACCCGGTCGTCCGCCGGATGACGGAGCTGGTGCGCGAGGGCGCGATCGGCGAGATCCGCACCGTCCAGGCCGACTTCGGGTTCGCGGGTGACGTGGGTCCCGAGCACCGGCTGCGCGACCCCGCCCTCGGCGGCGGCGCGCTGCTCGACCTGGGTGTCTACCCGGTGTCGTTCGCGCACCTGCTGCTGGGCGAGCCGGACCGGGTACAGGCGGACGCGCTGCTCTCCCCCGAGGGCACGGACCTGAACACCGGAATACTGCTGGGCTGGGACTCGGGCGCGACCGCGCTGCTCTCCTGTTCGATCGTGGGCCACCACGCCACGGCGGCGACCGTCGTCGGCACGAAGGGCCGTATCGACCTCCCGCGCGACTTCTTCCACCCGGACCACCTCCTCCTGCACCGCGCGGGCTCCTCGGACCCGGCGCCGGAGAAGATCGTCACCGGCCCGGGTCCGCAGGGCCTGTCCGGCATGCAGTACGAGGCGGTCGAGGTGATGCGCGCACTGCGGGCGGGCGAGACCGAGTCCCCGCTGGTGCCCCTGGACGGTTCACTGGCGGTGATGCGGACGCTCGACGCGGTACGGGACCGCATCGGCGTCCGCTACCCCTGCGACAACCGTGCGGGCAAGGGTGCCTGACGGCTCGTCACATGCCTTTCTTCAGGCCGGGGTCAGCCCCGGGTTGCCCGCCTCCGTCACGAAGGAACCGGCCGTCGTGACGGGGGCGCCGGGCGTGGTGACGGCGTCCACCGCGCGGAAGTCGGCGCGGGCGTGGTCGTCTTCGAGGGTGACCAGCGCGTAGCCGCGGCGGCCGTCGTAGAACTTCAGGTGCGGGTTGGCCGCCATCTGGTTGTTCCAGTTGGCCGGCTTCACCGAGCCGTTCTGGCCGCTGGTGATCGAGGAGGTGACGATCTCCGTGCCGACGGTGCGGGACGAGGGGTCGTCGAAGTCCTTCTTGAGGTCGAAGCCGTAGGCGACGTGCACGTCGCCGGTGAGGACCAGCAGGTTGTCGACGCCCGCCGACTCGGCGCCGTCCAGCACCCGTTGCCGGGAGGCCGGGTAGCCGTCCCAGGAGTCCATCGAGAGCTTGTAGGCGGCGGTGGGCACGTCCTTGCGCCGGGCGAAGGTGACCTGCTGGGGCAGGACGTTCCAGGTGGCGCGCGAGGTGCGCCAGCCGTCGATCAGCCATCGCTCCTGAGTGGCACCGGTCAGGGTGCGGGCGGGGTCCTCGGACTCGGGTCCGGGGACCTTCCAGCCGTCGCCGTACGCCTGGTCGCTGCGGTACTGGCGGGTGTCCAGGATGTCGAACTGCGCGAGGCGGCCGAACCGGAGCCGCCGGTAGAGGCGCATGTCGGGGCCGGTGGGGCGCTGCGGGGTGCGCAGCGGCTGGTTCTCCCAGTACGCGCGGTAGGCGGCGGCCCGGCGGAGCAGGAACTCCTCGGCGGGCACGCTGTTCTCGGGGACGTCGTCGGCGTAGTTGTTCTCGGTCTCGTGGTCGTCCCAGGTGACGACGAAGGGGTGCGCGGCGTGTGCGGCGCGCAGGTCGGGGTCCGACTTGTAGAGGGCGTACCGCAGGCGGTAGTCCTCCAGGGTCAGGGTCTCCCGGTTGAAGACGTCCGGCAGCACGCGGTCGGTGTAGGCGCGGGCGCCGCCGGTGGCGGTGACGGCGTACTCGTAGAGGTAGTCGCCGAGGTGGAAGACGGCGTCCACGTCCTCGTCCGCGAGGTGGCGGTAGGCGGTGAAGTACCCGTCGTGGTACGCCTGGCAGGAGACGGCGGCGAGCCTGACCGCGCGGTTGCGGGTGTGCGGGTCGGGGGCGGTGCGGGTGCGGCCGGTCCCGCTGGTCCAGCCGCCGGCGCGGAAGCGGTAGTAGAAGGTGCGGCCGGGTTCCAGGCCGCGGACCTCGGTGCGGACGCTGTGGGCGAACTCCGGGTGCGCGGTGGCGGTTCCGCGCCGGACGACGCGGCGGAAACGCTCGTCGTGGGCGAGCTCCCAGCCGACCTGGACGCGGGCGGCGGGCAGTCCGCCGTCCGCCTCGTACGGGCGCGGGGCGAGGCGCGTCCAGAGCAGGAGGGAGTCGGGCAGCGGGTCGCCGGAGGCCACCCCGAGGGTGAACGGGTCTTCGGTGATCCGGCGCGGGTCGAGTTCGGCGGCGCTCGCCGTGCCGGCGGCCGGCAGGTTGACGGCGAAGGCGAGCGCGGCGGCGGCGCCGGTGGTGGTGAGGAAGCGGCGGCGGCCCACGCCCTGGCTGTGGCGGCGGGCCGCGGCGCGGAACCCGGCCGGGTGGTCCGGGTGTCCGGTGTCCGTGGCGGTCGGTGCGGGCATCATGGTCTCTCCCCTGGCAGGTGGGTTTCGAGGGGTGTGCGGCCTCGGCCCGCCGGACGCCCCCTGGGCATTGGAGTGCGGAACGGCGTCGCCCGTCTGTCGGGTGCACGACATCCGGATGGCGGGGTGATGAGCACCGCGTGCGCCGGACGGGGCAGCGGGCGGCGCACGTACCCGCAGGTGACAAATGACTGTCCTGGAGGGCGCATTGCTGTGATCATGGATGGCCCGACGCCGCCTCCGGGAGGACCCGACGTGCCCGTACCCGCCGACCCGACCGTGCTCCACCCGATGCCCGGCCAGCCCCGGGTGGTGCTCCTGCGCCCGCTGGTGACGTCGCCGCTGATCGAGGTCGGGGAGTACACCTACTACGACGACCCGGACGACGCGACCGCGTTCGAGACGCGGAACGTGCTCTACCACTACGGCCCGGAGAAGCTGGTCATCGGGAAGTTCTGCGCGCTGGGTACGGGGACGCGGTTCCTGATGAACGGCGCCAACCACCGTATGGACGGCCCCTCCACGTTTCCCTTCCCCACCATGGGCGGCTCCTGGGCCGAGCACTTCGACCTGCTCACGGGCCTGCCGGACCGGGGGGACACGGTCGTCGGCAACGACGTCTGGTTCGGCTACGGCGCCACCGTGCTGCCGGGCGTACGGATCGGGCACGGGGCGATCGTCGGCGCCGGCTCGGTCGTCACCTCGGACGTGCCCGACTACGGCGTCGTCGGCGGCAACCCGGCCCGCCTCCTGCGCACCCGCTTCGACGCCCGGGACGTCGCCCGGCTGCTGGCGGTGGCCTGGTGGGACTGGCCCGCCGAGCACCTCACCGCGCACGTCCGGACGGTGATGTCGGGCAGCGTCGCCGACCTGGAAGCCGCCGCGCCCGGCCCGCGCGGCGCATGACGGTGCCCGTCCCGCCCCCGCAGACCCGGAAGGTGTGATTCCCGATGTCCCGTCGCCGCGCCCACATCGCGATGGCCGGAATTCCCGCCGTCAGCCATGTGCTGCCCAGCCTGGAGATCATCCGGGAACTGGTCTCCCGGGGCCACCGGGTGACGTACGCCAACGATCCGGCGGTCGCCGGTCTGATCGCCCCGACCGGCGCGGAGCCGGTGCCCTGCGTCTCCGGGCTGCCGGTCGCCGACAACAGGTGGCCCGACGACCCCGTCGCGGCCATGGAGCTCTTCCTGGACGACGCCGTCCGGGCCCTCCCGCAGCTGCGTGCCTTCTACGACGACGATCCCGCCGACCTCTACCTCTACGACATCGGCGCCTACGCCGGGCGGGCGCTCGCCGAGTCCCAGCGGCGGCCCGTCCTGCAGTTGTCCCCGACCCTGGTGGGCTGGGAAGGGTACGAGGAGGAGGTGGGCGCGCGGTTGTGGCGGCTGCCGGGCGCCGACGGCTACCGGGCGAAGTTCACCCGGTGGCTCGCCGGATGCGGGGCGACCACCACCGACATGGACGCCTTCTCGGGCCGCCCGGAGCGGGCCCTGGCCCTGATCCCCCGGGCGATGCAGCCGCACGCCGACCGGGTGGACACGGACCGGGTGACCTTCGTGGGCACCTGCGTGCCGGTGGACGAGCCGGCGCCGGGCGCGGCGGCCGAAGCCGCCGGCTGGACGCGTCCCGCCGGTGCCGGGCGGGTCCTGCTGGTCTCCCTGGGATCGGCCTACACCCACCGGCCTAAGTTCTACCGCCGGTGCCTGGCGGCCTTCGGCGGCCGGCCCGACCTGCACCTGGTGCTCCAGATCGGGAAGTACACCGACCTGGCGGAGCTCGGCGAGATCCCGCCCCACGTGGAGGTGCACCGGTGGGTGCCGCAGCGGGCGATCCTGGAGCGGGCTGACGCCTTCGTCACCCATGCCGGGATGGGCGGCTGCGGCGAGGGGCTGCGGGCGGGGGTTCCCATGATCGCCGTCCCGCAGGGCGCCGAGCAGTTCATGAACGCCGACCGTCTGGTGGAGCTGGGCGTGGCCCGCCGCGTCGACACCGAGGACGCCACGGCAGAGGTGCTGCGGACGGCCCTGGACGAACTCCTGGCCGATCCCGAGGTGGCCCGCCGCTCGGCGGAGGTCCGCACGGCGGCCCTCGCCGAGGGCGGCACCCTGCGGGCCGCCGACCTCGTGGAGGAGATGCTGGGCCGAGCGGTGGGCGCCTCCCGGGCGCGGCGGGAATAGGTTCCCCGTACTCGCCGGTTGAGCCGGTACATGAGTGCCGACGAACCTGCCGAGATCCTGCGTTACACCGCTTTCTCCACCGACCCGGAGGGCGGCAACCCGGCCGGTGTCGTGCTGGACGCCTCCGCCTTGGACGACGCGGCGATGCTGGCCGTCGCCGCCGAGCTCGGTTACAGCGAGTCCGCGTTCCTGACCAAGGCGCCCGGGGAGCGGACGTACACGGTCCGCTATTTCAGCCCGAAGGTCGAAGTCCCGTTCTGCGGGCACGCGACGGTCGCCGCCGCGCTCGCGCTGGCGGACCGCGACGGCCCCGGTGACCTGGAGTTCCTGACCCGGGCCGGCACGGTCCCGGTCGCGGTGGCGCTGCGGGACGGCACGGCGCGGGCCACGCTGACCAGCGTGGAGCCGCACGTGAGGGACGTCGCCCCGGCCGATCTGGCGGAGGCGCTGGCCGCACTCGACTGGCCCGCCGCCGATCTGGATCCGGCGCTGCCGCCCCGTATCGCGTTCGCCGGTGCCCGCCATCTGGTGCTGGCCGCCGCGACCCGCGAGCGCCTCGCGGACCTGCGGTACGACTTCTCCCGCCTCGCGTCCCTCATGGAGCGCCTGGACCTCACGACGGTACAGCTGGTGTGGCGGGAGTCCGGGCGGGTCTTCCACGCCCGCGACCCCTTCCCGGTGGGCGGGGTGGTCGAGGACCCCGCCACGGGTGCCGCCGCCGCGGCTTTCGGGGCGTACGCGCGTGAGCTGGGCCTCGTCCCGGACGATGCGGTGCTCACCCTGCACCAGGGCGCGGACATGGGCCGGCCCGGCACCCTCACGGTGGAGCTGCGTCCGGGCGATCCGCGCGTGCGGGTGAGCGGCGCGGGGATCCGTATCGGCTGACCGGAGGGCCTCCGCCCCCGGCCGGGCGCGTCCCGAGGCAGCGCCCTCGGCGTCCTCCCGGCGCACCCTCGGCGTCCCCTCGGCGTCCGGTGAACACCTCTCGGCATCCATACGACGGTTCGGCGTCGGGCGGCCGAAATCCGGGGCGTACGATCGCGGACACCGAAGCCGAGCACGGGAGTACCGATCTTGTCCGCATCCGCAACCCTCGCACCACGCATCGGTGTCTCCATCGTCACCATGGGTGACCGCCCGCAGGCGGTGGAGGCCCTCCTCGCGTCGGTGGCCATGCAGGACGTCCGGCCCACCCGGCTCGTCGTCATCGGCAACGGCACGAAGCTTCCCGACTTCTCCGCCTTCCCCGGCCTGGAGGACCTGGAGGGCGGGGTGACCCTCATCGAGAACGAGGAGAACCTCGGCTGCCCGGGCGGCCGGAACGTCGGCCTCGCCCGGCTCGCCGAGCTCGGTGACGTGGACGTGGTGATCGAGCTGGACGACGACGGCCTGCTGGTCGAGAAGAACGTGTTCAGCACGGTGCAGGACCTGTTCACCGCCGATCCGGGTCTGGGCATCGTCGGCTTCCGGATCGCCGACGAGCACGGCGAGACGCAGCGCCGCCACATCCCGCGGCTGCGCGCCTCGGACCCGATGCGGCGCGGGCACGTCACGGCCTTCCTCGGCGGCGCGCACGCCTTCTCGATGAAGATGCTGGCGGGCACGGGCCTGTGGCCTGCCGAGTTCTTCTTCACCCACGAGGAGACGGACCTCTCCTGGCGGGCGCTCGACCACGGCTGGAACATCCTCTACGAGCCCGATCTGCTGCTCCAGCACCCGAAGACCTCGCCCGCCCGGCACGCGGTCTACCACCGGATGACCGCCCGCAACCGGGTGTGGCTCGCCCGCCGGAACCTCCCGGCGCCGCTGATCCCGCTCTACCTGGGTGTCTGGACGCTGCTCACCTTGGCCAGGACCCGTTCCGCGAAGGGGCTGAAGGCCTGGATGGGCGGGTTCGCCGAGGGCCTGCGCACCCCGTGCGGCCCCCGCAACCCGATGCGCTGGCGCACGGTGTGGCGGATGACCCGGCTCGGCCGGCCTCCGCTCGTCTGACCGCCCGCACCACTCTCTGCCGGCGACCACCGCTCTTTGCCGGAGACCGGCGCCGTACGCCCCGGACCACCGCCGTACCGCCCCGGACCACTTTGTACCGCCCCTGCCGCCTCGAACCCGACCGCTTCACCGATCGCCCGGACGCCTCGCGTTCCGGGCGATCGGCGTTTCCGGGGCGGGCCACGCTCTCCCGAACCGCCTCCGGGAAAGGGCGCCTTGACAGTTTCCCGACCTACAGACAATGATTCCATTAGTTGACTAGTGGAATTGGGGCGAGGCGTGGAACACCCGAGCACACCGATCGAGACCTCCGGGCCATGGGCCCTGGAGGCCCGCGGACTGAGCAAGCGCTACCGCCGCGGCTGGGCGCTGCGGGACTTCTCCTTCCGGCTCCCGGCCGGAAGGATCTGCGGTCTCGTCGGCCCCAACGGCGCGGGAAAGAGCACCCTGCTCGGCATCGCGTCCCAGCAGATCGCCCCGACCGAGGGCGAGTTGAAGATCTTCGGCATCCCGTCGGACGACGCGTCGGCGATGCCCAGGTTCGCCTTCCTCGGCCAGGACAAGCCGCTCTTCAAGTGGTTCACGGTGGCCGAGACACTGCGGATGGGCGCAGAACTCAACCCCGGCTGGGACATGGCGGCGGCGGAGCGGATCGTCCGCTCGGGTCAGGTCCCGCTGGAGGCGCGCGTCGGCACGCTCTCCGGCGGCCAGCGCACCCGGGTCGCGTTCGCGCTCGCCTTCGGCAAGCGCCCCGGCCTGCTGCTGCTCGACGAGCCGATGTCGGACCTCGACCCGCTGGCGCGCGACGAGATGAGCACCCTGCTGATGGCCGAGGCCGTCGAACGCGGGACGACGGTGCTGATGTCCTCCCACATGCTGGGCGAGCTGGAGGACATGTGCGACCACCTGCTGGTGGTGTCCGAGGGGCGGCTCAGGATGGCCGGTGAAACCGACGCACTCGTCCCTGCCCACACGCTGGTGACCGGACTGGCGCCGGACGGCAAGCTGCCGCCGGAGCTGACCCGCCACACCGTGGTCGAGTCCCGGGTCCAGGGACGCCAGTTCCAGGCGCTGGTACGCGCCGAGGGGCCGCTCACCGGCGACTGGCAGATCACCGAACCGAGCCTGGAGGAGGTGCTGCTGGCCCACCTCCGCTCACCGGACGCGCCCGCGCTCCTCGCCCCGGGTGCCCGCACCGACGCCGAAGGGATCACCGCATCATGACCACGACCACCCTGACCGACCCCACCACGGGGGCGGGAACCGTCCGGCGCGGCCCGCTGCGCGGACTGGCCTGGCTCGTGGTGCGCCAACACCGGGCGACGCTGTACTGCGTGCTCGCGCTGGTGGTCCTCGGCGCGGCCGTGATCGCGTACGAGCGCGGGCAGATGATCGACACGCTGGACGCGGCCGGGTGGCCGCGCGAGAACGCGCCGGATCCCGTCGTCTCCGCACGGGTCTGGAACTACGTCACGCTGGCCCTCGGCCTGCTCCCGACGCTCCTCGGCGTCCTCGTCGGCGCTCCGCTGATCGCCTCCGACACGGAACAGGGCACCGCGCAACTGGTCACCACCCAGTCGGTGGCGCGCCGCCGCTGGCTGATCGCCAAGCTGACGCTGGGCTACTGCGTCGCCCTCTTCGCCGGCCTGGTGCTCTCCGTCCTCTTCACCTGGTGGTGGAAGCCGTACCGCTCGGTCCTCCCCGCCGTCTGGATGGACGGGTCGGTGTTCGACGGCACCGGTCCGGTCCTGCCCGCCTTCTGCCTGTTCCTGACCGCGGCGGGCATCACCATCGGGGTCCTGCTGCGCCGGGTGCTGATGGCGATGGTGGTGACCCTGGGCTTCTCCGTGTTCGTGAACATCGTCTGGGACCGGTTCCGCGACGGGCTCGGCACCAGCCACCTGTACACGTACCCGCTGAACGCGGAAAGCTCCCTCGGCAGCTACCAGGACGTGCAGCAGCTCGACAGCTGGGTCGGCAGCGCGGACGGCACGCTCTACGGCTGGGGCATCTGCGCCAAGGCCACCGAGGCGGCACAGAACGCCTGCGTCAAGGACAAGGGCATCGTCAACAACGTCGTCGAGTACCTCGAATACGACCAGATGAACGCCATGCAGTGGACCGGCGCGGCCATCCTGCTCGCCGCCACGGCGCTGTTGACGGTGTTCGTCGTGTGGCGTGTCTCCCGGCGCCCGCTGTGACGGCACGCCCCCCGTGTCCGTAAAGTCTCCTCAGTCGAGCGGAAGGTGAAGAGCAGTGGTCGTTTTCCGCATCGACCGGCGCAGTGGCATCGCCACGTACCTGCAGATCGTGCACCAGGTCGAGCAGGCCCTGCGGATGGGCGCCCTCCAGGAGGGGGACAAGCTGCCCACGGCCGCGCAGGTGGCCGCCGGCACCAAGGTCAACCCCAACACGACCCTCAAGGCGTACCGGGAGCTGGAGCGCCTCGGTTTCGCCGAAGTGCGCCAGGGGGCCGGCACCTTCATCACCCGTAACCTCGCCCGGCCCCAGTCGGGACCCGACTCGCCGCTCCGCACCTCCCTGGACGCGTGGCTGGTCCAGGCGCGGACCGAAGGGCTGTCGGGGCACGACGTGAAGGCGCTGTTCAGCGCCGCGTACGAGTCGGCGTACCCGAGCGGGAGCTGAGGCCCGCCCCGGGGAGACCGGCCGCGGGACCTGCCGGGAGGTGGGCGTAGGCGGGCAGGTCGATGTCCCCGGCCTTGGTGAACTGGGCGGCCAGCACCTGCCGCATGGGCCAGCGGTCCATCGACCGCATCGAGGCGGCGCGCAGCCGGATGGCGAGCGCGCCGTTCGGTGCGTACGCCGAGGCGCCGCCGGGCGGGAGCTGCTGCGCCCGGGTGACGTAGGGGCGCATGATCCGGTCGTAGTTCCGGAAGGCGTCCAGGTGCCCGGCGCCGGGCCGGGTCAGTTCGCCCGCCAGCACGTACGCGCCGACGAGGGCGAGGCTCGTCCCCATGCCGGTGAGGGGCGAGGGGCAGTGTCCGGCGTCGCCGAGCAGCACCGTCCGCCCGCGCGACCAACTGTCGAGACGCACCTGCCCCAGCGAGTCGAAGAAGAAGTCGTCGCAGGTGCGCATCGCCGCGACGAGGCGCGGGACCTCCCACCCGACGCCCTCGAACCGACGGGCGATCAGGTCCTGTTGGGCGCGCACGTCGTGGCGGTCGTACGTGAAGGGCTCCGCGCGGAAGCTGAGTCCGGCCTTGATCTCACCGGGCAGCCGGCCGGGGCGCGCGGACGCGACGAGCCCGCCGGGGGCGTTGAACATCCGGAACCAGCCGCCGAGGTCCCAGTCCTCCCGGGCCGTGAACCACGCGGTCCAGCAGTTCAGCGGGCGGACGAAGTCGGCCTCGGGACCGAAGGCGAGCGACCGGACCACGGAGTGCGGCCCGTCGGCTCCCACCACGACCCCGAAGCGGCGCCGGCCGGCCTTCTCGAAGGTGACCGTGACGCCGTCGTCGTCCTGGGCGAGGGCGGTGACGGTGTCGTCGAAGAGGTACTCCACCCCCGAGCCGGTGCCGGTGCCGGAGCCGGTGCCGGTGCCGGGCGAGGTGCCGGCGGTGGACGAGGTGCGGGTGGTGGGTGAGGTCGCGTCGTACAGGAGGCGGGCGAGGTCGCCCCGGAGGATCTCGATCTCGGAGACGATCCCCTCCCCGCCGAAGGCGGCGGCCGGCATCTCGGCGGTGACCCGGTCCCGGGCGTCCACCATGGCGAGGCCGCGCTGGTCGACGGCGACCGCGCGGGCCCGGTCCATGAGGCCCATACGGCTGATCACCTCCCGGCCCGCACCACGCAGATCCACGGTCTGTCCGCCCGGCCGGGGACTCGGCGCCCGCTCGACGACCGTGACGTCGAAGCCCGCCGCGCGCAGCCAGTACGCGAGGGCCGGACCGGCGATACCGGCGCCGGAGATGAGTACGTCATGTCTCTTCATGAGCATGAATGTACGGCGTACGCAACACGCCCCGCAACCCCAAAATCCGTACCCTGCAAGGGAAAACACCCGCCAGTGCACTAGTACACAGTGTCGAGGTGCACCACCGTCCGGGGCGTCCTCGCGGCGACCGGGGCCCTTCACCGTGGTCAGGGCGGTACAGTGCGCCCCGCAGAGAGGTGCACTAGTACGGAGGTGTCATGGACCGCCAGCTGGAAGCGCGCGGAGAAGCAGGGCGGGCACTGCCGCCGGAGCCGCCGTACCGCCGGATCGCCGGGATGCTGCGCGGGCGGATCGAGTCGGGGGAGCTCGCCCCCGGTGACCGCGTCCCCTCCACCCGGGAGATCGCCCGGCAGTGGGGGGTCGCCATGGCCACCGCGACCAAGGTCATCGCCGAGCTGCGGCACGAAGGGCTGGTACGGCCGGTGCCCGGCGTGGGCACCGTGGTCGAGAGCGCCGCCCGGACACGACGCCCGGCGGCCGTTCCGTCCGCCCCCACGGCGGCCCGGTCGACCCTCCGGACTCCGGGCGGGGGCGCCGCTCCGGAAGGATCCGGCGTCGCGCTCGCCCGGGAGCGGATCATCGCCACGGCCATCGCCGTCGCGGACGCCGAAGGGCTGGGCGCGGCCTCGATGCGACGGGTGGCCAACGAGCTGGGCGCGGCGACCATGTCGCTCTACCGGCACGTGGCCGACAAGGACGATCTGGTGACACAGATGATGGACGCCGCCTGCTCCGAATGGCGCTTTCCGGCCGAGCACCCGTCGGGCTGGCGGGAGCGGCTGGAACTCGCCGCGCGTCTGCTGTGGGAGACGTTCCGCCGCCATCCGTGGCTGGCCCCGGCGCTGTCGGTGACCCGGCCGCAGCTGCTGGCCGGGGCCATGCCCTTCACCGAGTGGGTGCTTCAGGCCCTGGACGGCCGCGGACTCGACAGGCAGACGCACTTCACGATTCACGTCACCTTGTTCAATTACGTGCGGGGGACGGCGATCAATATCGAACCCGAAGCCGTGGCCGAGGAATTCACCGGCCTGACGAGCGACGAGTGGATGGACACGCAGAAACCACAACTCCGCCAGGCATTCTCGGCCGGTGCGTTCCCGACCCTGGAGCGCATCACCGGAGCCGGTTACG
Source organism: Streptomyces sp. NBC_00247 (assembly GCF_036188265.1). Taxonomy (NCBI): domain Bacteria; kingdom Bacillati; phylum Actinomycetota; class Actinomycetes; order Kitasatosporales; family Streptomycetaceae; genus Streptomyces; species Streptomyces sp. NBC_00247. The sequence goes on along the minus strand of NZ_CP108093.1, from coordinate 5,229,932 downwards.
ACTTCGATCTCGACATGCTTTTCGAGTTCGGCCTGCAACGCCTTCTGGACGGTTTCGCCACATTGATCGACGGTCCGCCCCGCCGCCCCTGATCCGCGAGTGACCGGCCCCGGCCGTCCCGCCCCCTCCGGTCAGTCCGCCCGCGCCTTTGGGCGGGGACGGGACGCGCCGCGGGCCCGCCCCGTCCCCGCGGGGCGCCGGGACGCGGCCGCTCCGGGGAAGTCGGGGTCGTCCTCGGCGGTCGGCAGCGCACGGTGCCCCTCCGAGTGGTCGTTGACCCATCCGCAGCCCGCACAGGCGTAGCGCCCGTCCAGACCGGCGATGAGCGTGCCGCACCGGCGGCACTCGGTGTAGGTGACCTCGGGCGCGGCCATGGGACCGTCGGCGGCGGGCCGCCGCCCCGGGACGGCCGCGTCCGTACCCGACGGGGGCTCGGCGGAAAACTCCATGACGGAAGGCTACGCCGCGCCCCGCGCGGGCCGGACCGCGTCCGCCGGCCCGGCACGCGCGGGAACGGGGACGGCACCGCCCGGGACGGATTCGGGGCGGGACCCGCGCGATGGGGAAGAAACCCGGGCGGTGGGGGGCGGGAACGCAAAAAATGCCCCGGCCGCATTGACGTCCGAGGCACTCTTCCGATTAAACTGAACGTTTCCCGTGATGTCGACGCGTCACCTTCTCGCACCATCACGGGAGAAACTCACAGGGCTCATCTTATCTTTTATGGAGTCACATTGTCAAGCGAGGAAATGGTGCGCGAACAGGAATTCGTCACCCTGCTCCACGAGCGACTCGACACCCTGCGGGAGGGTGCCGAGGGCGCCGTACGGGGCTCACTGGGGCAGCCCGTGCACAGCAGGCAGGCCCGGCTGGAGCGGGACGTCACGGTCGCCGAGCAGTCGGACCGCCTCGCCACGCTGAACGCCGTGGAGGACGGGCTCTGCTTCGGCCGCATCGACCTGCGCGACGGCACGCACCACCACATCGGCCGACTCGGCATGCGCGACGACGACGAGGCGCGCACCCCGCTGCTCGTCGACTGGCGCGCACCGGTGGCCCGCCCGTTCTACCTGGCGACGGGCCACACCCCCATGGGGCTCCGGCGCCGCAGACACCTGACCACGCGCGAACGCCGGGTCACCGCCTTGCACGACGAGATCCTGGATCTGGACGAGACCGCGCCCGCGCACCGCACGGGTCACGAGGACCCCAACGGCGACGCGGTGCTGCTGGCCGCCGTGAACGCCACCCGCACCGGCCGCATGACCGACATCGTGCGGACCATCCAGGCCGAGCAGGACCGCATCATCCGCGCCCCGCACCGGGGTGTGCTCGTGGTGGAAGGAGGGCCCGGCACCGGGAAGACGGCGGTCGCCCTGCACCGTGCCGCGTACCTCCTGTACGCGTACCGCGAGCAGCTGGCCCGCCGGGCGGTACTGATCGTCGGCCCCAACCCGGCCTTCCTCGGTTACATCGGCAACGTGCTGCCCTCCCTGGGCGAGACCGGTGTACTGCTCGCCACCCCGGAGGAACTCTTCCCCGGGGTACGGGCCACCGGCACCGACACCCCGACGGCCGCGGCCGTCAAGGGCTCCGCCCGGATGGCCGAGGTCCTGCGCGAGGCGGTCGCCGACCGGCAGCGGCTGCCCGCGGGGCCGGTCGGGATCGCCCACGAGCAAGAGACCCTGTTCCTCGGCCCCGACACGGTCCTCCGCGTCAGGGCGGAGGCGCGGAACACCGGCCTGCCGCACAACCTCGCCCGCCGCCCGTTCGCCTCGGGGGTCGTCGACGCGCTGACCCGGCAACTCGCCGACCGTATCGGGGCCGACCCGCTCGGCGGCCCCAATCTGCTCGACCCCTCCGACGTGGAGCAGTTGCGCGAGGAGGTGGCCGCCAACCCGGAGGTGCGCGCGGCCATCGACGGCCTCTGGCCCCGCCTCACCCCCGAGCAGTTCCTCGCCGAGTACCTCGCCGCGCCCACCGGACTTCCGGCCGGTGACGCGGAGACGGTCCGCCGCGACGACACGGACCCCACCGGTCTGACGGACCGCACGGAGTGGACCGCCGCCGACATCCCGCTGCTCGACGAGGCCGCCGAACTGCTCGGCGAGGACGACAGCGCGCTGCGGGCCGCCGAGGAAGCGGAGCGCCGGCAGCGGATCGTGTACGCCCAGGGCGTCCTGGACCTCTCCGAGGGTTCGCGCTCCACCGACTTCGAGGACGAGGACGACGCGGAGATCCTCTCCGCCCACGACATCATCGACGCCGAACGCTTCGCCGAGCGGCAGGAGGAGGCGGACCACCGCAGCGCCGCCGAGCGCGCCGCCGCCGACCGGACCTGGGCCTTCGGCCACATCATCGTCGACGAGGCGCAGGAACTCTCCGCGATGGCCTGGAGGTTGCTGATGCGGCGGTGCCCGACCCGCTCCATGACACTGGTCGGCGACCCTGCGCAGACGGGTTCGGCGGCCGGGGCCGACAGTTGGGCCGACATCCTCGGACCGTACGTCGGCGACCGCTGGGAGCACACCCGCCTGGACGTCAACTACCGTACGCCGCAGGAAATCATGGAGACGGCCGCCGAGGTGCGGCGGGAGACCGACCCCTCCTTCGAGCCGCCCCGCTCGGTGCGTTCCACCGGTGTCGCGCCGTGGACCCTGACGGCGGAGCCGGAGAAGCTGGTACGCGTGGCGGCCGAGGCCGTCGCCCGGGAGGCCCGGAACGAGGGGAAGCTCGCGGTGATCGCCCCGCGGGAGCTCCACGTCGAGCTGGCCGAGGCCCTGCCGGGCGCCTCGTTCGGACCGGACCCCGACCTGGCGGCCCCGGTGGTGATCCTGGACGCGCGGCAGTCCAAGGGCCTGGAGTTCGACTCGGTCGTCGTCGTGGCACCGGAACGGATCAGGACCGGCTCCCCGCGCGGGGTCAACGACCTGTACGTGGCGCTGACCCGCGCGACCCAGCGGCTCGGGCTGATCGCATTCGCCCCGGTGCTGCCGGAAGGGGCGTGACGCGCTCCGCCCCCCGGTTCTCAGATGCCGCCCACGATGCTGGGCGGCACCACCAGATGACGGGCCCGGTGCTCCAGGACGAGCGCCCGCGGCATCGTCGTGGACACCACGTCCGAGGCGCACCGCCCGCACGACGGGACGGTGTCGGGTACGTGCGCGGTGTGCTGGTTGGCGATGTGCTGGGAGAGCCGGATCTGCGTGGTGATCACCTGGTCGAAGGGGTCGCAGTCGATGCCGGGACCCACCTCCTCCCGGGCCGCCGCCGCGAGTTCGGGCGCCTCCCTCATCCGCCGGTACAGGGTCACGCAGTCTCCGCAGTCCCACATCCAGGGGGGCGGGAGGGGCCATTTGTCGGCTTCGTCGGCGTCGAGGTCGTCCACGGCGACCACGCTAGCGCCCACCGGCCGTGCGCGGTGCGCAATGGTCCAATTACCCACCGCCAGGGGTGCTCCGGACGTCGGCAGTGGTGCGCGCGCCGTCCGGAGCACCGGTCGCCCGGCGTCAGGCGATGCCGAGGTGGTGCTTGAGGGTCGGCCCCTCGTAGTCGCAGGAAGAGTCCCGCCCGACGCATCTCCGGCACCACGCCCCGGGTCAACGGGGCCAGTCCTTCCGGCAGATGGCTGTGCGAGAGGACGAAGCCGTTCGCCGCTCCCTCCCGGAAGAGCCCGGCCGGCTCGGCGGCCACCTGTTCGGGGGTGCCCGTGAACCCGAGGTGCGGGCTGTTCTGCCGGTGCTTGAGCGCCAGTTGCCGCACGGTCTGCCCGTGGTGGGTGCGCAGCCAGGCGGCGCCCCGCCGGTACCGCTCGTGGCGGAGCGCTTCGGCCTCTTCGAGCAGCCGGACGGGAATCGGTGCGTCGAGCGGGAGTTCGGCCGGCCGCAGGCACGGGCTGAGGACCGTCTGGAGGTAGGCGACGGCCTTGCCGATGTCGACGCCCTCGACCCACTCGCGTTCCTGGGCCTTCGCGTCGGCTTCGGTGGCGCCGAGGGCGACATGGGTCCCCAGCAGGATCTTCGGCGTCTTCGGGTCGCGGCCCTTGCGCCGGGCGCGGGCCTTCATGTTCGGCGTGGAACGCCTGGGCGCTCCTGACGTCGTCGGCCGCGGCGAAGACCACGTCCGCGTAGCCGGCGGCGAAGTCGCGGCCTTCCTCGAAGCGGCCGGCCTGGACGAGCACCGGTCTGCCCTGCGGCGGGCGGTGGACGGGCCGGATCACCGGCGCCTCAAAGCACCAGCCCGGGGTCCGAGGTGATCTCCACGACGCTCCACGGTTCGTAGGGCAGGGCGGCGAGCCCTTCACGCAGTGCCCGCCGCACGCGGTCCTCGCCGGCGACGTCCCAGCTGTCCCGCGGCACCACGAACGTGACCTCCACGTACAGCTTCTGGCCCACCTTGCTGGTACGCAGGACCGGTTCGGGGAGCCCTTCGGCAGCGCGCACCCGCTCCACCACCTCCCCGACCCGCTGCCGCACCGCCGGTTCGGGAGCCGACTCCAGCAGCTCGGACGCGGCCTGCCGGAGCATCCGCACGGGCAGCGTGCCGAGCAGTGCGCAACTCAGCAGGACCAGCACCGAGTCGGCGTACGCCTTCGCGCCGCTCCACACCGTGGTGCCCAGGACCAGCGCCACCACCCCGCCCACCGCGATGAGGAGGCTGGTCACGGCCCCCGCGAGCCAGACGGTCGCCTCCGTACGGATCAGGTCCGTCCGCGGGCAGCGCCGTGCCAGGTGGCCGTACGCCGCCAGGCACGCCAGACCGGTCACCGCTCCGTACACGGCCAGGCCCGCCGCCGCCACCTCGGAGCCGCCGTCCAGGATGACCCGTACCGCCTCCACAGCGGCGTAGCCGAGTGTCCCGAGCAGCGCGAGGCCCTGCACCCCGACGACCACCGGTACGAGCGACTCGCGCCCGAACGGGAAGCGCCGCGTCGGTCCGGCCGCGGCGGTGCGCGACGCGCGGAGCGCGAGCCAGGAGAGGCCGATGCCGAGGACGGTGTAGACGCCGTCGAGCAGGATCACCTGCGACCCGGCGACGAGCCCCCACGCCAGTCCCGCGACCGCGAGCGCGACCGAGACCGCCATCGAGACTCGCAACGCGCGCTGCTCCTGCCGCGCCGCCTCCGGGGACGGCCCTCCGTCTTCCACCCGCTCATGCTCGCGGGGGCCCGGCAGGGGGGCAACCGGACCTCCGGGAGGCGCACCAGGGCGCACCTCGGCGTCACGCCCGAGCCGCCGGGCGGCCTCTTCCCCGGCAACGTCGGCGCCCGCCGCCGGCCCGGGCCTTCGACTGGGGGCACCGATCGGGGAAAGCCTGGTCACGGGTGGCCACCGAGCTGTGTAGGTGCGGGATCGGTGGGCATATGGGATCGACGAGGTGTTGCGGCAGAGGGCAATGGAGGCGGCGTGAGCGGCGAACTTGCAAGCGTGCTCGTCAAGGGCGCCCCCCTCCCGACGAGTGCGGCTGACGCCCGCGATCACGTCGAAGCCCTGCTCCGCGAGCGGTTCGTCCCCGGCGACGACGGATTCCGGGACGACACAGTAGGGACGGACGCCCTTCTGGTGACCTCCGAGTTGGTCACCAACGCATCCCACCACGGCGGAGGGCTCACCGATTTCTCCGCACGGATCCAGGACGACGAACTCTTCCTGTCGGTCGCCGACGGGAGCACCGAGCTGCCGGTCGTCCGCTCGCGCACGCCGGGCGAGTACGCCGTGGGGGGTTACGGATGGCCGATGGTCATCCGCTTGACGAAGCGCCTGTCCGTCGTCCCGACCGCCGGCGGAAAGACGATCGAAGCCGTCATCTCCCTCACCTGAGTTCCGCCGTGCGTCCACGCGGATCGAACCGGTTGCCGGATGTGACCCCGTCCGCCGCCGGAAGGGAGGAGTCTGCGGCCGCCGGCCCGGCGAGGGTCTTCGGGAACGTCGAGCCGTCAGCCGGCGCGCAGAGTGTCCGCGCCGGAGCAGCTCCACGACGCGGGAGCGGAGTCGCCCGCGGCGAGAAAGCGAGTGGTGGTTCCCGTGGCGTCGAGGAGGCGGCGCACGGCGCGGGACGGTGCGGTCACGACGACTCGCGTGCCGTGCGAGTCGCGCTCGCACAGCACGCGCAGAAAGGCCACGTCCGCGAAGGTGACGGCGGAGCAATCGACCACGATGCGAGGCATCCGCGCCCGGCCGATGGCCTGGTCGAGGACTCCGGTGGTGGCTGCGTCGAAGGCCCCCCGCGGGTACAGCACGCATCGGCCGTCACCTACGTCCTGGTACGCCGTGACCTCGGCCCGCCCGCTGCTATGCCGGGCGGTGTGGGCTGTGAGCACTGCAGACCTCTCTCGGTGCGTGGATGACAGGGGCCCCCTGCTGCGGTGGGCCGCTCGACCCCACGAATGCCCTTCCCCTCGTCCGGCACACCCACGGAGCCGCACTTCACGGTCGGCCTTTCGCGGCAGAGGCCACGGCTCTTCGTTTTCCGACCTTTCGGAGCGTCGGCGCCCGCGGACCGGCACTCCCGAGCGGCGGCCGTCAGCCTCGCCCACTCGCCCCCGCCGCACCCGTGAACCGCATGCGGCGGCGTCGTACGCTTACGCGGGGAACGCCCCCGCCGGAGCGCACAGGGAGAGGCACAGGTGGACACGGAGCGGTTCGACAGCAGCGACCTGGGAGCGACGGAGGAGTTCCTGTCGCGTGCGTACACGCCGATGCGCATCGGCGGCCGGCCCAACGACACGCAGACGCGCATCGAGAGGACCGCTGCCGGGGGCCTGACCGTCGACCGCCTCACCTTCGGTTACACCATGTCCTACACCGCCAACCCACTGGGCCAGATCTGCTTGATCACCGTGCACAGCGGCAGCATGGTGGACACCACCGAGGGCCGCCACGAGGTCTACGGACCGGGCGAAACCTTCCTCATCGCCCCTCCCGACCGCCCCTACACGGGCGCCCTGCACTCCGCGCGCTACACCATCACCATGTTCGACCCGACCGTGCTCGACACGGTGGCCGCCGCGGGAGCTCACGCCGCTCCGGGGCCGGTCCGGCTCACCGGCCAGCGCGCACTCGACGGCGGCGCCAACCGCCGGTTGGGCGGCACCGTGGCTTTCCTCCGCGACCACGTCCTGACGGGTCCCACCGTCCCGGACCCACTCGTCGTCGCCACCGCCACCCAGCATCTGGCCGCTGTCGCCCTCTCCGCGCTCCCCAGCACCGCCTACCAGGAGGAGTGCCATCGCATCGACAGCCGTGACGCCCATACCGACACCCTGCGCCGGGCCAGGACCTTCATCGAAGAGAACGCCCACCGGGCCATCGGACTGTCCGACATCGCCGCCGCCGCGTTCGTCACCCCACGGGCCGTGCAGTACGCCTTCAGCCGGCACACCGACACGAGCCCACTCGGCTACCTGCGTCAGGTGCGCCTCACCCGTGCGCACCGCGAGCTGAAGACCGCGGACCCCGGCACGTCCAGTGTGACGCGGATAGCCGCCCGTTGGGGTTTCCCGCACGTCGGCCGCTTCGCAGCCGCCTATCGCCGGCTCTACGGCACCACCCCCGCCGCGACCCTTCGCACCCGCGGCTGAGACCGGCGCCGGGCGGCCACCGGGCCCCCTCCGTGACGCAGAGGTCCCGGCCATGCTTCCTCGTCGGCCGGGGGCGGTGGGCGAGCACCTGTCGTCGTCGGAATCCATGGCATGCCGCGCCCTGAAGGGACACAGGTAACATTTGCCCGATGACAACACTTGGCGGTCCCGTCGGCGAACGCCCCCTACCGGTGGTCGCGCCTCACGGAGAGATCGACGAAGACACCCTCGAACCCCTGAGGAGGGACATCGAGGTCGCCCTCGCCTCCCACGGCGGCCTCGTCCTCGACGCCACCCGCGTCACCTTCGGGGACTCGACGTTCCTCCAGCTGATCCTTCTCACCCACCAGCGGGGTCTCCTGCGCATCGCCGCACCGTCCGTGGCGCTGCGTCGGCTCTTCAGCATCACGGGGGCCGACACGGTTCTTCACCTGTACGCCGATCTCGACGAAGCCCTCGCCGCGTCCTCGGGCACCGGATCCGCCCCGGTGGCGTAGAAGCGCTCGCGGGCGAGCGGCCCAGGCTGACGGATGCCGCCCGGCCGAGGACGGGCGGGCTTCTCCGCTCCCTGCCCTCCATGCCCGTTCGAGGCACTGCCGAGGGAGGCCGCGGCGGCCACCGAGAGGGCCGAAAAGCAGGATGAACAATCGGCGAAAAGTCCGAGATCGGACGGCCGGGACAAGGGAGTAAAGCCCCCTCCGACCCACGAACACGCAGGTCAAATGGGGTACACCCCCATCAGGAGGAGGGGGCGGCAGACGAGTCGGGCTGTACGCCGGGTTCTGTCGCCCGGTCGCCTCGCGGCGGCCGGGGAGACGGCCATCCATCTAGGACCGGCATTGCTGCCGGCCTCCTGCGGTCTACCCGCGAACTCGGGCGGGCCGCCCTCGAACGTTCGCGCAGGGCCGTCTTGCGACGGTCCTTCTTGACCTTGCTCCGGGTGGGGTTTACCTAGCCGCCTGAGTCACCTCAGGCGCTGGTGGTCTCTTACACCACCGTTTCACCCTTACCCGGGACCTGAGTCCCGGGCGGTCTGTTTTCTGTGGCACTGTCCCGCGAGTCACCTCGGGTGGCCGTTAGCCACCACCCTGCCCTGTGGAGCCCGGACGTTCCTCGGGGAGATCCGGGGATCTCCACGCGGCCGTCCGCCCGGCTCGTCTGCCGTGCCGCCATCGTACCCGGCGCGGGAGGGCTCCCGCCTGCGGCTCCGTACCGGACGCGAACCGCACCGGAACGGGGCCGGGAGTCAGCGGCCGGGCGTCAGCGGGGCGGGGAGTCAGCGGGCGAAGGCGGTGATGCCCGCGGTCCACGCCTCGGCGAGGTCGGCCTCCGGCGGGAAGCGGCCGTTCAGTTCGAGGACGACCATGCCGTGCGCGAACGCCCAGGCGGCCCTGGCGCGGTCCGCGTCGCCGGCGACGGCCCGGTAGAGGGGGGCTGCGGCTCTCCGGCGGTCGGGGGCGAGGGCCGGGAGGTCCGGGCGGCAGCCGGTGGCGAGCAGGTAGAGGTGGGGGTGGGCCAGGGCGTACGCGCGGTAGGCCGTGGCCAGGACGGGGAACGACCCGGGCGCCGACGCCTCGGCGGCGGTCAGCACGGCGGCCGTCTCGCGGTACATCTCGGCCGCCATGGCCGCCACCACGGACGACTTGTCGGGGAAGTACTTGTACAGGGACGAGGCCCGGAACCCCACTCGTTCGGCCAGGCGCCGCATGGTGAGGGCTTCCGGGCCCTCCTCCTCCAGCAGGGCGCGGGCGGCGGCGACGATCTGCCGGGGACGGCCGGTGGCGAGGCTGCCGGTGGCGGCGCGGACGGCGGGGTCGGTCACGCGGATAACCCTTCCTGGCCCCGGAGTGTCCGCGGCCGAAATCGCGATCGTACGAGATTCAGCCGACTGGCTGAAATGAGCCCCTCCTGGAAGGCGGGCCGGCGGGGCCGGAGGTCGGCCCTGCAGCTCCGCGCGGCCCCGTAACCTGGTTCTTCCGCCCCGTACGAAGGAGAACCGCCGTGCTCGTGCTGTTGCCGCCCTCCGAGGGCAAGGCCGCCCCGGGGCGCGGGGCACCCCTGAAGCCCGAGTGCCTGTCGCTGCCGGGGCTCGCCCCGGCGCGTGCGGCCGTGCTGGACGAGCTGGTGGAGCTGTGCCTGGCCGACGAGGAGAAGGCGCGCGGAGTGCTCGGCCTCACCGAGGGCCTGCGCGGGGAAGTCGGCAAGAACACGGAGCTGCGCACGGCCCCGACCCGGCCGGCCGGGTCGATCTACACGGGTGTGCTCTACGACGCCCTTGATCTGGCCACCCTGGACACGGCGGCCCGACGGCGGGCCTCCGCCTCGCTGCTGATCTTCTCCGGCCTGTGGGGCGCGGTGCGTGTGAGTGACCGGATTCCGTCGTACCGCTGCTCGATGGGCGTGAAGCTGCCGGGCCTCGGCTCGCTCGCCGCGCACTGGCGGGCGGCGATGGAGCCGGTGCTGCCGCGAGCCGCCGGTGACGGGCTCGTCCTGGACCTGCGTTCGTCCGCGTACGCGTCGGCGTGGAAGCCGAAGGGCGAGCTCGCCGGGCGCACCGCGAGCGTTCGGGTGCTCCAGTCGCAGCTGGTCGACGGGGTCGAGAAGCGGTCCGTGGTCAGTCACTTCAACAAGGCGACGAAGGGCCGCATGGTCCGCGACCTGCTGGAGGCGGGCGCCGCCCCGGAGAACCCGGAGCGGCTCGTGGAGGTGCTGCGCGGTCTCGGTTACGTGGTGGAGGCGCAGCCGCCGGCGCGTGCGGGGCGGCCGTGGTCGCTCGACGTGGTGGTGACGGAGATCCACTGAGGCTTCGCGGGTCCGGACCGTACCGGACGGGAGCGCCGTTGCAGCATGCGCAACGGTCGTTGCAGGGAGTGCGGGACGGCGGCAGGATGACGCCATGACCTCCCCCGCACCCGCCGCCGCCACCGCGTCCGCCGCCCCGTACGTGTCCGTGCTCGACCTCGCCCCCGTCGTCCCCGTCGTCGTGCTGGAGGACGCGGCGGACGCCGTACCGCTCGCGCGGGCGCTCGTCGCGGGCGGGCTTCCGGCGATCGAGGTGACGCTCAGGACCGCGGCGGCGCTGGACGCGATCACGGCCATCGCCCGCGAGGTGCCGACGGCGTCGGTGGGCGCGGGCACGGTGATATCCGTGGCGAACGTGGCCGAAACGGTGGCCGCCGGGGCGAAGTTTCTGGTCAGCCCCGGCTGGACGGACACCCTGCTGGCGGCGATGCGGGCGTCCGGCGTGCCCTTCCTGCCGGGGGTCTCGTCCGCGTCCGAGGTGGTCGCCCTGCTGGAACGCGGGGTCACCGACATGAAGTTCTTCCCGGCGGAGGCGGCCGGCGGGACCGCCTACCTCAAGGCGCTCGCCGCTCCGCTGCCGCAGGCGCGGTTCTGCCCCACCGGGGGCATCTCGGCCGCCTCGGCCCCGCACTATCTGGCTCTGCCCAACGTCGGCTGCGTGGGCGGAAGTTGGATGCTCCCGAGCGAGGCCATCGCCACGAAGGACTGGGCCCGGGTGGAGCGGCTGGCGGCTGAGGCGGCGGCCCTGCGCGGCTGAGGCCCCGGCCCCGCGCGGCCGGTACCGGGCACGGAACGTGCCCGGGGCGACCGGAGCGGGCGGCGGTGGCTACCGCAGGTACGAGGTGTCGTTGAAGAGGCGTACGGACGCGTTGCCGTCGCCGTAGTACGCGACCTCGCAGAGGGACGCCGCGGCAAGCTCCATCCGGAACATGGACTCCGCGGGAGCGCCGAGCGCCAGCCTGATCAGGGTCTTGATGGGCGTCACATGGCTGACCAGCAGGACGGTACGGCCGGCGTACGCGGCGGCCAGCCGGTCACGCGCGAGGGCCACCCGGTCGGCGACCTCCACGAAGCTCTCGCCGCCACCCGTGGGCACCGCCTGCGGGTCGGTGAGCCAGGTCGTCAGGTCGGAGCCGTACCGTTCGCGCACCTCCGCGAAGGAGAGACCCTCCCAGGCACCGAAGTCCGTCTCCCGCAGCCCCTCGTCGACCGTCACGTCGAGACCGAGGCGGTCCGCCACCGCGCCCGCGGTCTCGCGGCACCGGCGCAGCGGTGAGCTGACGATCTCCTGGACCGTGCCGAGGGCCGCGAAGTGCGTGGCGGCGCGTCCGGCCTGCTCCCGGCCGGTCGCGGAGAGCTCGGGGTCGGTGCCGCCGCTGCCGGAGAATCGCTTCTCCGGCGTCAGTACGGTCTCTCCGTGCCGGAGCAGCAGGAAGGTGGCGGGGGCGCCCATGTCCGGTGCGGCGGCCCAGCCCACCCGGGGGGTGACGGCCGGATCGGCGGTTGCACCGGAGGTACGGGAAGCGGCGTCGGAGACACCCGCGGAGCCGGTACGGGCGGCGGCGAGGGCGGCGCGCACCTTGGCCGCTCCGGCGGACGCGTCGCCCACCTCGCGGGGCGGTACGTCCCCGAACTCGCCGACGGCCGGACGGGCCGGCGCGTCCAGGGCCGCGGTGGAGACGGAGGGCTCCCACTGCTCGCCCCGGCGGCCCGCGTCCATCGCCTCGTTCGCGAGCCGGTCCGCGTGCTTGTTCCGCTCGCGCGGCATCCACTCGTACGTGACGGCGGAAGGCGGGAAGACGGTGGCCGCCTCCGCCGCGAGGGGCTTCATGTCGGGGTGCTTGATCTTCCAGCGGCCCGACATCTGCTCGACCACCAGCTTCGAGTCCATCCGTACGTGCACCCGGACGGAACCGTCCGCCGTCTCCGGGAACAGCGCCTTCGCGGCCCGGAGGCCGGCGATCAGGCCCCGGTACTCGGCGACGTTGTTCGTCGCGACGCCGATGTACGCGGCGGCCTCGGCGAGCGTTTCGCCGGTCGCCGGGTCCACGACGACGGCACCGTAACCGGCGGGCCCCGGGTTGCCCCGGGAACCTCCGTCGGCTTCGACGACGAGCTGGTGGAGCGAGGTCATTACAGGCCCGAATCCGAGGTGCGCACCAGGATGCGGTGGCAGTTCTCGCAGCGCAGGACGGTGTCGGGGGACGCCGCCTTCACGTCGTTGACCTCGGTGATGTTCAGCTCCAGGCGGCAGCCCTCGCAGCGGCGCTGGTAGAGCCGTGCGGCGCCGACACCGCCCTGCTGGGTGCGGAGCTTGTCGTACAGCTTCAGCAGGTCCGCGGGGATGACCTCGGCGACGACCTCGCGGTCCTTGCCGATCGTCTCGGTCTGGGCGTCGAACTCCTTGAGCGCGGCGTCGCGGCGCCCGGTGGCGTCGTCCAGCTTGGCCTGGACGGCGGCGACCCGGCCGGTCAGTTCGGTGACCCGCTCCTGGGCGGCCTCGCGGCGCTCCATGATTTCGAGGACGACGTCCTCCAGGTCACCCTGGCGCTTGGCCAGCGAGGCGATCTCGCGCTGGAGGCTCTCCAGGTCCTTCGACGAGGAGACCGCGCCGGAGTCGAGACGCTGCTGGTCGCGGACGGCACGCTGGCGCACCTGGTCGACGTCCTGCTCCGCCTTGGTCTGCTCGCGGCTGGTGTCGCTCTCCTCGGTCTGCGAGGCGACCAGCAGGTCGCGGAGCTGAGCGAGGTCGTTGTTGAGGGACTCGATCTCCGCGTGCTCCGGCAGCGAGGCCCGCTTGTGCGCGGTCTGCGCGAGGCGAACGTCGAGTGCCTGGACGTCGAGAAGTCGGATCTGGTCGGCGGGCGCGGCGTTCAGTTGGGGGCTCCAGAAGAGTGGTGGGTGGTCCAGGGGTCGGTGACCTGCTTCGAGACGTGGACCCTCAGGTCCCATCCGTGGCGGTCGGAAATCGCGTCGAGCTGGGCCGCGGCCTGCTCGCACCAGGGCCACTCGGTGGCCCAGTGCGCGGCGTCGACGAGGCCGAGCGGGGAGTGCTGAACGGCCTCCAAGGCCGGGTGGTGGCGCAGGTCGGCGGTGAGGAAGGCGTCGACGCCCGCCGCACGCACCGCGTCGAAGAGGCTGTCGCCGGAGCCGCCGCTGACGGCGACCGTGCGCACGGTCGCGTCGGGGTCGCCGGCCAGCCGGATGCCCTGCGCGGTGGCGGGCAGCCGGGCCGCGGCGCGGGCGGCGAAGTCACTCAGCGTCTCGGGGTGGTCCAGCTCGCAGATCCGGCCGAGGCCGCGGCGGCCGTGCTCGTCGGTGGGGTCGGGCACGAGGGGGCCGGTGACGCGCAGGCCGAGCGCTCCGGCCAGGGCGTCGGAGACTCCGGGATCGGCGGTGTCGGCGTTGGTGTGCGCGACGTGCAGCGCGATGCCGTGCGTGATGAGCCGGTGCACGACCCGGCCCTTGAAGGTGTCGGCCGCGACGGTCGTCGTCCCCCGCAGGTAGAGCGGGTGATGGGTGACGATGAGCTGGGCTCCGAGGCGTACCGCCTCGTCGACGACGCTCCCCACCGGGTCGACGGCGAACAGGACCCGGCCGGCCTCCGCGTCGGGGTCTCCGCAGGCCGTGCCCACCGCGTCCCACCCCTCGGCCCGCTCGGGGGGCCAGAGGGCGTCGAGCTCGGCGATGACTTCAGACAGACGGGGCACGGGGAAAGGCTACCTGCCCCGCGCACCGCACCGGTCATGGCTGCGCGTACCCACCCGTAGCGCCCCGCTCCGGTCACACGTCGTCACCTCGGAGGGCTCCCGGCCCGCCTCCGGGTGAGCATCGGGGGCGGGTCCCGCCCGGGCGCCGACGCGGGTTCGGGCTCGGCGGAAGCACAGCGCCTCGGCCACTCACCCTCGATTCCGGTTTACACCATCCTTATGTGTGACGCGGTGGGTGTGGCGTTGGTCGGCGGAAAGCCCGAAAACTAGCTTCGGTCGCCGGAGGTGACACATCCCATGACTGCCTGTGTCGCAGAAGGTCTGACCCAAGGGGGCGTCGGGGCGGCCAGGGAGCCGGAACCCGCGCCCGAGGAACCCGAGGATCCCGGGACACCCGGGACACCGCAGCGAGGCGAAGGGCTGGAGACGCGAGGGCCGCAGACGCCGGAGGCGCCTGGACGGACCGCCACGCCGCTCGCCGCGCCGGGCGACAGCGGTGCGCGGGCCGCCGTGCCGGACGGGTCCCGCCCCGGCGAAGCCCGTTCCGACGACCCCCCCGCCGACGGTTCTCCCGCCCACGAGGGCGTGGCCCCGATGGCCATCCGGGTCGTGGTGACCGGGCGAACGGTCGTGCCCACGGGTGCTCCGGCCGGCCGGGCCGTCGACGCGACCACCCTCGTCCCGCTCGTGGGGGCTGTCGTCGGCTCACCGACGACAGCCGCTTTCCACACCTCGACCGGGGCGTCGGTGCCCGCCGCACCGGCGGCGCTCTCCGGAACGGCCGCACCCGCCTCGCCGGGAACGGGCTCGCCCTCCCCGGCGACGCCGCCCCCGGCGCCCACACCCCCGCCCGCCGCGGCACCCGCACCCGGGGGCGCCGTCCACCCGAACGCCGCGGGAATGTCGGCCGCCCGGCGCCCGCTCCCCTCCGCCGAGGCCGCCCGGCGCCCGGCCCCCTCCGCCGAGGCCGCCCCTCTTCCCCGCCGCATCCCGCCGCCGCCCACCGACACCCCCGCGGCGACCGGTGTCCGGGCCCCGTACGCGGCGGGCGCGCTGACGCTCTCGGCGGACGGCGCGTACGCGGCGCGGCTCACGAGGGGCGGCAGCGAGGCGCTCGGCCGGGGCTGGTACCCCGAGCGGTGGACGCTCGGAGGTCCGGAGCCGTACACCGTGCCGCTCCCGCTGGACCAGCCGGAGGAACCCGACACGCAGGTGGTGCCGCTCGCGGACGGCCGGGTGCTGATCCGGCGACGGGTGGCGGACCGGCACGCGTTCTCGCTGCTCTACCCGACCGGCCCCGGGACCGGCGAGCTGCCGCTCGGAACCGTGGAGTGCGAACGGATGACGCTGATCGCACCGGCCCCGGACGGGGCGAGCGTCTACGCCCTGGCGCCCGGCATCTTCACCACCTCCGTCTGGCGGGTGGCGGGCGGCTCCTTCGGGCCCGAACACGTGGCCGATGTGCCGGGGCTCTGCTCCGGCGGGGTCTGGCTGGACCGTACGGGCAGGGTGCTGGCCCTCGACCGCAGGCCGCCCGGCGGCGGACCGGTGAAGACGGTCGCCGTCGACCTCGAACGCGGCGGCGAGGTGACTCCGCTTCTCCAGATCGCGCCAGGGAGCAATGACCGGCTGCTGATCGCCGATCCGGACAGCGGACTCTTCCTGCTCCGCTCCGACGCCCCGGGGCGTGACCGGCTCGGCTGGGGCGTCCTGGGCAGCGCGCTGCCGGTTCGTTTCCCGGAGTGCCTGTGCCCGGCGGACGTGACCGTCACGCCGTTCGCGGTGCAGCCGGGACAGATGCTGATGCCGGAGAGCTGCGCGGTCGCCCTGCGGATCGACGGCGCGGCAGGCAGCTGGCTCGGCGTCTGGCGTCCGACGGGCCGCCGTCTCCACCAGTTCGCCGCACCGGCGGGTTGGCAGACCGGGTCGGGCTCCTGGAGCCGCGACGGCGTACTGAGCCTGCCTTACGCGCCCCCCGACGCACCCTGCGGGCTGGCGCGGCTGGAGGCTCCGGAGGACCTCCCGCCGCGGGCGTACGACGGTGTGCGGGGCGACCCCGGACCGGCGGACGAAACCGGAACGCAACCGTCCGCCGCCGGATCATCTCCTGTGGGGTACAGGCCCGTTCCGCTGGGACAGGCGTATCCGCGGAGCGGACCGGCGCCCGGCTGACACGGCCTAGAATTCGACGGGGGCTACGCGGTCGTTCCGTACGGGTGCGCAGTGTGACCATGCCCAGGGGCTTTTCCGGACACGCGGGATGAAATCCGAAGGGCGGGCACGGGTGGCGGCGGGGCCCCGGTACACACGCAAGCGAACGCTACGGGGTGACTTCCCACATGTCCGAAACCCGCACCGACACGGTGCAGACGTGCCCGCCTGGGGCGGAAACGCAACAGGCCGAAGCCGGCGGCTCCGGAAAACACCGAGGGGACATGTCGGCGCAGACCGCATCCGCGCATACTCGCGGCCGGCACCGTCGGCCCACTCACGGAGACGACGGAATGTCCTGAAGCGCCGGTGCCCGAAAGGGCCGGCGTCGGAAAGGGGCGGGGGTCGTCCGGGCCGGAACGGCCGGGACGGCCCCCGCAGCTTTTCCAAGCACCCGGCACCCGGCACCCGGCACCCGTGACATTTGTCCTGCCGGAAGCCGTACGCACGGCTCTGCCGTCCGGCCCGGCGCCACCCGTACCGTCGCCTCCATGACGACAACGGGAAGTGCGGGCGGGGGGCCGGCCGCAGCGTGGGCGGCCGCCGGGTTCTCGGCGGGGGCCCGGAAGAGCGGGGGCGGCACGGACGCTCCGGCGGTGAGGTTCGACGGAGTGTCGAAGTCCTTCCGGACACAGGGGCGTTCGGGCCGGACCGTGCGCGCGGTGGACGGCATCGGCCTGACGATCGGGGCCGGTGAGACGGTCGCGCTGCTGGGCCGCAACGGCGCCGGGAAGTCGACCACCATCGGGATGCTGCTGGGACTCGACGAACCCGACGAGGGGTCGGTGGAGTTGTTCGGCCGCTCCCCGGAGCGGTCGGTGCGGGCGGGACTGGTCGGGGCGATGCTCCAGGAGGGCCGGCCGATTCCCCGGGTGACCGTGCGGGAGTTGGTCGAGTTCGTGGCGTCGACCTATCCCGCGCCGATGGAGCTCGGCGAGGTACTCGGGCTCGCGGGAGCCTCGGCGTTCGCGGACCGCCGGGTCGACAAGCTCTCCGGCGGCCAGACGCAGCGGGTCCGCTTCGCCGTCGCACTGGCGGGCAATCCCCGGCTGCTCGTCCTGGACGAGCCGACCGCCGCGCTGGACGTGGAGGCCCGCCGGGCGTTCTGGGACTCGATGCGCGCCTACGCGGAGCGCGGCAACACCGTCCTCTTCTCCACGCACTACCTGGAGGAGGCGGACGAGAACGCCGCCCGGATCGTCGTCCTCGACCGGGGGCGGATCGTCGCGGACGACAGCGGGGACGGCATCCGGGGCACCGTGGGAGGCGGCCGGGTCGGGATCGACCTGGTGGGCGGCGACGCCGACGGGCTGGACCGCCTGCCGGGCGTGACCGGCGTCGAAGTCCGGGGCGGAAGAGCCCTCTTGCGGTCGGCGGACCCGGACGCCACCGTCGTCGCGCTGGCCGGGACCGGAGCGGTGCGCGGACTGGTCGTGTCGCGGACCACGCTGGAGGACGCGTTCCTCGCCCTGACCGCGAGTCCCGCCGAGACGTCCGAGGAGACACCGTGATGTACGCGTACGTGATGCTGGAAGTCCGCCGGACCTTGCGGGACGGCGCGTTCCTGATCTTCGGGACGGGGATGCCGGTACTGATGTACCTGCTCTTCACCAACATCGGCGACACCACGGGCGGCGGTGCGGGCGCCGACGACTGGCGGGCGTACTCGATGACCGGCATGGCCGCGTACGGGGCTCTCGGCTCGGCGATGGCGGTCGGTACGGGGATCGCGTCCGACAAGTCCCTCGGGTGGCTGAAGCAGTTGCGGATCACTCCGCTCGCCCCGTCGCGGATCGTGGTGGGCCGGGCCCTCAGCGGTTCGGTGACCGTCCTTCCCGCGTTGGTCGGGGTACTGCTGGCGGGAGCGCTGGTGAACCGTATCCAACTCGGCTGGGGTCAGTGGGTGTTGCTGGTGGTCCTGCTGTGGGTGGGTACGCTGCCGTTCACCCTGCTCGGCATCGGCAACGGCTACCGCCTCACCCCGCAGGGCACCGGAGTGGTCAACATCGCCTGCATGACGGGGTTCGCGGTGATCGGCGGACTGTGGTTCCCGCTGGATTCCCTGCCCGGACCGCTGCGGGCCGTCGGCACCCACACTCCCGCGCACGGCTTCGCCGATCTCGGCTGGACGACGGTGGCCGGTCACGCTCCACATCTCTCCTCGATCGCCGAACTCCTGGCGTGGACGGCCCTCTTCGGCGGCTACGCGGTCGTCTCGTACCGGCGTGCGGCAAGGACCCTGTGAAGGCGGGCGCCGCACCCGGCCCGGGCCCCGGCAGCACGGAGCCGCCCGGCCCGGACCGCGCGGAGCACCCGCCCGGCCGGCGCCGGCGGCCCCGGAGCCGTCGGCCGGAGGGTCCGGGGCCGTACGCGCTGATGCCATGGCTGCTGCTCGGGCTCGGAGCGTTCTCCAACCTCTGGAAGGGCGAGACCCCGAACCCCTGGGTGGGTGCGCTGGCCGTCCTGCTGTTCAACTCCCTCTACGTGCAGGTGGTGTTCCGGAGCTTCGTCCCCG
Source organism: Streptomyces sp. NBC_00247 (assembly GCF_036188265.1). Lineage (NCBI taxonomy): Bacteria > Bacillati > Actinomycetota > Actinomycetes > Kitasatosporales > Streptomycetaceae > Streptomyces > Streptomyces sp. NBC_00247. The sequence goes on along the minus strand of NZ_CP108093.1, from coordinate 5,211,115 downwards.
CCCGGCGCCGGGCCCCCCTCTCGTACGCGCTGCTCGGCACGATGGCGGCCGTCACGTTCGGACTGGCGATCGGGTACGGCGGGAGCTGGCTCCTCTTCTTCCCGCTGCTCTCGCTGGCGTGCGGCACGATCCTGCGCGGCCGGCAGCTCGCCTCCGCCCTCATCGGACTGTCCGTCTGCGGCGTGGCCGTCGCCGCGTGGCGCGGAGGCCACGCCGCAGACCCGTGGACGATCGGTTACGGGACGTTCCTCTCCGGCGCGGTGACGGCGGCGATCCTCGCCCTCTCGGAGACCGTGCGGGAACTGCGCGACACCCAGGCCGCATTGGCCCGGGGTGCGGTGGAGCGCGAGCGGCTCCGGTTCTCCCGCGACCTGCACGACCTGCTGGGGCACACCCTGTCGGTGATCGTGGTGAAGTCGGAGGCGGCCCGAAGGCTGGCTCCCCGGGACCTGGACGCGGCGCTGGGCCAGATCGCGGACATCGAGTCGGTCGGCCGCCAGGCGCTCACCGAGGTCCGGGAGGCGGTGACGGGGTACCGCGAGGGCAGCCTCGCCGGCGAACTGGACCGCGCGGTATCGGCGTTGACCGCCGTCGGGATCGAGGGCACGACGCACCGCACCGGGCCACCGGTCTCCCCGCGCACCGAGGCGCTGCTGGGCTGGGTGGTACGCGAGGCGGTGACGAACGTCGTACGGCACAGCGGCGCGGCGCACTGCGTGTTCACCGTCGCGCACGGGAGCGACCGGGTACTGCTGACGGTCACCGACGACGGGCCGGGTGGCGGCGCGCACGGCGGCCCCGGCGGCGGGGACACCTTCGGGCAGCGCCGGGGCCCGGGTCCCGGGCGGGCAGGCGAGGAGTCCCCGTACGCCTACGGGGGCACGGGCCTCGCCGGGCTCTCCGAACGGCTGGCCCTCGCGGGCGGCTCCCTGCGGGCGGGCCCGGCGCCGGGCGGCGGCTTCACCGTACGGGCCGAACTGCCCGGCGAGACGCGGGTGGAGACGAGGACGGGCAGCCGAGGGGACGGGTCGAAAGCGTCGGCGGGCGACGGGTCACCGACCGGAGAGGGCCCCGGGCGGTGAGGCGCCCGGGGCTCCTGACGGGCCGGGGCCGGGTGTGTCCGAGGACACCTACGGGCCGGGGGTCAGGTGTGCCCGAGGACACCTCGAACGCGGGTACGGCGATGGCACACTGATTCGATGGCGCCGCTGACTGTCATCCCGGAACCGATAACGGCCGACCCGCCGCACGCCGCGGCCCATCCGGTCCTCACCCAGTCCTGGCTGGATCTGGCCTTCCTGCACTGGGCCGTCGACCCGGCGCTCGTCGCCCCGCTGCTCCCGGCGGGCACCCGGCCCGACACCCTGGACGGGGTCACGTACGTCGGGCTCGTCGCCTTCCGGATGCACCGCGTGGGGTGGTTCGGTCTGCCCGGGGTCCCGTACCTCGGTTCCTTCCCGGAGACCAACGTCCGCCTGTACTCGGTGGACGGCCACGGGCGGCGGGGCGTGGTCTTCCGTTCGCTCGACGCCTCCCGTCTGCTTCCCGTCGCTGTCGGACGGAGCGCGTTCGGCCTGCCGTACGTCTGGTCGAAGATGGCGGTCCGGCGGGAGGGCGACACGGTGACCTACACCAGCCGGCGTCGGTGGGGCGGGCCCGCCGACGCGCACAGCCGGATCGCCGTACGCATCGGCGAACAGGTCCGAGAGCCCTCGGAGCTCGAACACTTCCTGACAGCGCGCTGGGGCATGCACAGCACGTTCTTCGGCCGCTCCCGCTACCTGCCGAACGCCCACCCCCGCTGGCCCCTGCACCGCGCCGAGCTCCTCGACCACACCGAGAACCTCATCGCCGCGGCAGGACTGCCCGCACCGGCCGGCGGTCCGGTCAGCGTGCTGTACTCGCCGGGGGTGCCGGTGCGGTTCGGGCTCCCGCCCCGCCGCCCGGCGGGCATCCCGACACCCTGAGCCGGGCGGCCCCACCGCCTGCGTGGCCGCGCCGCGCGGTCATACCCTCTTCTCCGTGACCGAGATGCCGCAGGACCACCGGCCCGCCCCGTCCGTGCGCGTGCTGCTCGCCGAGGACCAGGGCATGATGCGGGGCGCGCTCGCCCTGCTGCTGGGGATGGAGCCGGACTTCGAGGTGGTCGCCCAGGTGGGCTCCGGGGACGAGATCGTGCCCGCGGCCCTCACCTGCCGTCCCGACGTGGCACTGCTCGACATCGAGCTTCCGGTGCGCAGCGGTCTGGACGCCGCCGCCGACCTCCGGGACCAGGTGCCGGAGTGCCGGGTGCTGATCCTGACGACGTTCGGCCGGCCCGGGTACCTGCGGCGGGCGATGGAGGCGGGCGCCTCGGGCTTCCTGGTCAAGGACGGCCCGGTGGAGGAGCTGGCCGGGGCGATCCGCAGGGTGCTGGGCGGGGAGACCGTGGTCGATCCGGCCCTCGCGGCCACCGCTCTCGGGGCGGGTCCGTGCCCGCTCACCGCCCGGGAGCGGGACGCCCTGAACGCGGCCTCCGGCGGCGCGACGGTCTCGGACATCGCGCGGCAACTGCACCTCTCGGAGTCGACCGTGCGCAACTACCTCTCCTCCGCGATCGGCAAGACCGGCACCCGCAACCGCACGGAAGCGGCCCGGGCGGCCCGGCAGCAGGGCTGGCTCTGAGTCATTCTCGCGCTGCCCGGCTCCCGGCCCCCCGTCCCGCCTTCGCGCCGGGCAGCCAGAGGAGCACCAGCAGGGCCGCCGCCAGCAGCACCCCGGTGGCGGTGCGGAAGGCGAGGGCGTATCCGGCGGTGAGATCGGCCGGGGTGGCCGAGTCGCCGGTGCGCGCGGCGGCGACGGTGGAGAGCACGGCGAGGCCGAGCGCCCCGCCCATCGTGCGGGAGGTGTTGACCAGGCCGGAGACGAGTCCGGCGTCCCCGGGGGCGGCACCGGAGGTGGCGAGGGAGGCGAGCGGGGTGGAGACGAAGCCCATGCCGAAGGCCATCAGGACGCCCGGCAGCAGGATGCCGGCCGCGTAGTGGCTGTCGGCGCTCATGGTGGACTGCCACCCGAAGCCCGCGATCGTGAGCAGGATGCCGGTGAGGGCCATCGGCTTCGCACCGGTACGCGCCATGAAGCGCGGGGCGAGTTTCGAGCCGAGGACGATCGCGGCGGAGGTGGGCAGCAGGGCGAGCCCGGCTTCCAGCGGGGTGTAGCCGAGGACGTTCTGTGCGTACACGGTCATGAAGTACCACATCGAGAAGGTGGCCGAGCCGAGCAGCAGCATCGAGGCGTTGGCCGAGGCCACGGCCCGTACGCCCAGCACCCGCAGGGGCATCAGCGGGGTGGCGGTATGCCGTTCCACCAGCACGAACGCCCCGAGCAGGGCCGCCCCGCCCAGCAGGGGGACGAGCGTCCCGGGGGCCGTCCAGCCGGCCGCCTCGGTCTGCACGATCCCGTACGCGAGGACGGCGAGGCCCGCCGTGACGAGGACGGCGCCCGGCAGGTCGATCCGGCGGCGTTCGCCGCCCCGGCCCTCGGCGAGCAGGAACGCGGCACCGGCCAGGACCAGGGCGCCGACGGGCACGTTGATCAGCAGGACCCAGCGCCAGGAGAGCAGGTCCGTCAGCACCCCACCGATCAGCCCGCCCGCCGCTCCGCCGCCCGCGCCGACCGCCATCCAGGTGCCTATCGCGCGGACGCGCGCCGGGCCCTCCGGGAGGGCGGCGGTGAGGAGGGTGAGGGTCGCCGGGGAGAGTACGGCGGCGCCGAGCCCTTGTCCGGCACGGGCGGCCAGCAGCTGCCAGCCCTCCTGGGCGAGTCCGCCGGCGAGCGAGGCGGCGGTGAAGAGCCCGAGGCCGACGAGGAACATCCGCTTACGGCCGAAGAGGTCGGCGGCCCGCCCGCCGAGCAGCATGAACCCGGCGAACGCGATCGAGTAGGCGTTGAGGACCCAGCTGAGCCCGGAGGCGCTCAGCCCCAGGTCGGTCCGCATCGACGGCAGTGCCACATTGACGACCGACACGTCGAGCACGACCAGGAACTGGCCGGTGCAGGCCGCGACGACCGCCGCCCAGGTACGGGGCCTCAGGCGGCGGGGAGCGGTGCGGGTGTCCGGGGACACGTCGTCCAGGGATACGTCTGTCATGACCGCCATCGTCCCCGGCTCCGCACCGCGCGTACACGGCGTGGAGTCGCGAACGGCCTCGGTCCTTGGGTCTACGACGCCCCCGGGGCCGCCGGTGGCAGCGGGCGGTACGGGGGCGGCCCCCGGTATCTCCCGGAGCGGCTTCCCCCCGTCGCCGTACAGCTCCAGGCAGAAGGCGCCGTCGAAGCGGGTGCGCAGCAGCGCCGCGAGGTCGTCGAACCGGTCGGCCTCGATCTCACCGTTGATCAGGGTCTCGCGCTTCCTCGGCGGGTCCAGCTCGATCTCGCAGCAGTCGGTGGTGACCTCGAACCCGTACCAGCCGGAGCTGCGTGATTCCCCGCTCGGGCGATCTCGGCCTGCCGGGACGTCCGGGCGGCCCCCTTCCGGGACCTGACCGTTTCCAGCCATCACCAACCGGCCAGTACCGCAGATGAGTTCGAGTTCCCTTCCCCCGGGAATACCCCCGCCCCGAGAAGCGTTCGGTATGCATGCACTTGGGGGGTCCCTCCGGTGATGACTGCTGCCCGGAGGGCGAACGTATGCGACGGACGACGAACGAACGGAACACCGGGGGAAGTCCCGGTCCGCTTCAGGAGATCAAGGAACCCAGGGGAGCGCTCGTCCCCGTACTGGCCTTCGCGGGCATCACCGTCGCGGTGATGCAGACCCTGCTCGTACCCGTCATCAAGGACCTGCCCACTCTTCTCCACACCGCCCAGTCGAACGCGACCTGGGTGATGACGGCGACACTGCTCGCCGGTGCCGTGTCCACCCCGATCATGGGGCGGCTCGGCGACCTGTACGGCAAGCGGCGGATGCTGATCGCCAGCCTCGCCGTGATGGTGATCGGCTCACTCGTCTGCGCCTTCACCGACGACCTCCTCATCATGATCGTCGGCCGGGCGCTCCAGGGATTCGCCATGGGTGCGATCCCGCTCGGCATCGGCATCATGCGTGACGAGCTGCCGCCGGAGAAGCTCGGCTCGTCGATGGCGCTGATGAGCTCCTCGATCGGTGTGGGCGGCGGGCTCGGTATGCCCGCGGCGGCGCTGGTCGCCCAGCACGCCGACTGGCACGCGCTCTTCCTCGGTTCGGCGGGGGTCGGTCTGGTGGCCCTGGTCCTCACGGTCTTCCTGGTGCCCGAGCCGCCGCTGCGCGCGCCCGGCACCTTCGACTACGTGGGCGCCTTCGGTCTCTCGCTCGGCCTGGTCTCCCTGCTGCTGCCCGTCACCAAGGGCAGCGAGTGGGGCTGGACCGCGCCGCTCACCCTCGGCCTGATAGCCGGCGGCCTGCTGGTCCTGGTTGCCTGGGGCGTGTACGAGCTGCGGAGCGAGGCACCGCTGGTGGACCTGCGGACCACCGTCCGGCGCGAGGTGCTGCTGACCAACCTGGTCTCGATCATGGTAGGCGTCTCCTTCTACGCCGTGTCGCTGGTGGTCCCGCAGCTGCTCCAGCTGCCGGCCTCCACCGGATACGGCCTCGGCCAGTCCATGGTGGTCGCCGGTCTCTGCATGGCGCCGCTGGGGCTGACCATGATGCTGACCGCGCCGGTGTACGCGCGGATCGCCGCCCGGCGCGGCCCGAAGGCCTCCCTGATGATCGGCATGCTGGTCATCGGGGTCGGCTACGGCGCCGGGACCCTGCTGATGGACGCGGCCTGGCAGACCCTGGTGATCTCCACGGTGCTGGGCGCGGGCATCGGCCTCGCCTACTCCTCGCTGCCGGCGCTGATCGTCGGCGCGGTGGACGCCTCCGAGACCGGGGCCGCGACCGGCCTCAACACGCTGATGCGGTCGATCGGCACCTCGGTGTCCAGCGCCGTCATCGGCATGGTGCTGGCGAACACCTCCCTCCCCATGGGCGGGGTGGCGGTTCCCTCGATGCACGGGTTCCGGCTGTCCTTCCTGATCGCGACCGGGGCGGTGCTGGTCGGTCTCGTGCTGGCCGCGTTCCTGCCCTCGCAGCGCCCGTCCTCGCGTCTGGTGCTGGTCGCCGACAGCGAGAGCGAGGCGCTGCTCGCGGAGGCCGAGGCGCTGGTGGCCATCGACGCGGTGCTGCACGGCGGGGCGTCCGCGCCGTCCGCGGGTGGTTCCCCGGCCGTCGCGGGCTCCGGCGGTTTCCACGGTCTGGTGCGGGACGCGGCGGGCGCGCCGGTGGCGCGGGCCACCGTGACCCTGGTCGACCGGCAGGGCCTGCAGGCCGGCCGGGCCGTCGCCGACGACGCGGGACGGTACGCGCTGGCCGCCACCCCCGAGCCGGGCCATGTGCTGGTCGTGACCGCCGCCGGTTACGCGCCGCGCGCCCGGCCCGCCGTGTGCGCGTCGAACGGGCGGCCGGTGGTGGCCGACCTGGTACTGACCGCCACCGCACCGCAGAGCGGCGGTGCCGTGGCGTCCCGGGCGGCCGACGCGGTCCAGGCGTCGCCGGAGGCACTCGCGGACGAGCACCGCGCCTGACCCCGGCCCGCCGCACCCGGTGAGACCCCGCACGCCCCCGCCGGTCCGTCCGGCGGGGGCGTGCGGCACGATGGGGCCGCCGTCGACACACCCGCACCGCCTGGAGGAACCCGTGGCCGCCGAGTCCGCCGCCCCCGTCGCCGATCCCGACGCACGCCCCGACGAAGCGGTGCTGGCCGCCTTCGGGAAGGCCAAGGGGTTCATGCCGGTCCACGAGGGGCTGGCGCTCTACGCGGCGGCCGTCGACGCCGCGCGGCTCGGGCTGCCGCTCCTGGAGGTCGGCAGTTACTGCGGGCGCTCCACCGTCCTGCTCGCCGACGCGGCCCGTACCGCCGGGCTGACCGCGCTCACGGTCGACCACCACCGGGGCAGCGAGGAGCAGCAGCCGGGGTGGGAGTACCACGACGCGTCCCTCGTCGACCCCGAGGTGGGCCGGATGGACACGCTGCCCACCTTCCGCCGGACCCTGCACGCGGCCGGTCTCGAGGACCACGTGGTGGCACTCGTGGGGCGTTCCCCGCAGGTCGCGGCGGTCTGGGGCGGTCGGCTCGGGTTCGTCTTCATCGACGGCGGGCACACCGACGAGCACGCGAGCGGCGACTACGAGGGCTGGGCGCCGCACCTCGCCGAGGGCGGTCTGCTGGTGATCCACGACGTGTTCCCCGATCCGGCGGACGGCGGACAGGCCCCGTACCGGGTGCATCAACGGGCTCTCTCCTCCGGCGCGTTCACCGAGATCTCCGTGACCGGTTCGCTGCGCGTGCTGCGGCGCACGGGGCAGGGGATCTGAGGAGCCTCGGTAGCATCGCCCGCGTGCAGTACACCAGCGTTCCCCCCACCCCGCCCGCCGCACGCCCCGCGGCCCGCCGGCCGGTCCGCGCCGCCGGGCTGACCGCGCTCGCCGTCCTCTGCCTGCCGGCCCTCGCCGGGTGCGGCGGCACGGAGGTGAAGGCGCAGCCGCGCGCCGGGGCACCGGCGACCGCCGCACCTTCCGCCGCCCCGGAGCCGGCCGCGTCGGCGCCGGCGGCCGACGGGAGCGCGAAGCCCTCGCGCAAGGGTCCGCTCACGGGCCGCACGGTGGTGATCGACCCCGGTCACAACCCGCACAACCACGAGCACACCCGTGAGATCGCCCGGCAGGTCGACATCGGTACGGGCCACAAGGAGTGCGACACGACCGGGACGTCCACCGACGCCGGTTACGCGGAAGCCCGGTTCACGCTGGACGTGGCCCACCGGATGCGCGACCTGCTGGAGGCCGAGGGCGCGAAGGTGGTCCTGACGTACGACGACGACCGCCCGTACGGTCCGTGCGTGGACGAGCGGGCCCGGATCGGCAACGCGGCGAAGGCCGATGCCGTGGTCTCCGTCCACGCGGACGGTTCGGCCGTGGGCAACCGGGGGTTCCACGTGATCCTGCCCGCACTGGTGCGGGACGGGGCGGCGGACACCTCGCGGATCGTGGCCCCCTCGCGGGACCTGGGGACCCGTATCGCGGGCAGGTTCGCGGCGGCCACCGGGAGCGCGCCGTCCAACTACATCGGTGGCGGAACGGGGTTGGACGTGCGCGACGATCTCGGTGGGCTGAACATGTCCACGGTCGCGAAGGTGTTCATCGAGTGCGGCAACATGCGCGATCCGAAGGACGCCGCTCTGCTGACGAGCGCGAGCTGGCGCCGGCGGGCCGCCGAGGGGATCAGCGACGGCATCGCCCTGTATCTGAAGGGGTAGTTCCGCCCCGCCGCGGGGTAGCTCTGCGGTGATATCGGGGGGATGGCGGCCCGTCCTGCAAGCCGGGGGCCAACCCGCCCGGGCAGACGATAGATTCATCCGTACGATGGGGAGCCGCCCCGGGCTTCTCGGCGCGTCTGCGGGAGAGCCCCTGGCGCAGCGACGACCGTCCCCGACGAGACGACCGACTAAGGACCTTCACGTGAATATCCGATCCCTCACTAGAGGCGACGGCGTGGTGATCGGAGCAGCGGTCGTGCTGTTCATCGCCTCCTTCCTCGACCTCTCCGGTTACGACTGCCCCCGTGGCGTCGACTGCTCGGGCTTTGACAGCGCGAGCGCCTGGGATTCCCTCTCGCTCCTCATGAGCATCTTCCTGGCCGGTGTCATCGGAGCGGCGCTGCTGATCGTGAGCCGCTCGACGCCGGGCCGCAAGATCGTCGGTCTGGACCTCGGGCAGTTCGGCGTGGCCCTGACCGTCTTCGCCCTGTGGACCGCGTTCTGGACGACCATCGACGCCGGTGACGCGGGTGCCGGGCTGATCCTCGGCCTGCTGGCCACCCTGGTGCTCGCCGGTGCGGCGGTCGCCGGACCGCTGGTTCCCGCGCTCAAGGCTCCGCTCGCGTCCGGCCCCCGGCCGGCTCCGGCCACCCCGTCGCCGTACGGCGCGCAGCCGCAGGGCCAGGGGTACGGCTACCCGGGCCAGCAGCCCTACGGCTCGCAGGCCGGGGCGCCGCAGCCCGGACAGCCCCAGCCGTTCGGTGCGCAGTCGGCCCCGCAGGCCGCCCAGGCCCCGCAGTCCGGCGGTGCCGCGCCGGCCGCCGACTTCGCGCCGTTCTGGTTCGCGGTGCCGGTGCCCCGTCCGCTGTACGGCGAGGACGGCTCGTCCGGCCAGATCGCCGAACTGGCCCCCGGTACCTGGTACCTGGCGGTCGAACAGCGCGGCCAGACCCTGATCGCGCAGACGCAGGACGGTCGTCGAGGCGTCCTGCAGGACACCTCGGGCATCCAGCGCGGCTGATCCGCCCGCTCGTCCACCACGAAGGCCCCCGACCGCGGGAGTTCAGCGGCCGGGGGCCTTCGCGTTCCGTCACCTCACGGGAAGTGCGGCTCCGTTCACCCGAAGGACGTGCGTGCGAGCCAGAAGTCCAGCAGTGCCGCCTCGCCGAGCACCTCCAGGCCGTCGGCGCCGGGTGCGATGCGGCGGTTCATGAGCAGCATCAGGTCGGTGAGCGTGCCCCGCACGGTGACGGTGGCCTCGGCGTGGGCGTGCCGCCAGGTGAGGCCGTCCTCATGGAATTCGACGAGCCGTCCGACATCGGGCAGGCCGGTGGCGTGCAGGTGCAGGGAGCGTCCACCGCCGCGCAGTTCGGCGGCCTCGGGGTCGCCGCTCCGCTGGGCGTGCAGGACGGTGGAGAGCCACTCGTCGATGGTGTCGGCGGCGACCTCCGGCTCCTGGGTGTACACGGCCCCGGTGGCGAGGGCGGCGTCCGCCAGGTGCACCACGGTCTCGTGGGTCACGCGACGGGCCCAGAAGGCCGCCCGGGCGTCCCCTCCCCAGCTCCAGGCGGCCGCGTCGGGCCCGGCCTCCCGCAGCGCCGCCGCCGTCGCCGCCGCGCCTTCGGCCAGCCACGCGTCGAGGGCGGCCCGGTGCCCGTCGCCGTCAGGCGTCCCGTCCGGGCCCTCGACGTCCGGGCCCTCGACGTCCGGACCCTCGAAGCCAGGGACCGACTCGTCGGCGAGTTCCTCCGTCGCCCTCGTCCGTACGATTTCGCCGGCCCACCGGTGGGCCCCTCCGACATGCGCCGCGAGATCACGCAGAGTCCATCCGGGGCAGGTGGGAACCTTGGCCGCGAGGTCCGCCCCGTCGAGGACGGACCTCAACCGGTCGTTCTGGCGCATGAGTTCGTCGCAGTAGCGTTCGTGGCTGAGCGCGGTCATCCCGGCATCCTCAAGCGCGTCGCGAAGGCGGCGCCGTCCGCCCGGAGGGTTTCAGGCCGGAAACAGCGGCAATCCGGTGTGCATGTCCTACAGACGAGGCTCAGGAAGCAGTACCGCGGGGCGTGCGATCGCCGTCGTCGCGGACGTCATGGCCTTCATCATCATTCTGTGGATCCTGATGTACCTGTTCGACGCCAACAGGGGCAACGAACTGGTGCAGTTCGTCCAGGATTCCGCTCGATGGCTGGCCGGTTGGTCGTACGACCTGTTCACCTTCGACGAGGCCTGGGCGCGGGTGGTCGCCGGATACGGCCTGGCCGCCGCCGTCTACCTCTTCGTCGGTCACGCGGTGGCGGGCCGTCTGCGTCGTACGTGAGTTCCGGCGGCCCCCCGGCCAGGTCAGGAGCAGCAGTCGGGCTCCAGGCCCCTCGGAAGCCGCTCTCCTCCGAAGACGGCGGTGGTCGCCTCGTCCCCCCCGAGTGCGGCCACCGCGAGCAGCAGTGATCCGGCGGTCCAGGTGGTGAGTTCCTCGGGCCAGAAGGCGCGTTCGCCCTCGAAGACGTATCCGGTCCAGTAGAGCCCGCCGGGTTCGCGCAGGTGCTGGATGGACTGGAGGATCTCCAGGGCCCGGTCGGATTCACCCATCACCCAGAGCGCCAGGGCGAGTTCGCAACTCTCGCCGCCGGTGACCCAGGGGTTGGGCAGCACGCAGCGCACCCCGAGGCCGGGTACGACGAACTCGTCCCAGCGCTCGTCCATGCGTTTCTGGGCCTCGGCGCCGGTGACCGCTCCACCGAGGACCGGGTAGTACCAGTCCATCGAGTAGTGGCTCTTGTCGAGGAACCGCTCCGGGTGCTCGGCGATGGCGTGGGCCAGCGCCCCGGTCGCCAACTCCCAGTCGGGCTGGGGCTCTTCGCGTCGCTCCGCGAGTGCGAGGGCGCAGCGCAGGGCGTGGTGGACCGAGGACGATCCGGTCAGCAGCGCGTCGGTGACGGCGGTGCCGTCCACTTCGCGCTTCCAGCCGATCTGGCCGCCGGGCTGCTGGAGCCCGAGGACGAACTCGATCGCCGCGAAGACCATCGGCCACATCCGGTCGACGAACGCGTCGTCCCCGGTGGCGAGGTAGTGGTGCCAGACGCCGACGGCCACGTAGGCGCAGAAGTTGGACTCCCGGCCGCGGTCGGTCGGCCGTTCCGGGTCGCCGTCGTGGTAGGCGGCGTACCAGGAGCCGTCCTGGTTCTGGTTGCGGGCCAGCCATTCGTAGGCGCGCTCCGCCGCCTCGTGCCGGCCCGCGGCGTCGAGGGCCATCGCGGCCTCGGTGTGGTCCCACGGGTCCAGGTGATGGCCGCGGAACCAGGGCAGTGCGCCGTCCTCGCACTGCACGGCGAGCAGCGCGGCGACGGTCTCGGATGCCTGATCCGACGTCAGGACGCCGGGCAGGACGAGGTGTTCGGTCCGTTCGGGGAGGGTCACGCCTCTGCCTTCGGGAGGTGCGGCTTCGTCGCGTACGCCACGAAGCTCTTTCCGACGACCGGGTTGAGCAGCTGCTCGGCGACCCGGGTCACCGCGGGCTTCTTCATGATGTCCCACACCAGCAGCTTGTGGTAGGCGCGGACCGGCAGGGCCTTGTCGTTGTCCACGCCGAAGGCGCATTTGAGCCACCAGTACGGCGAGTGCAGCGCGTGGGCGTGGTGGGTGCCGTACGGCTTCAGTCCGGCCTCACGGATCTTGCGGAGCAGTTCGTCGGCCTTGTAGATGCGGATGTGGCCGCCCTCGACCTCGTGGTACGCGTCGGAGAGGGACCAGCAGACCTTCTCGGGGCCGTAGCGGGGCACGGTGATCGCGATGCGTCCGCCCGGCTTGAGGACGCGGACCATCTCGGCGAGGACGCCCTTGTCGTCGGGGATGTGCTCCATCACCTCGGAGATGATGACGACGTCGAACGAGGCGTCGGGGAAGGGCAGGTTGAGGGCGTCGCCCTCCATGGCGGTGGCGGTCGCGCCGGCCGGGGCCTCGCCCTCGGCCTTCATCGCGGCGAACCACTTGGCGACCTCGCGGATCTCCTCGCCGTTCTGGTCCAGGGCCACGACCTGGGCACCGCGCCGGTAGCACTCGAAGGCGTGCCGGCCGGCGCCGCAGCCGAGATCGAGCACACGGTCGCCTGCGGCGAGCGGGAAGCGGGTGAAGTCGACGGTCAGCACGGGGGCCTGCCTTCGAGGTCGGTGGTACGGGCACGAGCGGAGGCTGTGGCGGAGTCGGCGGAGCCGTCGCGGGGGGTCATCCGCGGACGCCCCGGGCGGCGATGGCCCGGCGGTAGAGGTCGGCGGTGCCGGCCGCCGCCCTGGCCCAGGTGAAGTTGGCCAGTACCCGGTCACGGCCGGCCGCGCCGAGCCGGGCGCGCAGCTCCGGGTCGTCCAGCATCCGGGTGAGGGCGGTGGCGAGCGCGTCGGGGTCACCGGGCGGCACGGCGAGGCAGGTCTCCCCGTCGCGGCCGGTGACCTCGGGGATCGCGCCGCCGGTGGTGGCCACGAGCGGGGTGGAGGTGGCCATCGCCTCGGCGGCGGGCAACGAGAACCCCTCGTACAGCGAGGGGACGCAGGCGACCTGTGCGCCGCGCACCAGGTCGACGAGTTCGGCGTCGCTGATGCCCTTGACGAACTCGACGGCGTCCGCGAGGCCGAGGCGTTCGATGGCCCGGGCCACGGGGCCGTCCTCGGCGCGCTTGCCGACGACGACGAGGTGGGCGCCGGGGTGGCCGGCCCGGACCTTGCCGAGCGCCTCCACGAGGTGGACGAGCCCCTTGAGGGGGACGTCGGCGCTGGAGGTGGTGACGATCCGGCCGGGCACCTCACGGACCGACGGGTCGGGCGACCAGAGGTCGGTGTCGGCGCCGATGTGGACGACGTCGACGCGGTCGGGGCGCACCCCGAGGTCGTCGACGATCTCCTGGCGCGACGAGCCCGAGACGGTGAGGACGTGCGGCATCCGGCGGGCGACGCGCTTCTGCATGCGGGTGAAGCCGTACCAGCGGCGTACGGAGAGGGCGCGTCGGCGGGTCGGCGCGGCGGCCAGGTCGAGCCGGCGGTCGACGGTGATGGGGTGGTGGATGGTGGTGACGAGCGGGGCGCCGAGGTCGCCGAGCAGGCCGTAGCCGAGCGTCTGGTTGTCGTGGACCACGTCGAACTCGCCGCGCCGGGAGCGCAGATGGCGTCCGGCTCGCAGCGAGAAGGTGAGCGGTTCGGGGAACCCGCCGGTCCACATGGTGGCGACCTCCGCGAGGTCGATCCAGTCGCGGTACTCGCCCCACCCGGGCGTCCGGAACGGGTCGGGCTGCCGGTAGAGGTCGAGGCTGGGCAGTTCGGTGAGCGGGACGCCCGCGTCGAGCACCGGGTAGGGCTGGGCGCCGATCACCTCAACGCTGTGGCCCAGGCGTGCCAGCTCGCGGCCGAGGTGACGCACGTAGACGCCCTGGCCGCCGCAGAACGGGTTGCCCTTGTACGTGAGGAGGGCGATCCGCAGCGGGCGGTCGTCCGGCCCGGTGGGTGCGCCGTGTCCCGCGCCGGGGTCCGTCCTCATGGCCTCAGCGGTCACTCCCGGCCCCCTTCGTCACTGCGTTTCGCCGGAGCGTAACCGCTGCCGATAATCTGGAACAAGTTTCAGACCGGCCCGTCCAATGAGGATCGAATCTACCGGCAGGTAGCGTCGGCGCGACGACCGGATCAGGTGATTCGCGCCACGGCACGGAGGGGAAGAGGGTGCCCATGACCGCTGACGCCCGGCCGCCGGCACTCCCCCTCACCGCGGGCCAGCGGGCCCGCCGCGCCCGCATCCTGGACGCCACCGCGGAACTCGCCGGGCGGGGCGGCTTCGAAGCCGTGCAGATGCGGGAGGTCGCGGAGGCCGCCGGGGTCGCTCTCGGCACCCTCTACCGCTACTTCCCGTCCAAGGTGCACCTGCTGGTCGCCACCCTCCACGACCGGCTGCGGCTGCTCCGCACCACGCTGGCCGACCACCCGCCGGCCGGGGCCACCCCCGGCGAGCGGGCCGCCGCGACCCTGCTGCGCACCTTCGGGGCGCTGCGCCGCGAACCGGAGCTGGCGGACGCCATGCTGCGGGCCTGGACGTGCGCCGACCGGAGCGTGCGCGCGGAGGCGGACGCGGTCTCCCGGCTGGTCCGGGAGGTCGTCCTGGACGCGGCGGGGCTGACGGGCCCGGACACCGGACAGCTGTCGGCGGTGCGGGTGATCGAGCACACCTGGCACTGCGCCCTCGCCTCCTGGCTCTCCGGCCGCGCCCCGGCGGGGCAGGTGCGCACCGACATCGAGACGGTCTGCCGGCTGCTCGACCCGTGACCTGCGGGCCCTGCGGCCGACCGCCCCCGGGGCGGCTCCCGGCTCCCCCGGTAGAGTGAACCCGTCGTTCATCACGCCCGTACGGGGGAAACCGGACCGGACCGGTACCGCACCCCCGCCCGGCCCCGGTCCGCACCCGGGCCGTAGCCGTCCGTGAACCGCCCGCGCTACGGGCGGAATCCGGTGCGCGGGCAGGAACGGCCGATGCCGCCGGGACGTCCGGTGGCCCGCATCCGTCGCCACAGACGGAGCCGAGCCCGGCACGGACACGTGCCCGCGCCCGGCCCCCGCAGGAGAGGCCCTCGCCAGTCATGACCGTACGCCGCGGCGCAGCCGCGCTCGCGTCCACCGCCGTGCTCCTGGCGTTCGCCGCCCCGGCGGCGCTGGCGGACTCCCCGTCGCCCTCCGCCTCCCCCACCGTGCCCTCCGACCCGCACGCCGGGCTGTACGGCACCTCGGACCCGACGTACGACGGTGTCTGGCGCCAGTCGCTGGCCTTCCTGGCCCAGAAGATCGAGTACGTCACCCCGTCCGTGGAGGCGGTGGACTGGCTGAAGCTCCAGCAGTGCGACAGCGGTGCCTTCGCCTCCTACCGGGACTTCCGCGAGCCGTGCGACGCCAAGACGATGACGGACACCAACGCCACCGCCGCCGCCGTGCAGGCGCTCGCCGAGCTGACCGGCGAGAAGGCGGCCGTGGAGAACGGCATCGACTGGCTGGCGTCCGTGCAGAACGACGACGGCGGCTGGGGCTACTCCGCCGGCAGCCCGAGCGACGCGAACTCGACCGCGATAGTCGCCGGCGCCTTCGCCCGTGCGGGCAAGAAGCTGGCCGACGTGACCTCGTCCGCCGGGCACACCCCGTACGACCTGCTGCGCTCCCTCGCGCTGCCGTGCGGCGACGAGGACGGCGGCGCGTTCGCCTACCAGCCGGTCAAGAAGGGCAAGCCGGCCGCCAACGCGGACGCCACGGCGGCGGCGGTCCTCGGCACCATGGGCAAGGGCCTGGCCGCCGGCAGCTCCAACGCCGGCAAGGCCCCCGTCTGCACCACCGGCACCGGCCTCACCACCGAGCAGGTCGCCCAGAACGGCGCGCACTGGCTGACCACCGCGCTCGCCGCCTCCGGCCACCTCGACCAGGCGCCCATGCCGGGTGCGGAGACCACCGACCCGCAGCCCGACTTCGGCAACACCGCCGACGCCGTCGTGGCGCTCGCCGCGTCCGGCCACCGCGACAAGGCCGCCTCCGCCGTCACCTGGCTGGAGAAGAACTCCGCCGCCTGGGCGAAGCAGTCCGGCCCGGCCGCGTACGCGCAGCTGATCCTCGCGGCGCACGCGACCGGCACCGACGCCCGCGACTTCGGCGGTGCCGACCTCGTCGCCCAGCTCAACGCGACCGGCCCGGCGCCCGCCGCGACCGCGGTCCCCTCGCCCACTCCGACCCCCGCCTCCGCGTCCGCCGCCGCCACCGACGACGACTCCGGGGTCAGCGTGTGGTGGCTGGTGGGCGTCGGCCTGGCCTTCGGCGCAGGTATCGGCTTCCTGCTCAGCAACCGGCGCAAGGACAAGGGCGGCCGGTGACCGCCCCCGGGCTCCTGAGCCGGCCGCCGCGACGAAGCCGCGTCCGCCGTGCGGTGGCGCTCGCCCTGCTGACGGCGCTCGCGGCGGCGGTGTCGTTCTGCGTCGCGGGCACCGCCGAGGCCGCCGGGTACCGCTACTGGTCCTTCTGGGAGGGCGACGGCTCGCGGTGGACGTACGCCACCCAGGGGCCGTCCCTCGTCCGCCCGGACGACGGGGCGGTCCAGGGCTTCCGGTTCGCGGTGAGCGAGGACTCCGGCGACGCGGCCCGGCCGCGCCGCGCCCCCGACTTCGCCGCCGTCTGCGGGGACACTCCCGCGAAGGACGGCAGCAAGCGCGTGGCCCTGGTCATCGACCCCGGTACGGCGGCCGACGCCCCCGCCGGGGAGCAGCCGCCCGCGCCGCGCACCGCCTGCGCCCGGGTCGCCCCGGACGCGAGCACCGCCGAGGCGCTGGCCTCGGTCGCGAAGCCGCTGCGGTACGACAGCGCGGCGCTGCTCTGCGCCATCTCCGGCTACCCGCAGAGCGGCTGCGGCGAGCAGATCGCGGGCGACGCCTCACCGGCGCCCACCGGGACCGCGGCCTCCGCGAGCTCTCCGGCCACTTCGGCCGCTCCGTCCGGCGGGTCGGCGGACGGTGACGGTGGTGGTCCGTCCGTCGGTGTGCTCGCCGGGATCGGTGCCGTCGTGGTCCTCGGCGCCGCCGCCGTCTTCCAGGCCCGCCGCCGGCGATGAGCCGCCTTCCCGCCGCCACGGGACGCCTGCGCGGCCTGCGCGCCCCCGGGGGGCACCGGAGCAACGCGCTGCCCGCCGGGGCGTGGTGGCTGTGGGCGCTGGGTCTGGCGACCGCCGCGTCCCGCACCACCAACCCGCTGCTGCTCGGGCTGCTGGTCGGGGTGGCGGGTTACGTGGTGGCCGCACGGCGTACGGACGCACCGTGGGCCCGGTCGTACGGGGCGTTCGTCAAACTGGGTCTGTTCGTCGTCGGGGTGCGGCTGCTGTTCTCGGCGTTCCTGGGGTCGTCGATCCCGGGTACGCACACCCTCTTCACCCTCCCCGAGGTGCCGCTGCCCGGCTGGGCCGAGGGCGTCCGGATCGGCGGCCGGGTGACCGGGGAGCAGATGCTCTTCTCGCTGTACGACGGGGCACGGATGGCCGCCCTGCTGATCTGTGTCGGCGCTGCCAACTCCCTCGCCAGTCCCGCCCGGTTGCTGAAGTCGCTGCCGGGCGCGCTGTACGAGGCGGGGGTCGCGGTCGTCGTCGCCATGACGTTCGCGCCGAACATGGTCGCGGACGTGGCGCGGCTGCGCACCGCCCGGCGGCTGCGGGGCCGTCCCACCGGCGGTGTCCGGGCGGTCGCCCAGATCGGTCTGCCGGTGCTGGAGGGCGCGCTGGAACGGTCGGTGGCGGTGGCCGCCTCGATGGACGCGCGCGGCTACGGGCGGACCGCCCGGGTACCCGCCCGCGTCCGGCACACCACGAACGTCCTCACCCTCGGCGGTCTGCTGGGGGTGTGTGCCGGTACGTACGGGCTGCTCGCCGCGGAGGGCGCGGTCTACGGGCTGCCGCTGCTGCTTGCGGGCCTGGTCGCGGCGACGGGCGGGCTGCGCCTGGGCGGGCGGCGCTCGGTGCGCACCCGGTACCGGCCCGACCGCTGGGACGTGCGGGCCTGGCTGGTGGCGGGGTCCGGCGTGCTGGTGGCCGCGGTGATGATCCGCGCGGGTTCGGTGGACCCGGCGGCGCTGCGGCCCGGCGTCGTCCCGCCGGTCCCGCCGGTGCTGCCGCTGTGGCCCGCCGCGGGCATCCTGATCGGGCTGCTGCCCGCGTTCGCCGCCCCCGTGCCCCCGCGTCCGGCTGCCGTGCCGCCGCATCCGAAGGAGGACCAGTGATCCGGTTCGAGCAGGTCTCCCTGCGGTACGAGGGCGCGGCCGAGCCCACCCTGTCGGGCGTCGATCTGACCGTGCCCGAGGGGGAGCTGGTGCTGCTGGTCGGCCCTTCCGGGGTCGGCAAGTCGACACTGCTCGGCGCGGTCCCGGGCCTGGTTCCGCACTTCACCGGGGGGACGCTGAGCGGCCGGGTGACGGTCGGCGGGCGGGACACGCGCACCCACAAGCCGCGTGAACTCGCCGATCTGGTGGGCACGGTGGGCCAGGACCCGTCGGCGCACTTCGTCACCGACACCGTCGAGGACGAACTCGCCTACGGCATGGAGTCGTTGGGCCTCGCCCCGGCCGTGATGCGCCGCCGGGTGGAGGAGACCCTCGATCTGCTGGGGCTCGCGGAGCTGCGGGAGAGGCCGATCGCCACGCTCTCCGGCGGCCAGCGGCAGCGGGTCGCGATCGGTTCGGTGCTGACCCCGCACCCGAAGGTGCTGGTGCTCGACGAGCCGACGTCCGCGCTGGACCCGGCGGCGGCCGAGGAGGTCCTCGCGGTGCTCCAGCGCCTCGTGCACGACCTGGGCACGACCGTGCTGATGGCCGAGCACCGGCTGGAGCGCGTGGTGCAGTACGCGGACCGGGTCGTGCTGCTGCCCGCGCCCGGTGCCGCGCCGGTCGTCGGCCCCCCGGCGGAGGTCATGGCCGTCTCGCCGGTCCGGCCGCCCGTCGCCGAACTGGGGCTGCTGGCGGGCTGGGACCCGCTGCCGCTCTCCGTACGCGACGCGAGGCGGCGGGCGGGAGGGCTGCGGGAGCGGCTGGCCGACCGGTCGCCCGCAGGTCCGGCGCCGCTGTCCGTACCTCCCACGGACCTGGCGCCCGGCGCGGGAGTCGCGCCCGGCGTGGACGACGCGCACGCCCCCGCTCCAGGGAGCCCCGACCCGGCGCCCGCGCCGCGCACCGGTTTCTTCGGGCTCCGGCGCACACGCCGGGCCCGTACCACCGGCTCCGGCTTTGGCTTCGATCCCGTTCCCGGCCCCGCCGAGCCGCTGGCCCGGGCCGAGGGTCTCGGGGTGCGGCGCGGCCGGGTGGAGGCGTTGCGCGCGGTGACCCTGGACGTCCGGGCCGGCGAGACCGTGGCTCTGATGGGGCGCAACGGCGCCGGGAAGTCCACCCTGCTCGGGGCGCTCGTCGGCATGGTCGCGCCCACCGGCGGGCGGGTCCGGGTGGGCGGCCTGGAGCCGTCCCGTACGGACCCGCGCACCATGGTGCGCCGGGTCGGGCTGGTGCCGCAGGAGCCCCGCGACCTGCTGTACGCGGAGACGGTCGCCGCCGAGTGCGCGGCGGCCGACGCCGACGCGGGGGCTCCGGCGGGCAGCTGCCGGGCACTCGTCTCCCGGCTGCTGCCCGGAGTGCCGGACGACACCCACCCCCGTGACCTCTCCGAGGGCCAGCGGCTGACCCTGGCGCTGGCTCTCGTACTCACCGCCCGACCGCCGCTGATCCTGCTGGACGAGCCGACCCGGGGCCTCGACTACGCGGCAAAGTCCCGCCTGGTCGGGGTGCTCCGGGCGCTGGCGGCCGAGGGGCACGGAATCGTCCTGGCCACCCACGACGTGGAGCTGGCGGCGGAACTCGCCGACCGGGTGGTGATCCTGGCCGGCGGGGAGGTCGTCGCGGACGGCCCGACCCGGCAGGTCGTGGTCTCCTCCCCCGCGTACGCCCCGCAGACGGCGAAGATCCTCGCCCCCCAGGAGTGGCTCACCGTGAGCCAGGTCCGCACGGCCCTGGAGGCGGGCGCATGACCGGCATCACGCTCCCCGAAAGCGAGAAGGCCGAGCGGGTCCGCCCCGTCCGCGCGGTCCGGCTGGGGCCGCGTTCGGTCGTGGCGCTGGTGCTGGTGAGCGCGGTGGGGGTGGCGGCCTTCGGCTGGCCGCTGCTCGCCGGGCCCTCGTTCGGCACCGCCCACGCGGCGGACGCGCCCTGGCTGTTCGGCGCGCTGCTGCCGCTGCTGGTGGCGGTGGCCGTGGCGACGATCGCGGACGCCGGCCTGGACGCGAAGGCGGTCGCGATGCTCGGGGTCCTCGCGGCGGTGGGCGCGGCCCTGCGCCCGCTGGGCGCGGGGACGGCCGGGCTGGAACCGATGTTCTTCCTGATGGTCCTCAGCGGGCGGGTGCTCGGCCCCGGCTTCGGCTTCGTGCTGGGCGCGGTGACGATGTTCGCGTCGGCGCTGCTCACCGGCGGGGTGGGGCCGTGGATGCCGTTCCAGATGCTGTCGATGGCCTGGTTCACCATGGGTGCGGGGCTGCTGCCGGGGCCGGAGCGGCTGCGCGGCCGGGCGGAGACCGCTCTGCTCGCGGCGTACGGCGCGGTGGCCTCCTTGCTGTACGGCACGGTGATGAACCTCTACGGCTGGACGATCGTGCCCGGTCTCGGCTCGGGCATCTCCTTCGTGGCGGGCGACCCGGTGCACGAGAACCTGGTCCGCTTCCTGGCGTACTGCCTGACCACCTCGCTCGGCTGGGACCTGGGCCGGGCGGCCCTGACCGTGGTGCTGACCCTCGCCGTGGGACCGGTACTCCTGCGGGCGCTCCGCCGCGCGACACGGCGCGCTTCCTTCGAGGCCCGGGTCACATTCGAGGGTCCCGGCGGAGTGAGGACACCCACAGGTACTTGGTCCTCCCCCAAGCCGGATAGTAGAGACGCCGAGGTCTGAACCCGCCCCCGCACGACCCCTTTGACCTGGCTCGACTCCCCTATGTCCGGGTTCGGGACCTAGGGCCCGGAGTCCGAGTGCGGGTCGTACGGGGGGCCGGCGGGGGGTCATTGCGTCCGCCGCACGGCGGGGCTAACCATGGTTCTCGTCGCCGAACACCTCGGTGGCCCGGTCGGCCGTCACAGGTCGCCAGGGCCCAGGTGGGGACGCCCGGATCACTCACAGAACCGGCCCGCGACGCCACCTGCCCCCGACGTTAGGTTTCTACGTGTCGATCGCCAGTCGTTTCCTCGCCCAGCCCCGTATCGCAGGCCGCAAGACCGTCCTCGCCGGTGCCGCCGTACTCCTCGGTGGCAGTGGTCTGGCCCTCGGCGCCGGTACGGCGTCCGCAGCCACGCCCACCGCGACGACCGCCGCGACCGGCGCGCAGGCCACGGCGCAGCAGATGATCGGTGACAGCGCCCAGTTCCAGTGCTTCAGCAACATCGTGTCGCACGAGAGCGGCTGGAACCCGAGCGCCACCAACGCTTCCTCCGGCGCGTACGGCCTGGTCCAGGCCCTGCCCGCCTCCAAGATGTCGTCCGCCGGTTCCGACTGGAAGACGAACCCCGCCACGCAGATCAAGTGGGGTCTGGACTACATGAACAGCCGCTACGGCAGCCCGTGCGCCGCCTGGAGCTTCTGGCAGGCCAACAGCTGGTACTGAGCCGGCCCGCCCAGCAGCCCGCGTGACGAAGCCCGGGCCGGGACCTCTTTCACCGAGGTCCCGGCCCGGGCTTCGCCGTGTCCGCGTCCGGCGCCGTGCGGGCGCCGGCCGTCACGTACTCGCCGCGGTGCCTCCCGCGCCGCCCGACCTGCCCGCGCCGCCCGCGCTGAACGCCGGCGGGCGGGCGTCGTCCGCCGGTGGTCTCCCGTCGCTCCCCGCCACGGGCTCGCGGTCGGGGCGCACCAGCCGTCGCGGGCCGGCCAGGGCCCAGGTCAGCAGGAAGCCGAGCGAGACGACGAACGCGCCGCCGGCCGCGTCGAGGACCCAGTGGTTCCCGGTGCCCACGATGGCGCAGACGGTGAAGAGCGGGTGGAGGAGCCCCAGCGGCTTCATCCAGACCTTCGGGGCGAGGATCAGGATCATCAGCCCGCACCAGAGCGACCAGCCGAAGTGCAGGGACGGCATGGCCGCGTACTGGTTGGTGACCGAGGTGAGCGTCCCGTAGTCCGGCTTGGAGAAGTCCTGGACGCCGTGCACGGTGTCGATGAACCCGAGGCCCGGCATGAGCCGGGGCGGGGCCAGCGGGTAGAGCCAGAAGCCGACCAGGGCGAGGAGGGTCGCGAAGCCGATCGTGGAACGGGCCCAGCGGTAGTCGGCGGGGCGGCGCACGTAGAGCACGCCGAGGATGGTCAGCGGGACGATGAAGTGGAACGTCGAGTAGTAGTAGTCGAAGAAGTCCCGCATCCAGCCGATTCCGGCGACCTTGTGGTTGAACCAGTGCTCGACGTCGATGTGCAGCCACTGCTCCAGCGAGTGGACCTGCCGGCCGTGTTTCTCGGCGGTGGGGCGGCCCGCCGTCGCGGCGAGCCGGACCTTGGCGTACGCGGAGTAGACGACCCGGATGAGCAGGAGTTCCAGCAGCAGGTTGGGGCGGGTCAGCACCCGGCGCCAGAACGGCAGCAGCGGCACCCGGCTCCAGCGCGCCGGTACCGGCCGGGCGTAGTCGGTGGGGACCGGCGCCGACCAGTACGGCGAGGTGCGCGGCAGGAACGGGACGGCGCAGGCGGCGCCGAGCGCGGCGAGCAGCACCACGTTGTCGCGCACCGGGTGGAGCGCCGCCATGTTCGGCAGCAGCATGGTGCCGGGCAGGGTGAGGACGAGCACCACCACGGCGGGCCAGACCGGCCGGTCCGAGGCCCGCTTCCCGACCCGGCCGACCACCGCGAGCAGCACCCAGAGGAGCTGGTGCTGCCAGGAGGCCGGGGAGACGACGACGGCGACGCAGCCGGTCACCGAGACGGCGAGGAGCAGCTGCCCGTCCCGGGCGTACCGGGCGGCCCTGCGCAGGCCGAGCACGGCGACGGCGGCGGCCAGGACCAGCAGGACGGTGATCTCCAGCGGCCCTTCGAGCCCGAGGCGGAGCAGGGCGCCGTGCAGCGACTGGTTGGCGAGGCCGTCCGGGCGCTCGCCGAGGCCCGCTCCCGCGACGTGGTGGATCCAGTAGGTCCAGGAGTCGTGCGGCAGGGCGGCCCAGGCGACGGCGGTGAGCGCGGCGAAGGTGGCGCCTCCGGTGAGGGCGGCACGGCGGCGCCCGGTCAGCCACAGGAGCCCCGCGAAGAGCAGGACGGGCGGCTGGAGCGCCGCCGCGATCCCGACCAGGACGCCTTGGGCCCGGTGGTCGCGGACCGCCAGCAGCCCGACGAGAACCAGCAGCACCGGCAGGATGCTGGTCTGCCCGAGGTGCAGGGCGTTGCGCACCGGCAGCGACACCATGAGCAGCGCGACGGCGGCCGGGGCGGCGAACAGCGCGGTGCGGCGGCCCACCGGGGACGGCAGCGCACGGGCCACGACGACGCCGAGCGCGACGACGAGCAGCAGGGAGACGGTGGTCCAGGCGATCCCGAGGGCCTGCTCCGCCGCCGCGCCCAGCGGTTTCAGCACGAGCCCCGCGAACGGTGTCCCGGTGAACCGGTCCGTGTCGTAGAGGGAGCCCTTGACGCGCAGGACGCCGTTCTCCCCGGTCCAGGTCTCCAGATCGGTCAGCCGTTCACCCGGCGGCTGTCTGAATACCACCGTCATCTGCCGCACGGCCAGTGCGGCGACGATCATCCAGAGCACGATCCGGGCCGTCCGGGCCCTCGCCTCCGCGTCCGTCGCCACACTCCCGCGCACGCCGTGTTCCGCATTTGCCACGCTGCGCCGACCCTCCCGCCGTTTCGCGCACATTCCCGCGGATACGGGTCGTGCTCATGAAGCCTCGCATTGCCCCCGGAGGTAGACGCCATCAACCCCCACTTCGCCTGACCTTCATGTGCTTTTGCCCAAAAGATTGCCCGCCCCGTCCCGTCCGCCCCCGGGTGCCCGTGGGCCCCACGCGTTCCGACGCCGTCGGCGAAATCCACTTCCCTCTCCGCCCCGCACGATGATCGGATCGGCCCATGACCTGGACTTTGACCCCGGAGCGGTTCGACGCGCCGGACGCGGCGCGTCTGCTGCGGGACTACTACGACGAACTCGCCAGCCGTTACTGGAAGCGGCAGGCGACCGAGGCGGAGATCGACGAGGGGCTGACGGACGACGGCGTCGACCGGCTCGCCCCGCCCACCGGCCGGCTGGTGGTGGGCCGCTTCGACGGGGTGGCCGCGAGCTGTGTCGGGGTGTTCCTCGACCGCGCGACGGCCACCGCCGAACTGACCCGGGTCTACGTACGCCCCGCCTTCCGCGGCACCGGGGGCGGCGGGCTGCTGATGGCCGCCGCCGAGGACGTGGCGCGCGAGGCCGGGATGCGGCTGCTCCGGCTCGACACCCGGAGCGATCTGGTGGAGGCGCGGGGCCTGTACGCGAAGCACGGCTTCCGGGAGATCCCGGCGTACAACGACGGCCCGTACGCCGACCACTGGTTCGCCAAGGAACTGTGAGGGCGCCGGTGCCGGTGGCGCGGGTTCGCTTCCCGTCACGCGCCACCGCAAGAAGGCCCGGCCGTCGGCCGGGCCTTCTTCGCCGTCCCGGTACGGGCGTCGGCTCAAGCGGCCCGGTCGAGCGGCACGACGCGGGCGAACGGCCAGTCCCGCAGCGAGCGCCCCGCCACCAGCCACGCGTGCGCGCACGACGGGAGCAGCAGCGGGTCCGCCGAGCCCTGGTACGGCGGGGGCGAGCCACTCGCCACCAGGGCCGCGGTCCGGTCGGAGCCCCCGGCCAAGGCCCAGCCGCTCACGCCTCCGGTACCGGTCAGGGGCACCGCGGCGATCCCGCACGCCGGATGGGCCGAGGTCAGCCCGGCAAGCCGGCGCAGCGCTCCGGTGAGCGAGTACGTCCCACCGGCCCGGAGCACATCGGCACAGTCCAGCAGGTAGGCGTCCGGGCGGTCGTCGACGTCCACCACGAGGTGTTCGTCGAGGACCGACGCCTTGCGGGAGGAGCCGCCGGGACCCACTCGTACGCTGAGTGAAGCGCCGGCGCAACGGGCGTGCAGCACGTCCCGGGAGCAAGACGCCCGGACCACCACGAAGCGCTTCACGCCGACACCTCCCCGCGGCCCGGTGCCCGCGCGATCAGCGGGAGAGGCTCCGGCAGTTGGACGGTCTCCGGCTCGTGGGCGGGCTGCCCCAGCCCCAGGAGCTCGTACATCAGTCTTCGCATGTTCCGGTTGAACCTGCCGGGTTCCGACGTGATGCGCGATCCGATCGCGGCATACTCCTCATGCCGATATTCCCGTGCCACGTAATCCAGTTGGTCCACGAGCGGGTGCGTGGGAGAGAGCGTCGGCGCGTGGGAGGCGAGGATCGCGGCCGGCGACGAGGGGTTGATCTCCTGCTCCGACGAGGTGGCGAGCAGAATCGGCGCCCCGGTGAGCGTTCCGTAGAGAGTGACCGAGCCGTGATCGCCGATGATCCAGTCGGCGGCGATCAGAACGCTGCGCCAGTCCGCTCCGGGCGCCACGATTCCGATTCCCAGCCGGGAGCACCGCGCCAGCCACGATCTGACCTGGAAGGCGCCGTGTCCGGACCACACGTTGGGATGGACCAGCAGTGCCGTCCGGTAGCGTGCCGCCGGCAGTTCACCGATCAGGCGCGGCAGCAGCGCGTCGAACCGGCCGAAGGAGGATTGCGCTCCCCACGTCGACACCGCGACGACGAGCTTCTGCCCCTCGGCGATCCCGAGCGCGCGTCGGTACGCGGCACGCAGAGGCAGGCTGGCCGTGATCCGGTCGGCCACGGGATCGCCGATCACGTGTGCCAGCGGCAGCGCCTCCGGGCAGTTGAGCCCCAACTCGCGCAGATCCGCACGGTGCGGAAGGCCCACGGCGGCGGGCAGCCGACCGCCGGGCATCAGGTCCTGCCTGCGCAGACCCGCCACGCCCGCCTCCGCTCCCCCCGTCACTCTCTTCAGGTAGTTGGCCCCGTGCGGCAACGTGATCAGCGGCGCGTCTATGTGCTGCACGCCGCGCGGTCCTGCGGCGAGGGCGAGGTCGAAGGTCATGCGAACGGCCTGGTCCCACGGCAGCACCACGCTTCCGAGCCCTGCCAGGAAGGCAGGCACGTCGTCGCCGAAGTCGTGCGGCGGCGCCGTGAAGACGATCTGGAGCCGAAAGTCGGCTTCCAGCAGGGAAAGGACGTCCAGCAGTCGCTTCCCGTACGTCACGGTGTGGATCACCGCCAGTACCCTCTTACGGCCCACCAGAGTCAGCCACTGCCGTGACCCGGTGGTCCTTCCCTCGTTGGTGTCCGTGTCGAATCTGCTCGTCGCGGTTGTGTTCAACGCCGCCATGGCGTCCCCCTGTTGGCTTCTCCTTGAGTGCCACGAACTGCTTCTGCCGAAGGGATGCCCCGCAGCGGGGACGAAAGGCTCGACGGAGCCTTGCCAGAACCTTGCAGGGTGCTGCCGGCGGAGCCGGGCGGGACGTCGCACGGGCGTGGAGAACCCCCACGGGTTTCCGGGCGCGGCGAAGCGGCTCAGCCCCGGCGCCGGGGCTGAGCGGCGGGCACGCCGATGCAACCGTGACGTGCACGTGCGAGGAGCCCGCCCCGAGGTTCGCGCGCCGAGAGAACGCCCGGTCGCGCAGGGGCGTCAGGGCGTCAGGGCGACCGTCAGCGGTCCCTGTGTTCAGGCACGTGGAAGGTCAGGTTCGAGAAGTCGCGGCCCTGGATCACCGGGCCGTGCTGGGTGCCCCCGCTGATGGTGTTGTGCACCCCGTCGCCCGCGCCGCTCCGCGCCGCCTGCCACCACTCTTCGAGCGCGGCACGGAACTCCTCGTCCAAGGCGGCGCGTACGCCGAGAGCCGTCGCCAGCGCCTGGGCGCGCAGCGGATCGGCCGGATCGTTCTCCAGCTCAGTGATCTCCAGTTCGCCCGAGCTGATTCCCGGCGGCGGCTCGGCGCGCACGTCGTCCGCCGAGCCGCGCCGGAACGGACGCCTCACCAGTGCGGTGAGCCCCTGCCACGCCTGACGGCCGAGGTCACCGCCGACGCCGCCGGCGAGGGCCGTCAGAACGGCTGCCGTGATCGGATCCATGTCGGGCTCCCTGAGTCGGTGTTCCGTGGTCACAGGTCGAGGGCTGTTCCGCGAACGAACGGTTCTCCCGCACGAGCGGGTCACCCGCCCCCGCCGAGCCGACGTGCGTCGGCAGGGCTCGTGGTCTCGAACAGGGCAAGGGCTCGTGCGAGGAAGCCGTCTGCCGCCGTCCCGCAACCGTGCTCCGCCGCGCTGACGCCCAGCATCTCCAGGGTGCGTGCCTGCCAGAAGACCGCGCCGGAGCCGGTGAAGACCGCCAGAGCCTCGTTCATCCGCGCCACGCCCTGCTCGTACGCCCCCGTCCGGACGTCGGCACGCCCGAGGAACACGAGGGCGCGCGCGGCGTCGTGGGGGTCGTTCGCCGCCACCATCGCGGCATGGGCCCGGGCGAAGCACTCGACCGCCTCGTCCACGGCGCCCGTCGCGAGTGCGATCTCGCCCAGGGTGGTACGGGCGAGGGCCGCGCCTCGCGGATATCCGCAGTCCTCCCAGACGGAGATCGCCCGCCTCAGGTGGGTCTCGGCCTCGTCGTACCGTCCGGCCTCGCGGTGGCAGGCGCCGAGGCCCAGCAGCGCCTGCCCCTCGTCCCGCGGGTCAGCTGCTTCGCGTGCGGCCAGGAGCGAGTCCTGGTACCAGGCGATGGCCTCCCCGGTGCGCCCCGCGGCGCTCAGGCCGATGGCCCCGGAGTTGAGCATCTGGCGTTCGGCCGTCCTGTTCCCCGCCTGCCGGGCAGCGCTCAGGCCGATCTCGTGGGCCTCGATCCAGTCGGCGTAGTGGCGCAGCCGCAGAAAGAGTGGCCACAGGGCATCCACGAGCATCCACGCGGTGTCGTACCAGCCTCTGCCCGCCGCAAGCCTCACGGCGTCCAGCAGTTGCGTCCGACGGGAGTCGAGCCAGCCGAGCGCCGCGACCTCGTCGGCGAACGGCGGAGGAAGACGGGGCGGGTACGCGTAGATCCTGGGAAGCGTGAACTGCACCGGCGTCAGAAGCTCCTGAGCCGCGGTGGCCGTACGGAGGCACCAGTCGCAGAACCGCCGCAGCGCCTCCTCGCGGGCGGCATCGGTGTCGTCCTCCATGGCTCGGTCGTGCGCGTGGATCCGTAGGAGGTCGTGCAAGCGGCACGTGTCCGGGCCGACGTCCTCCACGAGATTCGCCTCGACCAGCTCGTCCAGCCGGCGCTCCGCCCACTCCAGGGACTCCCCGCAGGTCGCTGCGGCGATCATCGCGTCGAAGGTGTGCACGGGAAGCAAGCCGAGAGTTCTGTAGAGACGCGCGGCCCCGCCACTCAGTACGGCGTACGACGCGTCCAAAGCCTTGCGCACCGAGGTCTCCCCTTCCACTTCGAGCGCGGCCAGCCGGCCACCGCCCGTGTTCCGGTCCAAGGCGTCCGCGAACGCCCCGACCGACTGCCTGGGCCGTGTCGCGAGCCGCGCGGACGCCAGGCAGACCGCGAGCGGAAGACCCGCGCAGAGGGCCACCAGGCGGTGCGCCGAGGGGAGTTCCTCCGCGACACGCTCCGCCCCGATCCCCCGGGTGAGCAGTTCGACACCGGCGGAGGGACCGAGCGCCTCCAGCTGGTGGAAGCCCGCTCCCTGCATGCGCAGACCGGTCAGCCTGCGGCGACTCGTGACGACGACCAGGCCGCCCGGGCCGCCGAGCAGCAGCGGCCGTATCTGGGCGGCCGTGAACGAGTTGTCCAACATGATCGCGATGCGCCGGTCGGCCGTGAGGGACCGCCACAGGGAGGCCAGTTCGACCGGGTCCACCGGAGTCGGTCCCGCGCCCATCGTCCGGAGGAACTGGCCCAGTATCTCCACGGGTCTCACCGGCTCGTCCGCCGAATGCCCGCGCAGATCCGCGTACAACTGTCCGTCCGGGAATTCACTGCTCAGCGAACGCAGCCATTTGGACACGAGGGTCGTCTTGCCGATTCCGGCCGGACCGCTGACGACGATCAGCGACAATCCGTCGGCACGTAGATCGTCCAGCGCCGCGAGATCACCCTTCCTGTCGGTGAAGTTCGCCGGGACGGGCAACAGTTGGCGCGGCCTCGCAGGCCTGGCGGGTGCCGCCGGCGCGGAGTGGACATGTATGCCGCCATGCACCTCACGGGCCTGCACGGTGGGACCGTACAGTCTCGCCCCACCGCCGATCTCATTCCCGTGAGGTCCCTGCGCATCCGCAATTCGATCATTCATCCATCCGCCCCCGGAGATAGATTTGCCCATGGCCCGGCCTCTTTCGCGTTCTACCCCGACACGGCCGGGAACGACCATCGAGAAGGCGTCCGGATCACGCCAAGGCGGCAGCGGTGTATGGCGGAATTCCCCGCCCGATGCCATGCTCATGAGCCATTCGACGGACCAGCGGGGGCGCTGGTGGAAATCCAGATTCTCGGACCGGTGGGGCTGCGGCTGAACGGGCACTGGCTGACGCTCGGATCGGACAAGGAACGGCTGCTGCTCGCCGCGCTCGCTCTGGAGGCGGGACGTCCCGTGGCGTTGAGTGAGCTGGTGGAACGCCTCTGGGACGGCGACACACCGAAGCGCGCCCGCGAGAACACGCACACCTACGTGTCGCGTCTCCGCAAGCGGCTGCAGCCGGTCGGAGCCGGACCGGACGCGCCGACCATCACCGCAAGAGCGCACACTTACACCCTGCACACCACGCGCGACACCGTGGACCTCCGACGCTTCCAGAACCTCGTCGAGGCCGCGTCCACCTGCGCCGGCGGCGCGAAGGCGGTCGACCTGCTGGCTCGCGCGGAGCAGTTGTGGCAGGGCGAGGCGCTGGCGGGGCTGCCCGGGTTCTGGGCGGCCACCGTACGGCGGGCGCTCGATGAGTCGCGGCTGAACGCCACCGTGTCGCGGATCGCGACCGGCCTGAGGCTCGGGCATTTCTCCGAACAGGTCGCGGAACTGACCGCGTTGGTCGCGCGGCATCCAGGAGACGAGACCCTGATCGGGCAGTTGATGCTCGCGTACTACGGCAGCGGACGGTACACCGACGCACTCCGGGTCCACCAACGGGCCCGGCAGTCGCTGATGGCGGAGTACGGAGCCGTCCCCGGGGCCGAGTTGAATGCGATCCACCGGGGCGTCCTGGCGCGCGTACCGGCAGGAGAACTGGCCTGCGGGGGCGACGCCGGGCGAACCTCCCGTTCCCTCGGACCCGTCGTGAGCACTCCCACCACAAGCCCGCCGGAGCCACCCGGGACCGCCGGGCCACCGGTCGGCATGCCGCCGCCCCGGAATCTGCCCCAGCAGCCGTCGCTCGTCGGGCGCCGGCCGGAGTTGCAGGCCCTCACCTCGATGATCGCCGAGAAGGGTGGGCCCGACGGATCGGTCGTCACCGTGGAAGCCGTCAGTGGCATGGCGGGGGTCGGCAAGACCGCGCTGGCCGTCGCCGGCGCCCACCTGCTCGCCGACAGGTACCCGGACGGCCAGCTGTACATCGACCTGCACGGGCACTCCCCCACCCAGGAGCCGCTCACCGCGAGGGCGGCGCTCGCCACGCTGCTGAGGCTGCTCGGTGCGCCCGCGTTCTCCATTCCGGCGGAACTGGAGGGGCGGACGGCCCTGTGGCGGACCATGCTGGCCGAGCGCCGGGTGGTCATCGTTCTGGACGACGCGACCGGACCCGAGCAGGTCGGCCCACTGCTGCCGAGCGGTTCACCGTCCCTGACGATCATCGCCAGCCGTCGGCATCTGACAGGTATCCCCCAAGCACTGTCGGTTCCGATCGACGCGCTGCCCGAGGAGGACGCCATCGCGCTCTTCCGCCGCTTCGCAGGGGAAGAGCGGGCCCAGGACACCACGGAGACAGCCCGGATCGTGCGGCTGTGCGGATATCTGCCCCTGGCGATCGAGTTGGTGGCACACAGGTTCCGTGCGCGTACCTCCTGGACGCTGACCGTCCTCGCCGAGCGTCTCGCCCGGAGCCACGGGCGGCTGACAGAGATCCACAGCGCGGATCAGGAACAGGAGATGGCACGGGCGTTCGCTCTCTCCTACCGGACGCTCACCGCGCAGCAACGGACCGCGTTCCGCCGCCTGGGACTGCACCCCGGCGCCGAGTTCACCGCCGACGCGGCCTCCGCGCTCCTAGGTATGCCGCAGGACACGACCGAGCGATTACTCGAGGGCCTGTTGGCGTGTCACCTTCTCAGGGAGCCCGTGCCGGACCGCTACCGCTACCACGACCTGCTCCGCGAATACGCCTACGGCCTTTCCCTGGCGGAGGACGCCGAGCCTGAACGCCGCCAGGCCCTCGGCCGCCTCACGGCTCTCTACACCACGACGGCCGATCTCGCGGATCGGACGGCATACCCCCGGCGCGTCCGCCCGAGCCCACCGCAACCCCAGGCGCCGGCGCCTCCACCCCCTGCGTGGGACTCCGCCACCGCACGGTCCTGGCTGATCGCGGAACGCGCCAACCTCCTCGCCGTCGAAGACCACGCCCGCAGCGACGGCGACCCCGAGGCGGCCGCCCGGCTCACCGGCGTCCTGGCCGGGTTCCTGCAATCGGAGTGCCACTGGCAGGACGCCAAGAAGCTCCTGGGACACGCCGTCGCCCACTGGGACCGGACGAACGACGACCCATCGGCGCTCAGTCGGGCCTTGATCGACCTCAGCGCGGCGGACGCGAGCATCGGGGACTACGCGGAGGCCGCGGCAGCGGCCGAGCGAGCGCTCGGACTCACCCGCGCACTGGGCGACGCTCCCTTCGAGGCGGAGGCGCTGCGCGTCCTCGGCACCCTGAACTGGCACCTCGGCGAGAATCGCAGGGCTCTCACTCTGCTTCAGGAATCCTTCGCCATCACGTCGCGTACGGGTGACACCTGGGACAGAGCACGAAGCCGAAACAACATCGCTGTGGCCATGCACTTCCTCGGAGAGCGCGATCAGGCACTCATCCAGTTTCGTGAGGCGCTGACAGGATTCCGGAATGTATCCGACAAAATCGCCTCCGGCCAGACCCTCAACAACATGGGCGAACTACAAATGCGGGCAGGCGAGCTGACATCCGCCCGTCACTCGTTCGAGGAATCCCTATCCTACCTGGAAGTCGACGGCAGTCGATACGACCGCGCGACCGTGCGCATGAATCTGGCCGAGGTCCTTACAAGCTCCGACGAGCCAGAAGCAGCCCTCGCCATGTTCGAGGCAACGCTTTCGGAGTTTCGGTCACTCGGCGACCGGAAAAGCCAGGCCGAGGCCTTACTGGGAATCGCCGAGGCGCACTGGCGCCTGGGGAACGCCGAGGAGGCCGGTCGACACCTCCTGGAGGCACTGACGATCGCCCAGGACATAGGAGCGGCCGACCACGAGGTCCAAGCCCTGCACCGCCTCGGACGCGCGGACTTCGCCGCCGGCCGCATGGCCGCCGCGACGGACCGGCTGCGATCTGCGGCAACCGTCGCGGCCCGCACGCACAACGTGGAGGCAGAAACCTCCGCGCGGACACTGCTTGCCGAGATTCGACTCGCCGCCGGAGATCCCGACGAAGCGCGCGCAGAATTGCTGCAGGCATTCAAACTGGTCCGGACCAGAGACCCGATCGGCGCGGATCGCATCAATAGCCGCATGAATGAAATCGAACAGGCTTCCGGCGGGAAGTAACGGAACCATTTCACGGTGGATGAAATTTAGGCACGTCGCGGAATACCCATGTGGCATATGCAAAAAATTGGCCACCCCTCCCGCCTTCTGTTACTTTCGGGGCCTCGAAGATCACAAACCCCCGGAAGGACCATCGCACGTGTGCAAAACCTCGGTCATAGCCCTCGCCATTTTGACCGTTTTGACAACTGGAATGACGACCGGCGTCGCCGCCGCAGCATCCCCGAATTTGAATCTGGAGAACGGCTTCATCATGATATGGAGTCTTTTGTCCATTTCGGGCGCAGCGTAGCCACCGAGGATGGCCGGGGCGCATGAGCGAATGGACATCAGACCCGTCCCGGTATCCGAAGCACCTGGCCATTCCTGTCAGGAGGTGAGCGGCGGTCGGCGAAACCCGCTCCGCCGCGGCACCCCCCGGGCCGAACGCGCCTGCTCGTGAGCGAGCAGGGCACCGGCCGCGCCGACGGTCAGTTGCCGGGACCGTCGGCGGTCAGGCCCCCGGGCCCGGGTGGTGCGGTTCGGCCTGGTGGTCCCGGGGTGCCTCGGGCAGGTGGGGCTGCTCCTTCCTGGAGCCGCTGACCTCGGCGGTCAGCTCGGACACCAGGGCGACCAGATCGGTCGGGCGGTCCGGTCCCCACCAGTCGCCCAGCATCTCGGCGAGGGAGTCCTCCCGGGCCCGGGAGAGCCGGACGACCGCTTCCGCGCCCGGCTCGGTGAGCACCAGCTGTACGCCGTCACGGCGGGCGAGTCCGCGTTCCTCCAGTTGCCGGGAAGCGTCGATGATGACCTTCAGCGGCAGCGGGGTGACACCGGCGAGCCGGGCGGGCTCGACCGCCCCGTGCCGCTTGATGCGCAGCAGCAGCCAGCTGGCGGCGGGCAGCAGGTCGTACCCGGCGCGGGCGGTGATCTTCTCGTAGATCTCGCGGCGCCCCTCGCGGGTGGCGAGGACGGAGAGGGCGCGGGCGCATTCGTCGTAGGAGGAGCGTTCGACCGGGTTCGAGGCCAGGGTCTCGGTGGTGTCGGGTGCGGTCACCGAGCCGCGCAGCTTGTCCTCCCTGAGGAACCACGCGACGACGAACGCGATCAGCACGACCGGGGCCGCGTAGAGGAACACGTCGGTGATGGAGGTCGCGAACGCGTCGAGGACGGCGGGCCGGAGGTCGGCGGGGAGCTGCCCGATGGCGCGGGGGTCGGCGGCCAGCCCTCCGGCGTCGACGCCCGGTGGCAGCGCCCGGCCGGCGAGCGCGTCCGCGAGCCGGTCGTTGAGCAGGCTGGTGAAGATGGTGCCGAAGATGGCGACCCCGAAGGAGGCACCGATGGACCGGAAGAACGTGGCGCCGGAAGTGGCGACGCCCAGGTCCTCGTAGGGGACGGCGTTCTGCACGACCAGCACCAGAACCTGCATCACCAGACCGAGGCCGGCGCCGAAGACGAAGAAGTAGGCGCTCATCTCCCAGGTCGAGCTGTGCACGTCGAGCCGGTGCAGGAGCAGCAGTCCGATCGCGGTGATGGCGGTGCCAAGGAGTGGGAACACCTTCCAGCGGCCGGTGCGGCTGACGATCTGCCCGGAGCCGGTCGAGGTGAGCAGCAGCCCCAGCACCATCGGCAGCATGTGCACGCCGGACATCGTCGGGGTGATGCCCTTCACCACCTGCAGGAACGTCGGGAGGTAGGTCATCGCGCCGAACATGGCGAATCCGATGACGAAGCTGATGAGGGCGACGAGGCTGAAGGTCCTGATCCGGAAGAGTTTCAGGGGCAGAACGGGTTCGGCGGCGCGCCGTTCGACGGCCACGAAGACGATCAGCAGCACTACGGCGAGGACGGCCAGCCCGATGATCTGCGCGGAGCCCCAGTCCCAGGTCGTTCCGCCCAGGGAGGCCACCAGAACGAGGCAGGTCGCGACGGCGGCGATGAGGAAGGTACCGAGGTAGTCGATGGTGTGCTTGGTCCGCCTGACCGGGATGTGCAGCACGGCGGCGATGACGCCCAGCGCGACGACGCCGATCGGGAGGTTGATGTAGAACACCCAGCGCCAGGAGAGATGTTGGGTGAAGAGGCCACCCAACAGCGGGCCGAGCACACTGGTGACGCCGAAGACGGCTCCGAACAGGCCCTGGTACTTGCCGCGTTCCCGGGGCGGCACGATGTCGCCGACGATGGCCATCGAGAGCACCATCAGCCCGCCGCCGCCGAGTCCCTGCAGAGCACGGAAGCCGATCAGCTCCGGCATGTTCTGCGCGAGGCCGCAGAGGGCGGAGCCGATCAGGAAGATGACGATGGCGGTCTGGAAGAGCTTTTTGCGTCCGTACTGGTCGCCGAGCTTGCCCCAGAGCGGGGTGGCCGCCGTCGCCGCCAGCATGTAGGCGGTGACCACCCACGACAGGTGCTCCAGCCCGCCGAGCTCACTGACGATCGTGGGGAGTGCCGTGGAGACGATCGTCTGGTCGAGTGCGGCGAGCAGCATGCCGAGCAGCAGCGCGCCGATGGCCACCAGAATCGTCCGCGTGGACCGCCCTTCCCCGGGCGCGAGCGGCGGAGTCGACTGCTGGGCCATGGGTGTCTCCTCGGATCTCCAGGTACACACCATCCTTACCTCTATGTCCGCTTATGGCCTGCTGAGCGGTGACACCGCGTCGAACGCGCGCTCGGCGCACTGCATAATCCAAGACAATTCAAGGGGAGGGGACCCACGATGACGGGACAGACGTGCCCGAACTGCGGCGGCCCGCGCGACGACAGACCGCCGGTACCCGGGCCGGGCGCGACACCCGCTTGCGGATGCGCCGTCGCAGGCACAGGAGCAGCACCGGCACCGGCGGGGGACACCACCGGAAAGGCCACCGGGAAGGCCGGAAAGGCCGCCGAGATCGCTGCGGCCGAGGACTTCGACCCGTTGCGGATCAGGCCGTACGTGACGCTGCCGAACGCCGAGGGGTCGGCGCGGGACGCCGGAGCGGAGGCGGGGACCGTGGCCGTCGCGACGGTGAGCGTGGAAGCTGCGGCCGGTGCGCCCACCGGGACCGCCGCGCCCGCCGGGGCGCCTCTCCCGGAAGGCACCCATGACACCGGAGGCACTGGCGGCACCGGAGGCACCGGAGGTGCCGGGGGTACGGGCGGGCCTGCGGCCGCCGACGCGACGATGCGGCTGCCGGCGGTGCCCCCGGGGGCGCGCGGCTCTGCGCGGCATGCCGGCCCGATGCCCCCGGCCGCCCCCGCCCCCGGGTCCGGATCCGGCGCGGCGGGCGGGGGCAGGGCGGACAGGCCCGACCCCGTCCAGCCCCGCCGTAAGCGCCCGTTCGCCGCGCTGGGAGTGGCGGCGGCCGTGGTCGTGATGGTCGGGACCGCCTCGGTCCTCGGTGGCGTCTTCGACGGGGACGAGGCCGCCCGGCAGGAGAACGCGCCGGAGGCCACGACGAGCGTTGCGGACTCGACCGCCGGGGCGACGGACGCCCCGGCGGACCCGTCCCCCTCCGCGTCCGCCTCTGCCACGGCCTCGCCCTCCGCCACGACGGCGTCGGCCTCTCCTTCCGCGTCGGCCACCACCGCCTCGGCGTCCCCCTCGGCCGGCGCGAGCGCGGCGCCGACCGCTTCGGCCGGGATGCAGTCGCCAACGCCGAGCAATCCGACCTCCGCACCGCCGGTCGACCCTTCGCCCTCGGCCACGACCGCAACCCTGACCGGCGGCACCCTGCAGAAAGGCGACTCGGGATCGGAGGTCGCCGAACTCCAGAACCGGCTGCGGGAGGCACGGGTCTACTTCGGCCCGATCGACTCCACCTACGGGGACCGGGTCCGGATGGCCGTATCGACGTACCAGGCGGTGCACGGCATCCAGGGCGACCCTTCGGGCGTGTACGGGCCCCACACCCGGAGCGCGCTGGAGGCGGCGACGTCCGGGAAGAGCAGGCACTGACCGATCCCCGGGCCGGGCGGGCCCCCGCCGGGCCCCGCGGTGCCCCGGCGGGGGCGGTGGCCCGGTCCCGGGGATTGGCATTCCCGGGCAGGTTTTTGTATCGTGATGGAACAAAGTGGCTTCGCCCGCACTCCCTGACCGGCGGGCGGGGCTGCTCTTGTTCTTCGTGCGCCGCACGTGTTCGCGCCCGTGGCGCACGCGTCCCCTACGCACTTCACGTGCTCTGGAGCTCGCTCATGCAGGCCACCGTTCTCGCCGCCCGTGCCCTCCTCCTCGACATGGACGGAACCCTGGTCAACTCCGACGCCGTCGTGGAGCGCTGCTGGCGCCGCTGGGCCGTGCGGCACGGGCTCGACCCGGAGGCCGCCCTGAAGGTCGTCCACGGGCGGCAGGGCTACGCCACGATGGCGATCCTCCTCCCGGACCGCCCCATGGAGGAGAACCACGCGGACAACCGCGTGATGCTGGCCGAGGAGACCGCCGACACCGACGGCGTCGTACCGATCGGCGGCGCCCCGGCGTTCATGGCCGCGATCGCCGGCCTCCCGCACGCCTTGGTGACCTCCGCCGACTCGGCTCTCGCCGGGACCAGGATGGCGGCGGCCTCGCTGCCGATGCCCGTGGTCCGCGTCACCGCCGAAAGCGTCGGCGCCAGCAAGCCGGACCCGGAGGGGTTCCTCAAGGGCGCGGCCGAGCTCGGTTTCGCCCCCACCGACTGTGTCGTCTTCGAGGACTCCGAGGCGGGAATCGCCGCCGGCCGGGCAGCCGGCATGCGTGTCGT
This sequence comes from Streptomyces sp. NBC_00247, assembly GCF_036188265.1. Lineage (NCBI taxonomy): Bacteria > Bacillati > Actinomycetota > Actinomycetes > Kitasatosporales > Streptomycetaceae > Streptomyces > Streptomyces sp. NBC_00247. Next base: position 5,173,803 of record NZ_CP108093.1, on the reverse strand, counting down.
GGGCGTGGGCCCGCGTGCGGCGGCCCTCTCCCCGGACGCCCACGTCGACGACCTCACCCAGGTCCGCGTGGAGAGCCTCGCCGACGGCTCGCTGAGACTGCACATCCGCGAAGGCCGCTGAAGCGTGTTGCGGAAGTAGCGCCGTCCGCCCGGGGGCGGGTCCCGCGGCCTCCGGTGCGTGCGATCCCGACAACGCGGCGAGGCGCCGTAGCCGTCGTCGCGCACCCACCAGGAATTGCGGGACAGCCCTGAGGACCCGTATCGGGCCCCGACCCCCACCGGGGCGTGACCCCCACCGGGGCGTGAGCCCCACCGACCCTAAGCCCGCCGGGGTGCCCATGGCACCCCGGCGGGCTTTTCGGCGTACCCGGACGGCAGGATCCCCCGCCGGACCACCCGGGCCACCCGCACGGGCCCTTGATGGCACGCCAGTTCCCTTGCCCGACCTCTTGATGTGACGTGCTCATGTCGCCACGCTGTTACCTGGTGCCCACCCCACAGAAACCTGGCGCCGCGACGATGACCGGGCTCCATCCCGAGCAGCCCGGCCAACGCACCCCCACATCAGAGGAGTTCGCATGTCCAAGTTCTACGCGCGTCGCATAGCCGTCGTAGCCGCCTCCGCCGCGCTCGCCGCCACCACCGCGCTGCTCACCGCCCCCTCCGCCCAAGCGGCCATGCCGACTCCGGTCAGCGCGGCCACCGCCCGCACGTACCTGGGCCAGTTGACGGTCGCGGCGGCGGGCTCGACCAGCGGTTACAGCCGTGACCTGTTCCCGCACTGGATCACCCAGTCCGGCGCCTGCGACACCCGCGAGACCGTGCTGAAGCGCGACGGCAGCTCAGTCGTCACGAACACCAGTTGTTCGGCCACGAGCGGCAGTTGGTACTCGCCGTACGACGGCGCGACCTGGACCGCCGCCTCCGACGTCGACATCGACCACATGGTTCCGCTGGCCGAGGCCTGGCGTTCGGGCGCCAGCGGCTGGACGACCGCCCAGCGCCAGGCGTTCGCCAACGACCTGACGCGCCCCCAGCTGATCGCCGTGACGGACAACGTCAACCAGTCCAAGAGCGACAAGGACCCCGCCAACTGGCTCCCGTCCCGCGCCGCTTACGTCTGCACCTACGTGCGGGCCTGGGTGCAGGTGAAGTACTACTACAAGCTCACCATCGACTCCGCGGAGAAGACCGCGCTGACGACGACCCTCAACGGCTGCTGACCCGCCGGGCGCGGGCCGTCCGCCCGACCGGGGCCGGCCCGCCCGCGCCCACCACCCGTACCGCACCACCGTCCGGAGCACGCCGCCCGCATCCGTACCGCCTCCCCGTTCCGTACCGCCTCCCCGTTCCGTACCGTACGGAGAAGATCCGTCCGCGACGGCGCGAGGAGGGCACAGATGGCCGGGCTCCGGCTGGGACCGCTGCTTCGGTACGTGGACCACACGTCCGGCACCACCGCGACCGTCTGGGTCGAGGCCGACCGGCCGTGCACCGTCACGGTGCGCTGCGCGGACGGGGCGTCCGGCAGTTCACCGACGTTCGCCGTGACCGGCCACCACTACGCCCTGGTCGTGGTGTCCGGGCTGACGCCCGGCACGACCACCCCGTACGAGGTGCTGATCGGCGACCGGTGCGTATGGCCGCCCGCCGGCTCACCGTTCCCGCCCAGCACGATCACCGCCCCGGCGCCCGCCGCCGAGGCGTCGCGGGTCCCGCTGCGCGTCGCCTTCGGCTCGTGCCGCTGGGCCGCTCCGCCCGGGGGTGGCAGCCCCTTCGCGCCGGGCTCCCCGCTGCGCCCGCCGGGCAAGGACCCCATCGGCCCTGACGCGCTCGACGCCCTCGCCTCCCGGCTGGCCGCCGACCCCACCGCGGTACGCCCGGACGTCCTGCTGCTCCTCGGCGACCAGATCTACGCGGACGAGACCTCCGAGGCCACCCGGCGCCGGATCGCCAAGCGGCGCGATCCGAAGGAACCGCCGGGGGCGGAGGTCGCGGACTACGAGGAGTACACCCACCTCTACGACGAGTCCTGGCGCGACCCCGAGGTGCGCTGGCTGCTCTCCACCGTCCCCAGCTGCATGATCTTCGACGACCACGACGTCGTCGACGACTGGAACACCAGCGAGTCGTGGCAGGCGGACATGCGGGCCACCTCCTGGTGGCACGAGCGGATCGTCAGCGGCCTGATGTCGTACTGGGTCTACCAGCACCTCGGCAACCTCTCCCCCGCCGAACTGGACACCGACCCCCTCTACGCGCAGATACGTTCCGTCCCGGACGGCACCGAGACGCTGCGCCGGTTCGCGGCCACCGCCGACGCGGACCCCGCCGGGGTGCGCTGGAGCTACCGGCGCGACTTCGGACGGGTCCGGGTCCTCGTGGTCGACAGCCGCGCCGCCCGGGTCCTCGGCGAACAGAACCGCGCGATGCTCGACCCCGGTGAGGCGCGGTGGGTCCGCGAGGCGGCGCTGGACGCGCCCGGTTCGTACGACCACCTCCTCATCGGGACCTCGCTGCCCTGGCTGCTCCCGCCGCTGATCCACGACGCGGAGGCGTGGGACGCCGCGCTCTGCCGGGGCGCGCGGGGCGGGCCGGACGGCCGCTGGGCCCGGTTCGGGGAGAAGCTCCGCCGCGCGGCGGACCTGGAGCACTGGGCCGCGTTCCCCGAATCGTTCCGGGAGCTGACGGAGCTGGTGCGGGAGGCGGGAGGCGGTCCGGGCGCCCCGGCGACCGTGTGCGTGCTCTCCGGCGACGTCCACCACGCGTACGTCGCCGAGCCCCGGTGGGCCGGGGAGGAACCGGTGTCCCGGGTGTTCCAGCTGACCTGCTCGCCCGTCCACAACTCGATCCCCGCCCTGATGAGGGTGGGCTTCCGGTTCGGCTGGAGCGGGGCCGGAAGGTGGCTGGGCTCCCTGCTGGCCCGCCACGGGCGCTGTGCCGGACCGCCGGTGCGGTGGCGCCGGACGGGCGGCCCCTGGTTCGGGAACCAGTTGATGACGCTCACCCTGAACGGCCGGAGCGCGCGGCTGGAACTGGCGCGGGCGAGGAGGGCGGGGAAATCCGCGGAGACGGGGGCTGCGGCGGCGAGGACCGGCACGGCAGGGACGACAGGAGCGGCAGGGACGACGGGGGCCGGGACGACGGGGGTCGGGGCGACCGGAGGAACCGGAGCGACGGGGGAATCCGGAGCGACGGGTGAATCCGGCAGGAACGTTGCCTCTCCGGATGGTGTCCGGCTCGAAACCGTCATGGACCGCTCGCTGACCGAGGGGTTGTAGTCCCTTTCGACCATCCCCGGAATCTTCCAATCCGGGGCTCTGTGCCGCCCCTGGGCGCGGGGGCGGCAGGCCGGTCCGCCGTGTCCGGCACCTGACCCGACCGTCCCGGGCCCGCCGTGTCCCCCGGCGGTCCCCGGCTCCCGTGCGCGTACTCCCAGAAGTCGTGGCAGCACCCTTTCGCCGGTGCACGTGAGCTGCACAACACCCGCCCTCCCCCGGCGACTCACGGATGAACCGCAGGCGTACGCTGTACTGCTGGCCCTGCCGCTCCTGCCGCTCCCCTGCGACGTCGCGGCGTTGATACGAACCGGGGAGTAGGACGTGTTTGAGAGTGTGGGTGCGCTGACCAGCAGCCCATGGGTCTACCTGGTGGTGGGCCTCTCGGTGCTCCTGGACGTGTTCCTCCCCGTCCTGCCCAGCGGTGTCCTGGTGATCACCGCGGCCACCGCCGCGGCAGCGGGATCCACGACGGTCGCGGGAGCTCCCGGAGCGGCGACCCACGCGGTGCCCTCCCTGCTCTTCCTCGCGCTGAGCGCCGCCGCGGCCTCGGTCCTCGGCGACCTGGTCGCGTACCGCCTCGCCTGGCGGGGCGGCGAACGGCTGGACCGGGCCATCGCCCGTTCCCGTCGTCTCACCTCGGCGCAAGAACGTCTCGGCGCGGCGCTCAACCGCGGCGGCGGCGCGCTCGTCGTGATCGCGCGGTTCGCCCCGGCGGGCCGGTCCGTGGTCTCTCTGGGGGCGGGCGCCGCACACCGCAAGGCGAAGGAGTTCCTGCCCTGGTCGGCCGTGGCGGGTGTCGCCTGGGCCGGTTACAGCGTCGGACTGGGCTACTTCGGCGGCCAGTGGCTGGGTGCCACCTGGTTCGGCACCGCCATCTCCGTACTCGCGCTCTTCGTCGCGGGCGGTCTGGCCGCGTTCGTGATGCGCCGCCCCGCGGCCGCCGCGCAGCAGGCCCTCGCCGAGGCAGCCGCAGCGGCGGCCCCGGCCCCGACCGTCCTCACCCCCGCTCCCTGAGCAGTCCGCCGGCCCTGGGCAGAGGCCGCTGCGGGGGCTGGGCGGAGGCCCTGAGGGCGCGAACCGCCGGGGGCGTCGGTCAGTCGTGCGCGGCCGTGTGGTCGTGGGCGCCCCGCACCTCCAGGCCGTCGAGAAGCCGATGCGTGGCGGCCGTGATCTCGTCCACGGCCCGGTCGAACACCTCCTGGTTGTGCGCGGCGGGGGCACGGAAGCCGGACACCTTGCGTACGAACTGCAGGGCGGCGGCTCTCATGTCCTCCTCGGTGGCCTCCTCGGGGATGGCCGGCGGGCGGAGCGTCTTGATACTGCGGCACATGACTCCAGTGTGACCCCCACCACTGACAAGAGCCCCACCGCAGGCAGGAGCGCCGGTTCCGCGACGGCGACCACGGCCACGCTGGCGATGCCCGAGATCCCCTTGAGGATGCCGAGGACACCGTCCACGAGCAGCAGCACGCCCGCGAACAGCTTTCCCGCCGCGGCCCAGTGGCCGCCCTGGTCCGGTCCCTTCCCACCCCCGCCCGGCCGGCCTCCGACCCCACCGGCGCGCCCCGGTCCCGCCGTCCCGTCCGGCCTCTCCCACGTCTCCCCCGGCCCATCGGGGGTGGATGCCGACTGCGTCATGGGCACTCCTTCGTCATCCGGGCCACCGGACCGGTGTGCCGGTCCAAGGCATGGCGTGCCGGTCCAAGGCATGGCGTGCCGGTCCAAGGCATGGCGTGCCGGTCCAAGGCATGGCGTGCCGGTCCAAGGCATGGCGGGGCGTGGCCTGCGTGCCGGCACAGGGCGCGGCGACGGGGCCGGTGAGCCGGTTCAGGGCGCGGCGACGGTGACGATGTGCCCCTGCGCGTCCACGGTCAGAACGGCCCTCTCGACCTTGTTGACCAGGGCCAGCACGAGCCAGACCGGGCCCCAGAGGGAGCAGGTGAACATGGTCAGCAAGGCGTGCAGCACGTGGTTGGCGGGCTGTCCGTGGACGACGACGGCCTGTGCGGCGGACCGCGATTCCACCCGCCAGCCGTCGGCGATCCGCTGGGTGACGGCCCAGTCGAGGATCAGGCTGCGCTGTGTGTCGTCGGGCGGGGTGGCGTGCGGGGTGTAGTAGCCGGGAGGCGGCTCGATCGAGGTCCGCGCCCGCGGGGTGCGGTGGAACTTCACGGGCTCACCTCCAGGTGTCGAGGTCTCCGCCTCGCCACTCGATCAGGTCGGGCTGATCGAGGTCGGCTTCCTCTCCGTCCGGTACGAGTCCCGCCGTGCGGAGAAGCGCGGCCACCTCTCCCCGCCCGTGGGCCAGTCCCACGATCCGCCCGTGCACCGTCACTCTCCGCGCGCCGTTCGACGACGGCGGAGCGACGATCACGGGCGGATGAACAGCCATGCGTCCACGGTGCCCCGCGCTCGCCGGGCGCGCATCCCGGCAGCCTTCGGCTCACCGCCTCGAACGCCGCGTACCGCCCCGTTCACCGTACGGTCACGGCTTCACCACCGACGGAGGATACGGCTCCGAGCGGTCCGCGCCCACGGCTACGTTCGGGCTTCCACCGACCGTCGAGCACTCGCCCAAGGGGTTCGCCCATGTCCTTCCAGCCGCCCGTCCCTCCGGGCACCGACCCGTACACGCGGCCGTCGCCCGCCCCGGGCGCGCGCCCCAAGTGGACCCGGAAGCGGGTCCTCTTCCCCGCTGCCGGCCTGCTGTTCTTCGTCGGTGTCGGAATCGGGGCATCGGGCGATCCGGCTCCGGGAGAGCGCGACGCCCAGAACGCGTCCAAGGCGAGGCCGGTTCCGACCGTGACGGTCACCAGGACGGCCACCGTCACCGTGACCTCGACGCCGAAGCCCGCGCCGACGGTCACCGAGACCCTGACGGTGACGGTCGCCTCGGAGCCGGCGGCGGCCGGCTCCGGAGACGGTTCCGGAGCCGACTCCGAAGAAGGCACGGGGAGCGGCACTTCGCGCACGTCGGGCACGGGCGACGCCGCGACCGACGCCGGGACCGACGACGGTGCCGACAGCGCGCCCGTCGACACCACGACGTACTACGCGAACTGCTCGGCCGTCCGCGCCGCCGGGGCGAACCCCATCCACCGGGGAGAACCCGGCTTCGGCGCCCACCTGGACCGCGACGGCGACGGGGTCGCCTGCGAGTGAGCCGGGCCACGCCCGCGAGTCGTCCGGGGAGGCGACGGGGGGCGGGGGACGGAACGGAGGCGGCAGGACCGGGAAGGCGGGGCGCCGCCGGTCAGGCCGCCTCCGCCATGCCGGCGTGCATCGCGGACGCCCATTCGACCAGCAGGCGTTGATACCTCGCTTCGCCCTCCGGCGACAGCCGTCCGCCCGAACACTGCCACAGTGCGCGGATGTCCGCGTTCACCGCGTCAGGTGAGCGCACGGGAGCAGGCGCCGGAGGAAAAGTGGACATGCGTACAGATTACGGCGCCGAACTGACAACCGAGTCCACGGCGTCGAGCGCCAGACTCCACGGAAAGGCCTCGGGTCTCCCCTCTCCCGGCCGGTTGGGCTCGAATCCGCCGGGTCCGAAGAGCACGTTCACGCCCGCCTCGCGGAGGGTCTCCAGGGACCTCCCGAACTGCGGATGCCGCACGTAGGCGGCGTTTGCGCAGGGCATGGCCACGATCGGTACGTCCTTGCCGATGCCCTCGGCGACCACGCCGACGACGAAGGTCGAAGTGACGCCGAGCGCCCATTGGTTGAGCGTGTTGAACGTGACCGGCGCGACGAGAATCACATCCGCCGGGGGCCAGACGTCCGGATCACCGGGCATCTTGTACTCGGATCGCACCGGGCGTCCGGTCGCCTTCTCCAGCGCGGGCAGTTGGGGCGCCAGCCACCGCGCGGCCGTCGGCGTGAGGCCCAGACAGACATCCCACCCGCGCGCCTGCGCATTTCTCACTACACGTAATACGTCGAAGACCGGAGGGGCAGCAGAACAGAACACGTACAGAGTCGTCATGCGGCCCATACCACCCCGCACTCGCCGCCGGATGCAACCGCCCCCGGAACGAGTGGTATCGAGGCCTATGACCCCCGCGTCCACAGCGGGCGCGGGTACCTTCCCGGTGACTCGTGTAGAAACGGAGAACGCATGCCCAGCCAGGTCGGCGAGCACACCGGCACCCGCATCAAGGAGCAGCGCAGGCTTGCCCGGTTGACGCAACGTCAACTGGCCGCGCGACTGCCCTACTCGTACAGCCTGCTGAACCAGGTCGAGTGCGGCGCCAAACCGGCCAACCTCGACTTCGTGGCGGCGGTCGCCCAGGTGTTGCGGATCGACGTGTCGGTGCTGACGGGTCAGCCGTACGTCACCGAGCTCCAGCAGGACCGGCTGACCGAATTGATAAGGCCCATCCGCGAAGCGCTGGACCTGTACGACCTGGGCGCCGACGAAACGATTCCGGAACGTTCCCCCGGGCAACTGATCGAGGCCGCGCAGCACCTCTGCGTACTGGTCCGGGCCACGCATCTGCGCAACGCGGCACGGCTGTTGCCGACGACCATCACCGAACTGACCACCGCCGCCTGGCGGTCCGGCTCGTCGGAGCTGTGGCAGGCGCTGGCCTCCACGTACCGTACGGCGCACGACGTGAGCGTGAAGCTCGGCTATTACGACCTGTCCGCGGTGGCGCTGGACCGGATGGACTGGGCGGCCCGGCGCGCCTCCGACCCGTGCCTGTCGGCGATCCGCCAGTACATGCGGGCGCTGGTGTACTTCCGGGAGGGCGAGTACCGGATCGGCCAGCGGCTCATCACCTCGGGACACGAGCTCGTGTCCTGCGCCGGGAAGGACCGGGAGTCACTCGCCGTACGGGGCCAACTCCACCTCGGAGCCTCGGTGATCGCCGCGCGCGCGGAGCAGCAGACCCTGGTGGACGACCACATCGCGGAAGCCACCCGCTGCGCCGAGCGTACGGGCGAGGTGACCCGGATCCACTGGCTCTCCTTCGGCCCGACCAATGTGGCGATGCACCGCATGTCGGCGGCGATCGAGATGCGGCAGTACGACGACGCCCTGGTCCAGGCCCACGGGATCAAGCTGCCGGCCGGGCTCGCCACCTCGCGGCGCGCGCACTTCCTCATCGACCGGGCCCGCTGCGAGATGGAGACCGGTCACACCGAAGCGGCCCTCGGCTCCCTGGCCGACGCCCGGCACGCCGCCCCGGAGCAGACCCGCTACCACCCGGGAGCCCGGGAGACGATCAAGGGCTTGGTGCACCTCTCGCGCCGTACCCCGGACTCGCTGGGCCACATGGCCACCTGGATCGGCCTGTGATGGCACCGGAGTTCGCAGCCGTCCGACCACCGCAACCCCGGTCACCGCGCGTGTGAGCGCGCTCACGGAAGTGTGAGCGTTGTGGCCCTCGCGGCCCGGCATGCTGACCACGCCTGCTCCATGACGACACGACGCATGACGACACGGGGATGCCATGACTGTGAGGAACCTGCCGCCGGTATCCGAACTGACCGAACAACAACAGCGGGGGTGGTCGTGCGTCTGGTGCGCGGCCCCCCTGTCGACGGGCACCGCCCTCAACCTGGGCGAACAGCGCCACCAGCCCGCCTCTGGCGCGCCCTACTGGTGGTTCCCCCGCGCCTGCCCCGACGCCCGCGCCTGCACGAAACGCGAGGGTCTGGGCGACCGCCGCTGAGCGGGGCTGCTCCTGCGCGGTGCCGCTCCCCGTTCGGTGCCGCTCCTCCGCGAGGGGCCGGGACGTCCCCCCACGCCCCGGCCACCCCTCCCCCTCATATGGCGTCACCCCTGCTTGCGCAGCCTCCGCAGCGCCGCCCTCGCCTCAGCCTGCTTGCGCCGCGCCACCCCGTACGGCGACCAGGCCCCCTGGTGCAGAGGACATCGCGAGGTCCCCGTCATCGCTTCCTTCGCACACCGGGTCCTGCGCTGCGTCAGGGCCCCGCATCTCGTCTGCGCCATGTGTACCCACCCCTTCGTCGTCCCACGATCACCGCCGCCCCCGCTCGCCTCCGCACTCCGACCGGTCCACTTGCACCGGCCCCGCGATCAGGCTCCCCCGCGCCCTCAACGGTGCCCGAGGCAACTGCCCGGCGGCAGGCGCACATGCCACCGGCAGGGGCGCGCCAGCTCACTGCCGGTGCACGCGGGGCGCGGTGGAGTGCGCGGGTGGGATTGGCAGTACGCGCCCCCGGGCAATCCGCTCCGGCGGGGCGGATCATCGCGCCGTTCGGAGTGGAGTGATGGGTGGGTTCGGCGAGCGAGTGGACACGCGCGTTTCGGGGACGCGGCGCGCGACCTGACGGAGACGATCCCCACGTGCCTCCCGCGAGATCGGTACCTCGTCCGGCACCACCACTAGCCCTTGTCGACGAACGCCGTTGGACCCGGCACCAGTTGATCGTCCGCGGGTCACGCCGCCTCGGCCGTGTCCCCCCGGACGGCGGCGGCCCACTCGGCGAGCAGTCGCTCGTACTCGCGGCGGGCCTCCGGCGAAAGGCGCCCGCCGCCGCGCTGCCACAGCGCGCGGATGTCCGCGTTCACCACGGGCAGCGAACGCGCGGGAGCGGCATCGGACGAGAGGAAGGGCATGTGCACAGGGTAGGGGCAGGGCGCGGCGGTACGGGAGGGGGTGAGACGGATCGCCGGCGCTCAGGCACCGGGGTGGCGCGGGGAAAATTGGAAGCATGCAGGTCAGGGCCTGCCTGGGTGCGGAGCGGTTGACCGTGCCCAATAAAGGACCTCCACCGGTACGACCGGCGGGACAGCCCGTGGCTGATTCCTGTCGCGCCCGGCGCCTACGGTGAGGGCCCCTCCACGTACCCGAGCGCGGATTCCACCCCTGGCCCGAGTGACGGATGATCGATGATCGTTTGGAGATGTGGACTCTTCGTGGCCTTCGGGCACGAGAAGGCCCCCCAGTCGAACACGACTGAGGGGCCAGAACCAGACTCTCGCCTGGTCTCCGTCCGTGGTGGGCGCGGACGGTTTCGAACCGCCGACATCTGCTTTGTAAGAGCAGCGCTCTACCCCTGAGCTACGCACCCGTGGATGAAGGAACAGCGTACATGGCGTCCGGACCGGGTTCGTACTCCGTTTCGCCACCGCCGCGGGTACCCCACGCGTGGGACGCCGTAGAACGCGGAGGCGGGGCTCGAACGGCGGGCCGGATAGGGGGGTTACCCCTACCCCGGAGCCGGTGGGCGGCCTCATCGTGGGTGACGGCCGGGCTGCATAACGTGAAGGTGGCCGGGGGAACCGCCCCGGTGAGCACGTCACCGCACCGCGCACCTCTGGGGGACCGAGCCCGTGGACACCACCACCAGCACGCCGCACACCCGCCGACGCACCGCCCTCCTCGCCTCCGCCGGGGCGCTCGCCGTCGCCGTGGCGGTCAGCGGGTGCGGGAGTACGGACGTGGACGGGGCGCCCGTCGAGCACAAGTCGTTCGCACTCCCTGGGAAGACGCTGACGATCGACTCGTCGAACACCTCTCTGGAGCTCGTACCCGCCGACGTGGACGAGGTGGAGGTGGAGCGGCAGACGGACGGCTGGGTGGTGTTCGGGTCCGGGCCCGATCCGGTCTGGAAGATGGAGGACAGCACCCTCACGCTGAAGGTGAAGTGCACGGGGGTGGTCAACAACTGCTCGGGCCGGCACCGGGTGAAGGTGCCGCGCGGGGTGGCGGTGAAGGCGACGGGGGACAACGGCAAGGTGACCGCGTCCGGGTTCGACACCCGGCTGGAGCTGTCCTCCGACAACGGCGCGGTGGTGGTACGGGACGCCGGGGGCGAGCTGAAGTTGTCGAGCGACAACGGTTCGATCGACGCCAAGGGCCTCTCGGGCCCGTCCGTGGTGATCGGCTCGGACAACGGGTCGATCCGGCTCGGGTTCGACGCGCCACCGGATCTGCTGGACGTGGACACGGACAACGGCGGTACCCGTATCGAGCTGCCGGGCGGCGGCAACGCGTACGCCGTGGACGCGAAGGCGGACAACGGGAACGTCTCCGTCGACGTACCGCGCAGCGACCTCAGCCCGCACGTGGTGAAGATCCGCAGCGACAACGGGGAAGTCAGCGTCCGAACCGCGAACTAACCGGCCCGGGTATTCGTCATGACTGGTGGGAGAATGGACCGGGCACAGGCGGACGGCACGGGAGAGGCATGTGACGGCGACAGACGGGCAGCCGCAGTCGAGGGCGCGAGCCGATGGGCGCCCCACCGTCGCCGTCCCGGCCTCCCCGAGCCCGGACCTCGCGAACCCGGACCTCGCGAACCCGCCCCCGGCAGGCTGTTCCGCCGGGAAGCCGCGCCGGGCCGGCTCGGCCTTCCGGGACGTCCTCGCCCTGGTGCTGTTGCCCGTGCCGCTGTTCGCCGCCGTGCTGCCCGCCGCGTTCGCCGGTGGCGGTACGCGCCGCTGGTTCGGCGGGCGGGACGGAAGCAGCCGGCGGGCGGACGCCCAGGCGGCGAAGGACGCCGCCGCCGAGGCGTTCTACGAGCTGGACAGCGCGCAGCGCGATCTTGAGATCTCCATCGAGACCATCACGGCCGTCGACAGTTCCCCGCGCGCCCGGCAGGCCGTGGAGGAGTTCGCGGCCCTGGGGCGTCGGATCGACGAGGTCAGCCACGCCTACATCACCGCGGTCGACGCGCACGACCTGGACCGGGACGATCTGGAGCCGTCCGTAGCGGCCCGGGCGACGGCCGAACTGACCCGGGCCAAGGACGATCTCGTACGGGTCAGGGGCGAGCTCGACCGGTACGCGCAAGGGCTCGGCCCTCTCCTCGGCAGCGCCGAGACCCAGCTCGCCCGGCTGGCTCCGGCGGTGGAGCGGGCGCGGCAAGGGCTGATCGGGGCCACCGGAGCGCTGGACGGGGTACGCGCCTCCGGAATGAAGGCGGACGACCTCGCCACACGGCTCGCCGCCCTCGCTCCCGAGCTGACCAAGCTCAACCAGGGCGCGGGTCGCCACGGGGTGGCCGAGACGCTGCAACGGGCCGATGCCGTGCTCCGCGAGGCGGAAGCCATACGTACCGAGGCGGAGCGGCTGCCGGAGCGGGCCGCCGAGATCGACCGCAGGCTGGTGTCGCTGCGTACCCGCGCGCAGGCCTTGACCACCCGGGCGGGCGGTGTGGAGCCGATCCTCAGCGAGTTGCGGCGGCGCTTCTCGGAGGAGTGCTGGCACGACCTCCAACACGTTCCGGAACAGGCGGCTGAGGATGTCCGCCGGGCCGAGGAGAAGCTCGCCGAGGCCGCCGAAGCGCGCAGGGAGCAGCGCTGGGCCGACGCCACCGCCCGGCTCGGCACGGTCCGCGCGCTGCTCAACCACGCGGACGAGGCGGTGTCGGCGGCCGGGGAGAGACTGCGTCTGCTGGACGCGGTGGCGAAGGATCCGAAGAACGAGATCCAGCGGACCCGGTTCGCCGTCCGTGACGCCCAGCGGCTCGCGATGGCGGGCCGAAACACGCCCGATCCGCGTCACGCCGGGCCGCTCGACAACGCGGTGGCCAGGCTGGACCGTGCGATCGCCGCCCTCGATGTCCGCCACCCCGACTACTGGCACTTCCTGACCGAGACGGAGGCCGTCCGGCAGACCGCGGGCCAGGTCGTCTCGGACATCCGCGAAGGGCTCGGCGCCGGCAACTGAACGCCTGTCGCCGGCGGAAAGCCCTGCCTCCTGGGCCGTGTCCGACCATTCCCGCCGGGCGGGCGGCGCCCGGCACGGCACCCCGCGGCGCTGTCGGATCGCCCGAGTACATCCAGGGGCCCTGGTGCGGGGACGGCGGCCGGGCAGGCTACGTTGCGGGGATGAGTCTCCTTGATGATGTGGCCGAGCGCGACGGCTGGCGATGCTGGGTGTGCGACGAACCGGTCGACCCGGACATGTCGGTGAACGATCTGCGAGGGCCCAGCGTGGACAGCCGGACCGCCGACCGGAAGGCGAAGGTCGCCGAGCGGCTCGCGCACCGCGGGTGCAACTCCCGCAAGGGTGCGGTCAAGGTCGTCGTCGCCTGGCCCGACCACCTGTACGTGGCCGAACCCGCGCCGCTGATCGCCGTCGCCGAGAGGCTGGAACGCAAGGGGGGCCGCGAGACGGTGGGCCGCTGCCCGAACGAGCAGGACGCCCAGGAAGCGGCCGACTGGCTGGTGGACCGGTTCTCCCGGCTGGTGCCGGGGCTGCCGGTGACGGCGGACATCCGGGCGGGTGGCGGCCAGTTCCTGGTCACCCTGGCCGCCGGCCGCCGTTGACCGGGGATCAGGGGCGCACCCTCGCGTCGGGCTGACTCCGGCCGGGGATCAGGGGCGCACCCTCGCGTCGGGCCGCCCCGCCCCGTCCGGCCCTCGCCGGACACCCGCTGCACCCGCTGAGCCCTGAGCCCTGCCCCCGCTCCGTCAGGACTTGTCCCGTTCGGTCCCCGGGCCGATGCTGGAAGGGATCCGTGCGCCGGTGCGAACCTCCGGAGAGGGCCGGGACGAACCTCCGTGGAGACCCGTGCGTCGGCGCGCACCTCCCGAGGAGGCCGCCATGAGGAAGCCCGGCAGCACCGGACCCGCGAAGACCGTGTACGAACAGGCCGACCCCGTGAAGGCCGCGCCCGACAGGGTCGAGGCCGTGAAGGCCCAGCCCCTGCATGCCCGTCTCAACGAGGAGCTGCCCGTCGACCACCGACTCAGTCAGGTCTACCGGGTCGGCGCCGGACTGATGGGGCTCGTGCTCCTGGTCTTCGGCATCCTCGGCCTGATCAACAAGATCGGATTCTTCGACACCGGTGGCGACACCGTCGCCGGTCTCAACACCAACGGCGCGCTGAGCATCCTCTCCATCTGCGTGGGGGTGCTGCTCTTCGGCGGCATGGTGGTGGGCGGCAACAAGGCGTCCACGCTCAACATGACGGTCGGTGTCCTCTTCATCGCCAGCGGTTTCGTGAATCTGGCTCTGCTGGACACCGGGCTCAACTTCCTCGCGTTCGAGATGCAGAACGTGCTGTTCAGCTTCATCGTCGGGTTGATGCTGATGTTCTTCGGGATGTACGGCAGGGTCAGCGGCGGACTTCCGCACGACAACCCGTACTGGCGGGCCCGCCACCCGGAGGAGGCCGCCCGCGAGGACCGCGCCCGCTCCGACCGGCCCCGGATGATGCCGGGCACCCGCCCTCAGCCGCACGCGTGAGGAGGGACGGCCCCAGCGGCGGGTCCGCCGCTCTACTCTTGCTCCATGCCTCGTTACGAGTACCGCTGCCGCACCTGCGGAGACACCTTCGAGCTCAGCCGTCCGATGGCCGAGTCCTCCGATCCCGCCGTGTGCCCCGTCGGCCACGACGACACCGTCAAGCTGCTCTCCGCCGTCGCCGTGGGCGGGACCTCGGGTTCCGCGCCCGCCCCGGCGGGCGGCGGCGGAGGGGGCGGCTGCTGCGGCGGGGGCTGCTGCGGCTGAACGGACCCGGAGCGACAGGATGAGTGCGGGTGCCCCCGGGGGCACCCGCACTCATCCTGTCGCCTCAGCCGGCACTCACACCTTGCGCGAGAGCGTCAGTCCGTCCGCGACCGTGAGCAGGACGCTGTCCATCCGGCGGTCGGCGAGCACGTGGTCGTTGAACTCCCGGATGGCCGCCGCTCCCCCGGTGGCGTGCGGGTCCACGACTCCGCCGTGGAAGAGCGTGTTGTCGGTGGCGATCATGCCGCCGGGCCGCAGTCGGGGCACCAGCTCCTCCCAGTACGCGATGTAGCCGCCCTTGTCCGCGTCCAGGTAGGCGAAGTCGATGTGCGGCTTCTCGGGCAGGGCGCGCAGGGTGTCGAGCGCCGGCGCGATGCGCAGGTCGATACGGTCCGCGACCCCCGCCTTCTCCCAGGCGGCCCTGCCGTACGCCGTCCACTCCTCCGAGACGTCGCAGGCGATCAGGCGCCCGCCCGGTGCCAGCGCCCGGGCCATCGACAGGGCGCCGAAGCCGGTGAAGGTACCGACCTCCACCACGAGCCGGGCGGCGGTCAGCCGGACCAGGAAGGCGAGCAGCGGGCCCTGTTCCTCGGCCGACTGCATGCCCGCGCTGTCCGGCAGTTCGGCGTACGTGGTCGCGACGAGCTCCTGCTGGACGGGGTCCAGCGGCGGGTTGTGCGCGAGTACGTACGCGTACAGCTCGTCCGTCATCCGGGTTTCGTTGCCCTTGGTCATCGTGCGCAGCTCCTGGACTGTCGGTGCGGCGTGGTGCCGTTCGGGTTCAGCCTGCCCAAGAGGCCGCCGGTTGCCCAAGACCTCTCGTCAGCCGCGCGCCGCCGCCAGGAACCTGCGCAGGATCTCCTCCCCGGCGAGGACGCCCTGCTCCTGGAGGGCGACGACCCCGCCGGTGTGCCAGCCGCTGTCGGCGAGTTCGCCGTGGCCGGGGCGCCAGGCGAGGTCGGTGCTGAGCAGCAGGTCGGCGTCGAGGAGGGAGTCGCCCGCGGAGAGGGTGAGGCCGGCGCCGGTGCGGCGGGCGACCTCGCGGACGGCCGCGCTCTTGGTGAGTGGCCGGGGTACCGCGTAGATCTTGCGGCCCTGGAGGGAGACGGTCCAGCCGCGCGGGCCGGCCCAGTCGACCAGTTCCTTCACCCAGCTTTCGGGGAGCAGGGAGCGTTCGACGACGAGGTATGCGAAGAGGTCCTCGGCGACCCGGTCCTTCAGCAGCCAGGCGGGTTCGGAGACGGCGGCGAGGTGGGCGCGGACCTCGGTGAGCGGGGCGCACTCGCCGGCGATGCGGTCCAGGACTCCCGCGTGCCACTCGGGGTCGGACTCGCCGTCCACGAGGATGTGCCCGCCGTTGGCGACGACCGCGTAGGCGGGCGCCGGTCCGGGGAGGCTGATGCGGTGGTACTGCTCGCGGGTGCGGGTCGTGGTCGGTACGAAGACCGTGGTGCGGCCCAGCTCTTCCAGCAGGGCGGCGGCCGTTTCGGTGACGTAGGAGAGCGGTTTGCTGCCGTACGTCTCGACGCAGAGCAGCCGGGGTGCGTCGGCGTCCGGCATGGTGAGCTGGAGGGCGTTGGTGGAGTAGATGAGGGTGCGGTCGAGATCGCTGGCGACCATCGCCACGGGGTTCGTCCCCGGTGAGGTCACTGTTCCGTCACCGCCTTGCCGTCGGCGCCCGTCGCACCCCGGGTGTACTTGGGGTGGATCAGTCCGACACAGCTGTACGGAAGTCCGTCGACCTCCTCGACGGGCACCCCGCGCTGCTCCGCGAGGAGCCGTACGTGGTCGAGGTCGGCTCCGGCGCGGCGGTCGGCGAGGATCTTCCAGGGGACCCGGCGGAGCAGCACGCGGGTGGTCTCGCCGACCCCGGGCTTGACGAGGTTGACGTCGTTGATGCCGTACTCCTCACTGATGCGCTCGACGGCCGCCCAGCCTTCCCAGGTGGGGGCGCGGTCTGCGGCGAGCAGGGTCTTGGCCTCCTCGGCCGCCTCGTCGGCGACCTCGTCGAAGCGGGCGGCGACGGTGTCCAGGAAGTCGAGGGAGACGTCCGAACCGGCCAGTTCCCGGTAGAACTTGGCGCCGTGGAAGTCGTCCGGGCCGACCAGGTCGGCGCGGAGTACGGTGCGTGAGATCAGGCCGGAGACCGTGGAGTTGAGGCAGGCGGAGGGGATGAGGAAGTCCTCGCGGGTGCCGTAGGTGCGAACGCAGCCGCCGGGGTCCGCGAGGACGGCGATCTCGGGGTTGAATCCCTCGAACTCCGCGAGGGCGAGGGCGAGTTCGCGGGTGATGGCGCCCTTGCCGGTCCAGCCGTCGACGAAGACGACGTCGGCGGGGTCGTGGTGGGCGGCGAGCCAGCGCAGGGCGTTGGCGTCGATGCCCCGGCCGCGCACGATGGAGACGGCGTAGTGCGGCAGGTCGAGTCCGTGGCGGTGCTGGGCCCACCGCCGCATCAGGACGCCGACGGGTGTTCCGGCGCGGGCGAGCGAGACCAGGACGGGGCGGGGGCCGCGTTCGGCGAGGACCGTCTCGGTGACGGTGCCGACCGCGCGGGCGATGCGGGCGGCGGAGGTTTCCAGGGCGGCCTGGAAGAGCGCCTGGTAGGCGGGGCTGGGCTGGTACTCCACGGGGAGCGATTCGGCGTAGTGCGCGCCACCGCTCTGTATCGCCTCCTCGCGTTCCTCCGTGGGGGCCTCCAGCTCGGTGTCCGAGAGGTCCTGGAGCAGCCAGCCGACGTCCTCGGCGGCGTACGAGGAGAATGCGGGGCCTCTGAGGGGCTCGGGCAGCATGGTGAATTCCTGCCGTTCGGGGGTGTACGAGGGGATGACCGCGAGGAGCACCCGGCCGGCGTGAGCGGCGAGGCGGGCCAACAGCCCTTCGGGGGCGTGGAGTTCGGGAGTGTCGGCCTGCGAGTCGACCACTACGACGACGGCGTCGAAGCCGGCCCCGGCGACGTTGTAGGTGTACCGGTCGCCCGGCCCGTCCGCCGGGGTGTCGTGGGCCGGGAAGACCAGCCTGCTCCGTATCGCGTAGCCGGGGTCGTCGACGGCGAGGACGGGTGAGCGGGTGGTGGTGGAGTAGCGGACTTCGGCGTCGGTCAGCTGTTCCAGGGCGGTGCCGAGGCGCAGCGGGGCGTACATGAGTTCTTCGAAGCCGAGGACGAGTACGCGGCGGGGGCTGTCGGGGCCGCCAGCGTTTCCGGCGGCGGGTCCGTCGTGCAGGGCCGCGGCGATCCGGGCGGCCATGTCCGGGAGCGCGTGTTCCAGGGTGGCGCGGTGGGCGGGGGTGAAGCCGTGCCGGCCGCCGTCCGGGAGGCCCTCGGGCCATCCCAGGTCGACACGGGTGATTCGAGCGGCCTCCCCGGCCTCCCCGGCCTCCGCACCTTCCACGGCCTCCGCACCTTCCGCGGCCTCCCTCGCCTCCTGCGCGGCGACGAGGGCCTGTCCCCGCTCCAGCACCCCTTCGGGCAGCACGACCGTGCCGGAGCCGCGGGCTATGAGGTCGACCCGGGCGCCTATCTCGGCGGCGAACTCCGCGAGCCGCCCCCGGTCCGCGGGCGAGCGCATGTCGGCGAGGGCCACGATGACGTACCGCTCGCGGGGATAGAGGTCGTGGAGCGCGCGGATGGTGTTGAGGACGGTGTTGCCGGTGGAGAACTCGTCGTCGACGAGTACCAGCGTCCCGGGGCTCGCGAGCAGCGCCGGATCCTCCGGGAGCAGCAGGTGGGAGGTGGCGTGGGAGTGGGATTCCTCGAAGCCGCCGGCCCGGACCACGCCCGGAACCGGGCGGCGGGTGGAGTGGAGGTAGGGCGCCGAGCCGATGCCGTCGGCGACCGAATGGCCGAGTCCGGTGGCGGTCTCGGCGTATCCGAGGACGATCGCCCGGTCCGCCTCGGGTCCGAGCAGTTCGCGCACCCGGTGGCCGAGCTCGACCCCGGCGCCGTGGACGACGGACGGGAGCTGCGGGACGTGCTTGCCGAGGACGTGGGAGACGAGCAGATGGGCCCGCCGGGGGTTGTGCCGCAGGGCGAGGCCCAGCATGTCCCTGATCTCGGAATCGCCGGTGAGAGCGACTCCCAGCCGCTCGGCCACCCAGCTGCCCGACCACACCACGTCCATCGTCTCTCTCTCCGTCGCCCGCCCGCTCATCGGTACGCGCTCACTTCGCCCCGGCCGCGGCCAGCAGGTCCACGAAGCCGATGTCCTCACGTGCGACGCCGAAGACCTCGGCGCGCAGGAGAGTGCGTTCGGCCCACGCCCGGTGCGGTTTCACTTCATTCATCTTGTTCGTATACGCGGAGCGCAGCACTCCGCCGGCGTCGCGCTCGGGCCGCAGAATGTCCTGGGCGTCGCTGAATTCCTCGTGGCTGACGACGGAGAGCGCGTGCACGGGGTCCACGTGCGAGGGGTGGATGCAGGTTTTGCCGAGGAGGCCGTTGGCCCGGTCGAGTTCGATCTCCCGGAGCAGCCCGTCCAGGTCGTGCTCGATGAGCGCGGTGCGCAGTTTCTCCGCCCGGCCCTCCTGGAAGGGGCTGCGGCGCAGCTGCGGCTTGAACATGCGTTCCTGGTTGCGGAAGTACTCCCAGACGGGGCCGGTGATGGTGAATCCGGTGCCGTCCGCGCGCCCGAGGACATTGACGACGTCGGAGATGACGGCGCTGACGATCTGCACGTCGTACGCGGTCATGTCGGAGGATCTCCGCAGCCCGTAGGCGGAGCAGAAGTCGGTGACTCCGAGCCGCAGCGCGAGAACGTGCTCACGGTGGGTTCCGACGACACGCGCGATTCCCTGGAGCGTTTCGGTGCGGGTTTCCAGGTGGAGGAGTTCCGGCGATTCGAGCACCGGCATGGCGAAGAGCCGCTGCCCGGAGGCCGCTTCCGCGCGGGTCAGTGCCGCCAGGAAGAGTTCTCCGCGGCGTTCGGTGAATTTCGGCAGGACGAAGCCGGAGAGCAGCCGGACCGAGGCGCCGAGGCGGTTCACCAGGTCGGTGATCTGTTCCGGCTCACGCACGCGGACGAAGAGGAGGGGAATCGCCGCGTCCCGGTCGGCGAGGTCGGCGAACTGCTTGACCAGGTTCTTCTCCGCGCCTTCCACTTCGGTGTCGGCGATCGAGTCCTCCAGGCAGAGGACCATGGAGATCACGCCGCGCGCGGCTTGCTTCACGACGTCGTCCGCGAGCCGGGGACGGGTGGCCGGGGCGTAGAGCGTGGCGCCCAGTGCCGCCGAGAGCACCCGGGCGGAGGCGTTCGCGTCGAATGCGCATGGTTCCTGGAAGAACAGTCCCTGCCGGGCAGCAGGCGAGATGTGCCCGAAATGACGCATGATTTTCCCCCGTACCGCCTGATCGATCGAACAACGCATGGCCGGTAATAGTACGTATGGACGGGTGTCCGCAGTTCCCCGCATATGTGAACTTCGGGTAACTCGCCCGTGTCGGAGGGCTCCGGCACGGTAAGGTGCTCCAGCTCAGCTCTACCCCCGGATACCGGTTTACGGCCCCCGCGTTGTCCGGGGAAGCCGCCAACAGGCAGGATGACGGGCATGACGCAAGGGATGCTGAAGGGTTCGAACGTCCCCCTCGATGCCACGGCCGTACGGGCCGTGCTGCGCTGGACTCCTGGGGCCGGGGTTCCGGACGTGGACGCCTCCGCCCTGCTGCTGGGTGCCTCGGGGCGGGTGCGCATCGACGAGGACTTCGTCTTCTACAACCAGCCCCGGCATCCCTCCGGCCATGTGCGCCGCCTGCCCAAGCGCACCGTCGCCGACGGGCTGACCGACACGGTCGAGGCGGATCTGGCGGCGCTGGACCCCTCGGTGAACCAGGTGGTGATCGCCGCCTCCTCGGACGGCGCGAGCTTCGGGAGCGTCCACGACCTGCGGATATCGCTGTACGACGCGACGGCCGGGGACGGCGCCCCGCTGGCCGTGTTCGAGATCCGCCCCGAGACCGGTGAGGAAACCGCCATCATCTGCGGCGAGCTCTACCGGCGCGGGGACGGCTGGAAGTTCCGTGCGGTCGGCCAGGGCTATCCGACCGGGCTGATCGGGCTCGCGACGGCCTTCGGCATCTCGGTGGACGACGGGGAGCCGCAGCCGGCCGAGCAGCCCGAGCCGGACGGCGAGCGGGAGGACGCGGCGGCGCCCGGCCGCCCTGCTCCGGAGCACGCCGGCGACCTCACGGTCCCCCAGCCGCAGCCCGGGTACGGCTACCCGCAGCCCGCCACCGCCGCACCGGCCTACGGCTACCCGCAGCCCGCCTCCGCCCCGGCGGCGTACGGATATCCGCAGCCCGCCTCCGCCGGGTACGGCTACCCGCACCCGACGAGCGCGCCCGCGTACGGGTATCCGCAGCCCGCTGCGGCTGCCGCGCCCGCACCGGACCCGCATTTCGTCCTGCCGCCGCAGGGCCCGCAGTTCGTCCGGTCCTGAGCGGTCAGGCACGCGACTTGTAGCCGCGGCCCCACTGCATGCCGAAGCCGTAGAGCCGGTCGAGCTCGGACTGGAATCCGTAGACGAACTTGACCTCTCGGCGCACGATCAGCTCCTCCTTGACGTTCTCCACGGTGAACACGGCGCAGGAGCGGGCCTGCGGAGCGCGTTCGTCCAGCTCGATCTCGATCCGCGGGCCGTTGCCCGGGTACAGCGTGACCATCGCGTGGGTACGGTCGAACGCCGGCGTCTGGTCGTAGATGTAGACGAAGAACAGCAGGCGTCTGATCTTGTCGCGGTGGTCCATGTTGACGTAGACCGTCTCCCCCGAGGGCGCGCCGAAGCGGTCGTCCCCGCTGAGCCGGATGTACGGCGGGTCGTTCAGGTCCCCGACAAAGTTACCGAGGGGCTGCACCACGCCCTTGGTGCCGTCCATGAGCTCGTACATGCACCCGAGGTCGAGGTCGACGTTGACCATGCCCTGGGTGTGGGCCTGCACGATCTCCGGCTGGAAGAGCTTCAGCGGGTTCCGCAGCAGGCCGCCTCCAGAGCGGCCCTCGATGTCGGAGCTGCGCATCCGCCAGGAGAGGTTGACCCGGAGGTTTCCGGTGAGCGCTCCCTGTTTGTTCAGCGAGACCGTGGCATTGCGCCGTGAGAGCTGAATCGAGTTCGTCGCCGCGCTGCCCGACTCGAACTGCGCCGTGCGTGCCGGCCACAGGCCGTCGAAGAAGCCCATCCCCCCACCCCCACCTAACTGTCTGCGCGTCCTCGCGGACCGGTGATCCGGTCCTTCTTCGCGCGTCCCGCACGTCACTGCGGGGCGGCCGGCGGACCGGCCCGGGTTTCCGGGGCCGTACCGCGCGGACCGCCCCGCAGAGAGCGTTCCCTCATTCCTTACCGGGTCACACACCCGGCGGAGGAGACTTCTGGCCAGAACTTCAGCGGACTCCGCCGTCGCCGGCGTCGACCAGTGTGCTGCCGCCCTCCTCGCCGATCGCGGCGAGCTTCTTGTTGCGCCGGACCGACGACCAGAACGACCAGGCGATCAGCACCACGCCGACCAGGCCGGTGATGATCTCGTTGATCTCGTACTGGATGGTCACGAGGAGGATGACCGAGAGGGCGCCGATCGCGTAGTGGGCGCCGTGCTCCAGGTAGACGTAGTCGTCCAGGGTGCCCTGGCGGACCAGGTAGACCGTGAGCGAACGGACGTACATGGCGCCGATGCCGAGGCCGAGGGCCATCAGCACGATCTCGTTGGTGATGGCGAAGGCGCCGATGACGCCGTCGAACGAGAAGGACGCGTCCAGGACCTCCAGGTAGAGGAACATGAAGAACGCGGCCTTGCCGGCCAGCACGACCGGAGCGAGGTTCTTGCCGCTCTTCTTGGCCTCTTCCTCGGCCTCGTGCTCGCGCTCCTCCTCCTCTTCGAGCTTGTTCTCGAAGAAGCCGGAGAGGCCGCCGACGACGAGGTACGTGATCAGGCCGGCGACACCCGCGAGCAGCACCGTGGACGTCTTGTCCGCGTGCGCGCCACCGTGCTGGTGGGCGTGGGTCGCGACGGTCAGGGCGGCGACGAGCAGGACGATCAGCGCGACGCAGACCGACAGCATGTCGACCTTGCCGAGCTTGGAGAGCGGGCGCTCGATCCACCGGAGCCACTGGATGTCCCGGTCCTCGAAGATGAAGTCGAGGAAGATCATGAGCAGGAACATGCCGCCGAAGGCCGCGATCGACGGGTGGGCGTCGGTGACCAGCTGCTGGTACCGGTCCGGGTCGTTGAACGAGAGGTCGATGGCCTCGATCGGGCCGAGTTTGGCGCTGATCGCCACGATCACGACGGGGAAGACCAGTCGCATACCGAAGACGGCGATGAGCACACCGATCGTGAGGAAGATCTTCTGCCAGAAGGCGTTCATCTTCTTCAGGATTCCGGCGTTGATCACCGCGTTGTCGAAGGACAGCGAGATCTCCAGGACCGTCAGGATCGCGACGACGCCGAGAGCCTGCCACCCCCCGTAGAACACCGCTGCGACCAGGCCGAGCGCGGTAACCGCGAACGACCAGCCGAAGGTTTTCAGAAGCACTGGCTACCCCATCGTGTATGTAACGGGTCTCCCCCGTAGTGCGGGGCTCCCCCGCGCCGAGCGCGGCTTTACGAAACGTTGACCCCGAAGTCTAGAGCGATGCCCCGCAGTCCTGACGCGTACCCCTGTCCCACCGCACGGAACTTCCATTCGCCGTTGTAGCGGTAGAGCTCGCCGAAGATCATCGCCGTCTCGGACGAGGCGTCCTCGCTGAGGTCGTAACGGGCGAGCTCCTGGCCGTCGGCCTGGTTCACGACCCGGATGAAGGCGTTGCTGACCTGGCCGAAAGCCTGCCCACGATTGTCCGCGTCATGGATCGAGACGGGAAAGACGATCTTGTCGCAGTGCGGGGGCACCTGGTCGAGGTGGACGATGACGGACTCGTCGTCGCCTTCACCCGCGCCGGTGAGGTTGTCCCCGGTGTGTTCGACGGAGCCGTCGGGGCTGGTGAGGTTGTTGTAGAACACGAACCACTCGTCTCCGAGCACCCGCCCCGACTGGCACAGCAGCGCGCTGGCGTCCAGGTCGAAATCGGCTCCGGTGGTGGATCGCGCGTCCCAGCCGAGGCCGATGAGCACCTGGGTGAGGTTGGGTGCGGCCTTGGAGAGGGAGACATTGCCTCCCTTGGCGAGCGTGACGCCCATGATGGGTCCTCCCCGATTCGTTCTTCGTGTGCGCGGATCCGCTTTTCGGTCCGTGCGGCACAGCATGCCCCGTACGGGCCCTCCCGCACCGGGAACGCCCGGCAAGCCCTGCGGGGCGCGGAAGCCCGCGCGCGGCACCGGCACGACCGGCGCTCCGCACGGGAGGTGCGGCAAAGCACGCCCGGCGCCGCACGGGAGGTGCGGCGCCGGGTGCTCTGCTGCTGGTCTCCGCCCTCGGGCCGGGGGCCGGGGGCCGCCGGTCAGACGTTGACGCCGAAGTCCTGCGCGATGCCCCGCAGGCCGGAGGCGTACCCCTGGCCGATGGCGCGGAACTTCCACTCGCCCGCGTTGCGGTAGAGCTCGCCGAAGACCATGGCGGTCTCGGTGGAAGCGTCCTCGCTGAGGTCGTAACGGGCCAGCTCGGAGTTGTCGGCCTGGTTGACCACGCGGATGTACGCGTTGCGGACCTGGCCGAAGCTCTGCTGCCGGCTCTCGGCTTCGTAGATCGAGACCGGGAAGACGATCTTGTCGACGTCGGCCGGAACGGCGGCGAGGTTGACCTTGATGACCTCGTCGTCGCCCTCGCCCTCACCGGTGAGGTTGTCCCCGGTGTGCTCGACGGAGCCGTCCGGGCTCTTGAGGTTGTTGAAGAAGACGAAATTGCCGTCGCTGCCGACCTTGCCCTCGGCGTTCGCGAGCAGTGCGCTCGCGTCGAGGTCGAAGTCGCCGCCGGTGGTCGTCCGGGCGTCCCAGCCCAGGCCGACGATGACAGCGGTCAGGTTGGGCGCGGCCTTGGTCAGCGAGACGTTGCCGCCCTTGCTGAGGCTGACTCCCACGAGTCCTCCCATAGGTATGTAGGGGCCGGCAGACACCAGCTTCCCCGTCGTGCGTGATACCGGATCAACGAATGGATCCTAGTGACCGGTTCCCGGCCAAAGCAGGCTTTTGGGCGGGCGGGGCGGCAGTTCTCCGCGAGCGGAAAACGGGCGGGTGTCCGGCCGGCGTACGGCGGGACAAGGGCGGGAGCCCGGTCGTACGGCTGCTCAGAGGGCTTCGAGCGCCGCGACGTACTCCTTGAGGTCCCGCGCGTCCGGAAGGCCGTTGACGACGCTCCAGCGCACCACGCCCTCCTTGTCGATGATGAAGGTGCCGCGCACCGCGCAGCCCTTGTCCTCGTCGAAGACGCCGTACGCGCGCGAGACCTCGCCGTGCGGCCAGAAGTCGGAGAGCAGCGGGTACTCCAGGCCCTCCTGCTCGGCGAAGACCCGCAGGGTGTGGATGGAGTCGTTGGACACGGCGAGGAGCTGGGTGTCGGCGTTCTCGAAGCGCGGCAGTTCGTCGCGGAGCGCGCAGAGCTCACCGGTGCAGACGCCGGTGAAGGCGAAGGGGTAGAAGAGCAGCACGACGTTCTTCTCGCCGCGGAACTCGGACAGCGTGACCGTCCGGCCGTGGTTGTCCTTGAGCTCGAACGCGGGGGCCTGGGAGCCGACCTCGATCGCCATGGGATGTCCCTTCGCTAGCGTCACCGCCCCGAACCGGTCCGCCGGGAGCGTGGCCCAGCCTACGCAGCGTCGGCGGCGGGACGTACGAAGGCCCCCGGCGACGTGATGCCGCCGGGGGCCTTGCGGGTACTACGGAGTGCTGCCGGACGAGCTCAGCGCTTGGCCTTGGCCGTCTTGGGAGTGACCAGACGGGTACCCGTCCAGTCCTTGCCCACGCTGATGCTCTTGGTCTGGGAGAGACCGGCGGTCTGGGCGGCGTCGCTGACGTCGCTGGGTTCGACGTATCCGTCACGGCCGGTCTTCGGCGTCATCAGCCAGACCGTACCGCCGTCCTCGATCAGGCCGATGGCATCCACCAGCGCGTCCGTAAGGTCGCCGTCCTCGTCGCGGAACCACAACACGACGGCGTCGGCGACGTCGTCGTACTCCTCGTCGACGAGTTCCCCACCGATGGTGGCTTCAATACCTTCGCGGAGCTCCAGCTCGACGTCGTCGTCGTAGCCGATCTCCTGGACCACCTGATTGGGTTCGAACCCCAGCCGTTCGGCCAGATTGGTCCGCTC
The DNA here is from genome assembly GCF_036188265.1 of Streptomyces sp. NBC_00247. Lineage (NCBI taxonomy): Bacteria > Bacillati > Actinomycetota > Actinomycetes > Kitasatosporales > Streptomycetaceae > Streptomyces > Streptomyces sp. NBC_00247. Next base: position 5,147,862 of record NZ_CP108093.1, on the reverse strand, counting down.
CTCCGCGTGGTCCGCGGTCGCGCTCACGGGTTGCCTCCTGATCATGTTCGGAAAATGCTTCAGCCACGCGCGTACGCGCGGCGCTGGCCGTAGTCCACACGGGCTCGGCGAATCGCGCAAGTACCCGGCGCCACAGACCGCCTAAACGGTGACGTTCCCTGCCACGTCGCCGCAACCTCCGGCCGGTCCGCACCGGGGTCCGGAAAGCACCCGGCCCGTATACGTCCTTCCTCAGCTTATGCCGTTTCGCTCCGGCATTCGCCGCCGTACAGCGTTTGGGAACGCTTGGACGGGTTGGGCGTAAGGTTGCGATTTGGCCCGGCGCCCCGTTCCCGCCTTACGGCTACTGCCCCGGACGGGTGTCCGGTAACCCGTTGGTTACCGTGCGGTAGAGGTGACGAACGGCCCCTGGCGGTACACGATGGAAGGTGGCGAATCCGCGGACGCCGAGGGCGTCGCGGGGTTTCGCGCCCCGGTGGATCAGCCTCGCAGCAGACTCCGTAGCAGCACCGACAGCGAAGGAACAGTGTGGCTTCCGGATCCGATCGCAACCCGATCATCATTGGCGGCCTTCCCAGCCAGGTCCCGGATTTCGATCCCGAGGAGACCCAGGAATGGCTGGACTCGCTCGACGCCGCCGTGGACGAGCGCGGCCGTGAACGGGCCCGCTATCTGATGCTCCGACTCATCGAGCGGGCGCGCGAGAAGCGTGTCGCCGTGCCGGAGATGCGCAGCACCGATTACGTCAACACGATCGCCACGAAGGACGAGCCCTTCTTCCCCGGCGACGAGGAGATCGAGCGCAAGGTCCTCAACGCGACCCGCTGGAACGCGGCCGTCATGGTCTCGCGGGCCCAGCGCCCGGGGATCGGCGTCGGCGGCCACATCGCCACGTTCGCCTCCTCCGCCTCTCTCTACGACGTGGGCTTCAACCACTTCTTCCGGGGCAAGGACGAGGGGGACGGCGGAGACCAGATCTTCTTCCAGGGGCACGCCTCGCCGGGCATCTACGCCCGCGCGTTCCTGCTGGACCGGCTGAGCGAGGCGCAGCTCGACGCGTTCCGCCAGGAGAAGTCGAAGGCGCCCGACGGTCTCTCCAGCTACCCGCACCCCCGGCTCATGCCGGACTTCTGGGAGTTCCCGACCGTGTCGATGGGCCTCGGCCCGCTGGGCGCGATCTACCAGGCGCGGATGAACCGCTACATGGAGGCGCGCGGTATCGCCGACACCTCCAAGTCGCACGTCTGGGCGTATCTCGGCGACGGCGAGATGGACGAGCCGGAGTCGCTCGGCCAGCTGTCCATCGCCGCCCGCGAGGGCCTGGACAACCTCACCTTCGTCGTCAACTGCAACCTCCAGCGGCTCGACGGCCCGGTGCGCGGCAACGGCAAGATCATCCAGGAGCTGGAGTCGCAGTTCCGGGGCGCCGGCTGGAACGTGATCAAGCTGGTCTGGGACCGCACCTGGGACCCGCTGCTGGCGCAGGACCGCACCGGCATCCTGGTCAACAAGCTGAACACCACACCGGACGGCCAGTTCCAGACGTACGCCACCGAGACGGGCGCGTACATCCGTGAGCACTTCTTCGGCGAGGACCAGCGGCTGCGGGACATGGTCAAGGACATGTCCGACGACGAGATCCTGCACCTGGGGCGCGGCGGGCACGACCACAAGAAGGTCTACGCGGCGTACGCGGCGGCCAAGGCGCACCAGGGCCAGCCGACGGTGATCCTGGCGCAGACGGTCAAGGGCTGGACACTGGGGCCGAACTTCGAGGGCCGCAACGCGACCCACCAGATGAAGAAGCTCACCACCGAGGACCTGAAGCGGTTCCGCGACCGGCTGCACATCCCGGTCACGGACAAGCAGCTGGACGAGGGGTACCCGCCCTACTACCACCCGGGCCGGGACTCCGAGGAGATCCAGTACATGCACGACCGGCGGCAGAGCCTGGGCGGTTACGTACCGACCCGGGTGGTCCGCGCGAAGCCGCTGGCGCTGCCGGAGGAGAAGACCTACGCCGCCGCGAAGAAGGGTTCGGGGCAGCAGTCGATCGCCACCACGATGGCGTTCGTCCGCATCCTGAAGGACCTCATGCGGGACAAGGAGATCGGCAAGCGTTTCGTGCTGATCGCGCCCGACGAGTACCGCACCTTCGGCATGGACGCGTTCTTCCCGAGCGCGAAGATCTACAACCCGCTGGGACAGCAGTACGAGGCGGTGGACCGCGAACTCCTGCTGGCCTACAAGGAGTCGCCGACCGGGCAGATGCTGCACGACGGCATCTCCGAGGCGGGATGCACGGCTTCGCTGATCGCGGCGGGCTCGGCCTACGCCACGCACGGCGAGCCGCTGATCCCGGTCTACGTCTTCTATTCGATGTTCGGGTTCCAACGCACCGGTGACCAGTTCTGGCAGATGGCCGACCAGCTCGCGCGCGGTTTCGTGCTGGGTGCGACCGCCGGCCGTACGACCCTGACCGGTGAAGGCCTCCAGCACGCGGACGGCCACTCACAGCTGCTCGCCTCGACCAACCCGGCGTGCGTGGCCTACGACCCGGCGTACGGGTTCGAGATCGCGCACATCGTCAAGGACGGCCTGCGCCGGATGTACGGCGAGAACAGTGAGGACGTCTTCTACTACCTCACCGTCTACAACGAGCCGATCCAGCACCCCGCCGAGCCCGCCGACGTGGACGTGGAGGGCATCCTCGCCGGTGTCCACCGCTTCCGGCGGGGCGAGCAGGGCCAGATCCCGGCGCAGATCCTGGCGTCCGGGGTGGCGGTCCCGTGGGCGCTTAAGGCGCAGCGCATCCTCGCCGAGGAGTGGAACGTCCGGGCGGACGTCTGGTCGGCGACCAGCTGGAACGAGCTGCGCCGCGAGGCCGTGGACACCGAGCGGTACAACCTGCTCCACCCGGAGGAGGAGCAGCGCGTGCCGTACGTGACGCGGAAGCTCTCCGGCTCCGAGGGACCGTTCGTGGCGGTTTCGGACTGGATGCGATCGGTGCCTGACCAGATCGCGCGCTGGGTCCCGGGGGCGTACCAGTCGCTGGGCGCGGACGGCTTCGGGTTCGCGGACACCCGTGGCGCCGCCCGCCGGTTCTTCCACATCGACGCGCAGTCGATCGTGCTGGCGGTCCTCACGGAGCTGGCGAAGGAGGGGCGGATCGACCGTTCGGCACTGAAGACGGCGGTCGACCGGTACGAGCTGCTGGACGTGGCGGCGGCCGACCCGGGCGCGGCGGGCGGCGACGCCTGACGCACGGCCGTGCGCGGCGCCCCGACGGGCGCCCCGCACGCGCACGCGTCGGCCGGCCCCGGGTACTCCCGGGGCCGGCCGACGGCGTTCGCGGGGTCGGGCCCGCGCGGTGGTGCGGTGCGCCGGGCCCGTCCCGCCCGCCGCTCGGGCGGCAGGCTGCTCAGGCGGAGGGCTGCTGTTCCTTCCACTCCGCCTGGGCGTCGTTCAGCTCTCCTGCCATCTTGGTCAGGAACTCCTTGGCGGAGGTGCGGCCGAGCAGGACCTTCTGGAGTTCGGGCTCGTTGTCGGCCTTGCTGATGCCGTTCCAGTCCGGCAGGTAGTAGGGCAGCTGCACGGTGACGGTCGAACCGTCGGTGAGCGCCTTGGCCGCGAGGGCGGTGGGCTCGGCGCGGGAGACCCAGGGGTCCTTGGCTGCCTCGATGTTGGCCGGAATCAGCCCCGCCTGCTCGTTGAACTTCGAGTTGGCCTCGTGGGAGGCGGCGTACTCGATGAACTTCCAGGCGGCGGCCTTGTGTTCGGAGCTCTTGAAGAGGCCGAGTCCGTCGACGGGGTTGGAGACCTGGACCCGCTTGCCGCCGACGCCGATCGGCTGCGGGACGCCCCGGAACCTGGCCGTGCCGAGCGCGGTCACATGGTCCTGGTACGAGCCGAGGTTGTGGTTGACCATGCCGATGGTGCCGGAGTCGTACTGGGCGACCATCTTGATGAAGTCGTTGTTGAGGTCGGCGGACGGCGTGACCTTCTTGTAGAGGGCCGCGTACTTCTCCAGGGCGGCGACGTTCCGGGGGTCGTCGAGTGTGGTCTTCTCGCCCTTCGCGTCCCAGAAGGACGTGATCCCGGACTGTCCGTACATGGCGTCCATGGCCTGCGCGATGGAACCGGCACCGCCGCGGATGGTGTAGCCGAAACGATTCTTCTTGGGGTCGCTCAGCTTCTCGGCAGCCTTGTAGAAGTCGTCCCAGGTGGCCGGCGCGGCGAGGCCGGCCCTTTTGAAGAGGTCGGTGCGGTAGTACAGCACCCCGTTGTTGGCGGAGATCGGGACGTTGTAGGTGTGCGCCTCGGAGCCGCCCGCCGCCTTCATCGCCTCGACCATGCCCGGGTCGAGCTCGCCGTCGAGCGAGGAGTCCGCGCTCCGGTCCTCCAGGGGTTCCAGAGAGCCCTGGGCGGCGAGCCCGGCGAGCATCGCCGCGCCGACCCCGCCGACGTCCGGCAGTCCGCCGCCCTGGATGGCGTTGTCGTACTTGGTCTGGATCTCGGTGGCCGCCACCCCGACGTACTGGACCTCGATGCCCGGGTTCTCCTTCTCGAAGCCGGCGATGATCTCCTTCCATATGTCGGTGCGCACGCCGCCGTTGTTGTCCCAGAAGACGATCTTCCCCTTGCCGTCGCCCTCGGCTCCCGCGCCTCCGGCGAAGCCGCTGCCGTCGTCGCCGCAGCCGGTGACGGTCAGGGCGAGAACCGCCGTGAGGGACATCGCCGCCGCCGCGCGTGCCCGGTGCGTCTTCGAGATCTTCATCGTCGGCTCCACTCTCTCGGTTCTTCGGTAGCGGTGTGGCGGGTACGTCGGGTGGTGGGTGTCAGCTCGCCGCCACCGGTCTCGGGGCGTTCCAGGTGTCCGGGGCCGCCGCCTGCTCCGTACGGGCGGCGGGGCCCGCGGGTTCGCCTGCCGGGAAGGCACGGCGGAGGAAGGACGCGATGTGGTCGTGGAGGGCGGCCGCGGCACCGGCCGCGTCGGCGGCCAGCGCGAGCCGCAGGATCTCCCGGTGTTCGGCCGCCTCGCGCTCCCAGGAGGGGTCGGCCGCCCACGCGACGGTGGAGACGAGGGCGGCCTGGTCGCGCACCTCGTCGAGCATCCGCCCCAGCAGCGGGTTGCCGCAGGAGAGGTAGAGGGCCCGGTGGAAGTCCCGGTTGGCCAGCGACCTGTCGGCCTTGTCGGCTGCCGAGTCGGCCCGTTCCAGGGCCTCTTGGGCTGCCTCCAGCGAGGCCCGGCAGGTGATCGTGCGGCGCAGCGCCTCGGGTTCGAGGAGCAGGCGCACGTCGTAGACCTCGCGCGCCATCTCGGCGTCCACGAGCCGGACGGTGGCGCCCTTGTACTGGCTCATGACCACGAGCCCGGTGCCGGCGAGCGTCTTGAGCGCCTCGCGCACCGGTGTCTTCGACACCCCGAACCGCGCGGCGAGTTCGGTCTCGACGAGTGCCTGTCCCGGCTGCAACCGGGCGGTCAGGATCGCGTGTTTGATCGCTTCCAGCACGAACTGCGTCCTGGACGGGATCGGGGTGGGCGCAAAAGTCATGAAGGGCTCTCGCATCTCGCGTATCGCGTCTCATATATGACGTACGAAGTACGACGCGTCGAAGCTAGATGTACCGCGAAGATTTCGTCAACGGATCGGACAGAACAACTTCGCAGAGCGACGAAGCGCCCAGTGTCCCCCACAGGCCCTTCTCCGGACTGCCGCACCCACGAGGGAGGTTGCGGAAACGGGTCACCGGCCCCCTCGGCCCGGCGTTGCTGGAGGATGCGGCACATGACTCAGATCGAAAGGCAACTCCCCCGCCGGGTGGCCGACGCATACGTCGACGCCCTCGTCGAACTCGACCCGATCACGGGCACCTACCTGGGCGTGCGGGCGAGCTCCGGCCGTCTGCCCGACACCTCGCCGGCCGGGGCCGCGGCCCTCGCCGCGCTCGCGCGGAAGACTCTCGCGCACCTGACCGAGGCCGAGCTCCTGCCCGGCGCGGACTCCGGTGTCGAGCGCCGGTGCGCACGGCTGCTGCGCGAGCGCCTCCATGCCGAGCTGGCCGTGCACGAGGCGGGTGAACACCTGCGTGCGGTGGGCAACATGGCGACGCCGCCACACATGGTGCGGGACGTCTTCACGGTGACGCCCGCCCGGACGGAGGAGGACTGGGCGGCCGTCGCCCGGCGGTTGCGGGCGGTGCCCCGCGCCCTGTCCGGGTACCGCGAGTCGCTGGCGCTCGGCCTGGAACGCAAGCTGTACGCGGGGCCGCGCACGACCGCCACCTTCGTCGGGCAGCTCGGGGACTGGGCCGGCGCCGACGGGCAGAAGCGCGGCTGGTTCGAGGAGTTCGCCTCCGGCGGCCCCGGGACACTGCGCGGCGAACTGGACGACGCGGCACGCGCCGCCACCGCGGCCGTCCGGGAACTGCGGGACTGGATGCGGGACGTCTACGCGCCCACCGTCGAGGGGGCCCCGGACGCGGTCGGCCGGGAGCGGTACGCCCGCTGGGCCCGCTACTTCAACGGCACCGATCTCGACCTGGACGAGGCGTACGCCTACGGCTGGTCGGAGTTCCACCGTCTGCTGGCGGAGATGCGCACCGAGGCGGAGCGCGTCCTGCCCGGTGCGAGGACTCCGTGGGTGGCGCTGGCCCGCCTGGACGAGCACGGCCGGTGCGTGGAGGGGGTGGACGAGATCCGTGACTGGCTCCAGGGGCTGATGGACCGGGCGATCGACTCGCTGGACGGCACGCACTTCGAACTGGCCGGGCGGGTGCGGCGGGTGGAGTCCCGCATCGCTCCGGCGGGCGGCGGCGGGGGCCCGTACTACACCCCGCCGTCGGAGGACTTCTCCCGTCCCGGGTGTACCTGGCTGCCGACGATGGGGCGCACCCGCTTCCCGGTGTACGACCTGGTGTCGACCTGGTACCACGAGGGTGTCCCGGGCCATCACCTCCAGCTCGCCCAGTGGAAGCACGTGGCCGGGGACCTGTCCCGCTACCAGACGGGCGCCGGCATGGTCAGCGCCAACGTCGAGGGCTGGGCCCTGTACGCGGAGCGGCTCATGGACGAGCTGGGCTTCTTCCCCGGGGCGGAGGAGCGCCTCGGCTACCTGGACGCCCAGATGATGCGCGCGGCCCGGGTGATCGTGGACATCGGCATGCACCTGGAGCTGGAGATACCGGCGGACTCGCCGTTCCACCCCGGCGAGCGGTGGACGCCGGAGCTGGCGCGGGAGTTCCTCGGCGCGCACAGCAGCCGGCCCGCCGACTACGTGGAGAGCCAGCTGACCCGGTACCTGTCCATGCCGGGGCAGGCGATCGGCTACAAGCTCGGCGAGCGTGCCTGGCTCCTCGGCCGGGAGAAGGCCCGCGAGCGACGGGGCGAGGCGTTCGACCTGAAGGCCTGGCACATGGCCGCGCTCTCCCAGGGCTCTCTGGGCCTGGACGACCTGGTGGACGAGCTGACCCGGCTCTGACCCGGTCCCCGGCCCCGCGCCCCGCTCCGGACGCTCACCGCGCCGGAGCGGGGGCGTTCCGTCCGGGGCCGGCGGGCGACGGGAACGACCGCCCACCGCCCGCCGGCCGTGTCTCAGTTCTCCCAGATCTTGAAGGCCCGTACCTGGTAGGGGGAGCGCGGGACCCAGGTGCCACCGCCCGGATAGGTCTCGAACTCGCCCGTCTCACCGCACTCGGCCGACTGGTACAGGGTGACGTTGCGGCCGGTGCGGTTGGCGAAGGACTGCGCGTCGCTCCCGGCCGGCAGGGGGACGCAGCTCTCGATGTCGACGGCGGACAGGTCGCGGTTCAGCCGGCCGCCGGTGAAGTCCGGCTTCTTCCAGAGGCAGAGCTGGCCTGCCGCGCACTCCCCGAGCCGCACCCCGGCGGCGGACGGGGCCGCGGCGGGCCGGGGGCTGGCGGCCTCGGTGGCGGACCGGGCGGTGGCGGTGGTCGTCATGTCGGTGGTCGTCACGGTGGTGTACGTGCCCCCGGGCGCCAGGGGTGTGGCTGCCGGAGCGACGGCCGAGGCGGCGGGAACGAGAGCGGTGGCGGCCAGGACGGCCGCGATGACGGTCTTGCGCATGGTGGATCAATCCCCGTGGTCGTGCGGTTTCTCTTGGCCGAACCCTGACCTGACGCGATGTGCCCGGGGAAGGGGTTCGGAGCGGGACCACCCGGATAGGCGACAGCCCCGCCGGTTTGGACCGACGGGGCTGTGTGGGCGTGGTGTTGACGCGGATGCGACGGGGACGGGAGGGGTCAGATGTGACCGACTCCGGCACCGGCCTCGGCGTTCTCGCCGCGCTTGGTGAAGAGGGCGACCACGGCGGCGATCACGGCGACGCTGCCGGCCACCACGAACGCGGTACTCATGCCGGACACGAACGTGTCGTGCGCGACCGCGGTGATCTTCGCGGCGATCTCCGGCGGGGTGTTCGGGGCGATGGGCGGCATGCCGACCTCGATGGCCGAGGACGCCTGGGACAGCTCCGCCGCGGAGGTCTTCGGAAGACCCGCGCCCGTCCAGTTGCCGGGCAGCAGGGAGTCGACCCGGGCCGCCATGACCGCGCCCAGGACGGCCGTGCCGAGGCTGCCGCCGACCTGCATGCCCGCCTGCTGGAGGCCACCGGCGACGCCGGACAGCTCCATGGGGGCGTTGCCGACGATGACCTCGGTGGCGCCGACCATGACGGGGGCGAGCCCGAGGCCGAGCAGCGCGAACCAGATCGACATGGTCAGCGTGCCCGTACCGATGGTCAGCTGCGACATGCCGAAGCAGGCGACGGCGGTGCACACCATGCCGCCGACCAGCGGGACCCGGGGGCCGAACTTGGTGATGAGGGCGCCGGCCAGCGGCGAGGCGACGATCATCATGGCGGTCAGCGGAAGCAGGTGCAGACCACTGTCGACCGGGCTCATGCCGTGCACGTTCTGGAGGTAGAACGTCACGAAGAACAGGCCGCCCATGAAGGCGAAGGCCATCAGCACCATCAGGATCGTGCCCGCCGACAGCGGGATCGACCTGAACATCGCCAGCGGGATCAGCGGCTCGCGGACGCGCTGCTGGACGAGGGCGAAGACCGCGAAGAGGACGACCGCCGCGACGAGGAAGCCCACCGTCTTGGTGTCGCCCCATCCCCATTCGGCGCCCTTGATGAGCGCCCAGATGAGACTGAACATCGCCAGCGAGAGCAGGACGATACCGCCGATGTCGAAGGAGCGCGGCGCGTTCTCCGCGCGGTGATCCCTGAGGATCATCACACCGAGCACCAGCGCGATCACACCGACCGGCACGTTGATGAAGAAGACGGACTGCCAGCTGACGTGCTCGACGAGCACCCCGCCGAGGATCGGGCCGCCCGCGGTGGAGGCGCCGATGACCATGCCCCAGATACCGATGGCCATGTTGAGCTTCTCGGCCGGGAAGGTGGCACGCAGCAGGCCGAGTGCGGCGGGCATCAGCAGGGCACCGAACAGGCCCTGGAGCACGCGGAAGACGATCACCAGGGTGACGCTGGAGGAGAGGCCGATGGCCCCGGACGCGGCGGCGAAGCCGACCACGCCTATCAGGAACGTCTGGCGGTGGCCGAATCGGTCACCGAGCTTGCCCGCGGTGATCAGTGAGACCGCGAGCGCCAGCATGTAGCCGTTCGTGATCCACTGGACGTCCGCGAGGGAGGCGTCGAGGTCCTTCTGGATGGCGGGGTTGGCGATGGCGACGATCGTGCCGTCGAGCGCGACCATCATCACGCCGATGGCCACGGCGAACAGCGTCAGCCATGGGTGGCCGCGAAGTCCCTTGCCCTGCACGGGAGCTGCGATGTCTTCGGGCTCCCGGGAAGCCTTGTCGACAGTGGTCTGACTAGTCATGTCCGTGAGAATAGTGACAGCGACTGACAGTTGACCAACCAATTCGCCGACCGGTAACTGTCGGGTGGCTCACACCGGCGCCCACTGCGGCGGTACGACAAGAGAGGAGCGGCACGTGACGGACGGTCCGGCGGGACGGCGGGACGGCGCCCGCGAGGGTACTCAGCCCGCGGTGGCCCGCGAACAGCGGGTACGGGCAACGGGTTTGTTCCGGCGTCCGGAGTGCGCGGTCGGGTTGCGCGAGCGCAAGAAGCAGCGCACCCGCGACGCGCTGCTGCACGCCGCACTCGAACTCTTCACCACCCAGGGGTACGAACGGACCACGGTGGACGGGATCGTGGAGGCGGTCGCGGTCTCCCAGCGCACGTTCTTCCGGTACTTCGCGAACAAGGAAGACGTCCTCTTCGCCACCCAGGACATGGTGGAGGCGCGATTCCTCGCGGAGTTGCTGCGACGGCCGGCGGACGAGCCGCCACTGGAGGCGTTGAGGCAGGCCGCGTTCGCCTCCTGGGACGCGCTGGAGCTCTCCGATCCGCCCTCGGCCACGGTGGAGTTGCACGTCCGGACGTTCCGGATGATCGAGTCCGAGCCCACGCTGCTGGCCGCGCACATGCGCCGCTGCATCGCCATGGAGGAGGAGATCGCCTCGGTGATCGCCGGGCGGGAAGGGCTGGACCTGGACGCCGACCCCCGTCCCCGGGTGGCGGTCGCCGCCTTCTCCGGGACGATGCGGGTCACCGGGCAGCTGTGGGGGCGGTCCGGCGACGGAAGCCTGGCCTCGCTGCGCGCCCTGGCGCAGAGCCATCTGGACATGCTCGGCCCGGCGCTCGCCACCGGCTGGCGCGCCCCGGCGCCGGGCGCCACCGGGGCGCCCGAGGCCGCGCCGCAGGTGCCGCGACTGCCGGTGGCGCCGGGACCGCCGGTGGTGCCGATCCTCGCGCCCGGGGCGGCACCGGGTCCGCTCGTGGTCGTCGGTCCGGCCTCTCCGGGGCGCGCGGGCGGACGGTGACGTCCGTGACGTCCCCGGCTCCCGGCAGGGAACGGGGAGGCGCGGGGCGGGGAGGCGCGGGGCGGGGAGGCACGGCGGTGGCGAGGCACGGCGGTGGCGAGGCACGGCGGTGGCGAGGCACGGCGGTGGCGAGGCGCGGCGGTGGTAGCGGCCGGGAGGTGCGGGGGGAGGAGCGCGAGGGCGGGAAGGAGCGACGAGGAGGCGCGGTCACCGACCGCGAGCCGGAGCGCGAGACCCACGCCACTGCGTACGGCGGACCATCCACTCCACATGCCCCTACCGGCTACGGAACGTAAGAAAAACGGTCCACAAACCCCTCCGTCGAGTGAGGTACGTCACCCGCGCACCACGGCCCGTCACCCGTCTCCTAGGGTGTGCCGCAGTGAATCCCTCCTTCGACACCTCCCCCACTCTGACCGCGTGGCGCGCCCTGCTCGCCATAGCCGTCGTGTTCGTGATGCTGGCGACCACCGGGTGGACCGCCGTTCGCCATCAGCCCTCCGACGAGCCACGCGTGCGTGCGTTGGCCGCCTGGGCGCATGCCCGGGCGGCCGGCCGGCCCGTACCGGCCCTGGACGCGCCGTCCTCGGCGATCGCCCGGTTCTTCGCCTCGCTGTCCGCCACGCAAGCGCTCTCGCTGGCCGATCACCACCCCTTGGTGGTCGGCAACCTCAACGGCGTGCCGGTCGCTCTGCGTTACCGTGCGAACCGGCACGCGCTGCATGACGCGGAGGCGGTGGAACAACGCCGGACCCGTGATCCCGGGCTCTCTCCCGACGGCCGCACCGAGGCGCGCATGCGGCTGGAACGCTTCCGCGGCATGCTCGCCGGCGACCGTCAGATCCTGTCCTTCGATCCGTCGGGCCGGGGCCGCGCGGCCGAGGTGTTCGGCGATCTGGACCGGGCCGAGCGGGTTTCCGTCGTGGTCCCGGGCGTGGACACCCAACTGCTCACACTGGAGCGGGAGAACCATCCGTACAGCGCGCCGGTCGGCATGGCGAGGTCCCTGTACGCCGCCGAGCGGGACGCCCGGCCCGCCGTCCGTAGCGCGGTCATCGCCTGGGCGGACTACACCGCGCCGGCCGGGATCGGCATGGACGCGGTCCTCGGCGGGCTCGCCGGCCAGGGCGCGTTGCGGCTGAACGCGCTGGTGGACGCTCTGCCGGGGAAGTCCACCGTCTCGCTGGTCTGCCACAGTTACGGCTCCGTGGTGTGCGGGGTGGCGGCGCACCGCCTGCCGTCCCGGGTCACCGACATCGCCGTCGCCGGCAGTCCCGGTATGCGGTCCGCGAGTGCCGCCGCGCTGGGCACGGACGCCCGGGTGTGGGCGATGCGCGACCAGGACGACTGGATCGCGGACGTGCCCAACCTGGAGGTCGGCGGGCTGGGGCACGGTGCCGACCCCGTGGACCCGGAGTTCGGAGCGCGGATCGTCTCGGCGGGCGACGCGCAGGGCCACAGCGGTTACTTCGAGCCCGGTACGGAGAGTCTGCGCAATTTCGCGGCGATCGGCGTCGGCTCATATACGACGGTCGGCTGCGCACGTGCGGATCGCGAGTGCCGCAGCGGTATTTCCGGTGGAACAGATGTCTGACGCGCGTAGATCGTGCGGAAGCTCGGTGAATCGGGGCTGACACCAGGGGGGCGACGTATGGGCGAGTGCCGCATACGATGAGGCACATGGGTGATGTGCTGGCTGGAATCCATGCCACCTGGGAGTTCGACACCGACTCCGTGCTCATCCGCTTCGAACGGGGCATCCGTACGCCGAGGCTCTTCCAGAGCCTGCGGGAGCGACGCATTCCGTATGCGGCGCTGTCGGCGGTCGGTATGACTCCGGGCAAGCGGGGCACGGTGGTTCTGCACGCCTCGCCGAGACCCGGTGCCGACCCGCTGATGGAGGCGGCCGCGGGGCAGTTGAAGGACGGAGCCGATCCCTACCGGCTGGTCCTGCCCGGCGACCGGGAGACCCTCGCGGAGTACTACCGGGACGAGCTGCGGGCCGTGCTCGGCCCGGAGGCCGGACAGCCCGCGGACCACTTCCTGGTCCCGGCGCCGAAGGGCCCGCTGCAGTTCAAGGCGTACGACGGGCGGGCCAGTTTCGACGGGGAGCGGGTCTCCTTCCGCTGGTCGTGGACGGGCGCGTCGAGCGCCAAGTGGCGCGCGGGCGACCAGTCGTTCCCGGTGGAGCGGGTGGCCGGGGTGGAATGGCGTTCCCCGGAGGCGTTCGAGGGCTATCTGCGGCTGCTGACGCACCCGTCCGACCCGGCAGCGGCCGTACCCGCGCAGCCGTGCGTCACCTCTCCCGGCGAACTGCCCGGGGGTGGTACGGCGGAGCGTCCCGCCCAGGCCGACCAGGACCCGGCGGCCGTGCTCTTCGGCCTGGGCTACGGCCCGGTCCACGAATCGCTGCCGTTCGCGGCGGCGGTCCTGGAGTCGGCCCGCCGCAGGCCGTCCGTACCCGTACCGACCTCGCTGGTGCCGGTCGGCGCGGCGGCGCGGCGCGATCCGGCGGACATCGCGGAGCGGATCCGCCACCTCGGCGAGTTGCACCAGGCGGGGCTGGTGACGGACGTGGAGTTCAGCGCCAAGAAGGCCGAGCTGCTGGCGGAGTTGTGAGGGCGGTCACGGAAGGCGGGGCCGGAGCGGGTCCGGCGGGCGGTCACCGCGTCCCGTTCCGTCGTCCGTGACGGGTCCCCGCCTCACCCGGTCGGCGCCCGCGGCGGAGGCGGCAGTCTCGGGCCCGCCCGCAGCCGGGGCAGCCGTCCGGCCGCCGGAGCCACCCCGTACCGCGGTATGACACGGCGGGCCGCACTCCGACACCCCGGTATGACGCCTGCGGGGCGGTCGGCTGCCTACGCTGGCCGGGCCATGTCCGAGACCCCTGAATCCCCCGAATCGTCCGAGCCCTCACGCCGGAGCCGTCCGCGCGCCCTCGCCGACCGGCTGTCGCGGCCCTCGCACCCGACCACCGCGCTGCTCGCCGAGGCCCCGAAGCGGTGGCAGCGGATGATCCCGTACGTCGTGGTGGTCGCCCTGACCGCCGCGCTCCTGCCGGTCACGGTCAATGTGCTGGCCCACGACCGGGGCGTGCCGGGCGCGTTGGCGGCGACCCTCGCGGTGGCCCAGACGCTGCCCCTGCTCCTGCTGGCCCACCGGCCCCTTCAGGTCTGGTGGATCACCTTCCTCGCCTCGGTCGCCGGGGCGCTGGTGCTGCTCGCCGAGCCTTCGGGACCGTACGCGGTCTGGCCCTGGCCGCCGACCGTCATCGTCGGTCAGCTCTTCGTCCTCCTCGCGGTGGGGCTGCGGGAAAGCCGTCGGACCCTGGTGGCCGTGTGGCTGGCCACGGGCGCGGCGGGGCTCGTGCTCTCCTCGGTGGCGTCGGACCGGGCGAGCGCGAGCGCGCTGCTGCTCTTCGTCCTCGGCGCGGTGGTGCTGCTGGCCGGCGCCGCCGTACGGGAGCGGGGCGTGGCGCAGCGGCGGCTGGTCGAGCAGGAGACCATCAGCGCCGAGGAGCGGGCCCGGCGCACGCTGCTGGAGGAACGCGCGCGGATCGCGAGGGAGTTGCACGACGTGGTCGCGCACCACATGTCCGTGATCACCGTGCAGGCGGACTCCGCGCCCTACCGGGTGGCCGGGCTCTCCGAGGAGACCCGCGAGGAGTTCGCCTCGATCGCGGCGAGTGCCCGGGAGTCCCTGGCCGAGATGCGGCGGCTGCTCACGGTGCTGCGCGGCGACGGCACGGCGGGCGAACGGGTCCCGCAGCCCGGCCTGGACCGGTTGCAGCAGCTGGTGGAGGCGACCGTACGCACGGGGCTGCCGGTGGAGTTGGCGCTCGCGGCGGACCTCGGCGAGGTGCCGCCGGCGGTGGACCTGTCGGCGTACCGGATCGTGCAGGAGGCGCTGGCCAACGTGGTGCGGCACGCACCGGGCGCCCCGACCCGGGTGTCCGTCCGGGCGGACGGCGGCCACGTGACCGTACTGGTGGTCAACGCGACTTCCCCGCGCCCCGGTTCTCCGCTGGAGTCGTCCGGGACGGGTCATGGTCTGGTCGGGATGCGGGAGCGGGTGCGGCTGACGGGCGGCACCCTGGACACCGGCCCGCTGCCGGACGGCGGCTTCCGGGTCGCGGCCCGGCTCCCGCTGGGGCCGCCCGCCGCCGGTGGCGTACCGCCCGGGCCTGCCGGGCAACCGCCGCCACCGGCCGGGCCGCCGACACCACCGCCGCCACCGGCCGGGCCGCCGACGCCACCGCCGACACCGACCGGGCCGCCGCCACCGACCGGGCCGCGAACGCCTCAGCCGCCGCCCGATCCGACCACCGCCCCGGAGGATTCCCCGTGACCATCCGCGTGATCATCGTCGACGACCAGGCCATGGTGCGGGCCGGGTTCGCGGCCCTGCTGTCGGCGCAGAGCGACATCGACGTGGTGGGCGAGGCGCCGGACGGCCGCCGGGGCATAGAGGTGAGCCGCGACCGCCGTCCCGACGTGGTCCTGATGGACGTCCGGATGCCCGAGATGGACGGACTCGCCGCCGCCCGCGCCCTGTTGGACCCACCGGTCGGCGTGGTGCACCGCCCGAAGGTGCTGATGCTCACGACGTTCGACGTGGACGACTACGTGTACGAGGCGCTGCGCGCCGGGGCCTCCGGGTTCCTTCTGAAGGATGCGCCTCCTGCCGATCTGATCACGGCGGTACGAGTGGTGGCGGCGGGCGACGCGCTGCTCGCACCCTCCGTGACGCGGCGGCTGATCGCGGACTTCGCCGCCCAGCGGCCGTCCGGCGCCTCCCGCAGCGGGCAGGCGCTCCGGCTGAACGGGCTGACCCCCCGGGAGACCGAGGTGCTGGAGCTGATCGCGCGCGGGCTCTCCAACCAGGAGATCGCGGGCCGGCTGGTGCTGGCCGAGCAGACGGTGAAAACGCACATCGGGCGGGTGCTCGCCAAGCTGGACCTGCGGGACCGCGCGCAGGCCGTGATCTTCGCGTACGAGTCGGGGCTGGTGACACCGGGGAGCTGAGGACGGGCCGAGGGCGCGGGACAGCCCTCAGACTGATCGCCATGAACCCGGGGAACGACCCCCGCGACCGGTCCGGCGCGACGGCACCCACCCACGCCGACGAGGTGCGCCGCCTGCGGGCCCTCGCCGCCCGGGTACGGCGCGACCTCGTCCTCTCGGACGCCGCCGAACGGCTGGTGGCGGCGCTGCGCGCCCGCACCGGCGTCAACGATCCCGAAGCACTCGCGGTCGCGCTCCTGGACGACCGGGGCCCGTGCGGCGCGGTGGCCCGGCGGACCACCCGCGACGGCGTCCGGGTCGACGAGGGTTCCCATCCGTTCCGGAACCCCGCCAACCCCTTCGCGCCAACCCCTTCGCGGTGACGCCCGGCCGGATGGCCCGTGTCTCCGCCGCGCCGGCGCCCTGAGAGCCGGCGGGCCGGGGTACTCGCCCGGACCGCGCCCGACCACCCTCCCCAAAACCCCTCACGGGAAACTCCGTTGCGTCCAGAAGTAAGAAACCCGAAGCTTGATCGACTCTTACCTTCGACCACGAGGGCCTGCTCATGCCCGCACTGCTGCCGGATACCGCACCTCAACGCGTGCTCGCCGTCTCGAACTTCGTGTACACCCTCGGCAGCGGCCTCTATCTGACCGCCGGAGTCCTCTACTTCACTCAGGCGGTCCACCTCCCGGCCGGCCGGGTGGGCCTCGGACTCGGGGCTGCGGGGATCGTCGCGCTGGCCGTGGGCATCGCCGCCGGCCACCTCGCGGACCGGCGTGGAGCGCGCGGTGTCTACGCGAGCACCCTGGCCGTGCAGGCGGTGGCCACGGCGGGATTCCTGTGGGCGGACAGCTTCTGGCTGTTCGTCCTCGCCGTGGGTGTGGCCAGTGGCGGCAAGGCGGCGGGGCAGTCTTCGCGCGGCCCGCTGATCCGGCACTACGGAGGAGCCCGGCCGCAGGCCTTCCGCGCCTACCTGCGCGCGGTGACCAATGTGGGCATCTCGCTGGGCGCCCTGGCGGCCGGCTGGGCGGTCCAGGTGGGCACGGTCCCGGCGTACCGGCTCCTGGTGATCGGCAACGCGGTCGCCTTCGCGGCATCCGCGGTGCCCCTGCTCAGGCTGCCTCCGGTGAAGCCCGTGCCCGCGAGCGCCGGCCCCCGCTGGGCCGCGCTGCGGGACGGACCGTACCTCGTGCTCACCGCACTCGACGGGGTCATGACCGTCCAGTTCAGGGTGCTCACGGTGGCCGTCCCGCTCTGGCTGGTCAGCGCCACCACCGCGCCGCACTCCCTGATCTCGGTCCTGGTCCTGCTCAACACGGTCACCATCGTCCTGTTCCAGGTCCGGGCGGGCCGCGGCGTCGCCTCCCCGGCGGCCGGCGGAGCGGCCTACCGCCGGGCAGGGGTGGCCTTCCTCGCCTCCTGCTCCCTGATCTCGCTGTCGGCCGGGACACCCGCGTGGGCCGCCGTCACCCTCCTCCTCGTCGCGATGGCGATCCACACGATCGGCGAACTCTGGCACGCGGCGGCGGGTTTCGAGGTGTCCTACGCCCTCGCCCCGCAGCACGCCACCGGCCAGTACCTCGGTGTGTTCGGCCTGGGCGGCGGCCTCGCCGAGGCCTTCGGGCCCGCCCTGCTCATCTCGCTCTGCATCACCTGGGGGCGCCCCGGCTGGTACGTCGTGGGCGCGATGTTCGCGCTGACGGGCCTGGCCGCCCCGCCCGCCGTCCGCTGGGCTCGGCGCAAGGGCGTCCGCCCCGCCGAAGCCCTGCCGGAAAACACGGTGTCCGCCGCGCCGATCGCCCCTACGGTGACCGGATGACGACTCAGGTGATCGTGTTGAACGGCGGCTCCAGTTCCGGCAAGTCCGGCATCGTCCGATGCCTTCAGGCGGTGTTGCCGGAGCCGTGGCTCGCCGCCGCGATCGACACCCTGGTGGACTCGATGCCCGCGTCGATGCACACGTCCGACGGCGGGATCGAGTTCACCGCGGACGGCGGGGTGAACGTCGGAGCGGAGTTCCGGAGGCTGGAGGCGGCCTGGATGGAGGGCGTCGCGGCGACGGCCCGTGCGGGTGCCCGGGTGATCGTCGACGACGTCTTCCTCGGCGGCGCGGAGTCCCAGGCGCACTGGCAGAAGGCCCTCGTGGGGCTGGACGTGCTGTGGGTCGGCGTCCGGTGCGCGAGCGAGACCGCCTCGGGGCGGGAGATCGCGCGCGGCGACCGTACGCCGGGGATGGCCGCCGCGCAGGCGGAGACGGTGCACCGGGGGGTGGTCTACGACCTGGAGGTGGACACCACGCGCGCAGAGTCGCTGGAGTGCGCCCGGACCATCGCCGCCCGCGCCGCGTGAACGGTTCCCGACCGGACGACGGGCTCCCGACCGGACGACGGGCTCCCGACCGGACGACGGGCTCCCGACCGGACGACGGGCTCCCGACCGGACGACGGGTCCCGACCGGACGGCAGGCTCCTGACCGGACGGCAGGCTCCCGACCGGAGGGCAGGCTCCTGACCGGACGACGCCGGACCCGGCACACCCCCTACCCCGGTAGTACCCCACAGTTGGCTCCCCGGTGTGACGCCCGCCGGGACGTCCTCTTCCTACCTTCTGCTCCGTCGCGCCGTCCGGTGCGGCGGAGCGGAAGGAGGGGCGGATGCGCCGGTACGCGAGGACTCTGGTGGCGGTCGCGCTGGCGGCCACCGTGGCGGCGGGGACCGCCGGCTGGGCGTCGGGGAGTGCGCAGGTGGCCGTGAGCGGGCCGCCGCCGGGCAGCGCGTCCTGGCGCGCCGACGAGGTACGGGGACGGGCGCTGCCCGACCCGGCGAGCGCCACGCCCGCCCAAGTGGCTGCTTTCTTCGCCGCGTTGAGCCCCGAACAGCAGCAGGCACTCGTGGTGCGGCACCCTTCGGTGACCGGCAACCTCGACGGCGTACCGCTGGAACTGCGCTACCGGGCCAACGCCCTCGCCCTGAAGGCGAACACCGATCCCCGCTACCGGTCGCTCGCCGAACCGGGGCGCCGGATAATCGCGTTCGACCCGCGCGGTCGCGGGCTGGTGGCGGAGGTCTTCGGCGACCTGCGGACGGCCCGGCACGTGGGGGTCGTGGTGCCCGGGTCGGACATCGACGCGGGCACGTTCGACCGGGACGGCGATCCGTACGGGACTCCGGCCGGGATGGCCGTCTCGCTACGGGACGCCACGGGTCCGGACACCGCCGTGATCGCCTGGGCCGGGTACACCACGCCGGTCGGGGTCGGGTGGGACGCGGCCACGGGGAAGCTGGCGGAGGTCGGCGCGGACCGGCTGGCCCGGTTCGCGGACGGGCTGGCGGCGGACGGCCTGGTGGCGCCCGCCGTGTTCTGCCACAGCTACGGCTCGGTGGTCTGCGGGCTCGCCGCGCACCGGCTGCACGTCGCCGACCTGGTGGTGCTCGGCTCCCCCGGGATGCGCGCCGGCAGTGTCGGCGCGCTCTCCACCACCGCCCGGGTGTGGGCGGCGAAGGACCCCACCGACTGGATCGACGACGTGCCGAACATCGAGTTCGCCGGACTCGGCCACGGGACCGACCCGACCGACCCCGGTTTCGGCGCCCGCCGGGTCCCGGCCCGCGAAGCCGTGGGCCACACCGGCTACTTCGCCCCCGGCACCGACTCGCTCCGCGCCTTCGCCGCCATCGCCACGGGCGACTTCGCCGGGGCCGGCATCGTCACCGAGGGGGCGCTCCGATGAGTCCCGCCACCCTCGCCGCCCGGATCGAGTCCCGCACCCCGGCCCACCGCGACCGCGCGATCGACGGGATGCGCGCCCTCGCGCTGCTCGCCGTACCGACCGGGCACTGGCTGCTCGGCGGGTTCACCCGGGGAGACGACGGCGCCCTGCACAACGCGAGCCCGCTCTCCGCCTTCGGGGCGCTCGCTCCGGTGAGCTGGGTGCTCCAGATGCTCGGGGTGTTCTTCCTGGTCGGCGGGTACGTCTCCGCCCTCTCCTACCGCCGCCGCGAGACCACCGCCCGCGCCTGGCTGGGCGGGCGGCTGGCCCGGCTGGGCCGTCCCGTCCTCGGGGTGACGGCGGTGTGGGCGGTACTCGCTCCGGTGCTGCACCTGCTCGGGGTACCCGGGGACACGCTGCGGACCGGGGCGACGCTGGTGATCCAGCCGCTCTGGTTCGTCGGGGTCTACCTGGTGGTCACCGCGCTGACCCCGGTCTGTGTACGGCTCGCGGAACGGATGGGCGGGTGGGGCGCCGCGCCGCTGCTGGGGGCGGTCGCGGTGGTCGACTTCCTCCGGTACGGGCCGTACGCGGACGCCGTGCCGTCCTGGCTGAGCCTGCTGAACATCCTGCCGGGCTGGCTGTTCGCGTACCAGCTCGGCGTGGGCTGGGGCATGGGCCGGATCGGGCGGCGCGGTGCTCGGTTCCTGCTGGTGGGCGGTTCGGTGCTGTTCGCGGTACTGCTGCTGGTCGGGCACTACCCGGCGTCGATGGTCGGCGTGCCGGGCGTGGCGCGCACCAACTCGCATCCGCCGTCGCTGCTGGTACTGGCGCTGGCCGCCGCGCAGAGCGGTGCGGCGATCCTGCTGCGCGACCGGATCGGCCGACTGCTGCGACGGCCCGCGCTCTGGGCGCCGGTGGTGGTCGTCAACCTGTCGGCGATGACGATCCTGTGCTGGCACCAGACGGCGCTGCTGGCCGCCGCCGTCCCGGCGTCCCTCCTGGGAGCCGGTGCCGTACCGGGGCTGACCACGGCCCCGGACAGCCTCGGCTGGATCGCGGCGCGGGTGCTCTGGCTGCCGGTCTGCGCCGCGCTGCTGGTGCTGCTCGCCCGCTTCACGCGCCGATTCGAGGCCCCGTGGCGCCGGGGCACCCGCACCACCCGGGCCCGTAACGCCGTGGTGGGGGTGCTCGCGGCGGGGTTCGCGGTGTTCGCGCTGGGGCTGGCGTGAGGCGGGTGCCCGTACCCCGGATCGGGTACGGGCACGGGACGGGCGCCCGTACCCCGGATCGGGTACGCTCGCCCGGGTCACGCGGGCCCTGCCGCGGGCCCCGGATCGGGTACGGGCGCCCGGGTCACGCGGGCCCTGCCGCGGGTCCTACTTCTCCCGGGCCGCCGCCGTGCTGCTCATGTCCGGGTAGCGGTCGCCCGCCACCTTTCCGGCGATCGGCTCCAGCTCGGCCAGCTCCTCGGCGGTGAGGACGATCCGGGCCGCACCGACGTTCTCCAGCAGCCGGGCCGGCTTCCGGGTACCGGGGATCGGTACGACGGTCAGCCCGTGCACCTGGGCGCGCTGGTGCACCCAGGCCAGCGCCACCTGCGCGGGGGTCGCCCCGTGGGCCTCGGCGATCCGGCGGACCGGCTCCAGCAGGGCCGCGTTGTTCTTCGCGTTGTCGCCCGTGAAGCGGGGCTGGTACTGCCGGAAGTCGTCCTTCCCGAGCTCCTTGCCGGCGTCCGCGAACGCCCCGGTCAGAAAGCCCCGGCCAAGCGGCGAGTACGGCACCAGTGTGACGCCCAGCTCGGCCGCCGCCGGCACCGCGCTGCGCTCCAGGTCCCGGCTGAAGAGCGACCACTCCGACTGGAGGGCGGCGATCGGGTGCACCGCGTGCGCCTCGCGCAGCTCCGGGCCGGTCACCTCGCTCAACCCGAGCTGCTTGACCTTGCCCTCCTTGATCAGTTCGGCCATCGCGCCGACGGACTCGGCGAACGGGACCTTCGGGTCGTGGCGGTGCATGTAGTAGAGGTCGATCACGTCGGTGCCCAGGCGGCGCAGGCTCGCCTCCACCGCCTGCTTGATGTAGGCGGCGTCGTTGCGTACGGCCCGGTACTCGGGGTCGTCGGACCGCTCGATGGCGAACTTGGTGGCCAGCGTGATCCGGTCGCGGTTGGTCCCGACGAACGAGGCGAGGAACTCCTCGTTGGCGCCGCGTCCGTAGATGTCCGCGGTGTCGAAGAGGGTGACCCCCGCGTCCAGCGCCGTGTGCAGGGTGTCGTGGGCGGCCATCTCGTCGGTCTCGCCGTAGAACTCGCTCATGCCCATGCAGCCGAGTCCCTGCACGCCGACCTGCGGTCCGTCCGCGCCGAGCTGCACGGTGGGAAGGGTGTTCTCCGTCATCAGCCACACGGCCTTTCCGGCGCCCGTCGGGCGCTCGCATAGAAGTCGATCTTGTGATCCAGGACGGTGAGCGTCTCGTGGAGCTCCGCGATCCGGGCCCGTACGTCGCGGCGGGTCGCCTCCAGCAGCTCCTGCCGCTGGTCGAACGTGTGCTCGCCCTCGCGCAGCAGTTCCGCGTACCGGACCATGTCGGCCACCGGCATCCCGGTCAGCCGGAGCTTGCCGACGAAGGCCAGCCAGCCGAGGTCCTTGTCGGTGAACCTCCGCTGTCCGGTCTGCGAGCGGTCCACGTGCGGCATCAGGCCGATCCGCTCGTACCAGCGCAGGGTGTGCGCGGTGAGCCCGGTGCGGGCGGCCACCTCACTGATCGTGTACCGGACCGTGCGGCCCGGCGGGGAGACCTGCTGGGGCACCGGTCGTACGGACGTGCTCTGCGTCACCGTCATGTCCTCCACGTTAGAACGTTGGAGTGCACTCGAAGCAAATGGACCGGGCGGGAAACCCACGAAGGCCCGTCCCCGCCGCGCGGGACCCCCTGCGGGGCGGGTGTCCCCTGCCTCTACCCTCGTCATCATGCAGAGTCTGGCGATGATCGAGAACTGGCCCGTCCCCACCGCGGCGGCCGCCGTCGTACGCGCGGACGGCACCGTCCTCGGCACGTACGGCGACACCGCGCACCGCTTCCCCCTGGCTTCGGTGTCGAAGCCGCTGGCGGCGTACGCGGCGCTCGTGGCGTACGAGGAGGGGGCCCTGGAGCTGGACGAACCCGCCGGCCCGGAGGGCTCGACCGTCCGCCACCTGCTCGCCCACACCAGCGGCCTCGCCTTCGACGAGCACCGGGCGACCGCCCCGGCCGGTACGCGGCGGCTCTACTCCAACGCGGGCTTCGAGGTCCTCGGCGAGCACCTCGCGAAGGCGTCCGGCATCTCCTTCGCCGACTACGCCCGTGAGGCCGTGTTCGAACCGCTGGGGATGGCCTCGACCACGCTTGCCGGCTCGCCCGCCAAGGACGGCGTCTCGACCGTGGCCGACCTGGTCCGTTTTGTCGCCGAGGTCCAGGCTCCCCGGCTGCTGGACCCGCGCACGGTCCTGGAGGCGCAGACCGTCGTGCACCCGGGGCTGAAGGGCGTACTGCCCGGGTACGGCCACCAGAACCCCAACGACTGGGGCCTCGGCTTCGAGATCCGGGACTCCAAGTCCCCGCACTGGACGGGCGCGAGCTCCTCCCCCGCGACCTTCGGCCACTTCGGCCAGTCCGGCACCTTCCTCTGGATCGACCCGGTCGCGGGCCTGGCCTGTGTCGCCTTGACGGACCGCGCCTTCGGCCCCTGGGCCGCCGAGGTGTGGCCGCCGTTCACGGACGCGGTACTGGCGGAGGCCGGCCGCTGAGCCGTCCCCCGGGGAAGACCACCGGGGCACGGGGTCGTGGAATCAGGTCACCGGGCGGTGCGTGCCACGTGCGCGCGCACCTGGTCGGCCGCGTCCAGGTAAGCCTCACGGACGACGTGGCGGGTGATGCCCCAGCGCCGCTCATGGGCGGCCAGTGCGGCTGCGATCTCCTCCACGGTGCCGATCCACGCGTAGGGGGAAGCGAGCACCACGGACGCGTCGCAATCCACGCGACGGGCGTGTTCCCGCGCCGCCTCAGCTCCCCACGCCGACCGATCCCATGAACGCGGCCGGGTAGCGCTCGCCCCGCGCCGATCCCCGGGGCACCGCCTTCTCGATCCGGGCGAGATCGTCCGCGGTGAGTTCCAGCGCGAGCGCGGGCAGCGCCTCGGTGAGCCGCTCGCGGCTGCGGGGGCCGACGAGCGGAACGATGTCGTCCCCCTGCGCGGCGACCCAGGCGATGGCCAGCTGCGCGACGGTGCAGCCCTTCGCCTCGGCCACCTCGCGCAGGGCCTCCACGAGGGCGAGGTTGTGTTCCACGTTCCCGGCCCCGTACCGCGGGCCGTGAACGCGGCTGTCGCCCGGCCCGGCGCTGTGACCCGCGGTCCAGTGCCCGGAGAGGAGGCCGCGGCTGAGAACGCCGTAGGCGGTCAGCCCGATCCCCAGCTCGCGCAGTACGGGCAGGACCTCGTCCTCGACCGCCCGCGAGAGGAGGGAGTACTCGATCTGGAGATCGGCCACCGGGTGCACGGCGTGGGCCCGGCGCACGGTGGCCGCGTCGACCTCCGAGAGGCCCAGGTGGCGTACGTACCCGGCGTCGATCATCTCCTTGACGGCGCCCACCGTCTCCTCGATCGGCACCTCGGGGTCCAGCCTGGCCGGGCGGTAGACGTCGATGTGGTCGGTGCCCAGACGGGTCAGCGAGTGGGCGAGGAAGTTGCGCACCGCCTCGGGACGGCAGTCCGGCTTGCCGAACCCGTTGCCGGGCTTCATGAGCATGCCGAACTTCACGCTGAGCTGGTAATCCTCCCGCTTCCGGCCGCGCAGGGCCTCGGCGAGGAGCAGTTCGTTGTGCCCGGTGCCGTAGAAGTCGCCGGTGTCGATCAGCGTGACACCCGCGTCCAGCGCCGCGTGCACGGTGGCGATGCTCTCCTCGCGGTCGGACCTCCCGTAGGCGCCGGACATGGCCATCCCGCCCAGTCCCAGGGCGGAGACCGCCGGACCGTTGGTCCCCAGATGACGTCGTTCCATGACACTCTCCTCCATCGCTCGGTAGGTCCAGCCTGCGCCCGCTCGCCGGGATGCGGGAGAGGAGCCTTCATCCAGGGAGCGGCCCTCCCTGGATGAGCGCGTCCCCCGTCGGTTACAAAGGAATCCATGAGCGAAGCCATGAGACGGGACGACCTCGCGGACTTCCTGCGCCGCCGCCGCGAAGCCCTCCGGCCCGCCGAGGTCGGCCTTCCCGACGGCTCGCGGCGCCGCACCCCCGGCCTGCGCCGCGAGGAGGTGGCCATGCTCACGGGGGTGTCGGTGGATTACGTCGTACGCCTCGAACAGGGGCGCGGCAGCCGCCCCAGCCTCCAGCTGCTCACCGCGCTCGCCCGGGCGCTGCGGCTGAGCGACGACGAACGCGCCCACCTGTTCCACCTGGCGGGACACCAGCCGCCTCCGGCGGACGGCACGGCCCGGCTGGCGCGGGCCGGGCTGATCCGCATGCTCGACCTGCTCGGTGACACCCCCGCCCTGGTCCTGTCCGACCTGGGCGAGGCGCTGGCCCAGAACCGGATGGCGCTCCTGCTGTACGGCGACCACACCGGCCTCTCCGGGCCCCGGCGCCATCTCGTGTACCGGTGGTTCACCGAGCCCGCCACCCGGGCCGTCCACCCGCCGGAGAAGCACGAACACCAGTCGCGTCAGTTCGTCGCGGACCTGCGGGCGGTCGCCGGCCGCCGGGGCCACGACCCCACCGTCACCGACCTCGTCGCCCGGCTCAGCGGGGCGAGCGGCGAGTTCCGCCGCCTGTGGGCCGAGCACGAGGTGGCCGTCCGGCGCGCCGACCGCAAGGAGCTGCTCCATCCGCGGGTGGGCCGGCTGGTCCTGGACTGCGAGACCCTGGTGACCCTCGACCAGCGGCAGATGCTGCTCGTACTCACCCCCGCCGACACCGAGACCCGCGAACGGCTGGAACTGCTGAGCGTGTTGGGCATCGAGAACTTTCCGGTGAGCACGGCGGGAGAGTGACGGCCGAGGCGCGCCGATCGGCGCGCCTCGGGGGGGCGGGCGGGCCCGTGTGCAGGATTCGGTGGGGCGGCGGTCCTCTCCGGGGGCGGCCCGCCCGTCACCGCCCACCGCGTGGAGAGGCCCGGTCATGCACCTGTACGGCGACCCGTTCCCGTTGTTCCCGCCCCTTCGTCCGAACCGGGCGCCGGACGCGCCCTCGACGGCTTCCGCTCCGGGCTGCGCGCGGGTGTCGGGGTGAACGCGGCACCGGGCCAGGGCGCCTTCGAGGGCGGTCGCTACGGAGAGGCGTACTTCCGCCCCGGGCAGGCGGGCGAGGGCGAGCGCATCGACTACGGGGCCCTCGCCTACGACGACATCAGCCTCGCGCGGCTGCGGGCGCTCGGTGCCGGCCCCGGGTGGCGCTGCCTCGACGTGGGGGCGGGCACGGGTACGGTCTCCCGCCGGCTGCTGGGCGAGGCCGGGGTGGAGAGTGTGCTCGCCGTCGACCGCGACGTACGGTTCCTCGGCGAGCGGCCGGTGCCCGGGCTCGACCTGCTGGAGGCCGACATCACCGCCCCGGGGTCCCTTTCCGGCCAGTACGACCTCGTCCACGCGCGCTTCGTCCTGATGCACCTGGCCGAGCACGAGAGCCTGATCACGTCACTGGCCGCGCTCGTGGCTCCGGGCGGGGTGCTGGTACTCAGCGACGCGGTGGACCTGACGAGCGACGTCACGCCCGCGACCCCGTACACCGCGGCGATGCGGGCGATGTGGCAGGGGCTGCGGGCCACGATCGGCACCGACGTCTCCTGGGTGCCGTCCTCCCCGCAGCTGCTGCGCGGGGCGGGGCTCGAACCCGTCGCCGCCGAGATCCACGTACCGCCGCTCCAGCCGGACAGCCCCATCAGCCGCTTCTGGGCCGACACCTGGGAGCGCAGCCGGCCGGCGATGCTCGCCACCGGCCTGGTGGACGACGCGGGGATCGACGCGGCGATCCGGTACCTGGTCTCCGACGAGTGCGCCGCGCTGTCGGCCGGGATGCTCACGGCGTGGGGGTGGAAGCCCGGGGAGCGCACTTCCGGTCCCTGACCGGCGGGCCGCGACAACACCGCCCCCGGCAGCTTGCCGGTCGAGGTGGCGGCACACCTGCGGAATCCCTCCGCCGTCGATGTCAGCGCCTCGGTATACGGTTCCGACCATTGCGGCCGGACGGAGATCGCGAGGGACTCGCGGCCATGGGGGGTGGGTTGCACAGGCCCCGGCTCGGGCTCGGGCTCGGGACTGGAAACATCTTGCCCATCACCACCCCTCACACTCCGCCCCGCTTCCCCTCGCATGTTTCAGGGGTGCGGGAACGCTTCCGGGGCACCATCCTCCGAGCCAGAGGTCAGCCGCCCCCGGCCCCACCTCCCCCGTCGGTCAGACTCTCGAACCACACCGTTTTTCCGCCGCCGCCCTCCCGCACCTCCACGCCCCACCTGTCGGCGACGGCGGCGACCAGCAGCAGCCCTCGGCCACCCTCGTCGAGCGCGTCACGCACGGTGGCCGTAGGCAGTTCGGGACTGCTGTCGGCGACCTCCACGCGCACCCCGTCGACCCCCAGCAAGTACATACGGATCTGGCAGTGGCGGCCGGGCACGTGCCGGACGACGTTCGCGATCAGCTCGGTGAGCGCGAGTTCGGCCGCGCCCGCCACGTCGAGAAGCCCCCGGTCGACGAGGTAGAGCCGCAGGATGCGACGGAGATGCCGCGCGGAATGCTCACCCATCGTGAAGTCGGCGTGGTACACGGGCTCCCTGAGGACGGGCGAGGTCTCGCCCACTCCGGACCGCTGAACA
Source organism: Streptomyces sp. NBC_00247 (assembly GCF_036188265.1). Lineage (NCBI taxonomy): Bacteria > Bacillati > Actinomycetota > Actinomycetes > Kitasatosporales > Streptomycetaceae > Streptomyces > Streptomyces sp. NBC_00247. The sequence continues at coordinate 5,120,425 of NZ_CP108093.1, read as the reverse complement.
GTTACGTGATTCATGTCACCAGCGTGCAGCGATCCGACTACGCTCGGCTACGTACCGAAACGAACGCCGCCAGGCGTTGTACGCCGGAGGTCCCCCCGTGGCCAACATCCAGACTCTCGACCCCAGCACCTCGCCGCTGGCCTACTACGGCTGGGAGTTGCGCCGCCAGCGCGAGGCCGCGAACCTCAAACAGGGCCAGCTCGGAGCCATCATCTTCTGCACGGGTTCGCTGATCGGTCAGATCGAGACCGCGCGGAAGGTCCCCACCCGGGACTTCTCCGAGCGGCTGGACGCGGCCCTCGGCACGGGCGGACTGTTCTCCCGGCTGATCGGGCTGGTGCTGCGCAGCCAACTGCCGACGTGGTTCCAGGCTTACGCGGAGATGGAGTCGCGGGCGACGTACATCTCCACCTATCAGTCGCAGATGGTTTACGGGCTGCTGCAGACCGAGGAGTACGCGCGGGCGGTCCTGGCGACCGGCATGCCCGAGGACCTGGACGGCCTGCTGGCAGCGCGGATGGAGCGTCAGCGCATCCTGAAGAGGGAGCAGCCGCCGCTCGCCTGGGTCATCCTGGACGAGGCGGTGCTGTCCCGCCCGATCGGCGGGCGTCGGGTCATGCGAAGCCAACTCGCCAGGCTGTTGGAGTGCATCAGCCATCGTTGGATGCGCATTCAGGTGCTGCCCTTCTCGGCGGGTGAACATGCGAGCCTGGCCGGCTCGTTCAATCTCTTGCGCTTCGAGAGCGACCCGGACCTCGTGTACACCGAGGACGTCATCTCCGGCCACATGACCGCCGATCCTGAAACCATCCGGGAGGCTTCTCTCCGATACGCTCACCTGCAAGGGGCTGTCCTGTCCGTCGAGGAGTCGGCGGCTCTGATCAGCCGCGTGATGGAGGAGCGTTATGGAGCCGGGACCGGAAATGAAGAACTCGTCGTGGCGTAAGTCCAGCTACAGCGCCAACACCGGCGGCGACTGCCTCGAAGTGGCGGCCGGCAGCCCCACCGACTCCGTACCGGTCCGTGACAGCAAGGTCCCGGACGGTCCGGTCGTGACCGTCGGCCCGGTCGCCTGGCAGGCGTTCGTGGACGGTCTCCGGTAGGTGATGCGGGCCCGGCGAAGCTCGGTTCCACGGGTTACCGCCCCGCCCGGGCCTACTTCACGCCGCCGACCCCCGCGTTCCGCCCAGGAAGGGCTTTCCGTGCGTACCGTACCCACTTGTGTCCTCAGCAGCGGCGAAGCCCCTCGGGCCCTCCACGGACACGACCTGGACGCGTACGTACAGATCGGGTCACTGAGCAAGACACTCACCGGAACGGCCCTTGACCGGATGGTGGCGGAGGGCGCGCTCCAACTGGACACACCTCTGGAGCAGTTACTGCCCGTCCCGGCCGGCACCGGAATCTCCCTGAGGCATCTGGCGCAGCACACCTCCGGTCTGCCCCGGCTCCCCCCGCGCGTGAAGCGGCGCGACCCGTATGCGGACTTCGACACCGCCGCCCTGCACGCCGTGCTCCAGGGACTGGACACCCTCACCACCGATGCCCCCGGTCGCACCGAGGCGTACTCCAACCTCGGATACGCCATCCTCGGCTCGGCGTTGGCGTCCGCTTCGGGCATGACCTACGAAGAACTCCTGCACCACTACGTACTCGCGCCCCTGGACATCGCCGAGATATCCGGCGATCCCCCCTCGGACAAGCGTCTCCACAGTCGTGGGCTGTTGGGTCGCCCACGACGCCCTTGGACCATGAGCGGCGCCATCCTGCCCGCCGGTGGTCTCTGGGCCACCCCGAGGGCCGCTGCCCACTTGGTGACCGCACTCCTGACCGAACGGAAATTCGGTGAGCCCGCACTGAGTTGGCAGCGAGCCGGAACCGTGGTCTGGCACAACGGCGCCACCGGGGACGCCTCCGTCTTCGCCGGGGCCACGCAGGACGGCAGGTGGGTGCTGGTCCACCGCCTCAGCGGCCGGGCGGACCGCACCGACGCGTTGGGCGCCGATCTCCTCCGACGGGCGACGCCGGGAAACTCCACCGCACGGCGGGAGAACGACGATCCCCCACGGGGGTAACGCCAGGGCGGCCAAACCCTCGTGCCCGTTACGACTCACTTGGCCGAAGCGGCGCCCCCGCGCCCTCCAGCATCGCGACCGTCTCCGGCCAGGGCCCGGCCATCGCCCATTCGAGGGGCGTCCGCCCGGTGCCGTAGTCCTCACGGAGATCCGGAACCGCGCCTGCGGCCAGGAGCGCGCGTACGACGTCCGTGTGCCCCCAACAGGCCGCCGCGCACAGGGGTGTTCCCTCGCTGCCCTCGCCGCCGCTCTCGGCGTCCGGAGCGGCGCCGGCCCGCAGGAGGATGCTGACGGCTTCCGCGTCGCCCTGGACCGCCGCCGCGTAGAGCGGTGTGGTGCCGTCCGAGTCGGCCGCCTCCGGGTCGGCTCCGGCGCGCAGGAGGGTGCGGACGCGTGCCGCGTCACCGGTCAGGGCCGCTCCGACCAGATCCCTGGACAGTTTCTTGGACCGTCTTCGCTTCATGGGCGCGGAGCATAGCGAAGGACCGGCCTCAGCTCGTCCACGAAGTCACCAGACGGTGGACCGACCCGGGCGTCGGCCACCCACGCTCCAACCGGCTTCCCCGCCGGCCCCGCGTGAAGACCGAGCGGGACGCCGGAGGTAACCCGGGAGCCCTTGCGTGCCCTGGCCCCGGCTACGCGCGGCCCGTGCCGCGCCGTGACCGCGCGTGATTCGGCCACGGCGCGCGCTCTGCGCACTTGCCGCCGGGCACCTCGACGCGACACGGTCACAGGGCGACCGCACGCGATCGATTCGATGCCGTCCTCCTGCCCGCCCGACTCCTCCACCGGAAGGCACCACCGTGTCCCGCGTCCTCCTCGACCCCCGCGCGGACCTGCGCGAGCAGGCCACAGCGCTCCACGCATACGGCAGCGTCGTCCCCGCCCAGTGGCCGGGAGGCGTCGACTGCTGGGCCGTGGTCGGCTACGACGAACTGGAGACGGTGCTGAGCGACCCGTTGTTCTCGCGGTCCCCGCTGCACTTCCGCGCGCTGCGCGACGGGGAGATCCCGCCGGACTGGCCCATGACCGACCACCTGAACCGGCAGTGGATGCTCACCGCCGACGGTGCGGACCACACCCGGCTCCGGCGTACGGCGGTCTCGGCCTTCACTCCCGGGAACATCCGTCGGCTGCGGCCGGAGGTGGAGAGCGCCGTCGGCCGGCTGCTCGCCGGGCTGGTCGCGGCCGGGCGCCCCTTCGACCTGCGGGCGGAGTTCGCGCTCCCGTTGGCGTTGGACGTGCTCTGCTCGCTCCTCGGTGTTCCGGCGGCGGAACGCGCGGAGGCGAGTTCCCTGGTGCACCGCGCCCTCTCCCGGGCGGCTCTCACCGCGGACGAGTCCCGGCGGCTGAGTGCCGAGATCCGGGGGTTCCTCGGTGGTCTCCTGGAACGTCCGGGCCGGTCGGGCGGCCTGGTGGCGGATCTCGCCCGGTCCGTGGAGGCCGAAGCCCTGACCAGGCAGGAGGCGCAGGACACCCTCTGGCTCTTCCTCGCCGCCGGATTCGACACGACGGTCGCCGCTCTCGTCAACGCAGTCCGCGCCCTGCTGGGCCATCCCGACCGGTTGCGAGGCGTCCTGGGCGGCGAGGTGCCCTGGGAGGACGTGGTGGAGGAGGCCCTGCGGTACGACTCCAGCGTCTTCGCCCTGCCCTTCGCCTTCCCCCGCCGGGACGTGACACTGGGCGGGCAGCCGGTCCGCGAGGGCGACGCCCTTCTGCTCTGTTACACGGCCGCCAACCTGGACCCCCGCCGTACCGCCGGGGACCGGTTCACCGGGAGCGCGCCGCCACGCCACCTCGCCTTCGGACGCGGCCCCCACTACTGTCTCGGCGCCCCGCTCGCCCGCCTTCAGCTGCGGACCGCCCTCGCCGGACTGTTCACCTTCCTGCCCCACCTGCGGGCAACCGCCCGGCCTGGGCCGCCCATCGCGTCACTGACCGTCAACTCCCCACAGAGCCTGATGGTTTCGGACGCCCCCTGCCCGGCGGCCCGGCACGGTGGATCCCCCGACGACCCTGCCCGGTGGGGAGATCCCGTTCTCTGCCCGGGCGTCGCGGGCTGACCTCTCCGACGGGCTTCCGTCCCCGGCCATCACCCGGCGGACCCGCTGAATCGTCCGGGGCCACCGGTATGGGGCCTGGGCCGTGTCTGACCATTCCCGCCGGGCGTGCGGCGCCCGGCACGGCACCTCGCGGCGTTGCCGGACCGCCCGAGTCGCCCGAGTACATCCCGTACTCGGGCGATCCTCCGCCTCGCGACGCACCGCACCGGACACCGCCCGCTGATCCGACGCGCAGGGTCGGACACGGCCTGGCCGTGACCCGCTACTCCCCGGCCGTGGCCGCCATGACCGCCTTCAGCCCGTCCAGCGACTCCCGCAGGAAGTCCGCCAGGGAGCGGGCCCCGTCCTCGGCCACCCAGCGTTCGAAGCCGACCTTGAAGACGGCGATGCCCGCTTCCGCGGTGAGGCCGGCGGCGGGTTCCGGGACGCCGCGTCCGCGGAGCGTCGCCGTCAGGGCGGCGACCAGTGACGCGAGCTTGGTCAGCTCGCGTTCGCGCAACTCGCGGCTCGCGACGATGACGGCATGGCGTTGCCGGGCGAAGGCGTGGCGGTCGTCGAAGAACACGGCGACGCTCTCCAGGGCCGAAGCCATGGCGTCGATCGGGGCCGCTGCGGCCGGGGCGGCTCCGAGGGCGTCCACGAAGGCCTGCTCCAGCTGCTGCGCACCGCCGAACAGCACCTCGCGCTTGTCGGCGCAGTGCCGGAAGAAGGTGCGCTCGGTGACTCCGGCGCGAGCGGCGATCTGGGCGGCGGTGGTCTGTTCGTAGCCGTGCTCGGCGTAGAGCTCCAGGGCCGCCTGTTCCAGACGTCCGCGCGCGTTCGGCTCCCATCGACCCATGGTGTCGATCCTACGCGATGACAGCCACTGACATCGGGTGTACGTTGATGAACACGACGACAGTCACTGACATCGGTCGCCCGTCGCGCTCCGAGGCCGGATTCCCCGAGCCACGGCGTCCGCGACCAGGACGGCCACCCCACCCCTCGTGGAGGTTCATCCCATGCGTGTATTCGTCACCGGTGCTTCCGGCTGGATCGGCTCGGCCGTCGTTTTGGAACTCCTCGCCGCCGGGCACCACGTAGTCGGGCTCGCCCGCTCGGAGGCTTCCGCCGCTGCGCTGGCCAAGGCGGGCGCCGAGGCTCGCCGAGGCTCGCTCGACGACCTCGGCGTCCTGCGGGACGCGGCGGCCGAGTCGGACGGCGTGATCCACCTCGCCTTCAAGCACGAGCTCGCGTTCTCGGGCGACTTCGACGCCGCCGCCGACGCGGACCGCCGTGCGATCGAGACCCTCGGCGACGCGCTCGCCGGCTCCGGCCGCCCCCTGCTCATCGCTGCGGGGACGCTCGGGATCGCGCCCGGCCGGCTCGCGACCGAGGAGGACGGCCGGGCGTCGGCCCCGTCCGACGCGGGCGCCCTCGACTCGGGCCCGTCGAAGCGGATGGACAACGCGCGGGCGGCCCTCGCCCTCGCGGACCGCGGCGTTAGCGCCTCGGTCGTACGGCTCCCCCCGACCGTGCACGGGGACGGCGACCACGGCTTCCTCGCCGCGATCGTGGCGACCGCCCGCGCGAAGGGGGTCTCCGGCTACATCGGTGACGGCGCCAACCGCTGGCCCGCCGTGCACCGCGACGACGCCGCGCACCTTTTCCGCCTCGCCCTGGAGGGGGCTCCGGCGGGCTCCGTCCTGCACGCGGTCGCGGACGAGGGAGTACCCATCCGTGCGGTCGCGGAGGTGATCGGCCGGCGCCTCGGCCTGGCCGTGGCGTCCGTGGACCCCGCCGACGCCGCCGCGCACTTCGGCTGGCTCGCGGCGCTCCTCGCCCTGGACGGTCCGGCCTCGGGCGTGCGCACCCGCGCGCTGCTGGGGTGGCAGCCGACCCGGCCGGGCCTCCTCGACGACCTCGACCGGGGGCACTACTTCGCCGCCCCGGCCGCCTGACCCTCCCGGGCTGCCCGGCAGGGCCCGCCGTTCAGCCCGCCAGCTCCCAGACCAGCACCTGGGCCGGGCCCTGCGCCCGCAGTTCCAGCCCCTCGGCCCCGGTGATCCGGGCGGAGTCGCCCGGCCCGAGGCGTTCGCCGCCGAGGTCCACCTCGCCGTCCACCACGTGCACGTACGCCCGCACCGCGTCCGGGACCGCCGCGCGCTCGCCCGGCGCGAGCCGTCGCACGTGCAGCATCGCCCCGGCGGCGGGCAGGGCGTACGGGGTGGAGTCGGCGATGCCGGGGACGACGGCGTAGGCGGGCTCGCCGCCGGCCTCCAGCGGCGCCAGCCACATCTGGAGGAACACCAAAGGCGCGTCGCCGTCGTTGCGTTCGAGGTGCCGGACCCCGGCCGCCGCGCTGAGGTGCTGTACGTCACCGGCGCGCACCACCCGGGTGTGACCGGCCGAATCGCGGTGGGTGAGCTCGCCCTCCACCACCCACGTGACGATCTCGGTGTGACTGTGCAGATGCTCGTCGAAACCCGCACCGGGAGCGAGCCGCTCCTCGTTGCAGGCGAGGATCGCGCCGAAGCGGAGGTTGTCGGGGTCGTAGAAGGAACCGAAGGAGAAGGCGTGCCGGGACTCGATCCCCGCCGCCCGGTCCCCGCCCTCGTACCGGCTCTGCGCGCGGTGTACGGACATCACACCCCCACCGTAGCCGGGCGCCGGGCAGCCGCCCCGCCCCGGAGCGACCGGAACCGGCCCGGCCCGTACGAGGACGTCTCCGTGCCCCTCACCCGCCCCGCCCCTCCGTCCCTCTGCCCGGATAAGGCAGTCTTGTCTCCGTGCCCCGACCCGATCCCGCGCAGCGCGCCGCCCACGACGCCCATCTGCATGCCGCGACCCTGAAGCGGCTGGAGCAGTCCTCCGGCCGGCTGTCGGCGAACGCCATCGCCCGCATGGACGAGACGCTGCCGTGGTACCGGGCGATGCCCCCGGAGAACCGGTCCTGGATCGGCCTGGTGGCGCAGGCGGGCATCGCCGCGTTCACCGAGTGGTTCCGGCATCCGGAGACCCCGCAGGCGATCTCCACCGACGTGTTCGGCACGGCCCCGCGCGAGCTGACCAGGGCGATCACCCTGCGGCAGACGGTCGAGATGGTCCGTACGACGATCGAGGTCATGGAAACGGCGATCGAGGAGGTCGCCGCACCCGGCGACGAGTCGGTACTGCGTGAGGCCCTGCTCGTCTACGCCCGGGAGATCGCCTTCGCGACCGCCCAGGTCTACGCGCAGGCGGCCGAGGCGCGCGGCGCGTGGGACGCCCGGCTCGAATCGCTCGTGGTCAACGCGGTCCTGTCCGGCGAGGCGGACGAGGGGGCGATCTCCCGGGCCGCCGCGCTCGGCTGGAACTCGCCCGAGCACGTCTGCGTGATCCTCGGTACCGCCCCGGACGGGGACAGCGAACTGACGGTCGAGGCCATCCGGCGTGCGGCGCGCGGCTCCAAGGTGCAGGTACTGACCGGGGTACTGGGCAATCGGCTGGTGGTCATCGCGGGCGGCAGCGACAACCCGCTCCAGGTCGCGCGCGGCCTGATCGGCCCGTACGCGGCCGGTCCGGTCGTCGCCGGACCGGTGGTGCCCGACCTGCTGGCGGCGACCCGGTCCGCGCAGGCGGCGGCTGCCGGGCTGAAGGCCTGCATCGCCTGGCAGGACGCCCCGCGTCCGGTCCTGGCCGACGACCTCCTGCCGGAGCGCGCGATGGCCGGAGACCCTGCCGCGCGCGACCAGTTGGTGGAGGAGATCTACAGCCCTCTGGAGGAGGCCGGGTCCGCGCTCCTGGAGACTCTGAGTGTCTACCTGGAGCAGGCGAGCAGCCTGGAAGGTGCCGCCCGAATGCTGTTCGTGCACCCCAACACCGTGCGCTACCGGCTACGACGTGTGACGGACGTCACCGGCTGGTCGCCGTCCGACGTACGTTCCGCGTTCACGCTCCGGATCGCGCTGATCCTGGGGCGCTTGGCCGCGAGAGACAGCCAGTCCTAGACTTTTGTCGGACTTCAACAATTCCCCTGACGGTTCTTCGTCCCTGTCCCCACGGGCGTACGGGACCGTCCGCAAGAGAGAGTGTGAGGGTGCTCGTACTCGTCGCTCCCGGCCAAGGCGCTCAGACGCCCGGCTTCCTGACTCCCTGGCTCGACCTCCCCGGTGCCACCGACCGCATCGCGGCCTGGTCCGACGCCATCGGGCTCGACCTTGCCCACTACGGCACGAAGGCCGACGCCGACGAGATCCGTGACACGGCGGTGGCCCAGCCCCTGCTGGTGGCCGCGGGTCTCCTCTCCGCGTCCGCGCTGAACGCGTCGCCCGCCGTCGTCGCCGGGCACAGCGTCGGCGAGATCACCGCCGCCGCCTACGCCGGTGTGCTCGGCGACGAGGCGGCGCTCCGCCTGGTGCGGGCCCGCGGGCTCGCGATGGCCGACGCCGCCGCGGTCACCGAGACCGGCATGGCCGCTCTGCTCGGCGGCGACCCGGACGTCACGGTCCCGCACCTGGAGAGCCTCGGGCTGACCCCGGCCAACGTGAACGGTGGCGGTCAGATCGTCGCCGCGGGCACGGCCGCCCAGATCGCCGCGCTGACCGAGAACAAGCCGGAGGGCGTGCGCCGCGTGGTGCCGCTCAAGGTCGCCGGGGCGTTCCACACGCACCACATGGCTCCGGCCGTCGAACGGCTGCGCGAAGCGGCCCGGGGCCTGGAGATCGCCGATCCCACCGTGACGTACGTGTCGAACGCGGACGGCAAGACGGTCGCGACGGGCGCCGAGGTCGTCGAGCGCCTGGTCGGGCAGGTCGCGAACCCGGTCCGCTGGGACCTGTGCATGGAGACGTTCCAGCAGCTCGGTGTGACCGCGCTCATCGAGGCGTGCCCCGGGGGCACCCTCACCGGGCTCGCCAAGCGCGCGCTGCCCGGCGTGCGGACCCTCGCGCTCAAGACCCCCGACGACCTCGACGCGGCCCGCGCGCTCATCTCCGAGCACGCGTCCGCCTAAGGAGCACGAGCATGTCGAAGATCAAGCCCAGCCAGGGCGCCCCGTACGCACGCATCATGGGGGTCGGCGGCTACCGCCCGACCCGCGTGGTGCCGAACGAGGTGATCCTCGAAACGATCGACTCGTCCGACGAGTGGATCCGCTCCCGCTCCGGCATCGCCACCCGGCACTGGGCCTCCGACGAGGAGACCGTGTCCGCGATGTCCGTGGAGGCCGCCGGCAAGGCCATCGCCGACGCGGGGATCGCCCCGGAGCAGATCGGCGGTGTGATCGTCTCCACCGTCTCGCACTTCAAGCAGACTCCGGCCGTCGCCACCGAGATCGCGCACAAGATCGGCGCGGGCAAGCCCGCGGCCTTCGACATCTCCGCCGGCTGCGCGGGCTTCGGTTACGGTCTGACGCTCGCCAAGGGCATGGTCGTCGACGGTTCCGCGGAGTACGTCCTCGTCATCGGTGTGGAGCGGCTCAGCGACCTCACCGACCTGTCCGACCGTGCCACGGCCTTCCTCTTCGGTGACGGAGCGGGCGCCGTGGTCGTCGGCCCGTCGAAGGTACCGGCCATGGGCCCGACCGTTTGGGGCTCCGAGGGCGACAAGTCGGACACCATCAAGCAGACCGTGTCGTGGGACCAGTTCCACGCCGAGCGCCCGGAGAAGTTCCCGGCCATCACGCAGGAGGGTCAGGCGGTCTTCCGCTGGGCCGTCTTCGAGATGGCGAAGGTGGCCCAGCAGGCGCTGGAAGCCGCCGGGGTCGCTCCGGAAGACCTGGACGTCTTCATTCCGCACCAGGCCAACATGCGGATCATCGATTCGATGGTGAAGACCCTCAAACTGCCGGAGAGCGTCATCGTCGCCCGCGACGTGGAGACGACCGGCAACACCTCCGCCGCCTCGATCCCGCTCGCGATGGAGCGGCTCCTGGCGACCGGGCAGGCGAAGAGCGGCGATACCGCCCTCGTCATCGGCTTCGGGGCGGGTCTCGTCTTCGCCGCGACGGTCGTTACTCTCCCCTAAGGCTTTTCGCCCGGTCCGAACGAGAAGATCCAGCACCATCGGGGTTCTCGGTCCGGACGTCAGAACCCAGCAGACACTTATCGAAGGAGCGCCAACATGGCCGCCACCCAGGAAGAGATCGTCACCGGTCTCGCCGAGATCGTCAACGAGATCGCCGGTATCCCGGTCGAGGACGTCCAGCTGGACAAGTCCTTCACCGACGACCTGGACGTCGACTCGCTGTCCATGGTCGAGGTCGTCGTCGCCGCCGAGGAGCGCTTCGACGTCAAGATCCCCGACGAGTCCGTCAAGAACCTCAAGACGGTCGGCGACGCTGCCGACTACATCCTGAAGAACCAGGCCTGATCCCAGGCCGGTTCGTGTGTCGCCACCCGGCGGTGGCGCCGCTGATTCACGACCCTCTACACGTGGAGAAGATTTTCCAGTGAACTCGACCAATCGCACCGTGGTCGTCACCGGTATCGGCGCAACCACTCCGCTGGGTGGCGACTCCGCATCGACCTGGGAGGGGTTGATGGCCGGTCGCTCCGGCATCAAGCCCCTCGAAGGCGAGCGTTTCGCCGAACTGCCCGTCCGGATCGCCGCGTTGGCAGCGGTTGACCCGGGCGAGGTTCTGCCCCGCCCGCTCGCCCGCAAGCTGGACCGCTCGGCGCAGTTCGCGCTGATCGCGGCCCGCGAGGCGTGGGCGGACGCCGGCTTCACCGGCAAGGCCGGTGAGGACGACGCGATCGAGCCCGAGCGGCTGGGCACGGTCATCGCCTCCGGCATCGGTGGCGTGATCACGCTGCTCGACCAGTACGACGTGCTGAAGGAGAAGGGCGTACGCCGCGTCTCCCCGCACACCGTCCCCATGCTCATGCCGAACGGCCCGGCGGCCAACGTCGGCCTGGAGGTCAACGCCCAGGCCGGTGTCCACACCCCGGTCTCCGCCTGCGCGTCGGGTGCCGAGGCCATCGGGTACGCCGTCGAGATGATCCGTACCGGCCGTGCCGACGTGGTCGTCGCCGGTGGTACGGAGGCGGCCATCCACCCGCTGCCGATCGCGGCCTTCGCCAACATGATGGCGATGTCCAAGAACAACGACGAGCCCCAGAAGGCCTCGCGGCCGTACGACACGGGCCGTGACGGCTTCGTCCTCGGTGAGGGCGCGGGCGTCGTGGTCCTGGAGTCGGTCGAGCACGCCGCCGCGCGCGGCGCCAAGGTCTACTGCGAGGTGCTGGGCCAGGGCCTGTCCGCCGACGCCCACCACATCGCGCAGCCCGAGCCGACCGGCCGGGGCATCGCCGCGGCGATGCGCAACCTGCTGGACACCACGGACCTCAAGCCGTCCGAGGTCGTCCACCTCAACGCGCACGCCACGTCCACGCCGCAGGGCGACGTGGCCGAGCTGAAGGCGCTCAGCTCGGTCCTGGGCGACGACCTCGACCACGTCGCGATCTCCGCGACCAAGTCGATGACGGGCCACCTGCTGGGTGGTGCGGGCGGCATCGAGACCGTGGCCACGGTCCTCGCGCTGCACCACCGGATGGCCCCGCCGACCATCAACATCGAGAACCTCGACGACGACGTGACGGCGAACATCGTCCGCGACAAGCCGCAGCCGCTGCCCGAGGGTTCGATCGCCGCGATCAACAACTCGTTCGGCTTCGGCGGCCACAACGTGGTCCTGGCCTTCCGCAGCGTCTGATCGTTTCTGCTCGGTCCGCCACGACGATGCCCGCCCCCCGGTTCTCCGGGGAGGCGGGCTTCGTCGTTCCCGGGGGCCTCACGCCCGGCCGGGTTCGACGATCACCTCACTGCCGACCGGTACGAACCCGGCGGCGAGGAAGCCGCGCAGGGAGCGGGCGTTGCCCGGGGCGACGGCCGCGAAGACGGGGCTGCCTGACGGTACGAGGGTGAGGGCGTCGGCGAGCAGCCCGCGCCCCCGCCCGGGAGCGCGGGCCCCGGGATCGTGGAGTTCGATGCTGAG